>NZ_JAJEQE010000100.1 GCF_020687205.1 Hominisplanchenecus faecis
GAGCCTGTGAAAAAAACTCTGTAAATTCAACACAACAAAGGTCTTCTATGATAAAATATTAAAATCATAGGAGGCCTTTTATTATGGCAAACAGAAAGAAAGAAGTTTACAAACCAAAACCAATGACGGAAGGAAAGAGAAATCTTATTCAAGGATTACTCCAGGAGTATGATATCCAATCTGCGGAGGATATTCAGGATGCATTAAAAGATCTTCTTTCCGGAACAATTCAAGATATGCTTGAAACAGAAATGGATAATCATCTTGGCTATGATCGTTACGAAAGATCCGGTGAGCCTAATTACCGTAATGGTAAAAAGTCTAAGACTGTTCGGAGTAAATATGGTGAATTTGAAGTGGATGTTCCGCAGGATCGTCAAAGCTCCTTTGAACCGCAGGTACTTCCTAAGCGTCAGAAAGACATTTCTTCGATTGATGACAAGATCATTGCCATGTATGCAAAGGGAATGACTACCAGGCAGATTTCAGAGACTATAGAGGATATCTATGGATTTGAAGTCAGTGAGGGTATGATATCTGATATCACAGATAAGCTTCTGCCGCGAATTGAGGAATGGCAAAATCGTCCATTATCACCTGTGTATCCAATTGTTTTTATTGATGCTGTGCACTTTTCTGTGCGGGATGACGGTGTGATCAGAAAGCTTGCCGCATATGTTGTCCTTGGGATTAATGAAGATGGAAAGAAAGAAGTTCTAAGCATTGTTGTTGGAGAAAATGAAAGCAGTAAATATTGGCTGTCTGTGCTGAATAGTTTAAAGAATCGTGGAGTTCAGGATATCCTCATTCTCTGTTCTGATGGATTGACTGGGATTAAAGATGCGATCTCTACTGCATTTCCTAAAACAGAACAGCAGAGATGCATTGTGCATATGGTAAGAAATACCCTTAAATATGTCGCAAACAAGGATATGAAAACTTTTGCGAAAGATCTGAAAACAATTTATACCGCAGCGAGCGAAGAAACTGCCAGAAAGCAGCTGGAAACTGTAACAAAGAAATGGTCCGGACAATACCCAAGTGCCATGAACCGCTGGCATGATAACTGGGATGCAGTCTCCCCCATCTTCAAATTTTCCAAGGATGTCCGTACTGCCTTTTATACTACGAATGCCATTGAATCACTGAATTCATGCTATCGTAGACTAAACAAGCAGAGAAGCGTATTCCCGAGTTCCCAGTCACTGATGAAAGCATTATATCTGGGCACTTTTGAGATTGCAAAAAAATGGACAATGCCGATCCGCAATTGGGGGAGAGTACGTGGTGAGCTGGAAATCATGTACCCTGACCGGATGGTGATATAACAATCCAAAGTGGAATGCCGGGAATAAATATACACCCAGATTTTTCTGGGTGCTCTTGACATGCCAGATTATTTTTGCTATTAAATAGACAACGGCTTAACCGCAGAAACCGCTGTTAAGCCGCCATAATTATCATAGAAGATCTAAATTTACAGAAAAAATTTCACACCGTC
>NZ_JAJEQE010000101.1 GCF_020687205.1 Hominisplanchenecus faecis
TGTTTGATTATCATTTCATGCTTTTCTGTGAGCTTTGCCTGCTGTTCGATTGTTTCCATGTAGTCTGTACCGTTTCCTTTATCAATCTTTTTCAGCATTTTCAAGGTCGGTGCTACCTGCCGTTGTACCCACCGCAATGTACGGTCTAAGGTGTAAGGCTCTGGCTTTGTCGTCAGCTTCAAGCTCTGTCTGTTATCGCCGATAAACCAAGCCCAGCGTTCATTGAGTTTCCAGTCATTTTTTCGCTTGTCTGGTTCTTCATCAACAAACCTCACATACTGGTTGATGATAGAAAAGGCGGTCTGCTCTGCGTCATAATAGGTCAGCAAATCTCGTACTGCATAATAGGCTCGTTCATTTCTAAGCCGTATCTCAAAACGATTGATAATGTCGGCTTCTTCAAGCGGTGTCCCTAACTTGACATACTGCTCATAGTCCTTTTCATAGATACAGAAATACACATCTGATTTCAGCGAACCAAGATAAAGGGTATGTCCCATATATTCTCTGTCGTCCTCTCTGTGCTTAATAAGCTCGCCCGACTGGTAAAACTTATAACTTCTGGATTTTCCGATATATTCCCGTTTTCTGCATTTTTCTGCAAGCTCTGGAATATCCAAAATGCCCGTATGGTCGTTGATAGCAAGGTCGATACGCTTCATCACGCCACCGTCTACGAGTGCATCCATGAGAAAGTCATACCAGCTTCTTTGTTGTGCCAGCAGGTAACTTTCAAACTGCCTGCAACCACGCCCCTTTAACTCTAAAAGGACACCTTTTTCTTCGTCAGCCGACGTATAGATAAAGATGTCCCCTAAAGAATAATGCTCCGTATAGCTGTAATGTCCGTAATCTTCATGGAGCATATAATTGATATTCAGTTTTAATATGTCTTTGATGATGTGCTGTATATCCAGCGTGGGAAAACGAATTTTCACATAATCAAACAGCATAGTAAGCGGTGCTTCTGGATTGAACCTTGCCAGTTCTTTATGCAAAGTTTCCAGAAGTTCCTTTGACGGCTTCATTTTTCCGCTTTCTATCTTGTTGAGATATTCCCTTGTGATACCAGAAGCCACCGCCAGCCTGCCTTGCGAGATACCGTAAGCAACCCGTTTCTCCCGTAATTCTTTTATCCATTGTTCTTCATTCAGAACCATACCCCCAATCTGTCAAGTGTGAAGTTTTTTAAGGCGACTTCACAACCGATTTTTGCTAGGAAATCATGCCAGAAGCCTTATGTTTCCTATGTTTTTTGTCTATTGTCTATTTGCAAACGTACCCCTCTGTTAGATACCGAGGGGTTTTACCTGCTGGCGTGGCTAACGCCACACCAGCAACGGCTAGTCCGTGCCGTCGCCTTTCGCTTCGCACGTCGCCGTCCCGTCCTGCCTTGCTTGTG
>NZ_JAJEQE010000102.1 GCF_020687205.1 Hominisplanchenecus faecis
TGTCTCCTAATCGAACGGAAGCTCTTCTTCGATTCCGTCCGGTATGTTCATAAAGCCGTCTGCTCCTGGAACCGTTTAGCCGCCTCAGCATCCACTGCACGCTCCAGATGGTTATAATGTGCCCGCCGTTTGGCGTTCTTCTCAGCTGCTTTCATCCTTCATCTTCTCGCCCCTTTCATGAACGCCTCAACCATGGCTTTTTTCCAGCTTCTTTCGTATTGTCCACAGCAGTATGTGTTCACTGTAACATCTCTGAACTCTTCACTCTTCGGGCACACACAGACCCCTCTGCTGCCGTGGTATCTGCATGTGTCACACGTTCTGTCGTAATTCATTTTTTATTTCCCCTTCTGTAATGATTTCAAAAATTCTGCCAGTTCCGTTTCACTGTTGGGATATTTGCTGTAAGTTTCTCTTACATTCCACTTAGGAACTCCATTTTTCTTTTCAGCCTCTGGACCTCCTACCAGATGGAAATAACAGCTTTCTCTTTCCGGAGTGTGTTTATTGCCCGGAATGATATATGTTTCCGCGATCAATCTTGCCCCGTTGTCAAAATCATACTTGTAATATTTACATCCAATATTCTCGTCTTCGTACCACAATCCCCATTCTTTGTATTTTCTGAGCCACGCTCTCCGCTGTTCATTATTTTTCAGCACTGGAAGCACTGGCTGTTTCCCACCTTCGTGGTACTGCAATGTTTTATGGTATATTGTCATGTTATTCATCCTCCCTGTATGGTTTCGGCAGCGGCATCCAGGCATTGACGAACAGGTCGTTTGCCAGACAGGTATCTTCGTCAATGCAATCCCCCAGATACCATGCACCACCTAATTCTTCATCATCCACGTATCTCCCAACCAATGGAAGAGAGAAATTTTCAAACGACATCAGCACATAACTATCATTTTCCGGCAATCTCTCTGTCACCGGGATCCATCCGGGCTCGCTAACCGTATGGGATTCCAGACGGTTTCCTTTTGTATCTTCAAGCACATTGCCGATCACACTTACTTTTTTGTACCAGTAGCCCAGATCTTTTCTGTAATTTGTTTCCTCTGGAAAATCAGCATAAAATCCTGCTGTATATTTTCCATGTCTGACAACAGCCGTATATTCCCCATACTGTACAATGTCATTTTCCCAGATTTTCTTACCATTCTTATCACACAATCCTGTATACTGGCATAATGTTTCCGGGTTGATCTCATACAGTCGCAATCTGTTTGGCATACCCCAGTCTGTCATTTCGTCCACTGCAATCAGATGATGCAACGGTACAGGATGCCGTTTATAATCTTCCTCGCAAC
>NZ_JAJEQE010000103.1 GCF_020687205.1 Hominisplanchenecus faecis
AACCGCAGAAACCGCTGTTAAGCCGCCATAATTATCATAGAAGATCTAAATTTACAGAAAAAATTTCACACCGTCTAATAGGAGGGACTGGTAGGCGGTCAACTTATCTCATCTATTCTTGCTGTTTCGTGTGTAACGGTTGCTTTTTGTTCTAATTTTTTAATGGTGCAAGATAAAGCAAATGGTACGATAAGAGATTTAAGAATATCTCCTGTAAAATCAGCTACACTTTCGTTGAGTTATTATGTTGCAACCTTGCTTTCAACACTTATTATTTGCTTTGCTGCAACGGGTATCTGTCTTACTTATGTAGCTATTGTCGGTTGGTATATGTCGCTCGCAGATATATTCTTTTTGTTTCTTGATATTTTACTCCTTGTTTTGTTTGGAACAGCATTATCTTCGATTATTAATTTTTTCTTATCAACACAAGGACAAATTTCAGCGGTAGGCACAATCATCAGTGCGGGATATGGTTTCATTTGTGGTGCATATATGCCTATTTCTTCATTTGGAGAAGGACTGCAAAAAATAATCTCATTTTTGCCGGGTACTTATGGTACATCACTTATCCGAAATCATACAATGCAAGGGGCACTTGCCGAAATGCAAAATCAAGGTATTCCAACAGAGGTTATTGAAAAACTAAAAGATTCCCTTGATTGCAATCTTTATTTTTTCGGAAGTCAAGTAAATATCGGAACGATGTATATGATACTTGGAATCACTATTTTGGTATTGATTGGAATTTATATTTTGTTAAACAAATCAAAAAAATATAACTGTTAATTTTGTAGCTGCAAATGATTATGTATGCCGCCGCTATGGGTAACTCCATAACGGCGGTTTTTCAATGTCTATCGGCTATCTCTGTCAATGGATTTTTTATGCTGTCTTTGCGGCGGTTTCTGCTTGTTGCGTTCCTGTTGGTGCTAGAATATAAATAGTACAAGCCAAAATGAGAATTTGTCTATCTGACCAGTGTTATGGATTTATTTTCCAGAAAAATCATAGCCTGGACGCTACGAAACGAATTCATAGCCATTGCAACTATATGTCGCCAAACGAATTC
Source organism: Hominisplanchenecus faecis (assembly GCF_020687205.1). GTDB lineage: Bacteria > Bacillota > Clostridia > Lachnospirales > Lachnospiraceae > Hominisplanchenecus > Hominisplanchenecus faecis. The sequence continues at coordinate 1,073 of NZ_JAJEQE010000103.1, forward strand.
GAACGAGTGTATGAAAGAACGCACACTG
>NZ_JAJEQE010000104.1 GCF_020687205.1 Hominisplanchenecus faecis
CTCGGATGTTTTTGCAAACTTTTGAAAAAGTTTTTGTAGGCTATGCAAGCATCTTTAATTGCCTGTTTGGTTACATTATTGGAAACATTTTGTAGCCACGCGTATTCAGCAGAATTCCTAAGCCTTGTAAATTCTTTTCTAAGCTCTGAATCCGAAATGAACTTGCCACCTTTTTCATAGCTATCCTTTTCCTTGGCTAAAGCCCAGTTATAAGCAAATCTTGCCGCACCTGCATATTGAAACATTTTAGTTTGTTGTACATTATTAGGTTCTAACATTACCCTTACGGCTTTTACCATCATTTTCTTCCTCCTGTATCAATTCTTGAACAAGTTTCTTAGCTTTATTCGCTCGTTTTCCTTGTAGCTTACAACTGAATACTGTGATTATTTGTACTAAATCTTCAACGAGTTCTTGTTGCTCAGATTTTTCCGTATTGTCAATAATCTCAATTTCACAGTTATATAGCGAAGCTATATATTCTACCAACTCAAAACCCAAACCTAAAAGCCTGTCTTTATACAAAACAACAACCTTTTCAACTTGATTTTGCGAAATGCGTTTGATTAGTTCCCGAAGTCCTTTTTTCTTGTAGTTAATGCCAGAACCAATATCACTTATTATCTCAAACGGTTGTCCTTTTGCCATAAGATATGTTTTCACATTATCAATCTGTCGTTCTAAATCATCCTTTTGCTTATGACTTGAAACACGACAATATCCAATTGTAATGCGATTTTTAGGCTTTACATTCATTACTTGGCTGAGCTGTTCATCAGAATAATATCTATATCCACTTATTGTAGTATGATGCGGATGAAGTTTTCCGTTAGAATCCCAATTTCGCAACGTTTGTGCAGATACACCTATAATTTTTGAAAATTCATGTATAGAATAATATTTACTCAAAGCATCACTTCCTTTCAATATTATTCTATACTAATAACCTGCAAAATTCAACAGTTGTTTATATACTTTTATAAGTTTTATTCAGCTGTTCTTTACCTC
>NZ_JAJEQE010000010.1 GCF_020687205.1 Hominisplanchenecus faecis
CACCGACCGAAGCGGAGCGTAGAAAGGATTGTGGGAGTGCAACGCACGGAACAATCCGTAGGCATCATAGTTGGGGACTTTTGACTCCAACATCATATAATGAAAAGTATGGAATAAGATAACAGTTACTTAAGATAGATCTAAGGAGCGGATGAAATATCCGCTTTCTTCGATTCTGCAAGAAGAGAGGAAAGACATGACAATAAGAGAATGTTACGAAAAGACCGGGTCTGATTACGAAAGCATTTTGAAAAGATTTGGCAGCGAAGCGATGATCCAGAGATTTGCACTGAAGTTTTTAAAGGACGGCAGTTTTTCGGATCTGAAAGATGCCCTGGAAGCAAAAGATGGAGAAAGAGCTTTCCGTGCAGCTCACACGCTGAAAGGCGTATGCATCAACCTGGGATTTGACCGGCTTTATAACGTAAGTGCAGAGCTGACAGAGAAACTGCGAGGCAGAGAGATCGAAGAGAGCGAAGAGCTCTTTGAACAGGTTGAAAAAGAATACCATGCCCTGACTGCTGTATTAAAGCAGTACGAATCAGAACTTTAAAAAGATCGGATGCGAAAGAGAAAATTGCAGTGAGGAGATGAACTTATGGAATCGGCAAACGGTATAACAAGGCAGCAGGCAGAAGACGAAATGCAGCTTTTCAAGAAAGTCTTTACCGTTGTACGGCTGCTGGATGGAGAACATCTGGAACAGATGCATAAGAGATGCAAGCTGGACTGTAAAGACGAGAAAGAGAAAAGTGAGTGTTATGAAATATGGAATAAAGACCATCCATGTGAAAACTGCACTTCCCTGCAGGCACTGTATCAGCGGACACAGAAGACCAAGCTTGAATTTATCGAGGATGAGGTTTATCAGGTCACTTCCAGATACATAAAAGTAGACGGAAGAGACTGCGTGATGGAGCTTGTCAAATACATGGACATGGATACGCTGGTGGATTCCCGTGGCTGTGAAAAGCTGGTCAATCAGCTGATCGAGTATGATCAGAGATTGTATAAAGATGCACTGACCGGTGTATATAACCGTCGCTATTTTGAAGAGCAGATCAAGAAAAAGAATGAAAATGCCGGGGTGGCTGTCATTGATATGGATGACTTCAAACTGTGCAACGATACGCTCGGCCACAGTGCGGGAGATGCCGCACTCAGAACGATGGTAAAGACAGTTAAACACTGTATCCGCAAGACGGATATCCTGATCCGTTACGGCGGAGATGAGTTTATTCTGATTCTGCAGAACATCAAAAAAGAAAATTTTTTCAATAAACTGGTCCAGATCCAGAGTGATATCCATGCTGCAAACGTACCGGGATTTCCAAAGCTTCAGCTTTCGGTCAGTATCGGCGGAGTGATATCCTCAAAAGAGACGGTCGAGCATGCAGTTATGCAGGCAGATAAACTGATGTATCAGGCAAAAGAGCATAAAAATATGGTTGTTACGGAAGATAATGCCTCCTATGTTGCACCGGGAGTGGCAAACAGAAAGGCACGGCAGCAGATTCTGATCGTGGATGACTCGGAGATGAACCGTGCCATTCTTTCAGAGATGCTGAAAAAGGATTTTGATATTCTGGAGGCAGAAAACGGAAAAGAATGTCTGGATATCCTGCAGCAGTACGGCATGGGGATTTCCCTAGTGCTGCTTGATATCGTAATGCCGGTTGTGGATGGATTTGAAGTGCTGGATGTGATGGTACATAACCACTGGATCGAGGACATTCCGGTCATTATGATCTCCAGTGAGGATTCAGAACCTTATATCCGGCGTGCTTATGAGCTTGGTGTATCAGATTATATCAACCGTCCGTTTGATGCAAAAGTAGTATGTCAGAGGGTGTATAATACAATCAAACTGTATGCAAAACAGAGAAAACTGGTGACGCTGGTTACCGATCAGATCTACGAAAAAGAAAAGAACAACCAGATGATGATCAGTATCCTAAGTCAGATCGTAGAATTTCGAAACGGTGAGAGCGGACTTCATGTATTACATATCAATATTTTATCAGAACTGCTTCTGGAGCGTCTGGTACAGAAGACGGATAAATATCAGATATCGGCACAGAGGCGTTCTCTGATCACGATGGCTTCTGCACTGCATGACATCGGCAAGATCGGCATCGATGACAAGATCCTCAATAAACCGGGCAGACTGACACCGGAAGAGTTTGATGAGATGAAAAAGCACACGATCATCGGAGAGTCTATCCTGAAAAACGTCGGTATTTATCAGAATGAAGAGCTGGTGCAGCTGGCCATGCAAATCTGCAGATGGCATCATGAGCGTTATGACGGCAGGGGCTATCCGGACGGACTGAAGGGCGAAGAGATCCCGATCGAAGTCCAGGTTGTATCGATCGCAGATGTCTATGATGCACTGGTAAGCGAACGTGTCTACAAAAAGGCATATTCGCATAAAAAAGCAGTGGAAATGATCCTGAACGGTGAGTGTGGACAGTTTAATCCTCTGCTGCTGGAGTGTCTGCAGGATATTCAGGACCGTATCGATGAAGAGTTTCAGAATGTAGAAAATCAGAGCGAAGAAGAGAATCAGGAGCGAAAGGTACACGATCAGATCATGGAGACGACGGTGCTGGGCTGAGAAAAAGAGGGCAGTACTGTTGCTCTGCCCTGCCATGACGCTGCTGTGCGGCTGTTCCAAAAAAGCTGCTCTGCCTTGACTTTTGATGTAAATTTTGATATGATTGCGTCAGTAGTCGCAATACATCAGGAGGAACTGTCCAAGGCAGATCTGGCAGGTGATGAACGATTTATACAACAAAACGAAAAGGTGGGATTTTTGATGAAACAGTTTACTTACACAATTCAGGATTCAATGGGTATCCATGCAAGACCGGCAGGTCTGCTTGTAAAAGCTGCAGCAGCATTCAAAGACACAACGATCGAAATCAGCAGCAACGGCAAAAAAGCTGACGTTAAGAGAATCATGGCAATCATGAGCATGGGCGTTAAGCAGGGTGCAGAAGTAACCGTTACCTGTGAAGGTGCGGATGAAGATGCAGCAGCAGAAGCTATGGAGAAATTCTTCAAAGAAAATCTGTAAGAGTTACTGCCGTCAGGGAGACTGACAGAGTGATTTTAAAAAGTATAATGAAAGAGGCATGGCCGGAGACGGTTGTGCTTCTTTTTTTGTGACAGGAAAAAGTCGCAAGCAGCAGTTTTTTTGGGGGTTCCGGCACCAGAGTGCAAAAGGCGGGTGAAAGAAGCAATGGATCGCGTGGCACTTCAGGCAGAACGCCGTATTGCGATTTTTGACGGGCATGTCCGGGAGGTGATGGAATGATCTTTCAGTCAATAAAAATGGCAGGGAATTCCATCGCATCGAACAAGATGTGTTCCTTTCTGACGATGCTTGGCATCATCATCGGTGTGGCGTCTCTGATCGTACTGGTGTCAATCGCAGACGGAGCGATTCGAAAATGACGAAGATGCCTTTACGATCGTCAACCAGTCAGCTGTTATGGAAACGATGGAGAGCGTGACGAATACTCTGGCGTGGAAAGCCGCCAGAAAACATCCGATCGACGCACTGCGTTATTCTGGTTGACCAAACGGGAAAAACTTTATATAATAAAATCACGAAGGGTTTCGTGGTGAAATAGTCAAAAAAGGAGAAATTTTCAGCGAAATAGGGAAATTTCTCCTTTTTTGTAATACCAGGGTTAAACCAATCAAAATGTATGTTGATCCGACAAAGCGATGAGGGAGGCAGAAATGAAAAGTACAGAAGAAAGATTAAAAAAAGCGGCACTGGGAGCAGGATGCCTGTTTCTGGCACTGGGAGCATTTGAAATGCAGAGCCATGCAGCAGATGCCGCATCCCAGGTGCAGTCAAGAGCGTTGCTGGTCACACGCGGTGACTACGAAGGAACGGAGTATGATCTGACACCGGGACCGCAGAATGACGGAGTGAATGTAAGCCGTATGTTACAGAATGCATATGGCGGACAGAATATTTCCATTACCACGGAAGAGAAAACGAAAACAAAAAGTGAATTAAAGAAGGCGATTCAGACTGCATTTGCAGATTCGGATGCGGATGATGTCAATTATTTTTATTATTCCGGGCACGGACAGCAGGATGGACTCTGTCTGGAAATGGGAAGAAGCCGTGAGAATGTTGTGACGCCGCAGGATCTCTATGACTGTTTTGCAGGTATCGAAGGAAAAAATGTGCTGATCATGGACTGCTGTTACAGCGGCACGATGGGTTCGCAGACCAGGAGCATTGGGCTGCAGAGTCTTCTTAAAAACACAGTCAGCCGGGATGAGGCAGCAGAAACTTTTGTCGATCAGTTTACGGAAGGTTTTGCACAGGCAGAAAAAGAAAATCAGGGATTTCAGAGTCGGACGGTGTTAAACAGCAGCCGTTTCCGTCTTCTGATGGCAGCGGCAGATGACGAACTTTCCAATCAGGTGATCCGAGGTGATAACAGCGATATCGGAGACGGCGGAAGCGAAAATGAGGAAGCATCTGCAGAACGTACAGAACCGAAACAGGCCTCCGCCTACGGTGTGTTTACCGGATCGTTGGTCTATGGAAACGGCATCCATGCAGAACTTGCAGAGACGGACGTTGATTTTGAGGATGCCACGATCGGCACGGCACCGGCGGATTATGACGGAGACGGAGAGATCACCTTTAACGAGATCAGACGTTTCACGCAGAACCACTGTGTTGCAAACCATATGCGGATGTATCCGTCAGACAATCAGGAGGTGTTCCTGCCGGCGGCACAGAAAGCAGAGAAGGCATCTTTTGAGAAAGCAGTTCTGCATTATGCAGAAGATGGAACGCCGAAACTTCAGATATCTTATCAGGCAAGAGAAACGCTGAATGCAGAGGTTGCCTGGTATTATGCAGGATCTGCATGGGGCCTGCAGCAGCTTTTGTTTACCGTTTACGATCCGGAAGGACTTCCTGATTTTGAGAAAGATGCCGGTGTGGAGAAAGTGGATGGAAAATCCGGAATTTCACTGAAACAGGGAAAAGGCAGTTTTGAAATAACAGTCGGAGATGAGCAGACCAGATATTATTCCGGCTATTTTGCCTGCATGATCCGCACAGAAGGCTCGGATTTTTCTTATATCATACCATTTGCGGCTTCCGCAGAGGATCCTTCTCTTATCAATGATATGACGCTGTCGGCAGCGGAAGAACATGCACTTTCTTCTGAAGAGGAATGGGAACTTCTGGCAGATTTTGGATTTTATGTTTCCGAAGAAGGCAGCGATGCCGTACCGGAATTTCCGATACCGCTTATGAGCTGCAGGATCCTGGATGCAGACGGAAACACCGTGCGTGTGCTTGCGGATCAGGAAATGGCAGAGATCGTGCAGCCGGACGGCACGGGAGAGTATCAGTGCCGTGCTTATTTCTGGTGGGACTGCCGTGATGAAAAGGGCAATAAAGTGAAAGCAGGTACTTACACTGCAGTGGTAACGGCAGAAGATGCATCAGGCAGCAAAACACTGGAAAAGGAAGTAAAACTTACAGAGGACGGAAGTTCGGAAACCGAAACGGAGAGCGAATCCGAAACAGAAAGAGAAACAGAAACGCAGCAGCCGTCTACGGAAGCACCGAATCCGAATACCGGAAAAGAAACCGAAAAGAAAGATCCGGCCGGAAATCATACAGAAAGCACGGAGAAAAAGGAAGTGCAGAGTATTTCTCTTGTCAGCCGTTCTGCTTTTTCCGGTCAGGAAAAGAACGGTGCCAAAATCGTGATCGGAGTCAGAGAAAGTGTTCGTTTAAATCCGGTGATCACACCTGCTGATGCCGCAGATCAACGTGTGACTTACAAAAGCAGCAACAACAAAGTGGCAAGTGTCACACAGGGCGGTGTGATCCGGGCAAAGAAAAAAGGAAATGCCGTGATCACGGTCACAACTGCAAACCAGAAGACCTGCCGCATCAAAGTGACGGTCAGACAGGCACCAAAGAAGGTTACGATCGGTGCAAAAAACAGGACACTGAAAAAAGGAAAAACCCTCCGGCTTAGGGCGAAACTTCCGTCCGGAAGTGCCGCATTCGGCATCCGATACAACAGCAGCAGGAAAAAAATTGCCACGGTGGATGCAAAGGGAAACGTGAAAGCCATCCGGAAAGGAAGTACAGTGATCACTGTGAAACTTTACAATGGAAAGAAAGCAAGACTGAAACTTACAGTCAAGTAAACGTATTGATGAAATTGGACTGAAAATTGTAAAAAGAGTATAATAAAACTGAAAAAAGAGCTGGAATGTACAGCAAAAAATACAAGAAAAGAGTCTGTTTCCGTCGTTTCGGAAATGGACATTTTCTTTTTGTTGTGCTATAGTAAAAATATATGGGTAACAACAGATTAGTAATTTTTTTCAATAAGGATACTAATTGAATTCCGCAAAAGGAATCTTTTTATCCAGCATCATTTTAAGGAGGTATAATAAAATGGCTAGAAAAATGAAGACCATGGATGGTAACCATGCAGCAGCTCATGCTTCTTATGCATATACAGATGTTGCAGCTATCTATCCTATCACACCTTCATCTGTTATGGCGGAGGCAACAGATGAATGGGCAACTCAGGGAAGAAAAAATATTTTCGGACAGGAAGTTCAGGTAACAGAGATGCAGTCTGAGGCAGGTGCAGCAGGTACTGTACACGGATCTCTGGCAGCAGGTGCTCTGACAACTACTTACACAGCTTCTCAGGGTCTTCTTCTGATGATCCCGAACCTGTACAAGATCGCAGGCGAGCAGCTGCCGGGCGTATTCAACGTTTCTGCACGTGCACTGGCAAGCCACGCACTGTCAATCTTCGGTGATCATTCCGATATCTATGCCTGTCGTCAGACTGGATGTGCAATGCTCTGCGAATCCAGTGTACAGGAAGTTATGGACCTGACTCCGGTTGCTCATCTGGCAGCAATCAAAGGACGTATCCCGTTCATCAACTTCTTCGATGGTTTCCGTACATCTCACGAGATCCAGAAGATTGAAACATGGGATTACGAAGATCTGAAGGATATGGCAGATATGGATGCAATCGATGCATTCCGTAAACATGCACTGAACCCGAACCATCCTTGCCAGAGAGGTTCTGCACAGAACCCGGACATCTTTTTCCAGGCAAGAGAGGCTTGCAACCCTTACTACGATGCAATGCCGGCTATCGTTCAGGAATACATGGACAAAGTAAATGCAAAGATCGGTACAAACTACAAACTGTTCAACTACTACGGTGCTGCTGATGCAGAAAAAGTAATCGTAGCTATGGGATCTGTAAATGATACCATCGAAGAGACCATCGATTACCTGATGGCTGCCGGTGAAAAAGTCGGTGTCGTAAAAGTTCGTCTGTACAGACCGTTCTGTGCAGAAGCACTGATCGATGCAATTCCGGAATCTGTAAAACAGATCACAGTTCTTGACAGAACAAAAGAGCCGGGTGCTATGGGCGAACCGCTGTACCTGGATGTAGTAGCAGCTCTGAAAGGTTCCAAATTCGATGCAGTTCCTGTATATTCAGGACGTTACGGACTTGGTTCCAAAGATACAACACCTACTCAGATCGTTGCTGTATACAACAACACAGAAAAGAAAGTATTCACGATCGGTATCGAAGATGACGTTACCAATCTGTCTCTGCCGCTGGGCGAGCAGCTGATCACAACTCCGGAAGGAACCATCAACTGCAAGTTCTGGGGATTGGGAGCAGACGGTACCGTTGGAGCAAACAAGAACTCCATCAAGATCATCGGTGACAACACAGATATGTACGCTCAGGCTTACTTTGACTATGATTCAAAGAAATCCGGCGGTGTTACCATGTCTCACCTGCGTTTCGGTAAGAAACCGATCAAATCTACCTACCTGATCAAAAAAGCAAACTTTGTAGCATGCCACAATCCTTCCTATGTTCGTAAATACAACATGGTTCAGGAACTGGTTGACGGCGGTACATTCCTGCTGAACTGCCCATGGGATATGGAAGGTCTGGAAAAACATCTGCCGGGTCAGGTAAAAGCATACATCGCAAAGCACAACATCAAATTCTACATCATTGATGGTGTTAAGATCGGTATTGAGACAGGCATGGGTCCGACTCGTATCAATACCATCCTGCAGTCTGCATTCTTTAAACTGGCAAACATCATTCCGGAAGAAAGAGCGATCGAGCTGATGAAAGCAGCAGCAAAAGCAACTTACGGACGTAAAGGTGATGATGTCGTTCAGAAGAACTGGGCAGCTATCGATGAAGGTGCAAAACAGATCGTTGAAGTAAACGTTCCGGAAAGCTGGAAAGACGCACAGGACGAAGGTCTGGATACCAAAGTTGCAACAGGCGACCGTCAGGACGTAGTAGATTTCGTAAACAACATCCAGAACAAAGTAAACGCTCAGGAAGGTAATACACTGCCTGTATCTGCATTCAAAGATTATGTGGACGGTACGACACCATCCGGTGCAGCTGCATTCGAAAAACGTGGTATCGCAGTAAACGTTCCTGTATGGAATCCGGAAAACTGTATCCAGTGTAACCGCTGTGCATACGTTTGTCCGCACGCTGTTATCCGTCCGGTAGCACTGACTGACGAAGAGGTTGCTGCAGCTCCGGAAGGACTGAAGACTCTGCCGATGACCGGTATGAAAGAATATAAATTCACAATGACTGTATCCGCTTACGACTGTACCGGATGTGGTTCCTGTGCAAACGTCTGCCCGGGCAAGAAAGGTGCAAAAGCACTGGCTATGGAAAACATGGAAGCAAATGCCGGCGAACAGAAATACTTCGACTATGCAACAAAACTGCCTGCAAAAGCAGATGTGGTAGAAAAATTCAAAGAAAATACGGTAAAAGGTTCTCAGTTCAAACAGCCGCTGCTTGAGTTCTCAGGTGCCTGTGCAGGTTGTGGTGAGACACCGTATGCAAAACTGGTTACACAGCTGTTTGGTGACAGAATGTACATTGCAAACGCAACAGGATGCTCCTCTATCTGGGGTAACTCTTCACCGTCCACACCGTACACCGTAAACGAAAAAGGACAGGGTCCTGCATGGAGCAACTCACTGTTCGAAGATAATGCAGAGTTCGGTTATGGTATGCTGTTAGCTCAGAAAGCAATCCGTGAAGGACTGAAAGCAAAAGTAGAAGCTGTTGCTGCAAACGAAAAAGCTTCTGATGAAGTGAAAGCAGCCTGCCAGGAATGGCTGGATACTTACAGCGTAGGTGCTACAAACGGAACAGCTACAGACAAACTGGTAGCAGCTCTGGAAGGCATCGACTGTGATACATGTAAAGACATCGTCAAGAACAAAGATTTCCTGGCTAAGAAATCCCAGTGGATCTTCGGAGGTGACGGATGGGCTTATGATATCGGATTCGGCGGCGTTGACCATGTACTGGCAAGCGGCAAAGATATCAACATCATGGTATTCGACACCGAAGTTTACTCCAATACAGGTGGACAGGCTTCCAAGTCTACTCCGACCGGTGCAGTAGCACAGTTCGCAGCAGGCGGTAAAGAAGTGAAGAAAAAAGATATGGCAAGCATTGCAATGAGCTATGGCTATGTATATGTAGCACAGATCTCCATGGGTGCTGACTTCAACCAGACGGTAAAAGCAATCGCAGAAGCAGAAGCATATCCGGGACCATCCCTGATCATCGCATACGCTCCATGTATCAACCATGGTATCAAGAAAGGTATGGCAAAAGCTCAGACAGAAGAAGAACTGGCAGTAAAAGCTGGTTACTGGCATTGCTTCCGTTACAATCCGGCTGCAAAAGCAGAAGGAAAAGATGCATTCACTCTGGACAGCAAGGCTCCGACAGGAGAATATCAGGAATTCCTGAACGGCGAAGTTCGTTACAACTCCCTGATGCGTTCTAACCCTGAAAAGGCTAAGAAACTGTTCGCTAAGAATGAAGCAGAAGCAAAAGCTCGTTATGAATACCTGAACAAACTGATCACACTGTATGGTGCAAATAAAACAGAAGAATAATGAGAAGATCAGCATTTGCTGATCATATAAAAGAGACCGCAGAGCGAAATGCCCTGCGGTCTTTTACGTGAATCTTGAATAATAAAATTGCATTTAATCGATGCCGATGCGGATACCGCCGGAGCGTTCACATGGCTGCAAAAGTACGCAGACCGGTTCGTTGCCGGACCATTCATAGGCATAGGATTCTCCAGAAGCCTGCCCGATCAGGTTTTTCCAGGAAAGATCACTGCGGATCTGCGGATCGCCATATCCGCGGCGGCTCATCCAGCAGATCACAGCATCCGGGTCTACAGAAATTGTAGCATGGCTGTCGGTGTTGTCCATGGCGATCGGGTTGCCGTCCGAGAGCACAGCGACATAGGCATTCGGACCGGCTCCGGTCAGCGTTGAGGTTGCCAGACCTTTCTGGGAAAAGATACCGCAGCCGATAAAGCGGACGCTGTAATCACAGTCCTGTGTAAAAGCGAGAATATTCTCGGACTCTACCGAAAGGATTTCACCCTGGGCAAGTTTATACACAACTACATGCTGTCCATGATTTGCATAATAAGTGACAGAATCGCCATTCATAGTGACTTTCATCAGAGGCAGATTTTCACGGGTGACGCGTCTTGTCAGGGAACCGAGGGCTGCCTGCATTAGGTTGCTCTGTGGACCGAGCAGCAGTTTTTCAAAACGATAATTTTTTCCGCCCTGGCTTTCGCCGGCGATAAAAGCACCGGCCTTTGTGAACAATACATCACTTCCGGTGCAGGTAACTTTTAGACTCAGTTCATTGATCACTTCAAAATTTAACATAAAATGATTTCCTCCTTAAAAATGCGAAAAGAAACGGTGTTCAAGTCTGTTTAACCTGTACACCATACAGACCGCATAAGCCTTCCAGGTCTTTGGCGACCCCGTTTCCGATGGCATTGAATTTCCAGTTTCCGTTATGTAAATAGACTTCTCCGATCATCATGGAGATGACATTGGAATAATATTCATCCATCACAAAGCTGACCAGCTCCCGGTCAGAAGCGGCATCTAAAATCCGCACATAGGCATCCTCGATCATGCCGAAATTCAGGCGTTTGGAAAAGGCATCATTGATCGTCAGCACAAAGACGATCCGGGTGATCGATGGATTCAGTCTGGAAAGATCGATCGCAACGGACTCGCGGTCCGTGTTTTCCCGATCAGAAAAAATCACACTGCGATCCGGACTTTCTTTTTGCCCGTAAAATACAAACCAGTCATCGCCTGAAACTTTTCCGTCACGGCCAAGAAGAAATGCGGAAACATCCACATCACAGGCTGGATTTTTGACATTCCAGCCAAGGCAGGCCTTGATCTTTCCAAGAGAAATTGCATCTCCAAGTAGTGTTTTCTGTCCTTTCCTCGTTTGATTTATCAGAGCAGGCATGATCTGGTGTGAGATGCCGGAAGGAGCAGATGACGTGAATGTATTCTGCTGTGCGGATCTCCGATAAGACGGCGATGGATTCGAAACACGGGATGACATAGGAGTTTCCGATGCCCTGGATACAGTGAATGGTGCGGCTTCTGCAGAGGAGAGAGATTCACTTTGCGTCACGCGATTTATGTTGTGTATGCCTGTATAGTCCTCAGCTCTGGAGGTGACACGGTTGATCTCAAGGATCGAATCTGTGTGAAGGGGGTGCGAAGTCTTTTTTGGAAGAACAAGCATAAAATGACCTCCTTTTCTTTTATCTGCTTTGAGTATACGCTAAAAAGCAGAAATTGTCACGTCTGGATCCAATTTTTCAGGTATCTGTACGGCGACAGTATGCAAAGAGAAACGATTGCCTGGTCGTTTCTTAAAATGCTTGAAAAGAAACGCAAAAGATGATATAGTGATTTATATGTAATTTTACAGAAAAAGAGAGGGCGGCATTCGCATTTCACCTATGTTCAGACAACAGAAATTAAGCATACTTGACGATTATTTTAAAGAGCTTTCGGTCAGGACGACAAGAGAAGAAGTATACTTTTACCGCATCAGCGGTTATACACCGCAGGTCGCGGCCTTTATCCGGAAATATTATGAGGAGGCGAGGCTTCGCGGCGTTGTGATCGAAGGCAGGATTCCCAATCCTGCCGGGCAGAATCTTTCTTATTATGAAGAGATGATGGGCATGGATTTTCAGATGGCTCCTAGTTTTATCGAAAGTCGTTTACAGAAATGGCTTCCGCGGATGAATCCGTACCAGCGGAAAAATATGGCGATGTCCATGTATGATTTTTTTGCTTCTATGCAAAGGGCAGGCAAGACAGAGGGTATGCTGAAAAATGCCTACATCAAGTTCATGTGCTGGCTGTATTATAAGTTCGAGCGGATCGTCAATCTGCTCGGTGAAAATTCCGTCCCGAAGATTCTGTACGAGGGAGACATCAGCCATTATGAGCTGATGCTTTTGTCTATATTGTGCCATGCGGGCTGCGATATTGTACTTTTGCAGTACCACGGAGATCAGAATTATCAGAAACTGGATGCGGCGAATGCATATTCTATGCCGCTGACCTTGCCGGATATGCAGGCATTTCCGGGGGATTTCAGTCTGAAGAATCTTCGCATGCAGCAGCAACAGGAGATCGAGCGAAGCCGCCTTTACGGCAGACTTCCGGATGTCAGAAACTGCACCAATGCATGGATTGAGGGAAAGTCTCTTCTGGATATCGCAAAGCCGCCGACCGTGCGGGGCAGTGATCCTGATTTTTATTATAATTGTTATTGTCAGATAAATGGTGTGGAAGATAAAACTTCTTATACTAACGAGCTTTACCAGCTTTACCAGGAATTAAAAGCCCGGAAGCGAAACATTGTGATCGTAAACGGGCAGATCGAGCCGCCGACTCCGGAGGAGATCGCAAAAGTTTCCAGAAAAAATTACAGCAAAACCGATGAGATGCTTCTGGATCTGAAACGCAATCTTCAGTATCCGGCGAACCGGGAGCTTCAGAGCCTGATGATCAAAGCATTTCTTGATGTGCTTCTGGAGGAGGAAAAAGCACTGGATGAGAACCGCAACAAACTGACCAACAAGGCAGTCTATCTGATCTGCTGGATGATGCGTTATCTGCCGGAGTTATTCAAAAGCTGGCGTATGCCGCAGATTGGATGCTTTTTTTATATGGGCGGATGCAAAAATCGTTTTGAAGCGTTGTTTCTGAAAATGCTGGGCAGACTTCCGGTGGATGTACTGATCCTCGATCCGGATCGCAGTGCTACGTTTGCACTGGAAGATCAGCTGCTCTATCAGATGAATTTTACGGAGACGTTGCATTTACAACGTTTTCCGCAGGAAAATACCGAAGTCCGGATGGGGACGGCTGCCTATCATGCGGAGCGGGAACTGGATACTCTGATGTATCAGGATAGTGGACTGTACCGCAACCAGCAGTATCAGAGGGCGGATATCATCAATCTCCAGACGATGTACGAGGAGATCCGGCTTTTATGGAACGAAGAAGTGAAATACCGGCCGAATTTCAGTACGACGGAAAGCATTGTCAATATCCCGGTCATTTTTGCAAAAGTTTCCGGCGTAAAAGACGGAAAAGTATCCGAGTACTGGTCATCGATCCGGGAGCTGATCACAGAAGATACCATGGTGATTAAAAGCTTTCCTTATATTCAGCCGCTTGCAGCCAATCCGATCAAGCCTTATGTAACTGAATTTTACAAAAACGGCAGACTGCAGAAGGCAAAGATCAAAAACCATCCGGCGTATGCCTATGGCTTTTTAAGAGAAGAGATCCAGGAGCACATTCTGGACAAGCTGCAGATCCTGATCGAGCAGAAGCTGATCCGCGGCACCTTTGAAAACGGCACGGAGTACACGATCCTTTCGACGATACTGAACCTGCCGAAAGAAATCCTGCGGATGCTTCAGAAATTTGATTTTACAAAGAAAAATCCGAAACTGATCTATATCAATCCCGGTGAGAAAGTAATCTCACTGGAGGATGCGATCCTTACCGCGTTTTTGAATCTGGCCGGTTTTGACATTCTGTTTTTCATACCGACCGGATATCAGAATATAGAGAACTTTTACAACAGAAAACAGATGGAAGAGCATCAGATCGGGGAGTATTTATATGATTTAAATGTCCCGGATCTGACGAGGGTTCCATTACCAAAGGCACGCCAGAAATCCTGGCGGGACATACTATTCAGGAGGGAGTAAAAGATGGGACTTAATTTTAACAGACCAGATGCTCCAACGCAGACAGCTCCGGCCGCACAGGCGGAACTGGAACAGGTGAAGTCTTATGATATCGTTGTGGACAGAAAGCAGATGAGTGCAGAGCTGGTTGGTTCCAAAGAAGTGGACGATATCGTCAGCACGATCGAGGTCAATAATCTGGAGACGATCGTATCGTTTGGGGCAGAGGTCGCAGAAGAGATCTCCAAAGCATCGGATGTGGTGTTAAACAGCATGGATATGAAACAGCTGGATGAGTCCAGTCAGATGCTGAACACGCTTGCAAAGATCATGGAGAAGTTTGATCCGGATGAATTAAAAGAAAACAAAGGTCTGTTTGACAAACTGTTCGGCGGGCTTCGTAAACAGATGGACAAGATTCTTGCCAAATATCATACAATGGGCGAAGAAGTAGATCAGATCTATGTTCAGCTCAAACAGTATGAGACAGAGATCAAGCAGTCCAACCGCAAATTAGAGACGATGTTTGAGGCAAATGTAAATTATTACCACGAGCTGGTGAAATACATTCTTGCCGGAGAACAAGGCTGTCAGGAGCTGGAAGCCTATATCGCACAGCGTCAGGCAGATATGGAGGCTACCGGAGATCAGTCGATCCAGTTTGAGCTTACCAGCTTAAATCAGGCACTGATGATGCTGGAGCAGAGGACACAGGATCTGCGTACCGCAGAAAACATTGCCATGCAGTCGATCCCGATGATCAAGACGATGGCATTCAGCAACATGAACCTGGTCCGCAAGATCAATTCCGCATTTATCATCACACTTCCGGTATTTAAGCAGGCACTGGCACAGGCGATCATGCTGAAACGCCAGAAGATTCAGGCAGAAGCCATTTCTGCACTGGACCAGAAAACGAATGAGATGCTTATTAAAAATGCACAGAATACCGTGCAGCAGTCCAAGATGACGGCACAGCTGGCATCCGGCAGTTCGATCAAGATTGAGACGCTGGAGACGACCTGGAAAACGATCGTAAACGGTATCGATGAGACAAGACAGATCCAGGAAAATGCAAGAAAACAGCGGCATGAAGATCAGGCAAGACTTGAGAACATCAAGCAGGAATTCAACCAGATGTACCACATGCCGACAAAGAGATACTGAGAGCAAACAGGGTGAATCTTCACCTTAATATAAATCCA
This sequence comes from Hominisplanchenecus faecis, assembly GCF_020687205.1. Classification (GTDB taxonomy): domain Bacteria; phylum Bacillota; class Clostridia; order Lachnospirales; family Lachnospiraceae; genus Hominisplanchenecus; species Hominisplanchenecus faecis. The sequence continues at coordinate 15,402 of NZ_JAJEQE010000010.1, forward strand.
TAAAGGAGGAAACATTATGCCTATTAATTTATCAAAAGGACAGAAAGTAGATCTGACAAAAGGAAATCCGGGACTGAAAAGCATTATGGTAGGACTCGGATGGGATGTGAACGCATTTGATACAGGAGCAGATTTTGACCTGGATGCAGCAGCATTTATGTGCGGTTCCAACGGAAAATGCCCGACCGAAAAAGAATTTATCTTTTACGGAAATCTGGAACATCCGACCGGATGTGTCAAACATATGGGCGACAATCTGACCGGTTCCGGCGAAGACGATGACGAACAGATCATGGTCGATCTGACACAGGTTCCATCCGACATCGAACGTATCGCATTTACCGTAACGATCTACGATGCAGATGTCAGAAGACAGAATTTCGGACAGGTATCCAACGCATTTATCCGTATCGTGGATGATGCAACCGGAAAAGAACTGATCCATTTTGACCTCGGAGAGGATTTCTCCATTGAGACAGCCGTTGTGGTAGGCGAGCTGTACAAGCACAACGGAGAATGGAAATTCAACGCCATCGGCAGCGGATTCCAGGGCGGTCTGGCAGCACTGTGCGGACATTATGGAATCGAAGTCGCATAAGTAGTACAGGCAGATAAAATGAATTTGAGCAATGCTTAAAAACCTGGAAAAGGGGGCATGATTATGTCTATCAGTTTACAGAAAGGACAGAAAGTGAATCTGTCCAAAGAAAAAAAGGGGTTATCCAGAGTCGTAGTAGGACTTGGATGGGATGAAGTCAAAAGATCCAGAGGATTTTTTGCACTGAAACCGGCACCGATCGACTGCGATGCTTCTGCAATCTTACTGCAGAACGGCAGAATGGCAGGAAGAGATGATCTGGTATACTATAACAATCTGACACACAAATCCGGAACCGTCCGTCACATGGGCGATAACCTGACCGGCGAAGGAGAAGGCGATGACGAGCAGATCGTGATCGACCTGGACCGTGTGCCGTCTGAGTATGACAAGATCGTGATCGTTGTAACGATTTATCAGGCACAGCAGAGAAAGCAGCATTTCGGACTGATCGAGAATGCGTTTATCCGCCTGGTAGACGGAAAAAATGACCAGGAGATCTTAAAGTACAACCTGACAGAGGACTACTCCGGAATGACGGCGATGATCTTCGGTGAGATCTATCGCTACAACGGTGAGTGGAAATTCGGTGCCATCGGACAGGGAACAAGGGACGGCGGCATCGGTGAGATGGCAGCAAGATTTCAGAAATAAGAGCGTACCGGTATGACATGGTGCGATATGGGAGAGACTATATCTGAGACGAAGTGATTCATATAGTTTCTCCCTGCTTATAAGCAGAAAAATAAAAACAGGAGACAAAAAGATGAAGTATAATGGTTTGACAGACAAACAGGTCGAAGAGTCCAGAAGTAAATTTGGTTCCAACGAGATCCCGGATTCCGAGCCGACCACGTTCTGGGAAGAGTTCAAAGAGACGTTCAGTGATCCGATGATCAAGATCCTGCTGGCGATCGCAGCACTGATGATCGTGATGTTCTTCTTTGGGTATGCGGAGATTTACGAGCCGCTCGGAACGATCGTTGCAGTGCTGATCGTGGCAACCGTATCTGCAAAGACCGGTGTTGCAAGCGATACCAAGTACCGTGAACTGAAAGACAATACAGAGAAAGACAAGTGTAAAGTTCACAGGAACGGCGTGATCACGGTGATTGATGTTGATGATGTTGTAGTCGGTGACAAAGTCCTGCTGCAGTCCGGTGATAAAATCCCGGCAGACGGTGTACTGATCGACGGGGCACTGCGTGTGGACAACTCCGCACTGAACGGCGAGGCAGAAGAATGTAAAAAAACAGCGGCATCAGAAAATTTTCAGCTGGAAGATGACATCACAGGCGATACCTTTGTCGATGCACACTCCCTGTTCCGCGGAGCAGTGATATTTGACGGCGAAGGTATTCTTGATGTACGCAAGGTCGGACTGAAGACCATGATGGGAAAAATGGCAGAAGAGATGCAGGAAGACGAGCCGGATTCTCCTTTGAAAGTAAAACTTGCCAAACTTGCAAAACAGATTTCCACGTTTGGTTATATCGGTGCGGTATTGATCGCCGTACTTTACCTGGTCTACTTTGTTATGCAGGCGGGCGGAGTTTCCCAGTACTTTGCAATGGGGATTGAACCGGTTGTCAAAGATGTTGTAAGGGCTCTTTCTCTGGCAATTGTCATCATCGTCTGTGCAGTTCCGGAAGGACTTCCGCTGATGATCTCCCTCGTACTGATGCAAAATACAAGCAAAATGCTTGACCACAATGTCCTGGTAAGAAAAGCAGAAGGTATCGAGACAGCAGGTTCTTTAAACATTCTCTTCAGTGATAAGACAGGAACGATCACAAAAGGTATGCTTGAAGTGGTCGATTTCTTTACCGGCGACGGCAATTCCATTGATATTGCACAGCTGAGTAAACACAGCAAGGTAAAAGGTCTTGTGGATCTTGCCATCGGTAAGAATACACAGTCCATGTTTGATGCATCCCATAAAGTCATCGGCGGAAATGCAACCGATCAGGCACTGATGAAGTTTTTGGGTGAGGAGACATTCAAAACTCTGGAGAACAGCAGCGAATATAAAATAACAAAACAGCAGTCTTTCAACTCTGCAAATAAATTCAGTCAGGCACGCATCGACAGCACCGGTAAAACTTTCTATAAAGGGGCACCGGAAAAACTTCTGGCAAATGCAGTGAAATATCTAGATGCAGACGGCAATATCTGTACCATGGACAACGCCATCCTGAACCGCAAGATCGATGAACTGGCAGCAAAAGCAATGCGTGTGCTGGCCTTTGGTTATTCAGAAAAAGACATGGTTGAAAATTCAATCAATGATGATATCGTGATCATTGGTCTGGTGGGCATTCGTGACGATGTACGTCCGGAAGCAAAAGAAGCGATCCGCGAAGTACAGGGAGCCGGTATTCAGGTCGTTATGATCACAGGTGACCGCCTTGAGACAGCGGTAGCGATCGCAAAAGATGCAGGACTGTTAAAAGGAGGCAGCGACCGTGCACTTTCCTCCGCACAGCTCAATGAGATGAGTGATGAAGAAGTGAAGAAGATCATACCGAATATCCGTGTGATCGCAAGGGCACTGCCGACTGACAAGTCCCGTATGGTACGCCTGTGCCAGGAGATGAACCTGGTAGTCGGCATGACAGGTGACGGTGTCAACGACTCACCGGCACTGAAACGTGCAGATGTTGGTTTTGCCATGGGAAGCGGAACCGAAGCAGCAAAAGAAGCAGGTAAGATCGTTATTCTGGATGATAATTTTAAATCCATCAAAGATGCCATCCTCTATGGAAGAACCATCTATCATAACATCCTGAAATTCTGTAAATTCCAGCTGGTGATCAACGTGGCAGCCGTTGTGGTCAGTGCAATCGCACCGTTTTTCGGTGTGGATGAACCACTGAAAGTAACACATCTTCTCTTTGTAAATCTGGTCATGGACGGACTGGGAGCGATGATGCTTGGCAATGAACCGGCAAAAGAAGAATATATGGCAGAAGCACCGCGAAAACGTGATGAAAGTATTGTAAGCAAAAAAATGATGGGACAGATCCTCACAATGGGAATCTGGCTTACCGTGGTAAGCTTTATCTATCTGAAAGTGCCGTTCTTTGTAAATCTGTTTGCAAATGAGGAACAGCACCTGACGGGTTATTTTGTACTGTTTATTGTGGCAGCTTTGTTCAACGGCTTTAATGTGCGTGACGATGGATTTGCAATTTTTGCCGGTCTGAATGAGAATAAAGATTTTATTAAAGTATTTCTGATTATTATAATCGTGCAGGCATTGCTCGTAAATGCGGCGATCGTTCCGCTGGCCCCGTTCCAGTGGATTGGAGAAATGTTCAGCTGTGTTCCGTTTGGAATCAAAGGCTGGATTGCAGTTGTTCTGCTGGCATGTACAATGATCCCGGCAGATATGGTCAGAAAACTGTGCGTAAATAAATAACAGGCAATCCAACAGGGAAAGTGCGGTGTCACGTATGGGATCGCACTTTTTCCGTTGATATAACAGGGGTTTGTACATGAGAGAATTCAGAAGATAATTTCCTTTATTGGCCGAAAGGAGTTTCATGTACTTCATACGACGACAAACCAGTATATTGCATGTGGAAATGCAGCGAAGCAGCTGCAGAACAGATCCGATTATCTGACGGAGCAGGTCAGGCTTTATGCGATGACCGGGCAAAGTAAATATATGGATGCTTATTTTGAAGAAGCAGAAACAAAACAGAGCAGAGAGAAAGCTCTGGATATTTTGAAAAGATATTTTGACGGGACAGAAACTCAGACCGCCCGAATAAAGGAGAGAGTATTTTTAAAGATGCAGACCAGGCACTCTATTATGTAAAAGAACATGGCAGAAAGGGCTGCAGTTTTTATGAATAAATAAAAAGAAAAGAGGTTTTTTCATGGCAATAAAAGAATTACAGGCGTACGAACTTTTAAGGGAAGAGGGGCTTTCCGATATTCAGTCAGTCGGCTATCTGCTGCGTCACAGAAAAAGCGGTGCACGCATCATGGTCATTGCAAATGATGACGATAATAAAGTATTTCATATTACATTTCGTACACCTCCGGTAGACAGCACCGGGGTAGCACATATTCTGGAACACTGTTCGCTGTGTGGAAGCGAAAAGTTTCCGTCCAAAGATCCGTTTGTGGAGCTGGTAAAAGGTTCGCTCAATACCTTTCTGAATGCGATGACCTATCCGGATAAGACCATGTATCCGATTGCAAGCTGCAATGACAAAGATTTTGCAAACCTGATGGATGTCTATATGGATGCCGTTTTTCATACCAATATTTATAAAAAAGAAGAGATTTTCCGCCAGGAAGGCTGGAATTATCATCTGGAAAATCCGGAGGATGAGATCACCTACAATGGTGTGGTATACAACGAGATGAAAGGAGCTTATTCTTCACCGGAAGATGTGCTCGATCGCGAAATTTTAAATGCACTTTATCCGGATACACCGTATGGATTTGAGTCCGGAGGAGATCCGCAGTGTATCCCGGATCTGAAATACGAAGATTTTCTGGCTTTCCATGGCAGATATTATCATCCGTCCAATGCCTACATCTATCTCTATGGAAATATGGATGTTGAGGAACGCCTTACCTGGCTGGATCAGGAATATCTCTCTAAATACGGAGAAAAAGAGGTAGATTCAAAGATCAGTATGCAGAAAGCGTTCGATGCTCCGCATGAGATCTATAAAAAATATTCTATTTCCACATCCGAATCGGAAGAAGACAACACCTATCTTTCCTGGAATGTGTCCGTTGGCACAAGCAGCGATGTACGTCTTGTGACTGCCATGGCAATCCTGGAATATGCACTTTTGTCAGCACCTGGGGCACCGCTTAAACAGGCTCTTTTGGATGCCGGGATTGGAAAAGATATCCTAGGCTCTTTTGAGAGCGGCATTCAGCAGCCATCCCTTTCGGTAGTCGCTAAAAATGCAAATGTCGGTGACAAAGAAAAGTTCCTGGCAGTGATCCGCAAGGTACTGGAAGAGCAGGTGAAAAACGGCATCGATAAAAAAGCACTGCTGGCAGGTATCAATTCTTCCGAGTTCCGTTTTCGTGAGGCAGATTACGGCTCTTATCCGAAGGGCCTGATGTACGGAATCGACATTATGGACAGCTGGCTGTACGGCGAGGGTGATCCGTTTGCCTATGTCAAACAGCTGGATATTTATAAGGAACTTCGTGATGCAGTAGAGAGTGATTATTACGAGAAACTGGTGCAGAAATATCTGCTGGATAACACACATGTGGCGGTTGTTGTCGTTGCACCGGAAAAGGGACTGACTGCAAAACTGGAGGCAGAGACGGCAAAGAAACTGGCAGATTTTAAAGCAGGTCTCAGTGAAGAACAGGTAAAGGAGCTGGTAGAAAAAACAGCAAAACTGCAGGAATTCCAGGAGACACCGTCCACACAGGAAGAGCTGGAGAAAATCCCGATGCTTACCAGGGAGGATATCACAAAGAAATGCAGACCGATCTGCAACAGAGAGCTTTCTTTTGGCAACACCAAAGTTCTGTGGCATGATGTGAACACGAACGGCATCGCTTATCTGACCCTTTATTTTGATCTGTCCGTTGTCAGAAAAGAGGATCTGCCTTATGTCGGACTTCTGAAAAATGTGCTGGGCATGATCGACACCGAGCATTATGCTTACGGAGATCTGTTCAATGAGATCAATATGCAGACCGGAGGTATCGGTACCGGGATGGTCGTATTTCCAGAAAAGGACACACAGAAGATGTATCCGATGTTTACCGTGTCAGCCCGCACACTTTATGATAAAATCGACTTTGTGTTTGATGTGATCGAGGAGATTTTATTCACATCCAAACTGGACGATGAGAAACGCTTAAAAGAGATCGTTTCCGAGCAGAAATCAAGGACACAGATGCGGCTGACAACGGCGGGACATTCGGCAGCGGCAACCCGTGCCATGGCTTATTTCTCCGAGACAGCTGCGTTCAGTGATCGCAGCAGCGGGATTGACTACTATCGCATGCTCGATGACCTCGATGCAAATTTTGAAACGAAAAAAGAGAAGCTGAAGAGTAAATTGAAAGAGCTGATGAACGTGATTTTCCGACAGAATGCCATGGTATTTTCCGTAACAGCGGAAGAGAAGGGGCTTGCCGGACTGGAAGAGAAAGTGACAGGATTATGCGAAAAACTTTCGTTGGATAAGAGAACACCTTCAGAAGAAACCCTTGCATACGGAAAGCTGAACGAAGGCTTCCAGACCTCCGCCAAGATCCAGTATGTGACACGTGCCGGAAATTACCGCGAGGCAGGCTATGATTATACCGGGGCACTGCGGATCCTGAAGGTGATCATGAGCTATGAATATCTCTGGGTGAATGTGCGTGTCAAAGGCGGGGCGTATGGCTGTATGAGCGGATTCGGCAGAAATGGCAATTCCTATTTTGCTTCTTACCGTGATCCGAACTTGCGTCAGACCAACGAGATCTACGAAGGCGTGCCGGAATACGTGGAACATTTCAACATCGAAGAGCGTGATATGACAAAATACGTGATCGGAACGATCAGTGAGATGGATACGCCACTCACAGCAAGAGCACAGGGAGCACGTTCTGATGCTGCTTATTTTGGACATGTGACTGAAAGCGACCTTCAGAAAGAGCGTGACCAGGTACTCTATGCGACACAGGAAGATATCCGTGCCCTGGCACCGCTGATGCGTGCAATCCTGGCAGAAGACTGCATCTGCGTGCTCGGAAACGAAGATGCACTGGAAAAAGAGAAAGAGATGTTTAGAAATCTCGGACCACTTTAAGGAGGAATCATATACAGATGGCAGAGAAAAGTTACAAATCCGGTTTTGCGACCCTGATCGGCAGACCAAACGTAGGAAAATCCACACTCATGAACCACCTCATCGGGCAGAAGATCGCGATCACGTCCAACAAACCGCAGACAACGAGAAACCGGATCCAGACCGTCTATACAGACGAAAAAGGACAGATTGTATTTCTGGACACACCGGGTATCCACAAGGCGAAAAACAAACTGGGTGAATACATGGTCAATGTGGCAGAACGCACCCTCAATGAGGTCGATGTGATCCTCTGGCTGGTGGAGCCGAGTACCTTTATCGGAGCCGGCGAGCGTCACATTGTGGATCAGCTCAAAAAAACAAAGACACCGGTCATCCTGATCATCAACAAGATTGATAAAGTAGATAAAAAAGAGATCATAAAATATATGGATGCTTACCGCAAAGTCTATGATTTTGCGGAGATCATCCCGGTGTCGGCACTTCGCAGTGTCAATATGGATACTGTGATCGAGAGTATTTTCAAATATCTGCCGTACGGACCGCAGTTTTATGATGAAGATACGGTGACAGACCAGCCGCAGAGACAGATCGTGGCAGAGATGATCCGCGAAAAGGCACTTCGCTCTCTGGAAGAGGAGATTCCGCACGGTATTGCCGTTTCTATTGAAAAAATGACAGAACGCAAAAGCAAAGGCGGCAGCATCTGTGATATCGAGGCGACGATCATCTGCGAGCGGGATTCTCACAAAGGAATCATCATCGGAAAAGGCGGACAGATGCTCCGCAGGATCGGTTCACAGGCACGCCGTGATATCGAGGATATGCTCGAAGAAAAAGTCAATCTCCAGCTCTGGGTCAAAGTCAAGAAAGACTGGAGAGACAGTGACTTCATGATCAAAAACTTCGGATACGATAAAAAAGATATCTGAAATCAGAAACGACGATTCCGTACAGACATCAGCATTTGCTGACGGGACTGTAAGAATATGAGAGAATATATGGATGATAAAATTGCACTGACAGGGATTGTGCTTATAGCGGCACCGATCGGAGAATCAGATAAACGGCTGGTGCTGCTGACAAGAGAACGGGGAAAGGTGACTGTATTTGCAAGAGGAGCCAGAAGACCGGGCAATCCCTTTCTGGCTGCTGCAAACACCTTTGCTTTTGGAACCTTTTATGTAAAAGAAGCAAGGACTGCCTATCAGCTTGTGCAGACAGAGATTCGAAATTATTTCCGGGAGATCACAGAAGATGTGGAGGCTGCCTGCTATGGAAGCTATTTTCTGGAGTTTGCCGATTATTATGCCAGAGAGAACGATGATGGCACACAGATCATCCAGCTGCTCTACGGGGCACTGCGTGCAGTGCTCAATCAAAAACTGGACCGGGAACTGATCCGTTATGCCTTTGAACTGCGTATGATGGCGGCAGGCGGAGAATATCCGCAGGTGTTCGAGTGTGCAGTATGTGGAGCAAAGCATGATCTTTGTGCCTTCCTTACAGATAAGAACAGCGTACTGTGCCGCAGCTGTGTCTCAAAAGTACAAAGGAGCACACCGGTTCTGGAATCAACGATCTATACGATGCAATATGTGATCAGTACGCCGGTCGAACGCCTCTTTGCCTTTGCACTATCAGCACAGGTAAAGAAAGAGTTTATCAGTCTGGTTGAGAAATTCCGGAGGCGTTACATAGACCGGGATTTCAAATCTCTGGAGATTCTGGAGATCATGCGGCATACCAGAAACGCTCTTTACAAGGACGGTCAATAATGGTATGATGAAAAATGCCATGCGAACAGGTGGCGTATTCTGTATTTTATATACAGAAGGGTATATGGTAAGTTTCAAGAAAGGCAGGGCAGCGAAGGAGATTTTGCTGTGTCTGGATGGGAAATATTATGAAGAAATGGAAGGGAATTCTGGCAGTCATCCTGATAACCGGATGTCTTGGCGGCTGCAGTCAGTTTCAGGCAGAACACAATGCAGTAAAAGTGAAACGGGACGGCAGTGTACAGGCGGCGGTGATCGACACGCTGGACAAATCCTACTACAGCGAGGATGAGCTGAAGCAGACGATCGATGATTCTGTGAGTGCGTACAATCAGTCACAGGAAGGTGATCCGATCGTTGTCAAAAAATTTAACGTCACAGACGGAAAAGCAGAGCTGTATATGAACTATGCGGCTTCCAGGGATTATCAGGATTTCAACAATGTGACCTTTTATACGGGAGACCTGCAGGGAGCATACGATCAGAAGTACGAATTCCCGGATGAATTTCAGAAAGTGGAAAACGGAAAAGTTACAGGAAGTGTGACAAGATCCGATATTTTGGGCGGTCTGAACTACAACGTTGTAATCTGTTCGGAAGAGATGGATATCGAAGTTCCGGGCAAGATCCTTTACGTTACGACGGATGCAGTTGTCACCGGAAAAAAGACGGCAACCAGCATTTCAGAAGAGCGGGAAAAGGCAGCAGAATCCGAGACGGAGACAGCATCGGAAAGTGAGAGCACAGACGGCGGATCAAAATCCGATGGCAATGCGGAGAAAGGCCAGTTTGAAGTAGAATCCGAAAGTAAGTCCGCAGCAGGAAACGAAGCTTCCGATACCGCAGATGACGCAGAAGAAGTAAAACATACACTGACATTTGTCATATACGAATGATGTCAGGGAAAAGTCTGAGATCACAATATGTCTGCACAGAAGTATTTTCAGGGTAGCACATTTTGATATAACACGATAAACAGCGAGCAAAGAAGTAAACATAAACGGCTTCTTTCAATATATGCATATGCCGCAGAGACGGCCGACAGGAGGAGACAAATGGAAAAAACAATGGACAAGATCGTGGCACTGGCAAAATCCAGAGGTTTTGTATATCCGGGTTCCGAGATTTACGGAGGTCTGGCAAATACCTGGGATTACGGTAATCTTGGTGTAGAGCTGAAGAACAATGTAAAACAGGCATGGTGGAAGAAATTCATCACAGAGAATCCATACAACGTAGGTGTTGACTGTGCGATTCTGATGAATCCGCAGACCTGGGTAGCATCCGGACATCTCGGAGGCTTTTCTGATCCGCTGATGGACTGTAAAGAATGTCATGAGCGTTTCCGTGCAGATAAGCTGATCGAAGATTTCTGCGATGAGAAAGACATTGCACTGGAAGGCTCTGTCGATGGATGGACACAGGAACAGATGCGTGATTTCATCGAAGAGCATCAGATTCCATGTCCGACCTGCGGAAAACATAATTTTACCGATATCCGCCAGTTCAACCTGATGTTCAAGACATTCCAGGGTGTAACAGAAGATGCAAAGAATACGGTATACTTAAGACCGGAAACAGCACAGGGTATCTTTGTAAACTTTAAAAACGTACAGAGAACATCCAGAAAGAAAATCCCGTTTGGTATCGGACAGATCGGTAAATCATTCCGTAACGAGATCACACCGGGTAACTTCACATTCCGTACCAGAGAGTTTGAGCAGATGGAGCTGGAGTTCTTCTGTGAGCCGGGTACCGACCTTGACTGGTTCCAGTACTGGAGAGCATTCTGCATCGACTGGCTGAAGAATCTGGGCATGAAAGAAGACGAGATGAGAGCACGTGACCATTCACCGGAAGAACTGTGCTTCTACAGCAAAGGTACAACCGACATCGAGTTCCTCTTCCCGTTTGGATGGGGCGAGCTGTGGGGTATCGCAGACCGTACCGACTATGACCTGACACAGCATCAGAATGTATCCGGCCAGGATATGAGCTATTTTGATGATGAGAAGAAAGAAAAATACATTCCGTATGTTATCGAGCCTTCTCTTGGTGCAGACCGTGTGGTTCTGGCATTTCTGTGTAGTGCTTATGACGAAGAAGAGCTGGAAGGCGGCGATATGCGTACCGTTCTGCATTTCCATCCGGCACTGGCACCGGTTAAGATCGGAGTTCTGCCGCTGTCCAAGAAACTGAACGAAGGTGCGACAAAAGTATTCGAACAGCTCTCAAAGAAATGGAACTGTGAATACGATGACCGCGGAAACATCGGAAAACGTTACCGCAGACAGGATGAGATCGGTACACCGTTCTGTGTAACCTACGACTTTGATTCTGAAGAAGACGGAGCAGTTACCGTACGTGACCGTGACACCATGGAGCAGGAGCGTATCAAGATCGAAGATCTGGCAGCCTATTTCGAAGAAAAGCTGGCATACTAAGAAGCGAGCAGCAATTCTGACAAGAATTGCCTGAAAACTGTACGAAATACACAAAAATGCATAAGTAAAATAGAATAAACTATACAAAAAGCAGAAAGAACCTTGTGAGTCTTTCTGCTTTTATGTTATAATGATTTATAGAATTGCGGGAGTTACTTTGTAACGGAGCAATCCGCAGGCATCGGCCGGGGTCAGAAGACGGAAATAGGATATGCCTGCACCGGAATAAAGTATTAAGGAGGATTTGTGTTATGGGAATGCGAAACATTATTGTAGGACAGTCAGGCGGGCCGACTTCGGTTATCAATTCCAGCCTTGCGGGGGTTTACAAGACAGCGATTGAACGTGGTTTTGACAAAGTATACGGTATGCTTCACGGCATCCAGGGATTTCTGGATGAGCAGTACGTGGATCTTTCCACGCAGATTCATTCGGATATGGATATCGAGCTGCTGAAGAGGACACCTTCGGCATTTCTTGGTTCCTGCCGTTACAAACTTCCGGAGATCCATGAGGACATGGAGATTTATGAGAAAATTTTCGGTATCCTGGACAAGCTGGAGATCGAGGCATTTATTTACATCGGCGGCAATGACTCCATGGACACGATCAAAAAACTTTCGGATTATGCGATTGTTAAAGGTCATAAACAGAAATTTTTAGGTGTGCCAAAGACAATCGACAACGATCTTGCACTGACTGACCACACGCCGGGATTTGGAAGTGCAGCCAAATACATCGGAGCATCGACAAAAGAAGTGATCCGCGATGCACTGGGACTCACATACAAAAAAGAGATGATCACGATCATTGAGGTAATGGGAAGGAATGCCGGATGGCTGACAGGGGCGACCGCACTTGCCAAAACGGAAGAATGCGAAGGCCCGGATCTTATTTATCTGCCGGAAGTGCCGTTTGATATCGATGCATTCCTTTCAAAGATCAAAGATCTGCTCAAAGAGAAAAAATCCATCATCGTAGCGGTGTCTGAGGGAATCAAACTTCCGGACGGACGTTATGTGTGTGAACTTTCCGGCGGCGGAGATTATGTGGATGCATTCGGACACAAGCAGCTGACCGGAACGGCCGCATATCTGGCGAATTTCCTGGGAGCAGAGATCGGATGCAAGACAAGGGCAGTCGAATTTTCCACCCTTCAGCGAAGTGCTTCCCATATGGCATCCCGTGTGGATATCAACGAAGCGTTTATGGTAGGCGGTGCAGCCGTCAAAGCAGCAGATGAAGGAGACAGCGGCAAGATGGTCGTTATTGACCGCGTATCCGATGATCCGTACATGAGTGCGGCTGGCATTTATGATGTCCACAAGATCGCAAACAACGAAAAAACGGTTCCGAGAGAATGGCTCAACGAAACAGCAGATTATGTGACAGAAGAATTTATCAATTACATTGAACCGCTGATCCAGGGAGATTATCCGCCATTTATGGTAAATGGTCTTCCACAGCATCTTGTTCTGAAAAAATAACAAAAAAACTTCTTTTTTTGTGGACAATAGCTTGACTGAAAACAGATTTATGTTAGAATATTACTGTATGAAAGTTAAAAAGTTCTGACTGAACTGTATACAATTACTTTTGAGGAGGAAATAACACAATGGCAACAAAATGGGTTTATATGTTCAAGGAAGGCGACGCCACCATGAGAAACCTGCTGGGTGGAAAAGGTGCCAACCTTGCTGAAATGACCAACCTTGGTCTGCCGGTACCACAGGGCTTCACAATCACAACAGAAGCTTGTACACAGTACTATGAAGATGGCAGAAAGATCAACGACGAAATCATGGGACAGATCATGGAAGCGATCGATAAAATGGAAGGCATTACAGGCAAAAAGTTCGGAGATAAAGAGAATCCACTTCTGGTTTCCGTTCGTTCCGGAGCAAGAGCTTCCATGCCTGGTATGATGGACACGATCCTGAACTTAGGTCTGAATGAAGAAGTTGTTGAGACACTGGCACAGGCATCCGGCAATCCACGTTGGGCTTGGGATTGCTACAGAAGATTTATCCAGATGTTCTCAGACGTAGTTATGGAAGTAGGTAAAAAATACTTCGAAGAGCTGATCGACAAGATGAAAGAAGAAAAAGGCGTGAAACAGGACGTAGACCTGAATGCTGATGATCTTAAAAACCTGGCTGAACAGTTCAAAGCTGAATACAAAGAGAAGATCGGTAAAGACTTCCCGACAGATCCGAAGGAACAGCTGATGGAAGCTATCAAAGCTGTATTCCGTTCATGGGATAACCCAAGAGCAAATGTATATCGCCGTGACAACGATATCCCATATTCATGGGGAACCGCTGTAAACGTACAGATGATGGCATTTGGTAACATGGGTGATGACTGCGGTACAGGTGTTGCATTTACACGTGACCCGGCTACAGGAGAAAATGGTCTGTTTGGTGAATTCCTGACAAACGCACAGGGTGAAGACGTAGTTGCTGGTGTTCGTACACCTATGCACATTTCCGAAATGGAAGAGAAATTCCCTGAAGCATTCGTACAGTTCAAGAACGTATGCGAAACTCTGGAAAAACACTACAGAGATATGCAGGATATGGAGTTCACAGTAGAACATGGTAAACTGTACATGCTGCAGACACGTAATGGTAAGAGAACTGCAAAAGCTGCTCTGAAGATCGCTTGTGACCTGGTAGATGAGGGCATGAGAACAGAAGAAGAAGCTGTAGCAATGATCGACCCACGTAACCTGGATTCTCTGCTGCATCCACAGTTCGATGCTGCTGCACTGAAAGCTGCTGAACCACTGGCAAAAGCACTGGGTGCTTCACCGGGAGCTGCCTGCGGTAAGATCGTATTCACAGCTGATGATGCTGTAGAATGGGCTGCAAGAGGAGAAAAAGTTGTTCTGGTACGTCTTGAGACATCACCGGAAGACATCACAGGTATGAAATCTGCACAGGGTATCCTGACAGTTCGTGGTGGTATGACATCTCATGCTGCTGTAGTAGCTCGTGGTATGGGTACATGCTGTGTATCCGGATGCGGCGACATCACTATGGACGAAGCAAACAAGAAATTTACACTGGCAGGAAAAGAATATCACGAAGGTGATTGCATTTCCCTGGATGGTTCCACAGGTAATATCTATGACGGCATCATCCCGACCGTACCGGCAACAATCGCTGGCGAATTCGGAAGAATCATGGGATGGGCTGATAAATTCAGAACTATGAAAGTTCGTACAAACGCAGACACACCGGCAGATGCTAAAAAAGCACGTGAGCTGGGTGCAGAAGGTATCGGTCTTTGCCGTACAGAGCATATGTTCTTCGAAGGCGACAGAATTGATGCATTCCGTGAAATGATCTGCTCTGAAACGGTAGAAGAAAGAGAAGCTGCACTGGCTAAGATCCTTCCGGAACAGCAGGGCGACTTCGAAAAACTGTATGAAGCACTGGAAGGTAACCCAGTTACCATCCGTTTCCTGGATCCGCCTCTGCATGAGTTCGTTCCGACAGAAGAAGAGGACATCAAGAAACTGGCTGACGCACAGGGCAAGACTGTTGAGCAGATCAAAGCTATCATCGACAGCCTGCACGAGTTCAACCCGATGATGGGTCATCGTGGATGCCGTCTGGCAGTTACTTATCCGGAAATCGCTAAAATGCAGACAACAGCCGTTATCCGTGCAGCTATCAATGTAAAGAAAGCTCATCCGGACTGGGCAGTGAAACCGGAAATCATGATCCCACTGGTTGGTGACATCAAAGAGCTGAAATACGTTAAGAAATTCGTTGTTGAAACAGCAGACGCTGAGATCGCAGCAGCAGGAAGTGATCTGCAGTACGAAGTAGGTACTATGATCGAGATCCCGAGAGCAGCACTGACAGCTGATGATATCGCAAAAGAAGCTGACTTCTTCTGCTTCGGTACAAACGACCTGACTCAGATGACATACGGCTTCTCCCGTGATGATGCTGGTAAATTCCTGGATGCTTACTACGATGCTAAGATCTTCGAAAACGATCCGTTTGCAAAACTGGATCAGGTTGGCGTTGGCAAACTGATGAAGATGGCTATCGAATTAGGAAAACCGGTTAATCCGAAACTGCACGTAGGTATCTGCGGCGAGCATGGTGGAGATCCAAGCTCTGTAGAATTCTGCAACAGCATCGGTCTTGACTATGTATCCTGCTCACCGTTCCGTGTACCGATCGCTCGTCTGGCAGCAGCTCAGGCAGCAATCGCTCAGAAGAACGCATAATTTGAGCTGTGTCACAGGGCAGATAAATGTCCTGAAACATAAACGGACCTGGTTTGATCAGGTCATAGTCCAAGCGTAAATTAGGACTCCTGGAACTTCGGAGATAATCTGAGGTTTCAGGGGTCTTTTTTGTTGCGGCAGTGAGAAACTATGCAAAAATCGATAAAATAGCCCCTTCTGGTTGGAAAAAAGGAAAAAGCTTGTGCTATAATAGGAAAAACAGCTTGTAAATGTAATGCCAGAATTTCCAAAGCAGGGAGATTCTGGCATTTAAAGACAAGGCAGGAATTGCAGATGGAGTTTGACATCCTTGGATTGATAACATACAATAAGAAAATGTGTAACGATTTATGCCAAAAATATATAGGTTTTGACAGGCAATTATACATGACGTAAAATCAAAAGATAAGGATAAATAGATATGGCACAGGTATCGTTTCAGGATGCAGGCGGCAGACTGTATGGTGAAATGCAGAAATGTATAATTTATATACAGAATCATCCGGATCAGGATATTACCATGGAAGATCTGGCAGGAAGAATGGCATATGCTCCGATACAGCTTTCTTACCTGTTTGATCTGTTTTTTGAAAAAAGTTTAGAAGAATGGGATATAGAGAAGATCAGAGCCTATCAGGGAAAAGGCAAAATACCATATGAACGAGTCATAGATAAGGAAAATACAGAAATTTGTTTTGTTCGAAGAAGAGAACAGAAAATAGTGGCAGAGTCCATCCTGTCCGAAAAAGAAAAATCCCAAAAAGGTTCCTTTTTAGAGGCAGCCATGGAAAAGGTTGAAGAACATGCCAAAGACAACTGGAGAAAGAGAACCAGTACAGAAGAGAGAATGCTGTTCTGGTGGCATGACAGTGAATATCGGTTTCACTTTCTTTCGGGAAGAGAGCAGTCAAAGAACGAAGGAAAAGAAAGAGGGGAAAGAGAAACATTTGAAGTGGTACTGGAGGCTTCGGATTATGCTGTATTTACCTGGAAAGAAAATTTCACAGGAAGAGCGGCAGAAAGCATGCTGAAAATGGTACTGAAATATGCCCTGTGTGACTGGGAAACAGAAAATCAGATATGGTATGACCAGAATAAAATTTATTTTATTTCGTATGAAAATGGAAAATATTATGTTTATATGCCTCTGCAAAAGAGGATACAGGAAAACTATAAGATAAAATCTACAAAACAGGAAAGAAAAATATATGGTCTGAATGAATGGATCGATTATATAGATGAACATATTAAGGAGGAACTGACGGCCAAAAATCTTGCGACCGTATTTGGGTATTCCGAACGTCATTTTCGCAATGTGTTTCAGATTTATTATGATATAAAATTAAATGATTATATACGCAGGCGAAAATTATATTTTGCAGCACAGGAACTGAAAAAAGGGAAAAAACCGGAGACAGTGGCCAGACAGTATGCATTTAAAAGCAGCAGCAGATTCAGCAGAGCTTTTCATGAAGAATATGGTATGACGCCGGAAAAATATTATAAGGAAGAATTTCGAAATGAAGAGTGGATTCGCTACATAGATGAACATATGAAAGAAGAGCTGACCGCAGAGCAGCTTGCAAAAGAGTTTCATTATTCAAAGGATCATTTTCGCAAGGAGTTTCAGGATGTCTTTGGAATGGGACCGATCACTTATATCACACAGCGAAAAGTACAGTTTGCTGCAAAAGCACTCAGAGAAGGAAAATTACCGGCGGAAGTTGGAAAAGAATATGGGTTCTGTTCGAGAAACGGGTTTGACAAAGCATTTCGCAGAGTGTTTTATACAAGTCCGGCGAAATACGCCAGAGCAGGAGCAAAGGTTGTCAATCTGGACCGCTATTATTCTGAATATAAAGATAAAATCAAAATTTCATATATAGATATGGACGAGATCAAGATGGCCGGATGGACCATCATTGCCAATCGTCGGGAAGCAGATATTCCGGCACAGCTGGCATTCTGGCTGGATGAGCATTCTCCGCAGTACCGGAAACTGAATGCATTGACAGGAGAAGAAAAAGGAAGAGATAAGATTGCATTGTGGTATCAGGAAAAGGAAAATATTGAATATATTCTGGGACCGATCGTAGAGTCCTTTGACAATCTTCCGGAAGATGCTTTTCAGGTAACGATCGCAGCCGGAAGATATGCTGTTTTTGAGTCAGATCAGGAGAACGATATGGAAAATCTTCCGGAGACGGTGCGTATGTTTGCAAGATGTGTGCTGTATGGCTGGATTCGGGAACACAGAGATGAGCTGTCTTTGCAGAGGCTTACCTTTGAACGGTATACCAGTCAGAAAATGTATCTTTATGTTCCGGTCAGTGAAAAAGGGACCGGAGGAAACGAAAGAAAGGATGAGAAAAACTTTGAGAAACAGAGTGAAAAATAAAAAAAGAAGAATAGCTTATATGCTTGTGGCTGCGGTAATGCTCTCTTCTTCTCTTGGTGTTTCTTATGCAAAGACAGATGAGATATGCCGGCAGGCAGAAACAGAAAGCGAAAAGCAAACCGAATCGCAGAAGGAAAGTGAATCTCAGAAAGAGACAGAGAGCGAAAAGCAGAGTGAATCACAGAAAGAAACAGAGAGCGAAAAGCAAACCGAATCGCAGAAAGAAACGGAGAGCGAAAAGCAAAGCGAATCCCAGAAAGAAACGGAAAGCGAAAAGCAGAGCGAGTCACAAAAAGAAACGGAGAGTGAGAAGCAAAGCGAATCCCAGAAAGAGTCTGAATCCGAAAAAGAGACAGAAACGAATCCAGGCGGGGAGAATCTTCCGGCGGAGCGAAGTACGGTGCTTTCTTCTGTGAGAAATTATCTTCTGACAAAAGATGCCAATCCGGATTTCAGCAGTATCTGGAATGTGATCGGACTGCAAAGAAGCGGATTATATGTTCCATGGTCTTATACAGCAACCTTTTATCAGAATGTGTATGCTTATTGTGAACAGAAAAACTGGAAACTTACGAGAACAAAATATTCTGACTATTCAAAGCTGATCATGGCACTGACTTCCATCGGCATCGATGCACAGAATGTCGGAGGACACAATTTATTCGACTATCTTTCAGACTATGAGAATGTCCGTATGCAGGGAATCAATGGACCGATCTGGGCACTGATCGCACTGAACTGCCATCCGTCTTATTCTATTCCAAAGAACAAAGATGCGGCGGTGCAGAATACGGAAGAAATGCTGCTTCAGGCAGTTCTGGGGGCACAGTGTGAGGATGGCGGATGGAATCTGGCAGGTGGTCAGGGAGATGCTGACATGACCGGTATGGCATTGCAGGCACTTTCCTTTTATTATGGAAAACGCACAGATGTAAATGCTGCGGTTGAAAGAGGACTTGCGTGGATTTCGAAAAATCAGCTGGAAAGCGGCGGGTTTGGCACGCAGGGAGTTGAGACTTCCGAGAGTGTGGCACAGATTCTGGTGGCACTTTCCGGACTCGGCATTGACGGAAGCAAGGATGCACATTTTCTGAAAAACGGGAAAAGTCCGCTTTATGGATTATTCCAATACTATCTTCCGGAAGGCGGATTTATGCATGTTGCGGCAAATGCCGGAAACAATGGCGGCGGTATCGGCGGTATGCTTGACGGTATGGCGACGGAGCAAGGCTTTTATGCGACGGTTGCATACCAACGTTTGCTGGACGGACGCAGTTTTATTTATGATATGTACGATATAGAGCTGACACCTGGCAAAAAGGTGGAGACATCCCAGAATGGCGGGACAGACGAAACAAAAAAACAGGAAGAAACCGAAAAGAAAAACAATAATAAAAAAGATCACAAGAAAAAAGACGATAAGAAAAATAAGAAGAGCAAAAAAGAGACGGAAAAAAAGAATACGGAGAGTGAAAAGAAGCAGACAGGCTCTCCCAATGTTGCAAAAAGACCGTCCGGGCAGACAAAAACACTTCCGTCTGTAAAGAAAACAAGCACATCCACGGAAAAAAGCAGCAGCACAGTCAAAAAGAAAAAAGCAACAACAAAAAAGAAAAAGAACAAAAAAGAGAGCGAAGATTCCGGATGGAGTTTTGACGGAGAAGACTATGTGCCGGAGCTGACAGCAGACGGCAAAGCAGAAGCAGAGACTGTGACACAGTCTGCGGAGAATGATCCGAAAACACAGGTTAGAACAATGGCACCGGCAGTATTGTCCGGAGCAGCACTTGTCATTGTTTTGGAGGCACTGGCATTTGGAATCTATCGCAAAAAGAAAGGAAGAAGACTAAGATGAAGACAAAGAAAAATATAAAAAGTATAGCAGCACTTTTTCTGTGTGTGATCCTGATGCTGACGGCAGGATGTGCAAAAGGGACAGAAAAGGAGCAGGCAGCAGGAACAACTTCAGGTAAAGCACTGGCCGAGATGAATGATATCCCGGCCGATGGCATCATCACAAAAGAACAGTTCCAGAGCGTGGCCGGCAAAGAGCAGAAGGTTCAGTTTAAAGGAAGGACTGAAGACGGAATAACCTATGTCTGGACTTATGACTGTGCCAAAATCCAGAATCCGGAAGATCAGAATCTGAAGATAGATTTTACACAGGAAAATTTAGAGGAGATCAAGAAACAGGCAAACGATGCAAACGATGCCCTGCAGATGACGATGCACGGCAAAGGAGTGATCTGTGTGCCGACACTGGAAGTGACTCTGCCGCAGAGCTGGGAATCCAATGCCGCTTATCTTGTCAAAGAACAGGACGGCAAGCTGGCCAAAATGAGTGACGTAACGGTGACAAATGACAAAGAAAGTACGACACTTGTGATGACGGTAACTTCTCTTGACGGAGACTGCTATGTGATCGGCGGTGTCACGGAAGAGCAGAATAAAGGAGCAGATGCAGCAAATCAGAGTTCCAAAAAGAAAGACGGAAAAGAGCAGAACCAGGAAACACAGGAAGAATCAGAAAATGGTACAGACAGTGCGGATGCTGATGTAAGTGAAAATGCAGCCGATGAAAATGGTGAAAATCCGGCGGAAGAAAACAACAATGCCGGTCAGGATGCCGAAAATGATAAAAAAGAAAACGGACAGAAAGCAGATGCTAAGGATCCGGGCGGCGATGCAGCTGATCAGGAAGATACTGCATCAGCTTCCAATACCTGTACGATTTCCATCAGTTGTGCAACGATTCTGGACAATATGGACCATTTAAAGAGCAGCAAGGCAGAGTTTGTTCCGTCCGATGGCTGGATTTTGGCACCGACGGAAGTAGAATTTACCGAAGGCGAATCTGTGCATGATGTACTGCAGCGTGTCTGCAAAGAAGCGGGTATCCAGATGGAATCCAGCTTCACACCGGCCTATAATTCTGCTTATGTAGAAGGCATCAACAATCTGTATGAATTTGACTGCGGAGAACTTTCCGGATGGATGTTCAGCGTCAATGGCTGGTATCCAAACTACGGATGCAGCAAATATACTGTAAATGCAGGTGATGAGATCTGCTGGGTATATACCTGCGATCTCGGAAAAGATGTAGGCGATAATTCTATGTATTAGAGGGCAGATGCCGGAGGTAAATATGAAAGATACATTTTCTACATACCATCCGCTTCTGAACATGCTTTATTTTGTCGGAGTGATCGGAGTGACGGTATTTGTTGTTCATCCGGTCATTCTGGCAATTTCGCTGTTTGGAGGAATTGCATATTCCGTTTTGCTGAAAGGATGGAAAAAAACAGTTAAATTTAATCTGATCTTTTCGATACCGATGATGCTGATCGTGGCACTGATGAATCCGATGTTCAACCACTATGGTGTGACGATCATCGGTTATCTGCACAATGGCAATCCGTTTACACTGGAGAGCTGTGTCTATGGTCTGGTGATGGCGATGATGCTGGTGTGTACGATGATCTGGTTTTCCTGTTATACGATCGTAATGACATCGGACAAGTTTATCTATCTGTTCGGAAAAATCATACCGGCACTGTCCCTGGTGCTTTCGATGTGTCTGCGTTTTGTCCCGAAATTTATCAGAGAGGCAGGTGTGATATCAGATGGTCAGAAATGCATCGGACGAAGTACCGAAAACGGCAGTCTGGTAAAGCGTGCGAAACATGGGATCACGATATTTTCCATTTTGGTAACCTGGGCACTGGAAAATGCGATCGAGACTTCAGATTCTATGAAATGCCGCGGTTACGGTGAAAAAGGAAGAACGGCATTTTCTCTGTATCGATTTGATAAACGTGATATTCTCTGCCTTTTGTTTATGGGAGCAAGTTTCGCACTGACTCTGTTTGGATTTTCAAAAGGCTATACGTTCTGTCAGTATAACCCGAAAATTATTGTAAAGGGAATTCCACTGACAGCAGGAAGCCTGCTAGTATATCTGGCATTTTTGCTGTTCTCCGTGCTTCCGGTGGTGCTGGAACTCTGGGATCGATATCAGTGGAAACAGAGACGTAAACAGGTAGAAAAAGCAGAGCAGGCCAATTATCGCCTGTGGGAAGTACAGGATTAGAAAAAGGAGATAGGCGATGTCAGAATCGATGGGAAAAGAAACGAAACAAAACAGCAGCAAAAGTGATAAGAAGAATATTAATCATATTGATAATAGTATAGAAAGCCAGACAGATGGACCAGGTTCGATCCTGGAGATCAAAGATCTCTGTTTTGCTTATCCGGAAGAAGAAAAAAGAGCGCTGAACCACATTTCCTTTCAGATAAAAGAAGGAGAATTTCTGGTGCTGTGCGGCAAGAGCGGATGTGGAAAAAGTACGCTGTTAAAACATATGAAGACACCGCTGACACCGCACGGAAAACGAAAAGGAGAAATTCTTTTTGACGGAAAAAATCTGCATGAGATGACAGGCAGGGAACAGAGTCAGAGAATCGGTTACGTTCTGCAAAACCCGGACAATCAGATCGTGACAGACAAAGTGTGGCATGAGCTGGCATTTGGACTGGAGAGTCTTGGATACAAAAGTGCAGAGATCCGTATCCGTGTGGCAGAAATGGCAAGTTATTTTGGAATCCAGGACTGGTTTTATAAAAATGTGGCAGAATTATCAGGCGGTCAGAAACAGCTTCTGAATCTGGCTTCCATTATGGCTATGCATCCGGATATTCTGATTCTGGATGAGCCGACTTCACAGCTCGATCCGATCGCTGCGTCCGATTTCCTGGGAACAGTAAAGAAGATCAACCGAGATCTCGGTACAACGATCCTGTTGACAGAGCACCACCTGGAAGAAGTATTTCCGGCAGCAGACCGTGTTGTCGTGATGGAGGGCGGAGAAGTACTGTGCATGGGAACACCGGAAGAGATCGGGGAAGAATTAAAAAAACAGAACCACGAAATGTTTCTGGCAATGCCGGTTCCGATGCAGATTTATGCAAAAGTAAATTCCGGAAAGCATATGGAGTGTCCGATCACAGTCCGGGACGGAAGAAACTGGCTGAATGCGATCTGCAAAGAAAAACAGATCCGGCCGCAGGAGGCAGAATTTTTCGGAAAAGATGCGAAAGAAAAGTTGGCGAAAGAAGAAATCATTCTGGAGGCGAAAGATATCTGGTTCCGTTATGACAAAGACCAGCCGGATGTTGTAAAAGGACTCAATCTCTCACTGAAGCGAGGAGAGTTTTTTGCATTGCTCGGCGGAAATGGAACCGGAAAATCAACGACGCTTTCGATCATCAGCCGGCTTCGAAAGCCATACCGCGGCAAAGTTCTGCTGGAAGGAAAAGATGTCCGCCGTTACAGTGAAAAGGAGCTGTTTCGTGGCTTTTTGGGGGTTCTGCCGCAGAATCCGCAGTCTCTGTTTGTAAAAAAGACGGTGGAGCTGGAACTGTTCGAGATGGTGGGCGGAACAAAAGAAAAGAAAAATGAAGAGTATCACCTTGCCATGGAAAAATGCGAGGCAGTGGAAGGAATCGTCAAAGTAACGCATTTAGAAGGACTGCTGCACCGTCATCCATATGATTTAAGCGGCGGGGAACAGCAGAGACTGGCACTTGCGAAAATTCTGTTGCTGCGCCCGAAACTTCTTCTGATGGACGAACCGACCAAAGGTCTGGACAGTTATTTTAAGAAAGAGTTTGCAGAAATTCTGGATCTTCTGAAAAAGCAGGGTGTAACGATCTTTATGATCTCGCATGATATCGAGTTCTGTGCATCTTATGCGGACCGCTGCGGTCTGTTCTTTGACGGAAATATTGCGGCGAGCGGTACACCAAAATCTTTCTTTGCCGGAAATAACTTCTATACGACAGCGGCAAACAGGATGGCACGTAAATATTTTCCGATGGCAGTGACGGCAGCAGATGTTGCGGAAGCTCTTTTGGATGACAGCAGGTGTGTGTGATATGCAAAAAAAGATGAAAAATGAGAAGATACAGGGAGTGCAGGCCGGGAATATGGAAAGAGAACAGGAAACAAAAGAATTTCTGAAGCAGTTTTATGAATCGCCGGAAGCAGAGGAAGATACGATCGCAGCGAAGCTGAAACGCACCTTCGTGCCAAAAGGCAAAAAGACAAAAGCAATCGCAGATTTTGCCAAAGATCTGATGGGCGAAGGCGGAGCCGGTGATGTTGTGATCGATGATGATATGTTTGAGGCAGACACCGAAGGCTATAAACAACAGGAAAAGAAACGCCTGTCAAAACGGACCAGAGTCAGTCTGTTTTTGCTTCTGGTGGCAATCCCTCTTACTATTGCAGCCGGATTCTGGCTGACAGATCAAAGTGCACTGGCAGACTGGATCGATCGAGTGTTTGGTCCGAGAAAATATTATCTGATCAGCCTGGTGATCGTGCTTTATGCATTGCTGCCGTTTTTTATGGCATTTGAAGGAAGAAAACCGGAAGTCAGAGAACTGGTTGTCCTGGCAACCATGATCGCACTGGCCACTGCCGGAAGAGCGGCTTTCTTTATGACGCCGAGCTTTAAGCCGATCATCGCGATCGTGATCATATCGGCAATCGCCTTTGGAGCAGAGGCTGGCTTTTTGGTTGGATCGATGACCATGCTGGTCAGCAACTTCCTGTTCGGTCAGGGTCCCTGGACGCCATGGCAGATGTTTGCCATGGGATTTATCGGATTTTTATCCGGTATCCTCTACCGACTGCGGATCCTGCCGACAAAACGGCTGCAGCTGTCCGTATATGGCTTTCTGGTCACCTTTATGATCTACGGCGGGATCATGAACCCGGCGGCACTGTTTATGAGCGTATATCAATTCAGCTGGAGCGGACTGCTTGCGATCTATATCTCCGGTGTTCCGGTCGATCTGGTGCATGCAAGCTCAACCTTCTTGTTTTTGTGGATCGGGGCGAAGCCGTTGCTGGAGAAACTGCAGAGGATCAAGGTGAAGTATGGGTTGTTGTAGGAAAATTTTAATTTCCTTCCTCCTGCCAGGCAAGTGCGATAGCTCTGTGTCATCTGTCCCTGACAGTTTCGCAGATGCCTTTTTGAATTTAAGTGCAGAATAAATTAAAAAAAGCTGCAAGTGTACATAAAATTTCCAAAAATGAAGATAATGATTACTGTTCATAAAAGCCTGAATCAGGTTTGAGGTGACAAATATCATGTATGACAGGAGGAACTTATGGAGACAGAGATCAAAATGTTGAGTGACATTCACAAAAATGCAGACATGGGACAGGATACACTGCGTCATATTCTGGATGCGACAAAGGATACGGAATTTTCGAAAACGGTCAGCAGGCAGATGCAGGAATATGAAAAAGCATTTCAGGTCAGTGGACAGATGCTGAAAGCACGCCATGCACCGGAAGAACAAAAAGAAGCTCCGATGATCTCCAAATGGATGGCTCACATGAATATCAACAGGAAAAGTATGCAGGATATGCAGACTTCAAAGCTTGCGGAAATGCTGATCCAGGGCAGCACCATGGGCGTTACCAGCCTGACAAGACAGATCCGTGACTATGATGGAGAGGATACAGAAGTGCTGGATTTTGCAAAAAAACAGTTGAAGCGGGAAGAGAAAAATATTGATGAATTAAAAAAATTTTTGTAAAAACGTTGCAAAAGCCTCTTTACGTGTATGTCATTATGGTATATACTATATTCTACATGTTGTTTGATGAAAAAACAAAATTTAGATAGATACACAACATATAGTAGGAGGAGACTTGGTGATGTACGTCATAAAGAAAGATGGAACACGGGAAGAATTCAATGTAGATAAGATCATAGCGGCAGTCAACAAATCAGCAGCCCGCATTTTGTATGAGTTTTCGACAGATGAGATCGCATTTATCTGTCAGTTTGCATATGACCGGGCGGAGTCCCTTAAAAAAGACGGGATCACGATCCAGGAGATGCATAACATTGTCGAAGGTGCTCTCGAGAGAGTCAATCCGGCAGTAGCCAAAAGCTATCGTGATTACCGCAACTACAAGCTGGATTTTATCCATATGATGGATGAGGTCTACACAAAGAGCCAGTCGATCCGTTACATCGGAGACAAGAGCAATGCCAACACGGACAGTGCCCTGGTGGCGACAAAGCGAAGCCTGATCTTTAACGAGCTGAATAAAGAGCTGTACCGCAAATTTTTTATGACGCGTGATGAGCTTCAGGCGTGCAAGGACGGCTATATCTATATCCACGATCAGTCCGCGAGACTGGATACTATGAACTGCTGTCTGTTTGATGTGGCAGCTGTTCTGACCGGCGGATTTGAGATGGGAAATGTCTGGTACAACGAGCCGAAGACACTGGATACGGCGTTCGATGTGATCGGTGATATTATTTTAAGTACGGCGGCACAGCAGTACGGCGGATTTACCGTGCCGGAGATGGACAAGGTGCTTGCTCCGTATGCCGAGAAGAGCTACAAGAAATATAAAGAAGAATTTATCAAATATGCAGATCCGTTATGGAACGGCGTGGAAGAACGTGCCGAAGAATATGCGATCAACAAAGTGAGACGTGATTTTGACCAGGGATGGCAGGGTATTGAGTATAAGTTAAATACCGTCGGTTCCTCCAGAGGCGATTATCCGTTTGTGACCGTAACGATCGGACTTGGAACACAGCGTTTTGAAAAAATGTGCAACATTTCGCTTCTGAACGTCCATAAGGGCGGACAGGGAAGACCGGGCAACAAGAAACCGGTGCTGTTCCCGAAAATTGTCTTTCTTTATGACGAGAAACTGCACGGTGTAGGCGGAGAATGTGAAGATGTCTTTGAGGCCGGCGTGGCATGTTCTGCAAAGACCATGTATCCGGACTGGCTTTCCATGACCGGAAAAGGCTATATTTCCAGCATGTACAAACAGTACAAAAAAGTGATCAGCCCGATGGGATGCCGTGCATTCTTAAGTCCGTGGTACGAAAGAGGCGGTATGTATCCGGCAGACGACAAAGATGTGCCAGTATTTACCGGACGCTTCAACATCGGTGCTGTCAGCCTGCATCTCCCGATGATCCTTGCCAAAGCAAGATCCGAGAGCCGTGATTTTTACGAAGTGCTGGACTATTATCTGGAAATGATCCGCAATCTGCACAAACGTACTTACGAGTATCTGGGAGCGATGAAAGCATCCACCAACCCGCTGGCTTACTGCGAAGGCGGGTTCTACGGCGGACATCTGAAACCGAACGAACGCATCAAAAAGCTGTTAAAGCCGATGACGGCATCCTTTGGTATCACCGCCCTGAATGAACTGCAGGAACTCTATAACGGAAAATCTATCACCGAAGACGGTGAGTTTGCTCTGGAAGTACTGGAATATATTAACAAGAAAGTTTCTGAATTCAAAGAAGAAGACGGCTGGCTGTATGCGATCTACGGCACACCGGCAGAGAGCCTGTGCGGACTTCAGGTCGAGCAGTTCCGCAAGAAATACGGCATCGTGGAGAATGTATCCGACCGTCCATACGTCAGCAACAGCTTCCACTGCCATGTAACCGAAGATATCACACCAATCGAAAAACAGGATCTGGAAGGTCGTTTCTGGGAACTGTGCAACGGAGGCAAGATTCAGTATGTACGTTATCCGATCGATTACAACGTACAGGCGATCAAGAGCCTGATCCGCCGTGCGATGGATCTGGGCTACTACGAAGGAGTCAACCTTTCTCTGGCCTACTGCGATGACTGCGGTCATCAGGAACTGGAGATGGATGTCTGCCCGAAATGCGGTTCCAAGAACCTCACGAAGATCGACCGTATGAATGGATATCTGTCCTACAGCCGCGTGCATGGCGATACCAGACTGAACGAGGCAAAGATGGCAGAGATCGCAGAACGTAAGAGTATGTAAAAATTAAGAAACAAAGATATGGATGAAAGATAGAAAAATCAAAAGATATCAATATAGGATATTGATAAAAATATAATAGAAGAGATAAATAAGACGCCATAATCGTCCGAAAACAATCCTCTGACACGCTGCGTTTCCTGTTCGGTTCGCTCGCCGGTTAGCCGCCCTTCGCCTAAACTCGCAGCTTCGCTGCTCAAACAGCGGCTCCCCTGGGCGGCAGCATCGCAAACCTCACGACGGAATCCTTGCTACCGTCAGAGCGATTTGTTTTCGGATGATTATGGCTGTTTTTATACCTGTTTAAAATTTCTGAAAATTTAAAGAAAAATATCGTAGCAAAAAATGATAAATGATTTAAATGAGAAAAATATTGAAAATATTACCAAAATATAATAAAATTCAGATATAAATAAACGCTGTGAAAGAAGATATTATCAGAGGTTAAGGTCAAAAGATGCCATATGAATTGTTTCATAGTGTTTGTATATTAAATTATATCATATATAGTGCAGCTTTCATTTTTGTAAGCGAAGAGCTGTAATTTGCATCAGTGACGAGATTTAAGGTTGGATTTCAGGAGGTGAGCGAATGAGAAAAGATAGAATTGTAGAAATTACAGGTCTGGCGATTTTGCTGATTCAGAGACTATATGGGAAAGACTATAAAAATGCTGTCGTAACGTTCTATTTACTGTTTGTTATAGCGATTTTAGACCGGGAAATTACAGAAGAGAATATATTTGAGCTGGCTGTATGGACAATGGCTGAACTGGCAGTTGGAATTGCCATAGCGATATATCAGGAGATTATTTCAGTGATTGTAATGCTTCTAATCATGGGATTTTTTGTTTTACCGATGCTTGTCAAATTGTTTCGATTTTGGCAAGCAAAGAAGAACAAAACATAGTATTTTTAATAAAAGCAGAATTATCATAGAAAAGTATAATATCTGGTGCGTATGGTGAGAGGAATTGTAGTGGAAGTAGTGGTTTTTATATGCCGGACAGAAAAAAGTCAGGGCATTGTGACGGAAACGATGCGTGTCACAAGCCCTGACTTTTTTCTGTCCGGCATTGTAAAATACCCTTACTCCTCCCCGTTGAAGCAGTAGGTGCAGATATCACACGGTTTGATCCCGATTGACTTGATCAGGTCATCGAGTCTGTGATAACGCAGGCTGGTGAAATTCTGGATGCGGCAGATTTCATCGAGCATTGCCTGATAACGTTCGCTGTTCGGATCTGCATATTCTTCCAGATATTTCTCTGCATCTTTTCCTTCGCGTTCCAGGATCACTCTTCTGGTGATCAGATCCAGCTCGGATTTGGAACGGGAGAAGTTCAGGAATTTACATCCGTAGAGCAGCGGAGGACACGCCGGTCTGACGTGGACTTCTTTGGCTCCGCTCTGATACAGGAACTCGGTTGTCTCACGAAGCTGTGTACCGCGGACGATGGAGTCGTCGATCAGAAGCAGCTTTTTGTTTTTGATCAGGGCATGTACCGGGATCAGCTTCATGCGGGCGATCAGTTCTCTCTGACGCTGGTCCGTCGGCATAAAGGAACGCGGCCAGGTCGGTGTATATTTAATGAAAGGACGGGCGAACGGAACGCCGGATTCATTGGCATATCCGATAGCATGTGCAATACCGGAGTCCGGGACACCGGCTACGATATCCGGATCTACTTTTCCTTTATCTCGTTTTGCCAGCAGTGCACCGCAGTTATAACGCATTTCTTCTACGTTTACGCCTTCGTAACTGGAAGTCGGATAACCATAGTAAACCCACAGGAAAGAACAGATTTTCATTTTCTTGCGAGGCGGAACGAGCGTTTCCACACTCTCCGGGGTGATGTATACAATCTCGCCGGGACCTAATTCTTTTACATCTGTGTAGCCAAGGTTAATGTAAGAAAAATTCTCGAAAGCCGCACAGTAAGCACCTTCACGGTGTCCGATGACAAGTGGAGTTCTTCCGTAGATATCTCTGGCAGCATAAATGCCGTCTTTTGTCATGATCAGCAGTGTCAGGGAACCGTCAATGGCTTCCTGGGCATAGCGGATACCGTTCTCAAAGCTGTCCTGCTTGCAGATCAGTGCGGCAACGAGTTCCGTGGCATTGATCTGACCGCCACTCATTTCCTGAAAATGTGAATGACCGTTTTCGTAAATCTTATTCAGAAGTTCGTCCGCATTGTTGATCTTTCCGACCGTTGTGATCGCAAAACTTCCAAGATGTGACTGGATCAGAAGCGGCTGCGGTTCGTAGTCAGAAATACAGCCAATGCCGAGATTTCCGGTCAGTTCTTCTACATCGCGTTCAAATTTTGTACGGAACGGGGAATTTTCGATGTTGTGGATCGAACGGCAGAAACCGTCCGCCCCATGCGTAGCCATACCGCCGCGGCGTGTTCCTAAGTGAGAATGATAATCCACTCCGTAGAACAAGTCCATGATACAATCTGTTTTTGAAGCAACTCCAAATAGTCCTCCCATTATTGAATCTCCTTTGTCTGAGTGTGTCCGTTCAGAATCCCGAAATACGGGAAAATATTCCAAACAGCGTATTATATAATGTCATGATGCCGGAAGCAACAAGACGGATTCAAGAATGCCTTTGACATTCTTGCTGTGACTTGCGGGCATCACGTAGAGTGTAACATAAAAAAATTCGGGTGTCAAAACACCCGAAAAATTTATTCCATTGTGCCTTCACGGTAAGCCTGAAGCAGCATTTTCAATCCTTTAATATCTTCCAGAATCTTTTTTCCGGTGTCGGTGTTGCGTACCATCAGCCGTTCTCGCTCCGTTTCGACCAGTTCAGATCTGGATTCGATGTCTTTATTTTCGGTCAGTGCGGCATAGACGCTCTGGAATGGCTGGTGGGATTTGATGCGGATACCGTGCGAATTGAAGATCAGCGTGTATCCGGCGATACCGGTTGTTTTGTGATAGCTTTTGCAGAATCCGCCGTCGATCACCATCAGACGGCCGTTTGCACGTACCGGGTGTTCCCCTCTGGAGGTGCGTACCGGGGTGTGTCCATTGATGATATGTGACCGATCAGAATAAAGATTAAATTCATGAAGGATCATATTGCAGATTTTTTCCTGCTCGTAGTACTGATAATAAGGGTTGGATGCCTCATGCCAGGTACTTTCATCTTTTACATAAGTACGCTCAAACGTTTTGATATTTCTGCCGGACAACGGTGATTTTCTGCCGCACCAAAGATACCACATAAAATCCAGTTCTTTTTGTGTGGCATCTTTAGACCAGGCACGTCTGGCGATCCGCTCGGCATAATCCAGATAATCACGTCCGCGGTAACGTTTCTGGTGGAATACAACACCTTCAAGATTGCCGCTTTCATCGAGAGGTACACAGCCGTGGAAGAGCAGATTTCCATTAAAAATGCGGTACATGCTGCCTTTCTGATAGAGAAAATCCATATGCTGACGCAGACGGACACTGCCGACAAATGCCATGCGAAGCCCTTCCATTATCTGCTTTTCTTCGGCGGTCAGTTCGTAAGAAACTTCCAGGTTGGAAGGATCAAAGGAAACCGTCGGAAAAGTTTCTTCGCAGATCTCGTAGTCTGTGCCAGCGATGCAGACGGTGTGATTTTGAACGTTGACCTGGTGGAGCAGCAGTTTGTCAGTCATCTGATAATCCGGGTTTCGAAGAATCACCTGCCCTTCCAGTTTGAATAAAAGGACAGAAATGGCCTTTAATGCCGCTTCCATCGGCTCTGTATCCGGATAAAGCTTTTCAGCAAACAACGTCAGATCACGCAGGCTGATACCGTAGCTGTTTTCCAGAATGCGGATGTTATGATATTTTAAATTGTTTCTTATGACGGTAGCGATACATGCCTCACTTCCGGCAGCAGCACCCATCCAGAGAATGTCGTGATTTCCCCATTCAATGTCCAGAGAGTGATAATTCATCAGAAGATCCATGATCCGGTCGGCACATGGTCCGCGGTCAAAAATGTCTCCGACAATGTGCAGATGATCGACGGCGAGGCGTTTGATCAGGGCGGCGAGCACTTCGATAAATGCATCGGCACTGTCAAGTTCCAGCAAAGTATCGATGATATTCTGATGATAGGCAACCTGATTGTCATCCTCATCCTTCTGCACATGGATCAGTTCATCCAGAATATAAGCGTACTCATCCGGCATCGCTTTACGCACTTTGGAACGCGTATATTTGGAGGAGAGAAGGCGGGCAATCTCAATCAGCTCGCCGAGGATCACACGGTACCATTCTTCGTTGTTGCGGCTCTCTTTTTTCATCATCTCCAGCTTTTCGACTGGATAGTAGATCAGCGTGCAGATTTCTTCCCGATCGATATCCGAGAGCGTTTCCTCGAAAAGCAGATCCACTTTCTCACGGATCACACCGGAACAGTTATTCAAAATATGGCAGAAAGCTTCATATTCTCCGTGCAGGTCGCTCATAAAATGCTCCGTGCCTTTTGGAAGACCGAGAATTGCTTTCAGATTGATGATCTCCCGACATACAGCCTGCTCCGTCGGATATTTTTCTGCAAGCAGTTCCAGATATTTTTCGTCTTTCATAGTTCAAATCTCCATATTAAAGATGATGCGGCATTATTTTTCTTTGCGTTCGTAATCTTTTAAGGAATCGATCGCCTGTCCGGACAGTGGAATCAGTGCGATCATATTGAAGATGGTCATCAGTCCGATGCCGACATCCCCGAGATCCCAGACAAAGGTATAGGCGGCAAGTCCGCCGATAAACAGCATGACAAGTGCCAGGATTTTGTAGGCGGTCTGTGACAGCCAGTTGTCCCCGAACAGGTAGGCAACGTTGGAACGTGCATAGAATAGAATGCCGATAAACGTTGAAAAGCTGAACAGAAACAGGATCACGGCGATAAAGATGACACCGAATTCTCCCAGGTGATACTGCATGGCACTCTGAAGCAGATCCATACCCTGAAGTCCGGCAATTTTATCAGCCGGAGCCAGCAGCATCAGCAGTGCAGAACAGGTACAGATCAGGATGGTATCGATAAAGACACCGAATGCCTGCATCAGACCTGCCTTTGCCGGATGGCTGACATCAGCGGCAGCGGCAGCACATGGAGCAGATCCGCTTCCGGCCTCATTCGAAAACAGACCGCGTTTGATCCCGTTCATCAGCACGGCACCGAATCCACCGGCAGCCACCTGACGAAGACCAAAAGCTTCTTCAAAAATCCGCTGGAACACAGAAGGGAGTGCACCGATATTTTTGATGATGACAAACAGTGTGATCAGGAGATAACAGCCGGCCATGATTGGAACAACGACATCCAGGACGTGAACGGTGGCATTTTTGCGAAGAACAACGATCGCAGCCACAACGACGAGGAAGATCGTGGTGTACAGTGGCGGAATGTGAAATGCATTCTTCATGGCGGAACTTACGGAGTTGCTGATAACCTGACTGATGCCGCACCAGCAGATCAGGCCAGAGATCGCAAACAGAACCGCGATCAGGCTGTAACGTTTCTCTTTTGCCGGTCTGTTCTGCTTTTTCGTTTTTTTCTTTGTCATAAAATCGTGGATGTAGTAGGCCGGACCGCCGCGGTAGCCGCCGTAGAGCGGATCCTTCTGGCGGTAGATCTGAGCCAATGTGCCCTCTGCAAAAGCAGTGGAGGAGCCAAGCAGAGCAAGAAGCCACATCCAGAATACCGCACCGGCACCGCCGGCAGAAATAGCAGCGACAACGCCGACCAGATTGCCCATGCCGACACGGGTGGCAGTGGCAACAATGAGAGCCTGAAATCCGGAAATACTGCCCGCCTGAGAATGTTCGTTTTTCTCCATGGCGATCTGGATCATATGCGGAAACCTGCGGATCAGGACAAACCTGGTGCGGATTGTAAAATAGATCCCTGCCGGAACCAGAAGAAGCACCAGAAGTGAGATGCCGATCGAACTGCCGCCCGGAAGCGGCAGCGTGATCAGATCACCCCATAAAAAATTGTAGACTGCGGTAATGATATTCATAATAAAAATCCCCCTGTAAAATCTTAGATGCCTGAATCAGATATGAAATGATGTCGCCTCTGCAGGCGGCGAGCAACAAATTAGTATCAGCAGCGGAATTCCATTGCTCCTCTGATATTCTTAAACTGTTGTCAAAATGACTAATAATGGTAGCATCTTGTGGTGAAATATAGTATACTTCACTTATATAGATTTGTAAAATGAATGATAATGATTTAAACCATCGAAAAAACCGATTAATCAGTGACAGTGGAAAAAAATATTGTTCCGCCTTTTGATACAAGGAGAGTCGATCATGGATATGAAAAACATCAACACCTTTATTTACACTGCCGAACTTGGCAGTTTCACAAAAGCCGCCGAGCTTTTGGGCTACTCACAGTCTACGGTCTCATTTCAGATCCGGCAGTTGGAGGAGGAGCTTGGCACCGTCCTTTTTGAGCGGATCAACCGCACAGTGACACTGACAGACCGGGGCAAGGAAATCCTGCGTTACGCCCATCGCATGAAGCAGCTTGCCGGTGAGATGCAGGAGATGGTGCAGCCAAAGCAGGAAGTGCGTGGACATCTGCGGATCGCCATGTCGGATTCGCTGTGCGAGGAAATTGCAGAAAAACTGTTTGTTCTTTTGCAGCGGAAGTACCCGGAGATTACGATGAAAATCGTGATCGCCGGCACGGATGAGATGTTCCGACTTTTGAATCAGAATCAGGTGGATTTTGTATACACACTGGACCGCCACATTTACCACAGTGATTATGTGATCGTCACAGAGAGCCGAGAAGCAGTGCATTTTGTGACAGGATATCAGAATAGCTTGAACGGAAAGAAGCAGATTCCGCTGCAGGAACTGATTTGCCAGCCGTTTATCCTCACGGAAAAAGAAATGAGTTACCGCAGGATGTTAAGTGAATATCTGGCGAGCTGTTCCCTGGAGATTCAGCCGGTTTTTGAGGTGGGAAATACAGAACTGATCTGCCGGATGCTGGAAAAGAACGCTTCCGCAATCTCGCTTCTGCCGGATTATGTGACAGAAAAGGCCGTACAGGAAAAAAGACTGGTGCGGCTGGATGTGAAAGATTTTCAACTTGATATATGGAAACAGCTCTTATATCACAGAGATAAATGGATTTCGCCGCAGATGCAGGCATTTATGAATGTGATAAAAGAGGTACAGGCATAAAGAAATCAATATCTCAGAAGCCTTTGAAAGAACAGAAGATCTGCGGCAGAAAACAACTGCCGTGGTTTTTTTCTTCTTTCTACACGAATCTGGTTTGAAAAACAGCAGATTCTATGATAGAATAAAATGCATAATTTGAGAACGTGACAGGGAGCATTGCAAAATGAAAAAGAAACTGGCCGTATTTTTTCCGGGGAGACGCTATGGCGTAGACTGCCCGCTGCTTTATTATGCAGAGTCGATCTGCCGGGAAAAGGGATACGATACACTGCTGATGCACTATTCGGAATACCGGGACAAAAAAGACATGATCACCATCGAAGAGAATATCAGACAGACGCTTTCTTATGTGCGTGGGCGGATCAAAGAAAAAGATCTTGCTTCGTACGATGAGATTCTTTTTGTGTCAAAAAGTCTGGGAACGGTATCTGCAGGATGGCTTGCGGATGCACTGGAAAAGGAAAAACGTGTAAAACCGGGAACGATCCGTCATATCTTTATGACACCGCTTGAGCAGACCTTTCCGTACATGCGAAAGGAAAACTGCATTGTGATAAGCGGGGAGCTGGATCGTTATCTGGAACGGAAAAAATTAAAAAAATTCTGCAAAAAACATGAGGTTTTATGGTATTGTTTTCCGGATGTCGGACACAGTATGGAACATGAAAAAATAAAAGATACCCTGAAAACCATGAAGAAGATCATGAAGATCGTAGAGAATTATGTATGATACCAGGGGCAAAAGGTCAAAATCCACATGAGCTTGCTCATAAGTTGATAGGTTTTGACCTCAACACCATATTTTAAAAGTACAATCTGGAGGAAACAGTATGAAAAAATATGACGTAATTATTATCGGAGCAGGTCCGGGAGGCATTTTTTCCGCATACGAGCTTCTGAAAAATAACGAAAATCTGAAGATCGCCATTTTTGAGGAAGGACATGCACTGGAAAAAAGAAAATGTCCGATCGACGGCAAAAAGATCAAAAGCTGCATTCACTGCAAGAGCTGTTCGATCATGAGCGGATTCGGCGGTGCGGGAGCATTTTCCGATGGTAAATATAATATTACCAATGATTTTGGCGGCACACTTTATGAATACATCGGCAAAGAGAAAGCTCTGGAGCTGATGCAGTATGTCGATGAGATCAATATGGAGTACGGCGGAGAAGGTACGAAGCTTTATTCTACAGCCGGAACGAAGTTTAAAAAACTCTGTCTGCAGAACCGGCTGCAGCTTTTAAATGCATCTGTAAGACACCTGGGGACGGATGTCAACTACGTTGTGCTGCAGAATATGTATGCATGGCTCAAAGATCGGGCAGATTTTTATTTTGACACGCCGGTGCAGCATATCGAAAAGAGGGAAGATGGCTATCAGGTCATCTGTGAAGAGGAAAATTATGCATGCGGAAAATGTGTGGTTTCTGTCGGACGAAGCGGAAGCAAATGGATGGAAAAGGTCTGTGAAGAGATGGGCATCCCGACCAGTTCCAACCGTGTGGACTTAGGTGTCCGTGTGGAGCTTCCGGCTGTGATCTTTTCCCATCTGACCGATGAGCTTTACGAGAGCAAGATTGTTTACCGTACAAAACAGTTCGAGGACAATGTGCGTACGTTCTGCATGAATCCATATGGCATCGTGGTAAGTGAAAATACAAACGGCATCGTGACCGTAAACGGACACAGCTACGAAGATCCGACCAAACAGACCGAAAATACCAACTTCGCACTGCTTGTATCCAAGCATTTTTCCGAGCCGTTCAAGGACAGCAACGGATATGGCGAGAGCATTGCCAGACTTTCCAATATGCTCGGCGGCGGTGTTATGGTCCAGCGGTTCGGTGATCTGGTACGCGGAAGAAGAAGTACCGTCAAGAGAGTGGAAGAGGGCATTGTAAGACCGACACTTTCCGCAACACCGGGAGATTTAAGTCTGGTGCTGCCGAAGCGTATCCTGGATGGCATCATTGAGATGATTTATGCACTGGATAAGATCGCACCGGGAACGGCAAACGATGACACGCTGCTCTATGGTGTGGAAGTGAAATTTTATAATATGGAAGTACAGCTTGATGAGCATCTTGAAAGTATCCACAAAGGTCTCTATATCATCGGAGACGGCAGTGGGGTGACACATTCCCTTTCCCATGCATCCGCAAGCGGAGTTTACGTGGCAAGAGAGATTCTTGAATCCATGAGGAAGTAGCTGTTTATGCAGTAAATATGCGGATTCCGAATGTTTACAGGCACTCGTTTCGTGCAGAACGAAGCGGAGCATAGATTGCGGGAGTTACTTTGCAACGGAGCAATTCGCAGGCATCATGTGATCATAGGAACGGGAAAAGGAAAAGCAGTCAGGAAATGTATTGGAAACTAGAGGAATCACTGCATTACAGAAAACATTTTTAGAAAAATAAAAATTATAAACAATCCATAAACAAAAGATTAAAAAAGCATTGACATTGTTCAAATTTACTGCTATAGTAGAGATGCAATTAAAGAATTTGGTAGTTATGACAGGATTGTTACTGGTGATGCAGGCAAGACCCAAAGTTTCAGAGGAGAAGGATTCTGGATTCTTTGGGTCTTTTTGTTTGGGAGACACGTTATTACTATGAAAATCATCAAAGTTATTAATAACAATGTAGTAAGTGCTTTGGACAAAGACGCCGAGGAAGTCGTCATCATGGGAAAAGGTATCGGTTTCCATGCAAAGCCGGGACAGATTGTGAATGAGGAGCAGATTGAGAAGACGTTCCGACTGGAGGATAAGAAGTCAGCCGGGCAGTTCGCCAGGCTGGTGGAGAGGCTTCCGGTGGAATATCTCAAGTTATCCGACCAGATTATCACTTATGCCAAGAACAATATCGGGCTGAAGTTACACCAGAGTATTTATCTGACTCTGACAGATCATATCAGTTTCGCAATTGAACGGTATAAGAAAGGAATGCAGTTTGACAACCCGCTCAAGGTTGAGGTGAAGACCTTTTATCCGATCGAGTTTGGCGTTGGAAAGTATGCAATCCGCAAGGTCAGGGAGAAGCTTGATGTGGAGTTGAATGAGGATGAGGCCGCATCCGTCGCACTTCATATCGTAAATGCGGAATATGACACCGGTGTACGCAATACGATGAACATCACCTGTCTCATTCGCGACGTGGTCAATATCGTCAGTGAATATCTGAATATTGAACTGCAGGAAGAAAGCCTTCATTACGCCAGATTCATCACTCATCTGAAATTTCTTGGACAGCGCATTTTTACGGGGCAGATGCTCGGGGATGATGATAACGGTTTCGGAAAAGTGATCGCCGGAATGTACCCGGTTGAATATGCGTGCAGCGAGAAGATTGCGCATTATATAAAAATGCGCTATGATCACGAAATTACAGATGAGGAGACGGCTTACCTGGCCGTACATATCCGCAGAATCCAGCCGGAAAAAGAGCTGGAGGAGGATTCTCATTAAGTAAGAGAAGGAGGAAAAAAGTAATTATGATGAAATTCTTACAGAAATTAGGTAAAGCTTTGATGTTACCTGTTGCTTGCCTTCCTATCTGTGGTATCCTGATGGGTCTTGGATATGCTCTTTGCCCATCTACCATGCAGGGTGGTGACGTAGTAGGTATTGTACAGCAGATTGGTTTCTATTTAGTTAAAGCAGGTGGAGCTCTGATCGATAACATGGCTATCCTGTTTGCAATTGGTATCGGTGTTGGTATGTCCGAAGACAACGACGGTACAGGTGGACTTGCAGCTCTGGCTTCTTGGCTGATGCTGACAACTCTGCTGTCTGTAGGTGCTGTATCTGTTATCAAAACTCTTGAAGAAGGTACAACCGCTTACATTGCATTCAGCAAAATTGCGAACCCGTTCATCGGTATCATCGCCGGTGTAATCGGTTCTTCCTGCTACAATAAATTCAAAGGAACAAAGCTGCCGGATTGGCTGTCATTCTTCAGCGGCAAACGTTGCGTAGCTATCGTAGCAGGTGTTGTTTCTATCATTGTATCCGTAGTTCTGCTGTTCGTATGGCCGGTACTGTTTGGCGTTCTGGTTGCACTGGGAGAAGGCATCGCAAAGATGGGAGCTGTAGGTGCTGGTATCTACGCATTCTTCAACCGTCTGCTGATCCCGTTCGGTCTGCATCACGCACTGAACAACGTATTCTGGTTTGATACCATCGGTCTTGGTGACCTGTCTCACTTCTGGGCTGGTGAAACATCTGCAGATGTTTCATGGAGCCTTGGTATGTACATGTCAGGATTCTTCCCATGTATGATGTTTGGTATCCCGGGTGCTGCTCTGGCTATGGTTCATACAGCAAAATCAAACAAGAAAAAAGTTGCAATCGGTCTTCTTTCTTCCGCAGCAATCGCAGCATTTGTTTGTGGTGTAACTGAGCCGTTTGAATTTGGTTTCATGTTCCTGGCTCCTGGACTGTATGTAGTATACGCTCTGCTGTACGCTATCTTCACAGTAATCACAGTTGTACTTGGATTCAGAGCCGGATTCAGTTTCTCCGCTGGTTTAACTGACCTGATCTTCTCTGCTTCCCTTCCGGCAGCAGCTAAGACATGGCTGATCATCCCTCTGGGTATTGCAGCATTTGTAGTATTCTACGTAGTATTCCGTTTCGCAATCACAAAATTCGACCTGAAAACACCGGGACGTGAAGATGATGATATCGACGAATCTGAAAAGAGCATCAAACTGTCTAACAACAACTACACAGAAGTTGCAAAAGCAGTTCTGGCTGGATGCGGCGGTAAAGAAAACATTACTTCTATCGACAACTGCATCACAAGACTTCGTCTGGAAGTGAAAGATACTACAAAAGTAAACGAAAAAGCAATCAAAGCAGCTGGAGCAGCTGGTGTGATTCGCCCAGGCAAAACAAGTGTACAGGTTATCATCGGAACTCAGGTTCAGTTCGTAGCTGACGAGTTCAAGAAACTGTGCAAATAATAGCTTGATATAATGGTCTGAAATCTGACCTGCAAGGGGGACGCCGTAGTGGGTGTCCCCCTTTTGGTACTCGTGCCGTTAGAAGGAGGACATACATTGGAATATAAGATTAAGACGATTTCTTCGAAAGAAGAGATTGTGAACTGCAATCGTTTTGAGATCGACCATGTGCAGTGGCATCATGCGATCACACCTCCGAAAGCCTGTGGTTATATGGGGTATCTGAAGGGGGAAGGACTCTATGTGCAGATTTGCACAGAGGAGCATGATCCGCTTGCAAGATGCACAGAGCATCACGAAATGGTCTGCAAAGACAGTGCAGTGGAAGTGTTTCTGGCATTCGCAGAAAAAGGAAAGGAACTTACCAACAATGATATGTATCTGAACTTTGAAGTGAATGCAAACGGAGCCATGTATGCAAAATATGGCTTTGGCAGACAAGGAAGAGTGTTCCTTTCTGATGAAATTTATAAGGAAACAGGCGTAAATTCCGTGATTGAAAAGGATCACTGGACAATGAGCCTGCTCATTCCGGAGAAGTTTCTGAAGGAAGTCTGCGATTATTTACCGGATGGCAGCGGCAAGGAGATATACTGTAATTTTTATAAAATTTCAGAAGATCCGGCTGTTGAACATTATATCAGCTTTTCACCAATTGACAGTGAGAAGCCAAACTTCCATCTTCCGGTCTTTTTTGCAAAAGCGGAAGTGGAATAAACCTGAAATCAGAAAGGAAGAGGGATATGGTTTTATATCAGGCAAAAGATTATAAGGACATGAGCAGAAAGGCAGCAAATATTATTTCTGCCCAGGTTATCATGAAACCGAACGCTGTTTTAGGTCTGGCAACAGGTTCTACACCGGTAGGTGCATACGAACAGCTGGTTGAATGGTACAACAAAGGTGACATCGATTTTTCACAGGTAACTTCTGTAAACCTGGACGAATACAAAGGACTTTCCGGAGACAATGATCAGAGCTACCGTTATTTCATGAACAAAAATCTGTTTGATCATGTAAATATCGACAAGGCACGTACCTTTGTACCGGATGGAACAGAACCGGACAGCAAAGTTGCATGTGCAAAATATAATGCGATCATCGACAGCGTTGGCGGCATCGACCTGCAGCTGCTTGGTATCGGCGGAAACGGACACATCGGATTTAACGAGCCGGGTTCAGCTTTCGAGAGCCTGACACACTGTGTAGCACTGAAAGAAGATACCATCAAAGCAAACGCAAGATTTTTTGAAACTATGGATGATGTGCCGAAATATGCATACACCATGGGTATCAAGAACATCATGTCAGCCAAGAAAGTTCTGCTGCTGGCAAGCGGAAAGAACAAAGCAAAGGCAGTTTATGAATCTTTCTTCGGGCCGATCGTACCTGGCGTACCGGCTTCTGTACTGCAGCTTCACAACGATGTGATCGTAATTGCAGATGAAGAAGCACTGTCCCTGTGCAGAGAGAAGGGAGTGATCTAAATGATCATTAAAGGTGCATCCGTTTTTTGTGAAGACGGAACATTTCAGGTAAAAGATGTTTTTGTAGAAGATCATAAGATCGTGGCAACGGAAGCAGAAGTAAGCGATAAGACAGTGGTAGACGCAAACGGATACAAACTGATTCCTGGTCTTGTGGATGTACACAGCCATGGTGCATGCGGTCATGATTTTTGTGACTGCGACGTAGAAGGCGTAAAAGAGATTTTACGTTTTGAAAAAGCACATGGTATCACTTCTTACTGCCCGACATCCATGACACTTTCCAAAGAGATGCTGGTTGATATTTTTGCGACCGCAAAAGAAGCAGACGGCATCGCAGACGGAGCACGTGTCATTGGTATCAATATGGAAGGACCATTTATCGCACCGGAGAAAAAGGGAGCACAGAATGGTGCTTATATTCAGGCACCGTCCGCAGAGACGTTCCGTGCATGCCAGCAGGCAAGCGGCGGACTGATCAAACTGGTGACTCTGGCACCGGAGATGGAAGGTTCCGTAGAATTTATTAAGGAACTCAAAGATGAAGTGCATATTTCTGTTGGACATACAACCGCAGATTATGATACTGCAAAGGCAGCATTTGAGGCCGGTGCAGATCATGTAACACATCTGTACAATGCAATGCCGCCATTAAATCACAGAGCACCGGGTGTTATCGGAGCAGCTGCAGACAACAATCATGTATATGCCGAGCTGATCAGTGATGGTCTGCACATTCATGGCAGTGCAATCCGTGCAGCATTCCGTATGTTCGGACCGGAACGTATCGTTCTGATCAGTGATTCCATGATGGCATGCGGTATGGAAAATGGAGAATATGAACTGGGCGGTCAGAAAGTATTTATGAAAGACCGTAAAGCAACACTGGCAGACGGAACCATCGCAGGATCCGCAACCTGCCTGTACGACTGCATGAAGATTGCAATGTCTTTCGATATTCCGGAAGCAGATGCGATTTTTGCAGCAACAAGAAATCCGGCAAAGAGCATAGGTGTCTATGACAGAGTCGGTTCTATCAGTGTCGGAAAAGAGGCCGATATGCTGCTGGTAGATGACGAGTATCATTTAAAGCAAGTGTTTTAATAAGTATTGTAA
Source organism: Hominisplanchenecus faecis (assembly GCF_020687205.1). GTDB lineage: Bacteria > Bacillota > Clostridia > Lachnospirales > Lachnospiraceae > Hominisplanchenecus > Hominisplanchenecus faecis. The sequence continues at coordinate 58,314 of NZ_JAJEQE010000010.1, forward strand.
TTAGAGATAATTACAGAGATGCAGGATGGACCTGGGAAATCCATTCTGTAGGAGTGTGTGAAAAGGATAAGATAGAAAAAGCCTCCGCTCATCATAGGATGGGCGGAGGCTTTTGTTTTCGGCTTTATTTTGCAGAAATTTTTACTTTTTTTGAGAAAGGACCGTAAATGTTTTCCTTAGCTGTTTTTTTATAGGCACGTACCCGGTAGAAGCAGTCTTTTTTTGAAGCGAGAGAAAGTTTCAGTTTCAGGGTGCCGGTTCGTTTGATACGTTTGAACAGTTTCCATTTTTTGCCGGAAATCTGCCGGAAAACTTCATAGCCATCCGCACCGGGGACTTTTCTCCAGCTCAGAAGGTAGGTTTTGCTGCTCTTTTTTTTCAGGGAGCGTATCTGTGCTTTTTCCGGCTTCAGTGTCTGATTTTTCACCTGGGAATAAGGACTGTATACAATATCGTTGTAGCGGCTTCTGACATAGGCACGTATCCGGTAGTAGTATTTCCTGCCGGGAACGACAGTATTGTCGGAATAAGAAGTCTTTTTCGTGTCAGCGATCAGTGTGTAGCCTTTCTTTCTGGAAGTGCTGCGGAAAATCTGATAGCCGTCTGCATACTGTACCGCATTCCAGGAAAGCCGTAAAGAAGAGCAGCGACTGCTTTTTATCTTGCGGATCGAGGATTTTGGAAGAGCAGAGACATTTGCCAGAATCTCGGTGGCAGCTTCCGTTGTATTTTCCGTAAATGCTTTGATGCGGTTATTGATCTGCTGATAACTGATATCCATCCAGCCATTGGCTTTTGTGCGGTAGTAGCTCTGGCCAATCTCAGCTCTGGAAACGAAATGCAGGGATTCCAGAGAGCTGCTTTTGTCGATAAAGGCATACAGTGTCTGGTTGGTCGGCGATGCAAAGGAGATCACAACGGAAAATCGGTCACCCTGATTGAAGACGATCTCTGTATTTAAAGGAATCGTATAATAACCGCAGTAAGTGGTCACGCCGCTCTGTGCACGGTCGAGGACTGCGATGCCGCTTGTTGGGTCACCGGCTGTTGGATTTTTGTAGATCTGGATCGCATACTGGATATTTTCAGATGCCAGGGCAAAGGAAACGGCTTTCAATTTTTCCTGTCCGTTCGGATTTCCACTTACAGTAAAAACATTGGAAAGGGAACTTCCGGATGGGATTGGCATGTATGTACAGGAAGCGGAACCGTCATATTGATAATTATGGGAATAATTATCGCTGTTTTCCATATCATAGGCGAATACCAGAGAATCCGAATCAGCGGTTGATTTCTTCTGGTGGTTCAGGCTGTTGTCCTGATAGGAAATATAAATATAGCCATCATTGCCGAAATCTTCGCCGTAGCTGTTTTTTGCAATCCAGGCACCTTTTTTGCTCGGACGTATGCCACTTGTGAAATTTGCCGTCGAATAATCATCATCCCAGCCGACGATCGTGAGCTGATGGTTTGTTCCGGTGTTGTTGTTGCAGTAATAAGCACCGGTAGACTTTGAATAATATTTTTTCAGGTTTACACAGAGCGGGACGGATACCGAACCGTACTGCAGGATCAGACGTTTGATACTGGCAGTGTCAGAACCGTTTACATAGCGGACATTCTGAAGGTGGCCGACATCCTGGTAAGCCAGGCTTGAAGATGGGATATAAAGCTGTTCATATGGATAAGGGGCAAGGGATTCCGCAGCAGCTCCGGTCCATTTGGAGAGTGCAAACATCGTACAGGCATCTGCACCGCCGACATCCATGTAATCCGGGTCTGCAAGAAGGGTACAATCACCGGCGGTACCACCAAGAGCGTCTTCCTGAGTGTGAAAGAAAAAGTAGGCGAAATGGAATTCGGACAGATCAAAGCTGGTATCTTGCAGTCCTTTTCTGATCATGCTCGTCTCGCAGGCGGAAAGGGCGGAGAATGCCCAGCAGGTTCCGTAGGGATTCTGATCTTTGACCGGTGTCACCAGATCGTGCTCTGCCGCATTGTATCTGGAGGGCAGTACCGTCGCTCTTTTTGCGTTGTTTTCCAGAGTATCTGTCTGCAGATCACCTTCCGCTGAAGTATCGGAGAGAAATTCATAAACCGGAACAGCCGGAAGTTGTGGGTGTAGGAGAGCTTCCCCGGCGTGGGCGCTGACCGGGGCAAATGTGATGCCAAGGGTCAGCAGAAATCCATGCAGGAAAAGAGAAGCCCGTTTACTGGAACAGTTTTTCAGGGTAGATCCCTCCTTTTACGAGTGCCTGGATGGAGTCTGTGACATAAGCCTTGTCCTCGGCGTAAGTGACACCGAACCAGCGGTCACGTGTCTCCAGTACCTGCACATCAGCAAGTTGTTTTTTCAGCATGTCATCGACAACGGTCGGGATCAGATATTCGCATTTGAGATCGCCTTCTTTCTGGGCAGAAAGGAACGATGCGAAATCCTGATCCAGATAATCGAGGATTTCCGGTGTAAATCCCCACATATTCATGGAAACATGACTGTTTGTATCAAGCGGTGCAAAACCGCCGTTTCCATCCGGAACACCGGCACCGTCTGCTGTTTTGGTGATATCGTGGGTCTCAACGATGGAAGTTAAAAGTTCTCTGTCATCTACCTGACAGATGCCGCGTGTGACGCCGCCGTTCTCACTTAAGGTATTTCCGAGGATAAAGCCTGCCATGCAAAAATGCAGCAGGTCATCCTGGCTGTGCTCCTCTACCAGGAAATCATGCACTTTTTTAAAACCTTCTTTTCCATAGTAATCGTCTGCATTGATGACAGCAAACGGTGTGTCGATCACGCCCTTGCAGCACAGAAGAGCCTGGCCGGTGCCCCATGGTTTGGTGCGGCCGTCCGGAACGGAAAAACCGTCCGGCAGAGCGGACAGATCCTGAAAGGCATAAGATACGTCTGCGATTTCAGAGATGCGATCCCCGATGATGCGTCTGAAGTCCTCTTCGATATCCTTGCGGATGATAAATACGATTTTATTGAATCCTGCCTTTAAGGCATCATAGATAGAATAGTCCATGATGATCTCACCGGAAGGTCCGACCGGTGCCAGCTGTTTGATGCCGCCGCCAAAACGGCTTCCGATGCCTGCTGCCAGGATAACAAGTGTTGTTTCTTTCATAAATAATGCTCCTCTCAAGTCTTTTTTACGATAACAGTGGCTATATTATATCATAGAATGTCTGAAAAGCAAAGGAAAAAGCAAGGCTTTATTGGAAGCTTTGCCAAAAGGAGTTTTCCGGTTGAATATTGTTGCCCCAGATGGTATAATATAAAGAATCCGTATGGAAAATAAGAGAAACGAACTGACTGATGGAGGTAAAAAAGAACATGAGAACTTATCTTGTAACCGGAGGTGCCGGTTTTATTGGTTCTAATTATATTCACTATATGTTTAAAAAATACGGGGATGACATCCGTATTATCAACGTTGACAAGCTGACTTACGCAGGCAATCTGGAAAATTTAAGAGATGTGGAGAACCGTGACAATTATACATTTGTAAGAGCAGATATCTGCGACAGCGAGGCGATCAACAAGATCTTCGATGAAAATGACATTGACCGTGTGGTTCATTTCGCAGCAGAGAGCCATGTAGACCGAAGCATCCGCAACCCGGAAGTTTTTGTAAAGACAAACGTGCTTGGTACTCTGGTCATGCTCAATGCGGCAAAGGCAGCCTGGGAGCTTGAGGACGGCACATTCAAGGCAGACAAGAAATTTTTACATGTATCCACGGATGAAGTTTACGGTTCTCTGGAGAACGAGGGGGAATATTTCTACGAGACGACACCTTATGATCCTCACAGCCCGTATTCTGCAAGCAAGGCATCTTCGGATATGCTGGTAAAAGCCTATATGGATACTTACAAATTCCCGGCAAATATCACAAACTGCAGCAACAACTACGGACCGTATCAGTTCCCGGAGAAGCTGATCCCACTGATCATCAACAATGCATTAAACGGCAGAAAGCTTCCGGTCTATGGCGACGGCAAAAATGTGCGTGACTGGCTGTATGTGGAAGACCATGCAAAGGGCATTGATATGGTTCAGGAACAGGGCCGTCTGTTTGAGACATACAACATCGGCGGACACAACGAAAAACAGAACATCGAGATCATCCATATCATTCTCGATACGTTAAACGAGATGCTTCCGGACGAAGACCCGAGAAAAGCACATATCAATGAAGAGCTGATCACTTATGTGGAAGACCGCAAGGGCCATGACCGCAGATATGCGATCGCACCGGACAAGATCAAAGCTGAGATTGGCTGGTATCCGGAGACGATGTTTGCAGAAGGCATCAAGAAAACGATCAAATGGTATTTTGAACACGAAGACTGGATGGCAAATGTGACAAGCGGTGACTATCAGAAATATTACGAAGAGATGTACCGCAAATAAGAAAGGATCGATATATGAAGGGGATTATTTTAGCAGGCGGTTCCGGTACCAGACTGTACCCGCTGACCAAAGCGATTTCAAAACAGATCATGCCGGTTTATGATAAGCCGATGATTTACTATCCGTTGTCCACACTGATGCTGGCAGGGATCCGTGAGATCCTGATCATTTCTACAGAGCGTGATCTTCCGGTATTTAAAGAATTGTTTGGCACCGGTGAGCAGCTGGGGCTTCAGATGTCTTATGCTGTTCAGGACAAACCTCGGGGACTGGCAGATGCGTTTATTATCGGAGCCGATTTCATCGGAGATGACAGTGTGGCACTGGTGCTCGGTGATAATATTTTCTACGGACAGAGCTTTTCACAGGTTCTGATGCGTGCAGCCAAGATTGAAAAGGGAGCGACTATTTTCGGATATTATGTGCGTGACCCGAGAGAATATGGTGTCGTAGAGTTTGATGAGAACGGAAAGGCACTCTCCATCGAGGAGAAACCGGAGCATCCGAAGTCCAACTACGCTGTTCCGGGACTGTATTTCTATGATAATGATGTGGTAGAGATCGCAAAGAATGTCAAACCTTCCGCACGCGGTGAGATCGAGATCACCAGTATCAACAATGAATATTTAAGAAGAGGAACCCTGAAGGTGGAGACACTTGGCAGAGGTTTTGCATGGCTGGATACCGGCACACACGATGCACTGCTCGATGCGGCAGATTTCGTAGCTGCCTTCCAGAAGAGACAGGGACTTTATATTTCCTGCATCGAAGAAATTGCATATAAGAGAGGATTTATCACAAAAGAACAGCTCGTTGAGCTGGCACAGCCTCTGCTGAAGACTGCATATGGCCGGTATTTACTGGAAATTGCAGAGGGACTTTAGGAGGAAAAGGAATCTATGAAAGAAACCCGGTCACTGCCCGCAGAGCTTTTTGCGGGTAGAACACTGATTTTTCAGCTTGCGAAAAATGATTTTAAAAAGAAATACGCCGGTTCCTACCTGGGGATCGTCTGGGCGTTTGTACAGCCGGTTGTGACGGTCATGGTCTACTGGTTTGTTTTTGGTATGATAAGGAGTTCATCACCAAGACCGGTACCGTTCGTGCTGTGGCTGATCGCCGGACTGATTCCCTGGTTCTTTTTTCAGGACGGACTGATCAACGGAACGAATGCACTGCTGGAATACAATTATCTGGTCAAAAAGGTGGTATTTCGGATTGATATCCTGCCGATGGTCAAAGTTGTATCCGCTGTTTTTGTACACCTGTTTTTTATTCTGGTTGCTCTGATCCTGTACACGGCGATGGGATGTTATCCGACTGTTTATACGATCCAGGTGATCTATTATACGTTTTGTATCTTTGTGCTCGTGCTCGGGATCACTTATATGACCAGTTCGGTCGTCGTCTTTTTTCGTGACCTGACACAGGTGATCAACATTGCACTTCAGGTGGGAGTCTGGATGACTCCGATCATGTGGTCGATGGAGGATCTCGGCATTACCGGCATCCTTGCGTCCATCTTGAAATTAAATCCGATGTTTTATATTGTCCAGGGATATCGTGATGCCTTTATTTACAAGATATGGTTCTGGCAGCGTCCGGGCATGACTCTGTATTTCTGGGCATTTACTCTGGTGTTCTGGCTGATCGGCACGAGACTGTTCCGGAAGTTAAAGATACATTTTGCGGATGTTCTGTAAATTTATGAGGAATCGAAATCTATGAGTGAAATGGCAATTCAGGTAAAAGACCTGAGTAAAGTATATAAATTATATAACAAACCGTCTGACCGTCTGAAGGAGACGCTTGGATTTCATGTGGATGCGAGGGAGCATTATGCGTTGAAACATGTTAATTTTGAGATCAGAAAAGGCGAGACGGTCGGTATCATCGGGACGAACGGTTCCGGTAAATCGACGATTCTGAAGATCATCACCGGTGTTCTGAATCCGACCGGAGGCGAAGTGAACGTGGATGGACGTATCTCGGCACTTCTGGAGCTTGGAGCCGGATTCAACATGGAATATACCGGGATCGAGAATGTCTATCTGAACGGAACGATGCTTGGATTTACAAAAGAAGAGATCGATGAGCGACTGGACAATATTCTGGAGTTTGCGGACATCGGTGATTTTGTTAATCAGCCGGTCAAATCGTACTCAAGCGGTATGTTTGTGCGGCTGGCATTTGCCGTTGCCATCAATATCGATCCGGAGATCCTGATCGTGGATGAGGCACTGTCGGTCGGAGACGTTTTTTTCCAGGCAAAATGTTACCGCAAATTTGAGGATTTCAAAAAAGAAGGCAAGACGATCCTGTTTGTCAGCCACGACCTTGGAAGCATCACAAAATACTGTGACCGTGCGATCCTGCTCAACCAGGGCGAGAAGATCTTTGAGGGAACACCGAAAGAAGCGGTTGATATTTATAAGAAGGTTCTGGTGCATCAGTTTGATCCGTCTGAACTGGAGACAGACAGCCGGATGAACGATGTCGAGGATGTCAGTGCAAACTGGAAGGATTCGGTCGTGGTCAATCCGAAGCTGATCGAGTATGGAGAGAAGATTGCGGAGATCACAGACTATGCGATCCTCGATGACAAAGGGCTGATCACCAATACCCTGATGAAGGGCAGCACCTTTTCTGTTCGCATGAAGGTGGATTTCCACGAGGAGATCAAAGAGCCGATCTATGCGTTTACGATCAAGAATCTGCAGGGAATTGAGATTACCGGAACGAACACCATGTATGAAAAGGCAAATGTCAAAGGTAAAAAAGAGGGCGAGAGTCAGGAGATCACCTTCACGCAGAAACTGGATCTGCAGGGCGGAGAATATCTGATTTCTCTTGGATGTACCGGTTACCGCAACGGAGAGTTTGTGGTATTTCACAGATTGTATGATGTATGCAGCCTGACGGTGATCTCAGACCGCAATACCGTCGGTTATTACGATATGAATTCAAAAGTAACACTATCCTGAAGCGGGGGGAATTATGGCAAAGTTTAATCTGGATTATTACAGCGGAGAGAATTTTTACTCCGACGGAGATATTGAAAAGGAAATACTGAAGATCGTCAAAACACAGGGCAGTTACGAGAGTATGGAGAATGTTCCGTTTCCGGTACTTTACCATCTTTCCAGAGTCCGCGAGAACATCCTGAACTGGTATCCGTTTCAGGAGGATGCGACCTGTCTGGAGATTGGCTCCGGCTGCGGGGCGATCAGCGGCCTGCTCTGTGAGCGGATGAAAAAGGTCGTGTCGGTGGAGCTTTCCAAGCAGAGAGCGGACATCAACATGGCAAGGCATGAACGTGTGCCGAATCTGGAGATCTGGGTCGGCAATTTAAATGATATGGTGTTCGGTGAGCAGTTTGATTACATCGTGCTCAACGGCGTGTTTGAGTATGCACCGGGCTTTACCGAGGGGGATCAGCCGTGCGAGACGTTTCTTAAGAATATCAAACGGCTGCTCAAGCCGGAGGGGATCCTGTTGATTGCAATCGAGAACCGCTTTGGACTCAAGTATTTTGCGGGTGCACCGGAAGATCATACCAACGGCTATTTTGACGGCATTGCCGGGTATCCGGATAATCATTCCGTGCGGACATTCTCCAAAGGAGAGTGGGAACGTCTGATGGAAGCCTGTGGTTTTTCTTATCACCGTTTTTATTATCCGTATCCGGATTACAAGTTTCCGCGGGAAGTCTTTACAGACGAGTCCTTAAAAGAGCAGAAATATGGTCTTCCGACCTGGAACTTTACCAAGTACCGCATGGCACTGTTCCGGGAGGGACAGGTAGCGGAGACGATTCAGCAGGATGGCAGAATGGATTATTTTGCCAATTCTTTTCTGATCGAGATGAGCAGAAATCAGATCCGTGCTGATAAAAAAGTGCTTTATGCGAAGATGAGCACCGACCGCGATCGTCATTTCTCCATTGCTACCACGATTGAAGAGCAAAACGGAGAAAAAGTGGTTGTCAAGCAGCCGATGACAAACGAGGCAAAACGTCACCTGCAGAATATGCAGAACAAACAGAAAGATTACGGAAGCTGGAGCAGCCTTGGCGTAAAAGCAAAAGGCGATGCTGTCGTGACACCGTTTCTTCAGGAAAAAAGCCTTGGACAACAGGCAAAGCAGGCCATTTATGAACATAACGTGGAAAAAGTGAAAAATTTGATTTCCACGGTCAGTATGCTGTGTGAAAAAGAATCCGCAGCAACTGGGAACCGTCATATCGTAAGCCGGGAGATGTCCGGAAGAGAGCGGACGGAGTTTGCCCAGGTTTTTGGAACTTCACAGATCTGCCCGGAACTGCCGTGCATTGCCCCGGCGAACATCGATCTGATCCTCGACAATATTTTCGAAAAAGACGGAAAATACCGTGTCATCGACTGCGAATGGATCTTTGATTTTCCGGTTCCGGTGGCATTTATCATCTGGCGTGCCATCAATGAGCTGTACAGCAGCTATCCACAGCTGGAACAAGACTGTAGGATGCAGGAGCTTTTAGAAGAATATCAGATTACGCAGGAGATGTCCGAGACTTTCCACAAGTGGGGCACCTATTTTGCAGAACACTACGTCGGAGCGAACCGCGTATTGCACTACAGCATCCCGGAGATCGGTATTTCTCTGGAAGAGTTCCGCAAACGTCACCAGGAGAAGGATCTGCTGAACTGCCAGCTCTTTGTGGACACCGGAAACGGGTTCCGGGAAGAGGAGAAAATCCAGGCGGAAACGGTTCTGCAGGACGGAGCGTTCCGCGTGACTTTTGATCTGAAAAATTTTAAGGACTGGAAGGCACTGCGTTTTGATCCGCTGGAAGGAAAACCATGTATCTGCCGGATCGACCATGCCGGAACCAATGCGAAGTTAAAAGCGGCCAACGCTTCCGGAAAAGTGGAGCATGGCGATCTGTTTTTAACGACCGATCCGGTTTATCTGGTCAAAATGGAAGAAAACAAGGATCAGGTAAAGATCAGCGGCATGATTGCGGTACTCTCCATGGAAGAGGCACTGGAGCGTGCAAACTGGCTGCTTGGTAAAAAAAATGGTCTTGCATTTTGGAGGAAATAAATGAAAAAAAGGACAGAGGCAGTAGATATTATTATACCGGTGTACAATGGTTACGATGATTTGCAGCTTTGTATGCCGAGTGTGTTAAAGCATACAGATCTTACGAAGCACCGGCTGATCCTGATCAACGACTGCAGTCCGGATGAACGGATTGCACCTTATTTGGATAGCTTTGCCGGGGAACATATTCTGGTGCTGCACAACGAAAAGAATATGGGGTTTTCCGCGAACGTCAATAAGGGAATGGCACAGTCAGAGGATCGAGATGTCCTTCTTTTAAATTCCGATACGATCGTTACTGCTGGGTGGCTGGACAAGATCATCGCCTGTGCATACCGGGAGGAGAGCATCGGAACGGTGACACCGCTCTCAAACAGTGCTACTTTATGTTCGGTTCCGGTCATGTGCCAGGACAATCCGATACCGGAGAATGTCACGGTAGATGAGTACGCCGGACTGATTGAAACGTGCAGCCTCAGACGTTATCCAAGGATCACCGTTGCGGTTGGTTTCTGTATGTATATCAAACGCAGTGTGATCGATGACATCGGTGTTTTTGACGCTGAAACGTTCGGCAGAGGCTACGGGGAGGAAAATGATTTCTGCAACCGTGCAGAGCAGGCAGGTTATCATCATGTAATGTGCGATGACACCTTTGTATACCATAAAGGGACCGCTTCGTTTGACACCGAAGAAAAGAAAAAGCTTCTTGAAGAACATGAGGCAATCTTAAATGACCGTTACGCTGCCCAGATGCGGATGAACCATCTGTACTGTATGGAAAATCCGGATCAGGAGATCCGCGACAATATCAATATGTATACAAAGCTGCACAACGGAAAGCAGAACATTCTCTATCTGCTGCATCTGGATTTCCAGGAAGGGGCATTCAACAACATCGGCGGCACACAGATTCATGTCAAAGAGCTGACGATGGCACTAAGGGATGAATACAATGTCTTCGTGGCGGCAAGAGATGAAGAATATTTAAGACTGACGATCTACACGGACAAAGATGTGGTCTCCCTGAAATTTGAAATTGGCGAAGCACCGAAGTTTCCGGTTTTCCGTGATGAAAAGATGCGAAAGATCTATGAACAGATCCTGCTGGCATTTGACATTGATATGGTGCATATCCAGCATTCACAGGATCTTTCTCTGGAGCTTTATTTTGCGGCAGAGCGTTTCGGAATCCCGGTGATCGCAACCATTCATGATTTCTATTATGCCTGCCCGACGATCATTCTTCTGGATAACGAAAATCAGTTCTGTCAGAAAGAGGATGTAAAGCTTTCCTTTGAAGAGAGGCAGAAACGCTGCCGGGAATGTCTGCGTCAGAAAAAAGACATTGCAAGCCAGGTTGATTATCTTCGCATCTGGAGAAGGGAAAATAAAAAGGCACTTTCCATTTGCCGGAAACTGATCTTCCCATCCGAAAGTGCGAGGGATATTCTGCTTGAATATTTCCCTTCTCTGAAAGAAAAATGCATGGTCATCGAACACGGAGAAGACAAACTGGAGCGTGATATCATCCATGTGCCGTCACCGGAGAAGCATCAGAAGAGCGAGCACCTGCACGTGAAGCTGGATCGTGTGCCAGGAGCCGATCAGGGGCTCAATGACATCAAAGGCTGGGCTTATCTGGAAGGCGTGCCAAACGAAGAGACGAAGATTTATGTGGAATTTACGGACAGCAAAGGTAAAAAGGACTGTTTTCTGGCAAACAAAGTACCAAGACCGGATATTGTCGATGCATTTGGTGCAACAGAAGCACTGATGTGCGGTCTGGATCTTCGTATCAGTACCAGAAAACTTGCCGACGGACCGGTGAAGATCCGTGTCTATGTCAAACATGACGGCGTGTTCTACACGGATAATCAAAGTACCAAAGGAGAATATCACCATCGCTTCGGAAAACGAGGAAGGCTCAATGTGGCATTCCTTGGAGGAATGGTTCCGCAGAAAGGAAGTCTGATGGCAAGAGAGCTGATTCCGATGGACAAAGGCGGGATCAACTGGTTTGTATTAGGTGCGATCGGTGATAAGAATATTCTGGAAATTTCACAGGAAAACTGTTTCTTCAGCTCCACTTACAAAAAAGAGGAACTTCCGCAGCTTCTTGAAGATAATGAGATTGATATTATATGCATTCTGCCGATCTGGCCGGAGACATTCAGTTATACCGTCTCAGAAGCATGGCTTAATGGGATTCCGATCGTTGCAACCGACATCGGAGCAGTCGGGGAGCGTATCAGAAAGACAGGCGGCGGTTGGCTGGTGCAGCCGGATGCCAGCCCGGATGAGGTGATGCAGCTGTTGCATCATATCATCGATCATCCGGAAGAATATCAGGCAAAGAAAGAGATCGTGGATGATATGGAGATGAAAACGGTGGAGCAGATGTGCGAAGAGTACCGCAGCTTCTACCGGGAACTTCTGGAGTTTACGGAAAAAGAACTGCCGGAAGACAAGATCGACCGGGATTTCATTTTCCAGGGACTGGCTCTTGGCGATCCATCCATTGGCGGCAGCGGCAGCATCGCGGCGATGAACCGACTGAAAAACGAGAATGCGGCACTGAAAGCGTCGATCGAAGTAACAAAAGGAACGATTTCTTATAAAATGGCAAGGAAAATTTCGGATGCGAAAATACCATTTAAAGAGCAGATGAAACGATTCTTTCATCGAAAATAGAGCAGAAAATGAGCAGTCGGAGGCCCAGTGGTTTCCGGCTGCTTTTTATAGAAAATGCTCACTTCCGGTAAAATGCAAAGGTGTGTTCTCCTGAACCGACCGGGATGCAGACAAAGCAGGCATCGGCACGTAAAACATCGGTTCTGATGCCGTCCACATAAGCTTTTACATTCTTGCTGTATGGGATCGGCAGAAAGAGAAAACCGGCATTTTCTGTCGTCACGGTACCGGAGATCTGGTCCTTTTCGGTATTCTCATCGAAAGCAATCTGAGCACCGGTGTAGGCGGATATGGTTTTGACGGAGCCAAGCAGTGCAAGGTCTGTGATCCGGCAGCTTTCCTTTTCACAGGAAAAGTTTACCGAGTCGGACGAGAGGGAAATGGCGATCTGGACATTTTTCTTCTCGCCGGCTGTGAATGGGATCTGATATATCATGTCCGAATTCTGTGAGACGGTCAGCGTGCCGTCAGAATCAGCTGTCAGAGCAAAAATAAGATAAACTCGCTGGTAAAGTCTTAATGTGGCGGTATCAAGCTGGATAGCTGCCGGAGAGGAGGGATTTGCCGTAAGATCCGTAAAGTCTCGGGAAATGCCGTCCAGGGTGCAGCTTTCCTGAAGTTTTGATGCCGGACGTATCTTCTTTCCGGTGATCTCTTTTGCAAGGGAAGCGGTCGCACTTTCCGAATCCGCAGTGTCGGAATCAGCAGTATCGGCATCCTCCGCTCCTTCCCCTTCCAGCAGAACATTCTCCTGAAGGATCCGCTCCAGATCGAGGGAGACATCGCTGTTTAAGATGGAGGTATCTGCCGCACGCGTATAAAAACGTGCAAAAGAGGGCGGGTCCTGACTCTGGGCGGAAGCGGCATCGCCGAACTGCTCACTGTAATAGGAAACGGCGGTATCGTAAAAAGAATCTGCTTCTCCAAAAGAGATCAGACCCATGTGGCGTGCGGCCACAACCAGAAGCAGGCAGAGCAGGCCGCCAAGCAGTATGCCGAAAAAAAGCGAGAGCAAATGTCCGAGGACTTTGTTCTTTGCTTTTTTTGTGTTTTTATCCGAACTGGAATCTGTTTTATCTGAAATCATCGTTTTCACTTTGTCCTTTCTATATGATAAGCGTCTCAACAACTGGAAATCTTTATGAGTCATACGTGATTTTTTTGTGCTCTGCACTTCCAAAATCACGCAAACATTCGAAATTCGCTCATTTTTTTACAAAAAATGGCTGCTTTCCCATGTTTTAGCGGTTCTCATAGACACAAATACGTATGCAAGCATCCGTTTTGTGTCCATTTGTCCCTTGACTCATAATATCACATCTGCCGGAAATCCTGCAATCAAAAATGCGGGAGAAAATCCGACACTTGACAGAAAAGCTTCCTCTATACTATAGTGTACAAAGAGTCTTTTCAGGTGAAACAGAGAAAAAGTTAAGATAAATGCTCTGGATGGAAATGTTTTCCGGAAGAGCAGAAAAGTAAGAGAGGAAACGTATGGATTTTTCGAAACTGGCAAAAAGCCTGAATCCCTACACGATCAAAAAGGGATTTTCTTATTTGAAGCAGTATGGTTTTCAGGAATTTAAAGTGCGATTATCAGAGCGATTTGAAAAAGAAGAAGTCGATTATAATGAGTGGTGTAAGAATGATATTCTGACGGATGAGGAGCGAAAAGCACAGAGAGAACGGATCTGGGAGTATCCGCCGCTGATCAGTGTTGTGGTTCCGATTTACAAAACACCGGAAGTTTTCCTGCGGCAGATGATCGAATCGGTGACGGCACAGACCTATCCGCACTGGCAGCTGTGCATTGCAGACGGAAGTGGAGATACCGCAGAGACAAAACGGATCGTTGACAGTTATCTTTCGGATAAACGTATCAAATATAAGATCCTTGCGGAAAATCGGGGCATCGCAGACAACACGAATGCAGCGATGGAACTGGCGGACGGCGATTATATTGCTCTGTTTGACCATGATGATCTGCTTTCTGAAAATGCCCTCTATGAAGTGGCGGATCGGATCTGCAAAACAGGGGCGGAGATTGTTTACACAGATGAGGACAAGGTGACAAGTGATCTTTCCGAGCGTTATCAGCCAAATTTCAAGCCGGATTTCAATCTTGATCTGCTGCGTTCCAACAATTATATCTGCCATCTGCTGGTTGTGAAAAAGACACTGCTGCAGGAAGTGGGCGGCCAGAAAAAAGAATTTGACGGAGCACAGGATCACGAGTTTCTGTTCCGTTGTGTTGAAAAAGCAAAAGGGATCGAGCATATTCCGAAGGTGCTGTACCACTGGCGGGTGCACAAGGCTTCCACAGCGGACAATCCGCTCAGCAAAAAGTATGCCTACGATGCCGGAAAACGGGCAGTGACAGAGCACATCCGCCGCTGCGGGGAAGAGGCAGAAGTGACGGATACGCTGTTCCCTGGATTTTACCGGGCGAAATATCAGGTGACGGGCGAACCGCTCGTCTCGATCATCATTCCGAACAAGGATGAAAAAGAGACACTCAAAAAGTGTCTGGATTCCATCAAAGAGAAATCAACCTATCGTAATTATGAGATTATTATTGTGGAGAATAACAGCACCGGGCAGGAGATTTTTGATTATTACAAAGAGATTGACGGCAGGGACGGCATCCGGGTCGTTTACTGGAAGTCGGGCTTTAATTATTCTGCCCTGAACAATTTCGGGTTCACATTTGCAAAAGGCGATTATATTCTCTGCCTGAATAACGATGTGACGGTGATCACACCGGACTGGCTGGAGCGGATGATCGGACAGTGTCAGCGAAAAGAGGTCGGCATTGTGGGAGTGAAACTGTATTATCCGGATGATACGATCCAGCATGCGGGCGTGATCATCGGTATCGGCGGCGTTGCCGGGGCGATGTTTGTCGGTATGGCAAGAGAACGCAGCGGTTATCTTAGAAAAGCAATCCTTCAGCAGGATTTAAGTGCCGTGACGGCTGCCTGCATGATGGTGGACCGCAAAGCATGGGAGGGGGCAGGCGGATTCAACGAAGACCTTGCCGTTGCATTCAATGACATTGATTTCTGCCTGAAGGTAAGAAGAGAAGGCTATCTTGTAGTTTATGAGCCGAATGTCGAACTGTATCACTATGAATCCAAGAGCCGCGGCTACGAAGACACACCGGAAAAACAGAAACGTTTCTTAAGTGAAATTAACTATATGAAAGCACACTGGAGTGAGATCCTTACGAAGGGCGATCCTTATTACAACGAGAATTTCTCACTCAACACCTGCAATTATACACTGAGAAAGCGTTAGGAAGGAATGCATATGGCAGAAGTTACGGTAGTGATACCGAATTATAATGGAATCGGATATTTAAAGGACTGTCTGGATACATTAAGAGAGCAGACCTGTAAAAATTATGAGACAGTCCTTGTGGATAATGGTTCGACGGACGGAAGCCTTGCGTTTGTAAAAGAACATTATCCGTGGGTAAAGATCCTGGCACTTGACCGGAATTATGGTTTTTGCCATGCGGTCAATGCGGGAATCCGGGCAGCAGAGTCTTCTTATGTATTTCTTCTGAACAATGACACAAAGCTACATGAAGACTGCATTGAGGAGCTGTTGATCATGATGCGGCAGCATCCGCACTGCTTTTCCTGCTCGGCAAGAATGATCAAAATGCACGAGCCGGACAAACTGGATGATGCCGGGGATTATTACTGTGCCCTTGGATGGGCATATGCACTTGGAAAAGACAGGCCGTGGAAAGATTATCTCAAGCCGAGAAAAGTGTTTGCAGCCTGTGGCGGAGCTTCCATGTACCGCAGAAGCGTATTTGAGAAGATCGGACGGTTTGATGAGGCACATTTTGCCTATCTTGAGGATATTGATGTCGGCTACCGTGCCCAGATCTATGGCTATGAGAACTGGTACTGTCCGCGGGCAGTCGTATGGCATGTCGGAAGCGGGACGAGCGGATCAAGATACAATGAGTTTAAAGTACGCCATTCTTCGAGAAACAATGTTTATATGATCTATAAGAATATGCCGTTTCTGCAGATCATACTGAATCTGCCTCTTCTGATTCCCGGGTTTGTGGTCAAGTGGCTGTTCTTTGTCCGGAAAGGCTTTGGGAAAGAATATGCAAACGGTATTTTTAACGGCATTGCCATGTCAGACAAAGAGAAAAAAGTTCCGTTTCAGAAGCGGCATCTGTGGAATTATGTGAGAATTCAGGTGCAGCTCTGGGTGAATGTCGTTCGAAGATTTGTGATGTAATAAAGATAAAAAATGATGTGGGTGTCAAAAGTACCCAACTATGATGCCTACGGATTGTTCCGTGCGTTGCACTCCCACAATCCTCCCCAGTATTCGCATATCGTGGGATT
>NZ_JAJEQE010000011.1 GCF_020687205.1 Hominisplanchenecus faecis
ATTATCATCCCACTTTTATGCTCATATCGGGGCGGGTCCCAAGGTCTTTCATCCACCTATGAGCAAGCTCATGTGGATTTAGACCTTTTGACCCTGGCATCATTTTATATTTTTAATAGAAGAAACTGCTGCAAAGAGATTTGCGGCAGTTTCTTATTGCCTGGACTGACAGGATCGCGTGCCGGATCTTGCATGCGTTCGACCTGAAACAAAAAAATGGGTTGACAAATGCCAGATGCACGGATATAATAGTTTAGGCGTGGATAGGAGGATATTATGCAGATTGCTTTAAACGATGTACTGAAAGACGATGGAAAGATACTGCGGGTAGATGCAGACTTCGGTCCGGATACATTTGAGATGAAGCTCGGCAAGTATCCGATTACCCGAAAGACTCCGGTTTCACTGGTTCTCACGAACAAAGGAAAGCGGAATCTGTTAATACAGGGCAGGATGGATCTTACGATTCTGATTCCCTGCGGACGTTGCCTGGAGGAAGTTCCGGTAGAGTTTGAACTCGATTTTGAGAAGAAAATCGACATGAATCTTACCGAAGAAGAACGACGGGAAGCGCTCGATGAATGTGCGTATATACATGGATATGACCTGGATGTGGATGAGCTGGTCTACAGCGAGATTCTGGTGAACTGGCCGCTTCGTGTGCTGTGCAAAGAGGACTGTAAAGGAATCTGCAGTATATGCGGTAAGAATCTGAATCATGGGACCTGCGACTGTGATCATACAGATTTAGATCCCAGAATGGCACAGATCCGTGATATCTTCAATAAATTTAAGGAGGTGTAAGCCATGTCAATCTGTCCAAAGAATAAATCTTCCAAAGGAAGAAGAGACAAGAGAAGAGCAAACTGGAAAATGACTGCTCCGAATCTGGTAAAATGCAGCAAATGTGGTGAACTGATGATGTCTCACAGAGTTTGCAAAAACTGCGGAACATATAACAAAAAAGAAATCGTTGCAGTTGAAGACTAATTGCATAAATGCTATAGAATCAGGGATTGAACAATTTGATGTTGTTTGGTCCCTGATTTTTTATGAAAGGATCTGCAAAAATTTTAGGTTGATTTTTATATCGCACTCTAGTATATTAGGAATTGCAACAGGAGGAAAAACTATGCAGGATATGGTCAGGGTGGTTGTAGATGCCATGGGCGGAGACAACGCACCCGGAGAAATCGTCAAAGGTGCCGTAGAAGCACTGAACGCCAGAGAAGATATTTTTATCTACCTGACGGGAAGAAAGCCGGTGATCGAAGCCGAGCTTTCAAAATACACCTTTCCAAAAGAAAGGCTGGAGATCGTGCATACCGAAGAAGTGATCGAAACGGCCGAACCGCCTGTCATGGCAATTCGCAGGAAAAAAGATTCTTCGATCGTAAAAGGTATGAATATGGTCAAGCAGAAAGAAGCAGATGCGTTTGTTTCTGCAGGAAGCAGCGGAGCGATCCTTGTAGGAGGTCAGGTGATCGTTGGCAGGATCAAAGGAATTGAAAGACCGCCGCTGGCACCGCTTATTCCGACAAAGAACGGAGTTTCTCTCCTGATCGACTGTGGGGCAAACGTGGATGCCAGACCTTCCCATCTGGTGCAGTTTGCAAAGATCGGTTCCATCTACATGGAAAATGTTATGGGAGTCAAAAATCCGAGAGTCGGGCTGGTCAACATCGGTGCGGAAGAGGAAAAGGGCAATGCACTTGTAAAAGAGACGTTTCCATTGCTCAAAGAATGCAAAGAGCTCAATTTTATCGGAAGTGTGGAGGCACGCGACATTCCACAGGGAGTGTGCGATGTGATCGTCTGTGAGGCGTTCGTGGGAAACGTGATCCTGAAACTTTACGAAGGTGTCGGTGCAACTCTGATCAGTAAAGTCAAGCAGGGCATGATGACAAGCCTGCGTTCCAAAATCGGTGCATTACTAGTAAAACCTGCATTGAAAGAAACGCTCAAATCTTTTGATGCCAGCCAGTATGGCGGAGCACCGCTTTTAGGTTTGAACGGACTGGTCGTAAAGACACACGGAAGTTCAAAGGCAGTGGAAGTGAAAAATTCCATCCTTCAGTGTGTCCAGTTCACAAAACAGGAGATCAATCAGAAAATCAGAGAAAATATTATAAAAGAAGACCAAAAAGGATAAGAGAGGTATTTTATTATGGAATTTGAAAAGTTAGCAAAAATCATCGCAGAAGTGTTAAACGTAGATGCAAACGAAATTACGCTGGATACCACCTTTGTAGATGAACTTGGTGCAGATTCCCTGGATGTTTTCCAGATTATCATGGGGATTGAAGAAGAATTCGATATCGAGATTCCAAATGAAGAAGCAGAAAAGATCGTTTCTGTCGGTGATGCAGTAGAAGCAATCAAAAGTGCATTAAATTAAAAGGGGTCTGACGATAACGACAGATGGGAAGGTGCTGCAAGTCAGCACCTTCTGTATATCCGACTGAAACAGAAAGCGAGGAACAAGATGAAACAGACAAAAGATTTAAAAGAGCTGGAAGGAAAGATTGGCTATACCTTCAAAGATAAGACCTTGTTTAAGCAGGCTCTCACACACAGTTCTTATGCAAACGAACACAGGCACGAAGGACTCAAAGACAATGAACGTCTGGAGTTTCTTGGCGATGCGGTTCTGGAGATCATCAGCAGTGAGTATTTATTTTACAATTACCCGGATATGGCTGAGGGCGAAATGACAAAACTCCGTGCCAGCATTGTATGTGAACCGACGCTGGCACTGTGTACGCACGAGATCAGCCTCGGAAGCTATCTTTTCCTTGGCAAGGGAGAAGAACGGACAGGCGGAAGAAACCGGGATTCTATCGTATCTGATGCTATGGAGAGTGTAATAGGAGCTATCTATCTGGATGGTGGTTTTGCTAGTGCAAAGGAGTTTATCCATAAATTTATTCTAAAGGATATCGAACATAAAAAACTCTTTTATGATAGCAAGACTATTCTGCAGGAGATCGTGCAGAGTGACTATAAAGGCAAAGAGATCGAGTATGTGCTGACAGGAGAGATCGGACCGGATCATGACAAGAAATTTGTAGTAAGTCTGGTAGTGGGAGACAAGACACTGGGCGAAGGAACGGGAAGGACCAAGAAAGCCGCAGAGCAGGAAGCCGCTTACCGTGCCATTATCAAACTGAAAGGAAATGCCTGAGACATGTATTTAAAGAGCCTTGAGATCCAGGGATTCAAATCATTTGCAAACAAGATTGATTTTAAATTTCATAATGGTATTACCGGGATCGTAGGGCCAAACGGAAGCGGAAAGAGCAACGTAGGAGATGCGGTTCGCTGGGTACTTGGTGAGCAGAGTGCCAGACAGCTGCGAGGAAGCAACATGCAGGATGTGATTTTTTCCGGTACGGAAAATCGAAAACCGCTCGGCTTTGCGTCGGTTTCGATCACACTGGACAACGCCGACCACAAACTGCCGGTGGATTATGAGGAAGTGACGGTCAGCCGCCGCGTCTACCGCTCCGGCGAGAGCGAATATCGTTTAAACGGAACTTCCTGCCGTCTGAAAGATATTCAGGAGATTTTCTACGACACCGGTATCGGAAAAGAGGGTTACTCCATCATCGGCCAGGGACAGATTGAAAAGATCTTAAGCGGCAGACCGGAAGATCGAAGAGAATTGTTTGATGAGGCAGCCGGGATTGTCAAGTTCAAACGAAGAAAAGCGGCAGCCGTGAAAAAGCTGGAGGATGAAAGAGCGAACCTTGTCCGCGTAAACGATATTCTCTCGGAACTTCAGCGTCAGCTGGTTCCGCTTCAGCATCAGGCAGAACAGGCAAAGATCTACCTGAAGAAAAAAGAAGAATTAAAAAAGATCGATCTGCATCTATTTCTGCTGGAAATGGAGCAGCGGAAAGCAGAACTTGCGAATCTGGATGAAAAACGAAAGATTGCCGAAGAGCAGCTTTCTGATATAAAGAAAGAATACGAGACGATCCGCATCCATTATGAAACAGAAGAAAAAGCGATCGAGGAGCTGGAAGAGCGGATCGAGCAGATCCGGGAACAGGAGCGGCAAAGTCAGTTGCTCCACCAGCAGCTCACCGGTCAGATCGAAGTCCTGAAAGAGCAGATCCGGGCACAGGAGGATCAGGAAGTCCGCTTAAAAGAGCGAAAGAGCGTGATCGAGAGCGAACTTTCCAGAAAAGAAAAACAGAGAAAAGCGGAAGAGCAGGCGTTTTTGCTTGCAAAGGAAAAACAGGAGCAGGTTTCTTTGACGGAAGCGGACTATCGCCTGGAAGCGGATGCGACAACGGCGATGCTCTCCCATCTGGAAATGCAGATCGAGGACGGGAAAAATGAAATCATTTCACTTTTGAATCAGCGTGCTTCGGTGAAAGGAAATGTTCAGCGATACGATACCATGCAGGAACAGATGCAGATCCGAAAAGCAGAAGTAACCGGAAAGCTCCTTCGGATCGGCAGCGAAGATGCCAGATGGCAGGAGACGCTTCAGGAATATCAGACTGCCTACGAAACGGTGTCGGAAGAGATTGAAAAACAGCTCCGGAAGAGCAAAGAGCAGGAAGATAAGATTGAACAGCTCCAGCAGAAACTGGCAGGGCAGAACCGGGAACTGGAACAGAAACAGTCTTTCTATCACCGGGAGAAATCAAGGCTTGAGACACTGAGCAATTTAACAGAACGCTATGATGGATACGGAAACAGTATCCGGAAGGTGATGGAGCAAAAAGACAAAAATCCGGGGATCCTCGGCGTTGTAGCCGATCTGATCAAAGTAGAATCTTCTTATGAGACGGCAATCGAGACGGCACTTGGCGGCAGTATACAGAATATTGTGACGGACAGGGAAGAGACCGCAAAACGCATGATTGAATTTCTGAAACGTGGCAAATATGGCCGGGCTACCTTCCTTCCGCTGACTGCCATCGGAAGAAAAGGAAATGCAGGAAACAAAGATGCCGTGAAAGAACCGGGGATTTTGGGCGTTGCGAGCACTCTGGTCCGGACAGAAGAGAAATACCGTGCACTGGTGGAATACCTTCTTGGCAGGACACTTGTCGCAGACAATATGGATCATGCGATCGCAGCTGCCAGGAAATATCACCATTCTCTGCGGATCGTTACGCTGGAAGGAGAGTCTTTAAGTCCGGGCGGTTCCATGACAGGTGGTGCCTACCGCAACAGCAGCAATCTTCTGGGACGCAGAAGAGAAGTTGAAGAGCTGCAAAAGAAAGTACAGGCACTGGAAAAAGAATGGAAAGAATTGCAGCTGGAAGTCGATGAAAACCGAAAAAAAAGGAATGAACATCGCGAAACAGTTGTAATTCTGAATGAAAAGCTTCAGAAAGCCTATGTTTCTCAGAATACGGCACGCATGGAGATCCGCCAGATGGAAGAAAAACGGGAAGAATCCAAAGAAGAGCTGACAAGGCTTCAGGAAGAATCTGCCCAGTTAGACGGCGAATTAAAGCAGATCAGCCGGGAAAAAGAACAGATCGAAGAAGCTGTGAAAGAGTCTGAAAAAAGAGAAGCACAGCTGCAGGAACAGATCCTGGGATGGCAGAAAGAACAGGAAGTCCAGAGGGCGGAGCTGGAGCAGCAGAACGCCCGTATTGAAAAGCTGCATCTGGAGCTTGCAAATGCCGGACAAAAAGAAGAATTTGCAGGGCAGAATCTCAAACGTATCGAAAAAGAAATCCGAAATCTAAGGGAAGAAGAAAAAGAGATCGGGCAGAAAAAGCGGGAAAGTCTGGATGTCATTGCAGAAAAAGAAGCACAGATCCGGCAGATTGAAAGCCGCATTGCAGGTACGAAAGACCATGGACGCGATCATGGCAGGCAGCTGCAGAAGCTTCAGGCACAAAAAGAAGAGAAAAGTGCGGCACAGAAAACCTTTTTTACAAGGCGGGAGGAGCTTTCCGGGCAGATCGCAGATCTGGACAAAGAAAACTTCCGGCTTGCATCCATGCAGGAAAAGCTTGAAAGTCAAAAAGAAGAGCGGATCAGTCAGATCTGGGATGAATATCAGGTGACACCTTCGGAAGCTGCTGCGTTCCGGAATGAAAACGGCATGGATCAGAAGCAGACCAGAAAACGGATCGAGGAGATCAAAGCAGCGATCCGCCAGATGGGCAACATCAACGTCAATGCGATCGAAGATTACAAAGAGATGTCACAGCGGCATGGATTTCTTCAGAATCAGCACGATGATCTCATCAAAGCAGAGAAAGCTTTAGAAGAGATCATTCTGGAGCTGGATGAAGGGATGCGCAAGCAGTTCCGGGAGAATTTTGCCAGGATCCAGGTGGAATTTGACAAAGCTTTTCGTGAATTGTTCGGAGGCGGCAAAGGAACGCTGGAGCTTGTGGATGATGAAGATATTCTGGAGGCAGGCATCCGGATCATCTCTCAGCCGCCGGGCAAAAAACTGCAGAATATGATGCAGCTCTCCGGAGGCGAGAAGGCCTTAACGGCGATCGCCCTGCTTTTTGCTATCCAGCACCTCAAACCGTCCCCGTTCTGTCTTTTGGATGAGATCGAGGCGGCACTGGATGAGGCGAATGTCAGTCGCTATGCAAATTATCTGCACAAGTTGACAAAAAATACACAATTTATTATTATTACACACAGACGCGGAACGATGGCAGCGGCCGACCGGCTGTATGGCATCACGATGCAGGAAAAAGGAATCTCTGCACTGGTATCGGTAAATCTGATCGAAGAGGCACTGGATCAGTGAGAAAGGAAAGAAGATGGGTGAGAAAAAAGGATTTTTTAAGCGCCTGGTAGAAGGACTGACCAAGACAAGAAACAATATCGTTTCCGGTATTGATTCTATTTTCAGCGGATTTTCCGCAATAGATGAGGATTTTTATGAGGAGATCGAGGAAATCCTGATCATGGGAGATCTCGGGATCAATGCGACAACCGCGATCATAGAAGATCTGAAACAGAAGGTGAAAGAGCAGCACATCAAAGAGCCTTCTGCCTGCAAACAACTGCTGATCGACAGCATCAAAGCTCAGATGAATGTCGGCGAGACGGCGTATGAGTTTGAAAACCGTCAGTCTGTTGTCCTGGTGATCGGAGTCAACGGTGTCGGTAAGACAACCAGCATCGGAAAACTGGCAGGAAAATTAAAAGACCAGGGAAAGAAAGTAATTCTGGCGGCAGCCGATACGTTCCGTGCGGCAGCCGGAGAACAGCTGACCGAATGGGCACACCGTGCAGGAGTGGAGATCATTTCCGGACAGGAAGGATCGGATCCGGCAGCCGTTGTATACGATGCGATCCAGGCATCCAAAGCACGTAATGCAGATGTATTGCTCTGCGATACGGCAGGACGACTTCATAATAAAAAGAATCTTATGGCAGAGCTTGGAAAAATCAACCGTGTGATCGACCGGGAATATCCGGAAGCTTACCGTGAGACACTGGTTGTGCTGGACGGTACAACCGGTCAGAATGCACTTGCACAGGCAAGACAATTTTCTGAGATTGCTGATATTACCGGAATCATTCTTACCAAATTGGATGGAACAGCCAAAGGCGGTATCGCCGTTGCCATCCATTCCGAACTTGGTATCCCGGTGAAATATATTGGCGTGGGAGAGAGTATTGACGATCTGCAGAAATTCGATGCAGACGAGTTCGTAAATGCACTTTTTGATGTGAAAGATTCAGAAGAAGAGGAGTAAAGACATGCTTACGTTAGACAAATTTGAAGAAGCTTCAGAAATCGTAAAAAAAGCTACTCAGGAGACAAAGCTGATCTACAGCAAATATTTCAGTGAGCAGACAGGAAACAAAGTTTATCTGAAACCGGAAAATATGCAGACAACCGGTGCTTATAAAGTAAGAGGTGCTTACTATAAAATCAGCACACTGAGCGAAGAAGAGAGACAGAAAGGTCTGATCACAGCCTCCGCAGGAAACCATGCACAGGGCGTTGCCTATGCGGCAAAAGAGTTTGGTGCAAAGGCAGTGATCGTTATGCCGACGACCACACCGCTGATCAAAGTAAACCGCACCAAGAGCTACGGTGCAGAAGTGGTTCTCTATGGAGATGTCTATGATGAGGCCTGTGCCTATGCACTGGAACTGGCAGAAAAAGAAGGCTATACCTTTATCCATCCGTTCGATGATCCGGCTGTTGCAACCGGTCAGGGAACGATCGCCATGGAGATCATCAAAGAACTGCCGCTGGTTGATTATATCCTTGTTCCGATCGGAGGAGGCGGACTGGCAACCGGTGTCTCCACACTGGCTAAGATGCTCAACCCGAACATCCGCGTGATCGGTGTGGAACCGGCAGGGGCAGCCTGCATGAAAGCTTCCCTTCAGGCAGGAGAAGTTGTGACACTGCCAAATGTCAATACGATCGCAGACGGCACGGCTGTTAAGACACCTGGCAAAAATGTGTTCCCGTATCTGCAGAAAAACCTCGATGATATCATCACCATTGAGGACGATGATCTGATCGTTGCCTTCCTTGATATGGTTGAAAACCACAAGATGATCGTAGAAAACTCCGGACTTCTGACCGTGGCAGCCCTGAAATATCTGGATGTAAAAGACAAAAAAGTGGTATCGATCTTAAGCGGCGGAAACATGGATGTGATCACCATGTCTTCTGTTGTACAGTTAGGTCTGATCCAGAGAGACCGTATCTTTACCGTATCTGTTCTGCTTCCGGACAAAGCAGGAGAGCTGGTTCGTGTGGCAACCGTTATTGCAAATGAACAGGGAAATGTCATCAAACTGGATCACAATCAGTTTGTAAGCACGAACCGCAATGCAGCCGTAGAGCTGAAGATCACACTGGAAGCATTTGGAACGGATCACAAAGAGCGCATCGTCAATGCCCTCAAAGAGCATGGCTATAATCCGAAAGTGATTCGCCCGAATCTTTAAAAGGAGGGGAGCAATATGAAAATAGCAGTAGCGGGAACGGGATATGTAGGGCTTTCCAATGCCCTGCTGCTCTCCCAGCACAATGATGTGTGGGCAGTCGATATCCTGCAAAGCAAGATTGATTTGATTAATAAAGGGAAGTCACCGATCGTAGACAGAGAAATCGAAGAATTTCTGGCAAGAGAGGATCTGCACCTGACAGCAACGACAGATGCAGAAAAAGCTTATAAGGATGCTGATTTTGTTATCATTGCAACCCCGACGAACTACGATCCGAAGAAAAATTATTTCGACACATCTTCGATCGAAACGGTGATCGAACTGATACAGAAGGTGAATCCGGATACCGTGATGGTGATTAAATCAACGGTTCCGGTCGGCTATACAAAAGGAATCCGTGAAAAATACCATACAGACCATATTCTGTTCTCACCGGAATTTTTAAGAGAAGGACATGCACTGTATGATAATCTGTATCCTTCCCGTATTATTGTCGGATCGCCGGAGAATCAGCGTGACAAGGCACATGCATTTGCCGCACTTCTTCAGGAAGGGGCGATCAAGCAGGAGATCCCGACACTCTTTACCGATCTTACGGAAGCTGAGGCAGTCAAATTGTTTGCAAACACCTACCTTGCCATGCGTGTTGCATTTTTCAATGAACTGGATACTTATGCAGAGGTAAGAGGGCTTGACAGTAAACAGATCATTGAAGGAGTAGGACTGGATCCTCGTATCGGCACGCATTATAATAATCCGTCTTTTGGATATGGCGGATATTGTCTTCCAAAGGACACCAAACAGCTGCTTGCAAACTATCATGATGTCCCAAACAATATTGTGGCAGCGATTGTAGAAGCAAACCGTACCAGAAAAGATTTTATTGCAGAGCGCATTATTGAAAAAAATCCAAAGATTGTAGGCGTATACCGCCTGACGATGAAAACCAATTCAGACAACTTCCGCCAGAGCTCGATCCAGGGGGTTATGAAGCGGATCAAGGCGAAGGGGATCGAAGTGGTTGTATATGAGCCGGCAATGAAAGAAGAAACGTTCTTTCACTCCCGTGTGATCCGTGATCTTAAGGAATTTAAAGAAATGAGTGATGTGATCCTTGCCAACCGCTGTAGTGATGAGATTGCGGATGTCATGGATAAAGTCTATACAAGAGATCTGTATTTCAGGGACTAAGGAAAAATAAGGAGAGATAAATAATGAAATTAATTATACAGGTGCCATGTTATAACGAGGCACAGACGCTGGAAATTGCACTGAATCATCTGCCAAAACATATCGACGGGATCGATGAGATCGAGTATCTGATCATCAACGACGGAAGCCGTGACGATACCGTTAAAGTTGCGAAAAACTGGGGCGTGAACTATGTAGTCAATTTCCGGACGAACCGCGGACTGGCAAAGGGGTTCATGGCAGGGCTGGATGCCTGCCTGCGAAACGGTGCGGATATCATTGTCAATACCGATGCTGATGATCAGTACTGCGGAGATGACATCGAAAAACTGGTGCGTCCGATCCTGGAGGAAAAGGCAGATATTGTGATCGGTGAACGCCCGATCGATGATACGGAGCATTTTTCACCGCTCAAGAAAAAGCTTCAGCATTTCGGAAGCTGGACCGTGCGTGTGGCATCCAAATCCGATATTCCTGACGCACCGAGCGGTTTCCGTGCTTATAGCCGTGACGCAGCGATGCGTCTGAATGTAACAAATGAATATACCTACACCCTGGAGACGATCATCCAGGCAGGACGCACCAGAATGGCAATGGAGTCGGTGCCGATCCGTACCAATCCGGAGCTTCGTAAATCCAGACTGTTTTCCAGTATGTTTGGTTATGTGAAGCGTTCCATGGTGACGATCGTCCGTTCCTTTATGATGTATAAGCCATTGCGATTTTTCCTCGGGATCGGCAGTGTGCTCTTTCTTTGCGGGGCACTGCTTGGCGTGCGTTTTCTGGTTTACTATGCGACCGGAGCCGGAAACGGACATGTGCAGTCCCTGATCCTTGCAAGTATCCTGATGCTGATGGGCTTCCAGACCGGCGTGATCGGACTGCTGGCAGACATCATTGCGGCAAATCGCAAGATTTTGGAAGATGTACAGTATCATGCACGTAAACTGGATTATGACAGAGAGAAAGAGGAAAAATAAAATGACAATGACGAAACAGGACAGGATTTGTATGATCTCACTGTTTGCGGTAATGCTGGTGCTTATGGGAGTGCCGGCATTATGTCTGAGTACGAACACCGTTGTGGATGAACTTGGTACTCTGACTAACACAGCCCTTTTGACCGGGAGAAACTGGGGAACAGGGATTTTAAGTAATGGTGGATATTATTACCGTTATGGAATGGCTTTTGTGTGGCTTCTGCCGTTTCTGATTTTTAAAGATCCGATCATCGTTTACAAAGCGGCGTCTTTTGTCAATGCCTTGTTTATGGCAACGACACCGGTGATGGCTTACTATATTGGCAGACGCTATCTGAAGCTCGAAAAAGAAAAAGATGCGGCTCTTCTGGCGGCAGGTTCTGCGATCATCAGCAGTGTGATGTTCCAGGCAATCTATCTGCGTGGAGATATGATGCTGATCGTACTCAACTGGGTTTGTGCACTTTTTATTTTAAATGCCATGTATGCAAAAACAAAAAAAGAGCGTCAGATCTACACGATATTGCTGAGTTTCTGTGCAGTGTACGCCTATGCCTGCCACAGCAGGGGAATCGTTATGGTGATTGCCTCTGCGATGACTGTACTGCTGATCCCGTTTTTTACAAAGGAAAGGGAAAGAAGGATTCCGTATATCAGTTTCTTTGGCAGTATGGCAGTCTTTCTTGTGATCGACAAGATCCTGGTGAAGTATTTCAGGCATGCTATCTGGGGAAACGCTGCAGCTCATGCGACCGGCATCCCGAAAGGAACGCTGAAACTGCTGAGAAAGGGAACGGGGATCAAATCCTATATTCGGATGGCAATCGGCTGGCTGTATAATTCTTTCAGTTCAACGCTTGGACTGGTCTGCGTGGGACTGATCGCCTGTGTGATCATTGTTTTTCTGATGATCCGCCGTTCGAAGAAGGTGACATCGCAGGAAGGTACACTGGCATTGTTTGGATTTTTATCTTATGCAGGAAGTTTTGTCCTTGGAACTGTATTTTTCCTGAAAAGTGTGAAAAAGAACTTTTACGGTACTTCCAAAATTCGTGTGGACCGTATTGTATATGACCGCTATATCTGCTGTGCCTTCGGTATTCTCTGTATGGTGGCACTTTATGTGCTGATCTGGAAAAGGGATCTGTTTGGGATTCGGGCGAAAATGCTTTCGGTGGCAGGATGCGGCCTTACGCTTGTGCTGTTTTCGAAGATCACGGCTCCGTATCTGAACAACCAGAGCTTTGTGCGGAAATATATGGGTATGCTCTGCACATTTGTGAAAACCCATGCCGGAAAACTGACCTTTGAAGGGAAACATGTTTCCGGAGGAGTGATCCTGTTTGGCGTTGTGGCACTGCTTTTGTTTTTACTGGTTCTGCTTTTGTGCCAGAAAAAGAAAGGCTGTCAGGCGTGCACTCTGATATTGTTTGTCTCTGTACTGTTGTTTGGCTATAATGTAAAGAACATTACCATTTCAGAAAATAATACAAGAGAGGCAAGGATTTCTTCTGCATCCAGTCTGATTCTGTCGTTTGGTGATATTTATAAAGATTATTCTTATGTATGGGCCGAAGAGACGGCAGCACCGATCAAGTCTTACCAGGTACGTCTGATGGATTATCACCTGATCGGAGAAGAGTATCAGAGCTTTAACGATACAGACAATGTGTTTGTGATCGCAAAAAAGCTGCCGAATGAAAAGGAATTAAAAAGCGGTGCATATTATCTGATCGACGGTGAAGCGTACGACAACAAAAAAGAAGATTTTGTCTATGTCAAAGGAACAAAACTGAAAGAAGCACTGGAAGAGCGAGGCGTTTCGCTGACTGCTTATACCGGATGACAGACGGCAGAAAAACATGGTTTCTGAAATCATAGATAACATGGTAGGAGAAGAATCGGTTATGGAAGAAAACACACAGGTAAAAAAAGAAGAAGCGGAAATACTGGAAAACGCACAGCAAAACGGAGAAAAGAAATGGAAGAAATATGTCAGGATCGGATTTCTGCTGCTGGTTGCCGTTTTTCTAATTCGCTATTTTTATAAAAATTATGATTCCTACAAGAATCTGGATATTGAGATCAACTGGCCGGTATTTGCCGGGGCACTGCTGTTTTATTTCATTTATCAGGTGACGCTGGCCTCTTTATGGCATTACATCACGAAATTGAACAAGTGTTCCATTCAATATTTCAAGGCGATCACAGCGTATCTGTATTCGATACCGGGGAAATATATTCCGGGAAAGGTTTTTATGCTGCTGGCACGTGTGCCGCTGTATGAAGAAGGCGGAGTGCCGATCCGAAAAGTGACGGTCTGCTTTTTCCTTGAGAATATCTGTACGCTTCTGGGTGCAGCCTTTTTGTTTCTGATCTCGCTGTTCTTTTTCCCGAATGACCTGCTCAACGATTATAAATGGATGACGATCGGCCTTGTGATCCTGTTTTTTATCTGCATCAATCCGAAGATCATCAATTTTTTCCTGAAGATCCTGGAGCGATTTATTAAGAAAGATCTTTCAATCCCGATCACCTACCCGCAGATGATCAAAGTTGTACTGCTGTTCATCTGCAACTGGCTGGTTGTCGGTGTCGGGTTCTACATGCTGGTATGCTCTATTTATCCGGTTCCGGTTTCTCAGTTTCTCTATGTGGCCGGAATTGACGGACTCTCCTGTATCATCGGTATCCTGGCGGTGTTTACACCGTCCGGTCTTGGAGTAAGGGAAGGTATCATTTTGCTGGGACTTGGACTGATCATGCCGAAAGAATATGCTGTGATCATTTCTCTTGTGACCAGACTGTGGCAGACGGTTGCTGAATTTATGCTGATCGGGATCGCGATCGTGATCAACAGAGGCATGAAATTTTACAAGAAAAAGAAGGAAAAAGTTTGATCTGAAATAAAAAAAGAAAAAGCCATCCTGTCAAGAAAAAATACTTGACACGGTGGCTTCTTTCGTGTATGATAACCAAGGTGATTGCAGTGGAAAAGATTTTAGAGCAGACATTATTGTATGATTTTTATGGTGAACTGCTTACAGAGCATCAACAGAAAATATACGAGGATGTAGTATTCAACGATATTTCCTGCAGCGAAGTTGCAGAGAATCAGGGAATCAGCAGACAGGGTGTGCACGATCTGATCAAACGGTGCGAACATATCCTGGATGATTACGAGACAAAACTGCATCTGGTTGAGAGATTTGTAAGTCTGAAAGAAAAGGTGGAAGCCATAAGGATGGCGGCAGATGATCCGGAAGAAGTAAGGAAGATTTCGGATGAGCTGCTGAAAGAATTATAAAACCGACTGACGGTGGAGGTTACGATGGCATTTGAAAGTTTATCGGATAAACTGCAGAATATATTTAAAAACCTTCGCGGCAAAGGAAGACTGACAGAGGCAGATGTCAAGACAGCACTGAAAGAAGTAAAGCTTGCTCTTCTGGAAGCGGACGTCAGCTTTAAAGTCGTGAAGCAGTTTATAAAAGCGGTTCAGGAGCGTGCAATCGGTCAGGACGTGATGAACGGACTGAATCCGGGACAGATGGTGATCAAGATCGTAAATGACGAGCTGGTAAACCTGATGGGATCTGAGACGACGGAGATTGCACTGCGTCCGGCAAGTGAAGTTACTGTGATCATGATGGCAGGTCTTCAGGGAGCCGGAAAGACAACAACAACTGCGAAACTTGCAGGCAAATTCAAATCAAAAGGCAGAAAGCCGCTTCTGGTAGCGTGTGACGTGTATCGTCCGGCAGCTATCACGCAGCTTCAGATAAATGGTGAGAAGCAGGGTGTGGAAGTTTTCTCCATGGGAGACAAACAGAACCCGGTCAATATCGCCAAAGCAGCTGTAGAACATGCAAAGAGTCACGGATTTAATGTCGTGATCCTTGATACAGCAGGACGCCTTCATGTCGATGAAGCGATGATGGAGGAGTTACAGAACATCAAAGAAGCCGTTCATGTTGATCAGACGATCCTGGTGGTGGATGCAATGACCGGACAGGATGCGGTCAATGTGGCAGACAGCTTCAATCAGAAACTTGAGCTTGACGGTGTCATCCTTACAAAGCTGGATGGAGACACCAGAGGCGGTGCGGCACTCTCGATCAAGGCAACCTGCGGCAAACCGATCCTCTATGTTGGTATGGGCGAGAAGTTATCCGATCTGGAACAGTTCTATCCGGAGCGTATGGCATCCAGGATTTTAGGCATGGGCGATGTGATGACGCTCATCGAGAAAGCACAGGCCAATATCGACGAAGACAAAGCCAGAGAAATGGAACAGAAACTGAAAAAAGCACAGTTTGGTTTCGATGATTATCTGGAGAGCATGGCTCAGGTTAAAAATA
Source organism: Hominisplanchenecus faecis (assembly GCF_020687205.1). Taxonomy (GTDB): domain Bacteria; phylum Bacillota; class Clostridia; order Lachnospirales; family Lachnospiraceae; genus Hominisplanchenecus; species Hominisplanchenecus faecis. The sequence continues at coordinate 15,455 of NZ_JAJEQE010000011.1, forward strand.
TGGGAGGCATATCCAGTATCTTAAGTATGATGCCGGGTATTGGCAATAAAGCAGCAGATATCGAGGCTGCGGTGGATGAGTCCAAGATGGCACGCATCGAGGCGATCATCCTCTCCATGACACCGAAAGAGCGTTCCAATCCGGATCTGTTAAATCCGTCCAGAAAGAAACGTATCGCAAAAGGTGCAGGTGTGGACATCAGCGAAGTCAACAAACTGGTCAAACAGTTCGAACAGACACGCAAGATGATGAAACAGTTCCCTGGTATGATGGGAGGCAAGGGTGCAAAACGCGGCAGGTTCAAGCTTCCGTTTTAGCACATAAAGAATGCAGAGAAGCTGCCAAAGGCAGGTTTTCATAGATATCAAAGATATAAAAATACTGAGGAGGTGAAAGTAATGGCAGTAAAGATCAGATTAAGAAGAATGGGAGAAAAGAAAAATCCTTTCTATAGAATCGTTGTAGCTGATTCTCGTTCCCCGAGAGATGGAAGATTCATCGAGGAGATCGGTACCTACAATCCGAACATCGAACCGAGTGAATTCAAGGTAGATGAGGAGCTGGCAAAGAAATGGCTGGCAAATGGTGCACAGCCGACAGAGGTAGTAGGAAAGCTCTTCAAAATCGCCGGTATTGAAAAATAAGAGGTGGCAGGATGAAAGAATTAGTAGAAGTAATCGCTAAGTCACTTGTAGAAAATCCGGAAGAAGTTACCGTTACGGAAAGGCAGTCTGGAAAGACAACGGTTGTTGAACTGAAAGTTGCCCCATCCGATATGGGAAAAGTAATCGGTAAACAGGGCAGAATCGCGAAAGCGATCCGTGCAGTTGTAAAGGCTGCAGCCTCAAAGGAAGACAAGAAAGTTGTAGTGGACATTCTGTAGCTGAAAAGCTGCAGGATGCTGCGTTGAAAACCTCGTGCAGACGAGGTTTTTGTTTTATTCAATTTTACCCGGAGGAGAAACATGGAAGAATTTTTACAGGTCGGAGTGATTACGGCAACACATGGTATTCACGGGGAAGTCAAAGTATTTCCGACAACCGACGATCCGAAACGTTTTAAAAAACTGAAAAAAGTGCTTCTGGATACCGGAAGAGAAAAACTGGAACTGGAAGTGGAAGGTGTCAAGTTTTTCAAAAATATGGTTATCCTGAAGTTTAAAGAATATAATGATATCAATCAGATTGAAAAATACAGAAAGTGTCCGCTGCTTGTGACACGCGAGCATGCAGTAAAACTTAAGAAAAATGAGTATTTTATCGCAGATCTGATCGGACTTAAGGTCTATACCGAGGATGATGCATTTCTTGGCACACTGGATGATGTGATCCAGACCGGAGCAAACGATGTCTATCAGGTAGTGACGGAAGAAGGAAAAGAGATCCTGATCCCGGCGATCCGTCAGTGTATTCTGGAAGTAGATGTGAAAGAAGGGCGCATGAAAGTGCATCTTCTGGAAGGGCTGGTGTAGCATGCATTTTCACGTACTGACACTGTTTCCGGAAATGATCGAGCAGGGAATGAATACCAGTATCATGGGCAGGGCGATCGAACGGGGATATATTTCTCTGAAAGCAACGGACATCCGCGACTATGCTGCGAATAAGCATAATAAGGTGGATGATACACCGTACGGAGGCGGAGCTGGCATGGTCATGCAGGCAGCACCGGTCTATGGAGCCTATGAGGCAGTAAAAGAACAGATCGGTTACCGGCCGAGAGTGATCTATCTGACACCGCAGGGAAGTACTTTTTCACAGCCTATGGCGGAAGAATTTGCAAAAGAGCAGGATCTGGTCTTTCTGTGCGGACATTATGAAGGGATCGATGAGCGTGTCCTGGAAGAGATCGTGACAGACTACGTCTCCATCGGGGACTATGTTCTGACCGGAGGGGAACTTCCGGCAATGGTGATGATGGATGCGATCTCCAGACTGGTTCCGGGTGTGCTTCACAATGAGGCATCTGCCGAATTCGAATCTTTCCAGGGAAATCTTTTGGAGCATCCGCATTACAGCAGACCGGAAGTCTGGCATGAAAAGCGGGTTCCGGAAGTGCTGTTATCCGGACATCATGCCAACATTGAAAAATGGAGAAGAGAACAGTCAGTCATCCGGACGGCAGAAAGAAGACCGGATCTGCTGGAAAAAGCGGATCTGTCAGCAAAAGAAAAAGCTCTGGCAGATCGCTGTCTGGCTGAAAAAAAGCTTGCTTTTACGCAAGAGGTATGATAAAATTATTCACGTTGTGAGAAGAGATGGTCCTCTGCTACCTGGGCGGTATTAAGAACATCTGAAAATATAAGGAGGAACAACAAGATGAACGAAATCATTAAGAACATTGAAGCAGCTGAACTGAAAGCGGAAGTACCTGTATTTAACGTAGGTGATACTGTAAAAGTTTACGCAAAGATCAAAGAGGGTAACCGCGAACGTATCCAGATCTTCGAAGGAACTGTTCTGAAGAAACAGGGTGGAAGCAACAGAGCAACTTTCACAGTAAGAAAGAACTCCAACGGAATCGGCGTTGAAAAAACATGGCCGTTGCACTCCCCGAACGTAGAAAAGATCGAGGTTATCAGAAGAGGTAAAGTAAGAAGAGCGAAACTGAATTACCTGAGAGACCGTGTTGGTAAAAAAGCAAAAGTAAAAGAGTTGGTTAAATAATAGGACGCAGCAGCGTACCGAATGATTCCGCAACAAGCACTGCTTGTTCGGGTCAGCCAGACAGACCAGGGACAAGTACTTAGGTAATTGTCCCTGTTTCTGTATAACCGACTGTGAATTTCAAAAGGCAAAAGGGGAGGATACATGAGCCGCACAGGAAGAAATCGCAGAGAAAGGGATCGAAGAAACAAAGATCGGATTTCACAGGAACAGGCAATACAGGAAAAACACAGCAGAAGGGAAATGAGGAAACAGAAAAAAGAACGGGAAAAGGTCAGAAAGAATCCGATCAAAGCCGGTCTTGGATGGCTGTTTCAGATCATTGTGGTGATCCTGTTTGCATATATTGCTGTTTTCTTTTTCGGTCAGTCCAGAACGAACATCGGACAGGCGATGAACAGTACTTTGTCCGGCGGAGATGTTGTTCTGTTAAATGAGCTGTCCTATCGCTTTTCAGGACCATCCAGGGAGGATGTAATCTCGTTTAAACTGAATGGAAGCGAGGACACGCATTCTTATATAAGACGTGTGATCGGACTGCCGGGTGAGACGATCCAGATCATCGATGGTATGATCTATATTAATGGAAGTGTCTACCTGGAGACGCAGGGATTTCCACAGATGGAAAATGCCGGAATGGCAGCACAGGAGATCACACTTGGTGAAGATGAATATTTTGTGCTTGGTGATAACCGCAATCAGAGTGAAGACAGCCGTTTTGCAGATATGGGAAATGTAAAGCTGGAAGATATTGAAGGGAAAGTCTGGGCTGTTTTATCTCCTTCGGATCACCGGGGACTTGTTAAGTAGAAAGGTAAAAAATATGAATTATCAGTGGTATCCTGGTCATATGACCAAGGCAAGGCGTATGATGCAGGAAGACATCAAACTGATCGATCTTGTCATCGAACTGCTGGATGCACGTGTACCGTTTTCCAGCCGCAATCCGGATATCGATAAGATGGGCAGGGACAAAGCCCGCCTGATCCTTCTGAACAAATCGGATCTTGCGGATGAAAAGAGCAATGAAGCGTGGGTTGCTTTTTTCGAAGCGAAAGGGTATTGCGTCAGAAAGATCAATTCCAGAAGTGGAGCAGGACTTAAATCCATCAATGCAGCCGTTCTGGAAGCATGCCATGAAAAGATCGAGCGAGACAAACGCAAAGGAATCAAGAACCGTCCGGTGCGGGCAATGGTTGTCGGGATTCCGAATGTCGGAAAATCTACGTTTATCAATGCCTATGCCGGAAAAGCATGTGCAAAGACCGGAAATAAGCCGGGTGTTACGAAGGGAAAACAGTGGATCCGCTTAAATAAGGGTCTGGAACTGCTGGATACACCGGGTATTCTCTGGCCGAAATTTGAAGACCAGAGTGTCGGTATGCGACTGGCAATGATCGGTTCCATCAAAGACGAGATCCTCAATACGGATGAGCTTGCACTCAATCTGATCCGTTTCCTGATGGAACATTATCCGGGGAGATTAACGGAACGTTATGGCTGCGAAGAAACCGCTCAGGAAGCACTCACAGTTTACGAGGAGATCGCAAGACGGCGTGGCTGCATCAAAAAAGGTCAGGAACTGGATTATACCAAGACAGGTATGCTTCTGCTGGATGATTTCCGAAGCGGAAAAATTGGCAGGATCACGCTGGAACTTCCGAAGGGAGAAACGGAAGAGCAGTAGACAGTATTTTGTGGGAGGAGAGTATGAAAAAGGGACTTATCGAGGTGCTGTTTTATATCGTACTGGTGTTTGGTGTCAGCTTTTTGCTGACAACTTATGTCGGTCAGCGTACGCGGGTAAATGGAGAGTCGATGTATCCGACGCTGCATGACGATGACAATCTGATCGTTGATAAGGTCAGTTATCGTTTCTCTGATCCCAGACGTTATGATATCATTGTTTTTCCGTATCGCTATAAGGATATGTATTTTATTAAACGGATCATTGGTCTGCCGGGTGAGACGGTGCAGATCTTGGACGGGTATGTGTACATAGACGGTAAAAAACTGGACGAACATTTCTGTGATGAAAAAATCCAGAACGCAGCACTTGCATCCGACCCGATCACACTTGGAGACGATGAATATTTTGTGCTCGGAGACAATCGCAATGCCAGTGAAGACAGTCGTTTTCCAGATGTCGGGAATGTCAGACGCAAAGAGATCATCGGGCGTGCCTGGGTACGCATCTGGCCATTTGAACGGGCGGGATCTTTGTAGAAAAGGAGTTTTTGATGAAAGCAAAAGAGATTATTAACTGGGTTGTATATTTTGTATGCCTGTTAGCAGTTGTATTCGTGATCAATACATTTGTTGTACAGAGGACCATGGTCAGCGGAGATTCTATGTATCCGTATCTGCACAACAAGGATCAGCTGATGATGGATAAATTATCTTATCGTATCCATGATCCGGAGAGGTTTGATATTGTAGTCTTTCCGGTTGTGCGTGACGGAAAAGAAGAGTACTATATCAAACGTGTGATCGGTCTGCCGGGAGAAACCGTACAGATCATAGATGGCTATGTTTACATCAACGGTGAAAAACTGGATGAAAATTACGGTGCAGAAGTGATGAATGATGCCGGACGTGCGGCAGAGCCGATCACGCTTGGCGATGATGAGTACTTCGTGCTGGGAGATAACCGCAACCGAAGCGATGACAGCCGCTATGAGAATGTCGAAAATCTCAAAAGAGAAAAGATTGTCGGTCGTGCCTGGGTGCGTATCTGGCCGCTTGATCGTATCTGCGTAGTCAGACACCGGTAGACGAAAAAAGAAAAATGCGTTAGAATAAGAAGTGCCACTTTGTGTGGCACTTTTTTAAATACGAACGAAATGATCAGTCGGACTTTTTAGACAGGATATGCGTTCATGAGCAAGTAGCGAAGCGGATTGTGAATGTCCGCTTTACCGCAGAGAAGCATTCCCCCACTAAAATATGATTACCGACTGTGGGTTGGAATAAAGGAGAAAATATATGAGCACAGACAGAAAAAGCATCGCACAGATCAAAAAAGAATTTGCAGAGGCAAAAGAAGGTTCCCTAGAAGAACTGTTTGCACAGTATGCTATGGATGAGAGAAGCGGTGTGAAGGCAGTTTTAAACAGTTACCGAAAAAAACAGGAAAAGCTGGCAAAAGAGCGGGTTCGCCTGGAAGAAATGAGAAGTTACGAACATCGGTACGAAAGATATGGCTATGTGTGTGGAATTGATGAGGCAGGACGCGGTCCGCTGGCAGGACCGGTTGTCGCCGGTGCCGTGATCTTGCCAGAAGACTGTGAGATCCTGTGGTTGAATGATTCCAAACAGCTTTCAGAAAAGAAGAGGGAAGCTCTGTACGATGAGATCATGGAAAAAGCACTGGCAGTGTCCGTTGGCATGGCATCACCGGCAAGGATCGATGAAATCAATATCCTGCAGGCAACTTATGAGGCGATGCGTGAGGCAATCGCCGGACTGAAGATCCGGCCGCAGGTTCTCTTAAATGATGCTGTGAAGATCCCACAGGTGGAGATTTCGCAGGTACCGATCATTAAAGGAGATGCAAAAAGCCTGTCGATCGCAGCGGCGAGTGTGATCGCAAAAGTGACCAGGGACCGCCTGATGAAAGATTATGACAAACTGATGCCGGAATATGGATTTGCGAAACACAAAGGCTATGGAAGTGCCGCACATATGGAGGCAATACGCAAATTCGGATCATCCCCGATCCACCGACAGAGCTTTATCAAAAACATCATATGAGTCGGGGGGAGAAACAGGTCAAAACTGTTTGAAAGTGCGAAACATGAAAAATCGCATATAACTCATAATACAAAAGAAAATGGGGGTATCAATGACAAGAGGGGGAAACACACGCAAAACTGGGGCAAGATATGAATTACTGGCAGCCGTCCATCTGGAAAAATGTGGTTATCATATCATAGAGAAAAATTATCGCTGCCGGATCGGGGAGATCGATCTGGTCGCCTGCGACGGGGCGTATCTGGTATTTGTGGAGGTCAAATACCGCAAAAACAACAAGAAGGGCGGTGCGGCAGCGGCCGTATCCACAGCAAAGCAGAAAACGATCAGCCGCGTGGCAGATTATTATATGAAAGTTCACGGGATCTGTGCAGACCAGAGTGTCCGGTTTGATGTCGTGGCATTTGACGGAGAAGAGATGGAACTGATCCGGGATGCGTTTGCCTATGCCGGAAATGTCCGGTTTTGATCGGTATTTAGCAGAGCAATTTGCAGGCATCTATTGGGGTCAAAAGAACTTTTGACACTGGCATTTTAGGAGTTTACAGGAGGAAGATAGATGGGTACTTTTGAAAAAAGAGAAAAAAACGGTGTGACATGGCTTTCCGCTACGCCGTTTGAAAAGATGGAAGGGATCGTGCAGGGATTTTCAACGCGGCTTGGCGGAGTGAGCACAGAGCATCTGTCGAGCATGAACCTGAGTTTTTCGCGTGGCGATCAGGAAGAAAATGTACGTGAAAATTTCAGAAGAATTGCAGATGCGATCGGTTTCACACCGGAAGATCTGGTCTTTTCAGATCAGACGCATACGACCAACATCCGTGTGGTGACAGAAGCAGACCGCGGCAAAGGATTTACAAAACCGCTGGATTATACGGATGTGGACGGACTGATCACAGACGTTCCGGGACTGGTGCTGGCAACGTTTTATGCAGACTGTGTGCCGCTGTATTTTGTAGATCTCATCAGAAAAGCAGTCGGGCTTTCACATTCCGGCTGGCGTGGAACGGTTCATAAGATCGGCAAGATAACGGTTCAGGCGATGGCGGATCAATATGGAAGCAGACCGGAAGATATCGTAGCAATAATCGGGCCATCGATCTGTCAGGACTGTTATGAAGTCAGCGAGGATGTCATTCTGGAATTTCAGAAATATTATCGTGAAGACTGTCAGAGCGAATTGTATTACCGGAAAGAAAACGGAAAGTATCAGCTGAATTTATGGAGGGCAAATGAGATTGTGATGGAGGAGGCCGGAATCTTGCCGGAAAACATCCATACGACCCAGTGGTGTACCTGCTGCAATCCGGAACTTTTGTATTCACACCGTGCCTCAAAAGGCAAACGTGGCAATCTGGCAGCATTTCTCGGACTGAAGAGGAGCGAATGATTTTATGAAACAGATGATCAACACAACGGATTATGCGTTTGATGTGGAACGCTATCGGGATGAGGCAGATGCTATTTCGTTTGCAGGAAATCTTGGTATGGATGGATTTGAACTGCTGCCGTGTGAGGGAGGAAGAGATGATTTCTTTACAGAACGATCCGTGGTTGGCGTACATCTGCGATATTTTGATTCCTGGCTGGATTTCTGGAATGGAAAACTGGAGATGTTGAGCAAAGAATACGGATCCTTTGAAAAAGTGAAAGAGATTTTCGGAGGACTCGATCGCAGCTGTATCCTGAAACGTTTTCGGGAAGACCTGGAGCGTGCCAGAAAGCTGAAAGCCCGCTATGTGGTCTTTCATGTAAGCGATGTCAGTGCCAGGGAGCTGTTTACCTATCAGTGCCGGCACACAGACGAAGAAGTGATCGATGCGGCGGCAGAACTGATCAATCTTTTGCTGGATGGAGAAAATTACACGTTTGATTTCCTCATGGAAAATCTCTGGTGGCCGGGTCTTACCATGACAAGGCCGGAGATGACGAAGCGTCTGCTCTCGCAGGTCCATTATCAAAAGAAAGGCATTATGCTGGATACCGGGCATCTGATGCACATGAATCTGGAACTGAAAACGCAGGATGAGGCGGTCGATTACATCCTGGAAAAAGTTGCAGAGCATGGAAATCTGGCTTCTTATATCAAAGGCATGCATTTAAATCAGAGCATCACGGGTGCGTATGTGAAAACGCTGATCACCAAAAAGGATGCCATGCCATCGGATTACGAAGCATGTTCCAAAGCCTGCTATGAACACGTCTTCCAGATCGACCAGCATCTGCCTTTTACCACACCGAAAGTTCAGAAACTGGTAGAAACCATAAAACCGGAATATCTGACACATGAGCTGATGTCCTACGGAAGAAGCGAGCATGAGATCAAGCTGGTGATGCAGCGTGCAGCTTTGAAGGGGAAAAATCTATAATAACCATTCAGGCTTTGCCCGTGACAGCTTTTTAAAACGAGAAAAATTATCAAATACAAATCAGAAAAAAGCGAGATAACTGTGCTATAATGACCATAAGTTAGTTGATTCTAACATCAAATATAAAGTGACTACCGCCTTTGCAGACAGTGAGCGACAAGTTACAGACTATTTTTTGGGAGAGGAAAAATATGTTTTTAGAGATCAAAGACTTGAAAAAATCATTTGGCACAGCAGAAAACAGGACGGAAGTGCTGAAAGGAATTGACTTTTCTGTTGAAAAAGGACAGATCTGTGTGCTGCTTGGACCATCCGGTTCCGGAAAATCTACGCTTCTGAATATTATCGGCGGGATTGACCAGGCGGACGAAGGGTATGTCTCCATCAATGGTGAGAAAACGGCGGATATGAAAGAAAAAAGACTGACGCAATACCGCCGCCGACATCTGGGATATGTATTTCAGATGTACAATCTGATACCAAATCTCAGTGTCAGAGAAAATATTGAAGTGGGGGCTTATTTAAGCGACAGACCGCTGGAACTGGATGAGCTTCTGAAAACACTTGGGCTGTATGAACATCGCAACAAGCTGCCGAACCAGCTTTCCGGCGGACAGCAGCAGAGGACGGCAATCGGGCGTGCAATCATCAAAAATCCGGACATTCTTCTGTGTGATGAGCCGACGGGTGCACTGGATTACAAGACTTCCAAAGAAATCCTCTGCCTGATTGAGCAGATCAACCAGAAATACGGCAACACGGTGATCATGGTAACGCACAATGATGCCATCAAAAATATGGCAGACCGTGTCGTAAAGCTCAGGGACGGACAGATCCGGAAAAATTATGTCAATGAAACCAAGATCGCAGCAGCTGATCTGGAATGGTAAGGCGGTGAGAATATGAAAAATCCATTGCTCAAACGTCTTCCAAGAGAACTGATCGGTGACATTGGAAAATACCTTGCAGTTTTTCTTTTTATGACAGCGACGATCGGATTTGTTTCCGGTTTCCTGGTGGCAGATGACAGTATGCTGGCAGCTTATCAGGAAAGCTTTGAGAAATATCACATCGAAGATGGAAACTTTACATTGGAGAAAAAGGCAACGGACAGTCAGATCAAAAGACTGGAAAAAGAAGGCGTTCAGATTTATGAAAATTACTATGTCGAAGAAGATGCGGATACTGATCTCGACGGGAAAAAGGACAGTACAGTCCGCGTTTACAAAAACCGCAGCCAGATCGATCTCGTATCCCTGATGAAAGGAGAGCTTCCCAAGAAGGAAGATGAGATTGCCATCGACCGTATGTATGCAGAAAATAACAAGATACAGATCAGTGACATCATAAAAGTCGGAAAAGAAGAAAAAACGGTGACAGGCTATGTGGCACTGTCTGATTACAGTGCACTGTTTTCCAATAATTCGGATATGATGTTTGATGCAGTTAAGTTCGGTGTTGCCATTGTTACAGATGAAGCCTTTGACAATCTGGAAGAAACGCACCTTAAATATCGTTATTCCTGGACATATGATGATCCGCCACAGGGAGAAAAAGCAGAGAAAGAACGTTCCGATGACTTTCTTGAGATACTGGCAGATTACACATCGGTGACAGGCTATATCCCACGCTATGCAAATCAGGCGATCCATTTCACCGGAGACGATATGGGCAGTGACCGTTCGATGATGGTCGTGCTTTTGTATATCCTGATTGCAATCATGGCCTTTGTTTTTGCGGTGACAACAAACAATACGATTGTCAAAGAGGCTGCGGTGATCGGAACCCTGCGGGCTTCCGGTTATACAAGAAAAGAACTTCTGGTACATTACATGACACTGCCGCTTCTGGTCACGGTTATAGCAGCGGTGATCGGAAATGTTCTGGGTTATACCATCTTTAAAAATATCTGTGCCGGTATGTATTATGGAAGTTACAGTCTTCCGACCTACGAAACGAGATGGAATATGGATGCATTCGTCCTGACGACCATTGTGCCGTTTGTGATCATGCTGCTGGTCAATCTGGTCCTGATCTCGAAAAGATTAAAACTCACTCCGCTGAAGTTTCTAAGAAGAGACTTAAGCACATCAAAAAAACAAAAAGCAGTGAAACTGCCGGATATTCGCTTTTTTGACCGGTTCCGTCTGCGTATCATCCTGCAGAACAAATCCAGTTACATCACGTTGTTTGTGGGAATCGTATTTGCCAATATTCTGCTGCTGTTCGGCATGATGATGGCACCGCTTCTGGATCATTACCAGGAACAGACCGTTGACAATATGATCGCAGATTATCAGTACATTCTGAACGTACCGGATGAGATTGATGAGGATGACACTTACACCCTGTATGGGGCACTGAGCCGCTTCCTGACTCCGTCACTGGAAACAGAAAACAAAAAGGCAGAAAAATTTTGCATGGAATCACTGGAAACCGTTCCGGGCAAACGGGACAGTGAGAGCGTCACCGTCTACGGAACACAGCAGGGAAGTCATTACATGAAGGCGGATTTTCCGGATGAGGGCGTGTATATTTCAGATGGATATGCGGAAAAATACAATATAAAAACAGGAGATACCATTTGGCTGAAAGAGACTTACGGGGATAAAACATACTCTTTTGCGGTAAAAGGAATCTATGTCTATCCGTCCGGACTTTCCGTGTTTATGTCAATGCCGCAGTTCTGCTGTGTGTTTGAGAAATCCGACACGTATTTTAATGGCTATTTCTCAAACGAAAAGATCACCGATATCGAAGAAGCGTACATTGCTTCCACGATCACACAGGACGACCTGACCAAGATTTCCAGACAGCTGGATGTCTCTATGGGAAATATGTTTCAGCTGATCAATATATTTGCGGTTGTTCTGTTTGCCCTTCTGATCTATCTTCTGACAAAACTGATCATTGAAAAGAATGAACATTCTATTTCCATGGTTAAGATTCTTGGCTATGAAAATGATGAGATCGTCCGCCTGTATCTGGTTTCCACAAGTTGGGTGGTTGCCGTTTCCGTATTGCTGAGTCTGTGGATCGCCACCTGGACGATCAAGGTGATCTATGTCTATATGATGGCGGAGTTTTCAGGCTGGCTTTCTCTGTATATTGAGCCTGCAATATACTGGAAGATGTTTCTGATGGGCATGGCAGTTTATGCATTGGTTGCTTTGCTACAGTTCTTTAGAATCAGCAAAATACCGATGGAAACGGCACTGAAAAATATCGAATAGAGAAAAGTAAATAAAATCTGCTAAAAAATACATTGCTATATAGTAAAAATAATGGTAAAATCTAAGTAATGTTTCAGCAGATGGGAAAAGATTGCACGTCATGCAGACATGGCGTGCATTTTTTTGATGAAACTTCTTCTGATTCAGCAAATGTTAAAAAAGAGAGTAACAATAAGAGAGGAGAAAAGCAAAAAGTATGAAAAAGAGAAAACTTTGGAAAGCCATGTCTGCGGCATTGTCAGCAGTTATGCTGGCTGCTTCCGTTCCTTCGGCAGCATTTGCAGCAGTGCCTGCCAGAACGGCGGATGTGCAGACAAAAGCAGCAGATGAAGACGAACTGAAGCTGTGGTATGACGAGAAAGCTCCGGACAGCTACGATGGATGGGAAAAATGGTCCCTTCCGCTTGGAAACAGCGGCATCGGTGCCAGCGTGTTTGGTGGCATTACCCAGGAGCGTATCCAGTTAAATGAAAAATCACTCTGGTCCGGCGGTCCGTCCGCTTCTAGAACGAACTACAATGGCGGAAATATCGAGACAACAAATGTAAACGGTGTACAGACCAAAATGAGTAAGGTAGTAAAGCAGATCCAGGAGGCATTTGCATCCGGCAACACCAGCACGGCAGAATCTCTCTGTGCAAAGCTGGTCGGCGTCAGTGATGATGCAGGTACGAATGGTTATGGTTATTACCTGAGCTATGGAAATATGTACCTGGATTTCAAAGGTATCACAGAAAGCTCTGTCAGCAACTACAAAAGAGCACTGGATCTTCACACAGCTGTTGCAAGCGTAGAGTATGATTACAATGGCACACACTATGTAAGAGAAAACTTCGTCAGCTATCCGGACAATGTGCTGGTGACAAAACTGACAGCAACCGGCGGAAGCGGCAAACTGAACTTCGATGTCAAGGTCAATCCGGACAACGAAAAGGGCGGCGGAAGCAACAACCCTGGAGCAAATTCTTATCAGAGAGACTGGAATACAAAAGTAAACGGCGGTGAGATCACGGTTGCCGGAACTCTGAAAGATAACCAGATGAAATTCAATTCCCAGACAAAAGTGATCGCAGACGGAACCACCACAGACGGAACCGATAAAGTAACGGTTGCAAATGCAACAAGCGTTACGATCATCACTTCCATTGCAACCGATTATAAAGATGAATATCCAAAATACCGTACCGGTGAAAGTGCAGAAGCACTGGATACCAGAGTCGGCGGGTATGTAGACGAGGCAGCAGCAAAAGATTACGATACACTGAAAGCGAATCATGTTAAAGATTATCAGAACATCTTCGAACGTGTAGATCTGGATCTTGGCCAGATTCCTTCTGACAAGACAACGGATGCACTGCTTTCAGCATACAAGGCAGGTACTGCAACGGAAGCAGAACGCCGCTATCTGGAAGTCATGCTGTTCCAGTATGGTCGTTATCTGACGATCGAATCTTCCCGTGAGACACCGGAAGATGATCCATACCGTGAGACACTTCCGTCCAACCTTCAGGGTATCTGGGTTGGTGCGAACAACTCCGCATGGCATGCTGACTACCACATGAACGTAAATCTTCAGATGAACTACTGGCCGACCTATGTCACCAATATGGCAGAATGTGCAGAGCCACTGATCAACTACATTGATGCACTGCGTGCACCTGGTCGTGTGACAGCGAAGATCTATGCAGGTGTTGAGAGCAAAGACGGCGAAGAGAACGGTTTCATGGCACATACACAGAACAACCCGTTTGGATGGACCTGTCCGGGATGGAATTTTGACTGGGGATGGTCACCGGCAGCGGTTCCGTGGATCCTGCAGAACTGCTGGGAATACTATGACTTTACCAGAAATGCCGATTATCTGAAAGAGAAAATCTATCCGATGATGAAAGAGGAAGCTACTCTGTATGATCAGATCCTGATCAAGGATGCAGACGGCAAACTGGTATCTTCCCCGAGTTATTCACCGGAGCATGGACCAAAGACAAGCGGTAATACATACGAGCAGACACTGGTATGGCAGCTTTATCAGGACACCATTGAAGCAGCAGGTATCGTTGGTGAGAGTGATACAAAGAAAGTAGATACATGGAAGAAAAATCAGAGCGATCTGAAAGGACCTATTGCGATCGGTGACAGCGGTCAGATCAAAGAATGGTATACCGAGACAACCGTAAACAGTCTCGGACAGGGCTACAACCACAGACATCTTTCTCATATGCTGGGACTGTTCCCGGGCGACCTGATTTCTGTAGATACACCAAAATGGCTGGCAGCAGCAAGAGTTTCCATGGAAAACCGTGTAGATAAATCAACCGGCTGGGGCATGGGCCAGCGAATCAATACCTGGGCAAGACTTGGCGATGGAAACCATGCGTACAAACTGATCACAGACCTGTTTGACGGCGGTATTCTTACCAACCTGTGGGATACGCACTCACCATACCAGATCGACGGTAACTTCGGAATGACTTCCGGTGTGGCTGAGATGCTGGTTCAGAGTAATATGGGTTACATCAATCTGCTTCCGGCACTTCCGGATGCATGGAGCGATGGTTCTGTAGAAGGTCTGGTAGCAAGAGGAAACTTCGAACTTTCCTATAACTGGAGCGACGGAAAACTGAACCAGGCACAGATCCTTTCCAACAAGGGCGGAGAATGCCAGGTACAGTATGATAATATTGCAAATGCTTCCATCACAGATTCCGATGGAAAAGTTGTAGAAGCAACAAAAGTAAACGGAAAAACAAACCGTGTTTCCTTTAATACAGAAGAAGGAAAAACTTATACGATTAAAGTTCCGGAATCTCCGAAGAATGTAAAAGCAAATTACTACGGAGAGAGCGGCACAAAAGTAAGCTGGGCTGCAGCAGAAGGTGCAACTTCTTACAATGTATACCGCAGCACAGACGGAACAACGTTTGAAAAGGTTGCCGAAAAGACAGAAAGAACTTCTTTTGTAGACAAAACAGCATTTACAGATGTTTCAGCAGTCAGCTATAAAGTAACAGCTGTTTACGGTGACAAAGAAAGCGGCGACTCCAAAGTGGCAGCAGTCAAAGACCTGACACAGTCAAGTGAAAAACTGGCACATGGAGGATGGAAGGCAACCGCAGGAAGTGAAGAAGGATCCGATCCAGATGGACCGGCTTCCTGGGCAATTGATGGAAACACCGGTACAATCTGGCACTCAAGATGGTCCAGTGGCGGAACACATCCGGATATCGCAAATGATCAGAATAATGAATTTACGATTGATTTTGGTCAGAATGTAACGATCAACAAATTTGAGTATGTACCTCGTTCATCCGGAACTTCTGTAAATGGTATTATTACAAAATACAAACTGTTATACAGTACTACAGAATCCGGAAATGATTTCAAAGAACTGACAAGCGGTGAGTGGGATGCAGACAAGACGGTTAAGACGGCAACGTTTGCACCGACCGAAATGCGAAGAATCCAGATCCGTGCACTGGCAACACTGGATGATACCGCAACCAAGAATCAGCACGTGACAGCAGCAGAATTTAATGCATACAAATACGTTGCAAATACACCGGTCATGACGGATACGGATGCACTCTGGGATGCAGTTCTGGCTGCACAGAAAAAAGACTTAAGTGTATATACCGATGCCAGTGTACAGGCTTACCAGGCAGCAATCACAGCAGCAAAGGCAAAACTTGCCCTGGAAGATGATGCAGCCCAGGAGGATGTAAACAAAGCACTTGCTGAACTGAAAGATGCAGAGAACAAGCTGGAGGCAAAACCAGACAAAGGTAATCTGAATACGGCGGTGGATGCAGCTGCTAAAACAGACCTGAACGGTTATACAAAAGAGAGTGTAGATGCATTTAAGAAAGCACTGGATGAAGCACAGAAAGTGCTGAAAGATGAAAACGCAACAAAAGAGCAGATTGAAAATGCCCTGGCAAAACTGGATGCGGCAAAGAAAGCTCTGAAAAAAGATACTACACCGGATACGGAAAAACCGACACCGACACCGGAAACAAAAGTACCGGCTGTTGGAGCTACAACTACTGTAAAAGGTGTAAAATATGCAGTAACCAAGTCCGCAGCAAAGGGCGGAACTGCACAGGCAGTCAAAGTGACCGGAAAAGGCAAGAAGATCACGATCGCAGCAACTGTGAAAATTGACGGTGTGACCTTTAAGGTAACTTCCATCAAAAAGAATGTAGCTAAGAAAAATAAGAATATGACAAGCGTTGTGATCGGTAAGAATGTAACTTCCATCGGAGCAAACAGCTTTGCAAACAGCAAAAAACTGGCAAATGTGACTTTCAAAGGAACAAAAGCAGTGAAAGTCGGAAGCAAGGCATTTAAAGGAACATCTGCGAAGATGAAAGTCGTTATACCGAAGAAAATGTCTAAAAAGACCCTGAATACTCTGAAGAGAAATCTGAAAAAAGCAGGTATCAGCAAAAAAACGGTTTATAAAAAGAAATAAATACTAAAAACTATAATGTGTAAAAGAGATGCAGCTTCAGCTGCATCTCTTTTGTCTTTTCTTTACGCTTATAATAAAAAAATTCCGCAGAACAGAAAAAGTTTCTGTTTTACGGAATCTTAAAAATCAGGCAAATTTACCGCTCATTTTTATATTTTTCCAGAAGCTTGTGAATCTTATCCGTTGGAGACTGTACACTGGAAATGGATACATTGTGGTTCAGGGCATCGATGATGGATGCCAGGAATTTGCTCATATCTGCTTCCTGATAATAAGGGCGGGTCAGCAGTTCCTGCGGACGATAATTCAGATTTGTAGTTACGACTTTGCTGATGTAGCCTTTTTCGTAATATTCATCGAATTTCGCCAGCCCGTCGGTGAAAAGACCAAACGTTGTGCAGACAAAAACACGACCTGCCTCACGCTCTTTTAACTGCTTGGCAACATCCAGCATACTTTCACCGGAAGAGATCATGTCATCAATAATGATCACATCTTTTCCTTTTACATCATCGCCGAGAAATTCATGGGCAACGATCGGGTTCTTTCCGTTGACAACGGTAGAGTAATCACGTCTCTTGTAGAACATACCCATGTCAACGCCGAGAATATTGGAAAAATAAACAGCACGTCCCATAGCTCCTTCATCCGGGCTGATGATCATCAGATGATCGTTATCGATCACAAAGTCCGGTACGGAATTTACCAGTGCTTTTAAGAACTGATAGGTAGGCATGAAAGAATCAAAACCATGCAGAGGAATGCTGTTGGATACACGAGGATCGTGTGCATCAAACGTCAGAATATTGCTGACACCCATGTCAACCAGTTCCTGGAGCATCAGAGCACAGTCAAGAGACTCTCTTTTGGAACGTTTATGCTGTCTTCCCTCGTATAAAAATGGCATGATGACATTGATACGTCTTGCCTTTCCGTCAGCAGCGGAAATGATACGTTTCAGATCCTGATAGTGATTGTCCGGAGACATATGATTTTCATAGCCATTTACACGATAAGTCAGGCTGTAGTTTGTAACATCTACCATAATAAAAAGGTCGCAGCCACGTACAGATTCTTTCAGAACGCCTTTTCCTTCGCCGCTTCCGAAACGTGGGCATTCACACTCCAGCAGATAAGAATCTGCACAGTAACCCTGCAGACTGTCAGCCTGTCCTACATTGGTCGGAGATTCGTGACGGAAGGATACCAGATAGTTGTTGACCTGATCTGCAAGAGTTCTGCATCCTTCCAGTGAAGCCAGTTTCAAAGGAGCAACAGGAATCGACTGAATGAGCGGTTCTAAGTTTGCCATATTTACCTCCTAATGCTGCAATTGCCGCATATCTTAAAATTTAACCCATGGATGCTTTGCATTTTGTGCATCCTTATCATGTTAGTTATAACATTTCGGAATTGGTGCGTCAAGAAAATTGTAGGATTTTGTAAAAACTATGTAAAGAAAAATTTCGCTTGCTTGTATTTGATGACTCTTGTATACTTGATAATATGCGGATGGTGTTTACAGGCATCATCCAAAGCTCAGACCATAAAAGTGGTTTGTATCTAGAAAGTGCAGAAAAGATACTTCTGACAGAGAGAAAAGGAAAAAAGTATGAGAAAAACAGGCAAACATATCGTATCAAAAGTACTGCCGGGAAGCATTGCGGAAGAACTGGAAATTGAACCGGGAGACGAACTGGTTTCTGTAAGCGGGAAAGAGATCGAAGATATTCTGGACTATCATTATCTGATGAATGATGAATATGTGGAACTTCTGATACGTAAACCGAACGGGGAAGAATGGGAGCTTGAGATAGAAAAAGAATATGAAGATGATATCGGGATTGAGTTTGAAAATGGTCTGATGGATAACTATCGTTCCTGCCATAACAAATGTATTTTCTGCTTTATTGATCAGATGCCAAAAGGTATGCGTGATACACTTTATTTTAAAGATGATGATTCCAGACTTTCTTTTTTGCAGGGAAATTATGTCACACTGACAAACATGTCGGATCATGACATTGATCGCATTGTATATTATCATATGGAACCAATGAATATTTCGTTTCAGACGATGAACCCGGATCTTCGATGCAAAATGCTGCACAATCGATTTGCCGGGGAGGCTCTGAAAAAAGTGGACCGTTTCTATGAGGCGGGAATTCATATGAACGGCCAGATCGTTCTGTGCAAAGGCGTTAATGATGGAGCAGAGCTGGATTTCAGCATACGTGAGCTGATAAAATACCTTCCGTACCTGCAAAGTGTTTCTGTCGTTCCGGTTGGGCTGTCAAAGTATCGGGACGGGCTTTTTCCGCTGGAACCTTTTGAGAAAGAAGATGCAAAGAAAGTACTGGATCTGATCCATGGATGGCAGAAGAAGGCTTATCAGGAATACGGCATCCATTTTGTCCATGCATCGGATGAATGGTATATTTTGGCCGAACAGCCGTTTCCACCGGCCGAACAGTATGATGGCTATCTTCAGCTGGAGAATGGCGTCGGCATGATGCGGCTGCTTCTTGATGAAGTAAAAGAAGAGATAGAAAACCGGACAGGCGACGACCGGAAACATACCGTTTCCCTTGCAACCGGACTGCTGGCAGCACCTGTCATACAGCAGATTGCAGATCAGCTCTGCGAAAAATATCCGAACGTAACCATCCACATCTATCCGATCGTCAACGAATTTTTCGGTGAAAAGATCACGGTCTCCGGACTTCTGACCGGACAGGATCTGAAAAAACAGCTTACCGGCAAAGAACTTGGAAAGCAGCTGCTGCTTCCGTGCAATATTCTCCGTACCGGATACGATGTTTTTCTGGATGATGTGACGGTGGGGGAACTGGAAAAATCTTTACAAGTGAACATTAATATTGTAAAATCAAGCGGTCGGGCACTGATCGAGGCCCTTTTATTGGAAACAGAGACAATCGAACATTCCTATACAGATGAGGTGAATAAATATGAGTAAACCAATCGTAGCTATTGTGGGGCGGCCAAACGTAGGAAAATCCACACTCTTTAATATTCTTGCCGGAGAAAATATTTCTATCGTCAAGGATACACCGGGCGTGACACGTGACCGTATTTATGCGGACGTAGAGTGGCTTGGCAAAAATTTTACCATGATCGATACCGGCGGTATCGAGCCGGACAGCAGCGATATCATTCTGTCACAGATGCGTGAACAGGCACAGATTGCGATCGATACCGCAGATGTGATCATTTTTATGACGGATGTAAGGCAGGGACTCGTAGATGCAGATGCACGTGTCGCAGATATGCTCCGCCGTGCGAAAAAGCCGGTGATCCTTGTCGTAAATAAAGTGGACAGTTTCCAGAAATTTATGGCAGATACTTATGAGTTTTACAATCTCGGTATCGGAGATCCGATCCCGATCTCGGCATCTTCCAAACTGGGGATCGGCGATATGCTTGATGAAGTGATCCGCCATTTCCCGGAACATGATACCGAGGAGGAAGAAGATGACAGACCGCGTATCGCCGTTGTCGGCAAGCCAAATGTCGGCAAGTCTTCAATCATAAACAGACTGCTGGGGGAGAATCGCTGTATCGTATCCGATATTGCCGGAACGACACGTGATGCGATCGATACGGCTGTTACCTGGAACGGCAAAGAATATGTCTTTATCGACACTGCAGGACTGCGAAGAAAAAGCAAGATCAAAGAAGAACTGGAACGCTACAGCATCATCCGCACGGTCACAGCTGTGGAACGTGCCGATGTTGTTGTCATGGTGATCGATGCTGTAGAGGGGATCACAGAGCAGGATGCCAAGATTGCCGGTATTGCCCATGACAGAGGCAAGGGCATTGTGATCGTAGTCAATAAATGGGATGCAATCGAGAAAAATGATAAAACAATTTATAAATATACGAACGAAGTAAGAAATACACTTTCTTATATGCCATATGCGGAAATTATGTTTGTCTCCGCACTGACCGGACAGAGACTGGTAAAACTGTTTGACATGGTCGATACGATCATTGAAAATCAGACCATGCGTGTACAGACCGGTGTGCTCAACGAGATCATGACAGAGGCAGTGGCCATGCAGCAGCCGCCTTCAGATAAAGGCAAACGTCTGCGTCTGTATTACATTACACAGGTAGCGGTAAAACCACCTACATTCGTGATTTTTGTCAATGACAAAGAACTGATGCATTTTTCTTATACAAGATATCTGGAAAACAAGATCAGGGAAGCATTCGGGTTCCGCGGAACTCCGCTGAAATTTATTATCAGAGAACGTGGAGAAAAGGAGAAATAAAATATGATACGTCTGTTATGCCTTGCAATCGGATATCTGTTCGGATTGTTCCAGACAAGCTATATTTTAGGAAGAGTACATGGGATCGATATCCGGGAATACGGAAGCCACAATGCCGGTACAACCAATATGCTGCGTACCATGGGACTCAAAGCAGGTCTTCTGACTTTTGCCGGGGATTGTAGCAAGTGTATTCTGGCCGTGGTGCTGGTGAGAGTCATATTTGGAAAAACACATGCGGATATTCTGCCATTGCTTGAGTTTTATGCGGCGGCAGGGACAATCCTGGGACATAATTATCCGTTTTATCTTGGATTTCGTGGCGGCAAAGGGATTGCAGCCACAGCCGGTCTTGTCCTGTCAGTGAACTGGATCATGGCGATCTGCGGCATCATCACTTTTTTTACTACTTTTTTTATGACACACTACGTTTCTCTTGGCTCACTCCTTGTCTACGTCGGAATTGTGATCGAAGTGATCATACTTGGACAGAACGGCTTTTTCCATATGACACAGCCGCACCTGTATGAACTGTATGCAGTTGCTATTTTTCTTGCTGTGCTGGCATTCTGGAAACATCGTGAAAATATCAAGAGACTGTTATCCGGAACAGAGCGTAAAACATATCTTTCATCAAAAAATAAAAAGAAATAAAAAGAAAAGCAAAATAAAAACAGAGGGGGTTTTCTTATGGCAAAAATTGGTATTATCGGAGCCGGAACATGGGGGACAGCACTTGCAGTGTTGCTGAACAACAATGGTCATGAAGTGACGATCTGGTCTATTATCCCGGAAGAAGTAGAAATGCTCCGCACAAAAAGACAGCATGAGAAAAAACTGCCGGGTGTTATTTTGGCACCGAATATTGATGTCACCGGTGATCTTGAAGATGCCATGACAGACAAAGATATTCTGGTCTTGGCGGTTCCTTCCCCATTCACAAGAAGCACGGCACACAGTATGCGTGCTTTCTGCAAAGAAGGACAGAAGATCGTGGATGTGGCAAAAGGGGTCGAAGAAAAGACATTGATGACATTGTCTCAGATCATTGAAGAAGAGATTCCGCAGGCAGACGTGGCAGTGCTTTCCGGCCCGAGCCATGCAGAAGAAGTTGGAAAATGTATTCCGACAACCTGCGTTGTGGGGGCTCACAGCAGAGAAACGGCAGAATATCTGCAGAATATTTTCATGAGCAAGGTCTTCCGTGTATACACAACACCGGATATGCTTGGTATGGAACTGGGCGGTGCATTGAAAAATGTGATCGCACTGGCTGCCGGTATGGCAGACGGACTGGGATACGGTGACAACACGAAAGCGGCACTGATTACCAGAGGAATTGCTGAGATCGCACGCCTGGGGATCAAGATGGGCGGTATACCGGAAACCTTTTACGGACTGACCGGTATCGGTGACCTGATCGTGACCTGTGCAAGCGTCCACAGCCGCAACCGCAAAGCCGGATATCTGATCGGACAGGGCAAAAGCATGCAGGAAGCAATGGATGAAGTCGGCATGATCGTAGAAGGAGTTTATTCTGCAAAAGCAGCGATCCGCCTTGCACAGAAATATCAGGTAGAACTTCCAATCATCGAGCAGGTAAACAAGATCCTGTTTGAGGACAAAAAGGCGGCTGATGCCTTAAATGATCTGATGCTGCGTGACCCGAAGACAGAATCGGATGCCGGAGCCTGGAAGTAAAAGAAAAACATTGACGAAGAGCTCTCCTGGGTGTATAGTATTATTCATAAGCAAACACTTTATCAGGTGAAAGCGTGAAAGCATAAAAGCGTTAAACCGGTAAAATGTTAAAAAATGAACAGAAACAGGAGAGGAAAAATATGAAAAAAACACTGGCATTTTTATTATCACTGGGATTGACTGTCTCCATGCTCGCAGGATGCGGAAGCAAGACAAACGAGACAACTGCGGCAACCGATGCACAGACAGAATCTGCTGCCGGTACAGAAAAGAGTACAGCAGACGATGACGCAGCAGCAACTACGACATCCGACAAAACATATAAGATCGGCGTTCTTCAGTATGTGCAGCACGATGCACTGGATGCTTCCAACGAAGGATTTTTCGCAGCACTGGATGACCTGGGGATAAAATATGACGCCGATCAGCAGAATGCTGCAGGTGAGGCTTCTTCCTGTCAGACAATTTCTGAGACTCTTGTAAATGACGGAGATGATCTGATCTTTACAATCGCAACACCGGCAGCACAGTCTGTAGCAGGTGCTACCTCAGATATTCCGATCCTGCTGACAGCCGTAACAGATCCGGCAGAATCCGGTCTGGTAGAGTCAAACGATGCACCGGGCGGAAATGTAACTGGTACTTCTGATATGACTCCGGTAAAGGAGCAGATCGATCTTCTGAAAAAACTGATCCCGGATGCAAAGACAGTCGGAGTCCTGTATTGTTCGGCAGAATCGAATTCTGTACTGCAGGCAGATATGGCAAAAGAAGCATGCAAGGCGGCAGGACTGGAAGCAGCAGATTATACCGTCTCAAGCTCAAATGAAATCCAGACGGTTGTAGAATCTATGATCGGAAAAGTAGATGTTATTTATGCACCGACTGATAACATGATTGCAGCGGGTATGGCAACCGTGGCAATGATCGCAAACGAAAATAAAATCCCGATTATCTGCGGCGAAGAAGGCATGGTAAAAGAGGGTGGACTGGCAACTTATGGAATTAATTACTATGAGCTTGGTTATAAAACAGGTGAGATGGCCGCAAAAATCCTGACAGAAGGTGCTGATCCGGCTTCTATGCCGATTGAATATCTTTCCACAGAAGAATGTTCCCTGCTGATCAACAAAGAGACTGCGGATACACTTGGCATTGATGTCTCTTCTTATGATGCAGATTCACTTTATACCGAAGAATAAGACAGAATCTTTACAAAAGCATCTCAGATTCAGACAAATAAATAACAATAAAAAAGACAAGGGAGGCAAAGGCTTCCCTTATCTTGGTGAATATGGAGGACAGTATGAGTGGTGTAGCACTTGCAATGCTTGGAGCAGTGTCTCAGGGTGTGCTCTGGGGCCTGATGGTTCTTGGCGTTTATATAACTTATAAAATATTGGATATTGCCGATCTGACCGTGGACGGCAGTTTTGCACTTGGCGGATGTGTTTGTGCGGCGATGATCGCAAACAAAGGCATGAATCCGATTCTGGCAATTCTTATCGCACTGTTTGCAGGACTTGCAGCCGGTGCAGTGACTGGATTTTTACATACCGTATTTGATATACCGGCGATCCTTTCCGGTATCCTGACACAGATTGCACTGTGGTCGATCAACCTGCGTATTATGGGCGGAAAATCCAATGTTCCGCTTCTAAAAGCACAGACTATTTTTTCAGAAGTTGTAAAAGCTACCGGACTGACACAGTCTCAGGTTTCTCTGATCGTCGGACTGATCATAGCGGCACTGATGATCGTTTTCCTCTACTGGCTGTTTGGAACGGAGATCGGTGCGGCACTGCGTGCGACCGGCAACAATGAAGCAATGATCCGTGCTCTCGGCGTTGATACCAGAAAAACAAAAATGATCGCACTGATGCTCAGTAACGGTCTGGTGGCCGTATCCGGGGCACTGGTATGTCAGAGTCAGAAGTTCGGTGACATCAATATGGGAACCGGTGCCATCGTAATCGGTCTGGCTTCCATTGTGATCGGTGAAGTACTTCTTGGAAGACTGCGTTCTTTCGGAAGCCGTCTGATATCCGCAGTTGTCGGATCTGTGGTGTATTTCCTGATCCGTGCGATCGTACTCCAGCTTGGTATGGATGCAAACGATATGAAACTCCTTTCTGCCGTGATCGTTGCACTTGCACTTTGCGTTCCGGTTGCCATCAACAAATGGAAGATCAGAAGTGCCTATAAGGAAGGAGGAAGTGACAATGCTTGAACTTCATAACGTAAAAAAGACCTTTAATAAAGGAACGATCAACGAGAAAAAAGCCCTGCAGGGGCTGGAGCTGACACTTCAGTCAGAGGATTTTGTGACGATCATCGGCGGCAACGGTGCCGGAAAATCAACGATGCTGAATATGATCGCAGGCGTATATCCGATTGATGAAGGGAAGATCATTCTGGATGGAACCGATATCTCAAGAAAACCGGAATATGCCAGGGCAAAATATCTGGGAAGAGTATTTCAAGATCCGATGAAGGGAACAGCAGCAGGTATGGAAATCCAGGAAAATCTGGCACTTGCATATCGCCGCGGCAGAAAACGTGGATTGAAATGGGCGATCGGAAAAGATGAGCAGGTATTTTATAAAGAACAGTTAAAAGCCCTGGATCTTGGGCTGGAAGACCGTATGACAAGCAAAGTCGGTCTGCTTTCCGGCGGTCAGCGTCAGGCACTGACACTTCTGATGGCTTCTCTTCAGAAACCGCAGCTGCTTCTGCTGGATGAGCATACCGCAGCACTGGATCCGAAAACGGCTGCAAAAGTACTGGCACTTACCGAAAAGATCATTGCGGAGCATCATCTGACAGCCATGATGGTAACACATAACATGAAAGATGCGATCCGTCTCGGAAACCGTCTGATCATGATGCATGAAGGCCGGATAATATATGATGTGGCCGGAGAAGAAAAGAAAAACCTTCAGGTCAGCGATCTGCTTGCCAAGTTTGAACAGGCAAGCGGCGGAGAATTTGCAAATGACAGAATGATGCTTGCGTAAGAAAAACGCAAAAAGCTTGCTGATTTCACGATAATGTCTTATCATGGAATCAACAGGCTTTTTCTTTTTGCCTGAGTGGAAACGGAGGGATGCAGATGCAGTGCAAACGTTGTAAAACTTTTTTCAAATATGATAAATACGATGGGATCTGTCCGCAGTGTGCTTATTTCAACAGACCGCCCGGAATGGAAGAAGTAGATCTTTTTGAAGATGATAAACGGTTTCAGGCGGAAAACTATGTGCTTCCGCAGATGGAAGGAATCCACATGGAACTGCATAAAAAATACGACAGTGATAAAAAGCCGCATAAAAAGAAAAAAACGGCAAAAAATAATGCCGGACACTTTTCAGATTATCTGGAAAGAAAAGCAAAGGAAAATATGGAAACAAAAAAAGATGCTGCAAACAGCAGAGTACGTATCATTATTTGCCTGATTGTGGCGATTATAGCTATATTATTTCAGATTTTTGAAAATATGATGTAAATTTTAGAAGAGGATATACTTTCGTCGATATCCCTGATATTATTAAAAAAAATACATCATCTCTTGTTGAGAATTCATAAACGCTGTGTTATAATGTTGTCAATATAAGGGTATTTGCGTAATTTTGCAGGTACAGAAAGGAGTAGATATCAGTGCATATCATAAAAGATGAGAATGGCAATGTTTGCCCTCATGGTCATGAACACAGTCATGAGCACGGACATGCACATACACACGACGGTGTATGCCAGGAAGGCTGCAGCGGCTGTGAGCCACATGATCCGAAAAAAGAAAACATTGCACTTTTAACATATATGCTGCAGCACAATGAACATCATGCAGCAGAACTGGATCAGATGGCAGACAAATTGCGGAAAGCCGGAATGGATACAGCGGCGGAACAGATACGGAAAGCGGTTGATGAATTCCAGAAAGGCAACCTGTATCTGAGTGTAGCACTTGCCACTGTAAAAGAAAATTAACAGGAGGCGAAATTATGTGTCTTGCAGCAGTATACAAAGCTCAGGATCCGGAGACAAAACTGTTTGAATTTGTAAGCAGGATCGATGTTGACAAAGAGACAATCACCCTTACGGATGTAATGGGCGAGCAGAAAGTTCTGGAAGGTACTATCGTAATGGTAGACCTTGCAAACAGCATTGTGAAGATCAACTGCACGGAATCTTAGCAGTTATCAAATAAATTAAAATAAAATGGAGGTATGTTACTATGAAATTATCGGAAAAGATGAAAGAGAAACAGCTTCTCTCTTTTGAATTATTCCCACCAAAAACAGAGAAAGGTATGGCAAATCTGCCAGGAACGATCGAACATCTGATGGAGTTCAAACCGGAATACATTTCCTGTACTTACGGAGCTGGCGGCGGAAACGTTGGAGCAAACCGTGAAGTATGTCAGATGATCAAGAAAGCAGGTTCCATCCCTGTAACACATTTCACCGTAATCAAAAATACAAAAGAAGGTATCAGAGAACAGCTGGATCAGTACCTGGAAGAAGGGGTTGACCATATGCTGGCACTGCGCGGCGACTTCCCGATGGGTGAGACAAGCACCATGGGAGATTTCGATTACGCTACCGACCTGGTGAAATTTGTCCGTGACCAGTACGGCGATAAATTCGAAATCGCAGTAGCAGGTTCACCGGAAGGCCACATTTCCTGCAGAAGCCTGGAAGCAGATATCGCTGTTCTGAAACAGAAACAGGACAATGGTGCAGACTACATCATGACACAGCTCTGCTGGGATATGGAACAGTTCAAATACTGGCTGGATGCAATCCGAAAAGCAGGTGTTACCATGCCGGTAGACGTAGGAGTTATGCCAATTCTGGATCAGGCAGCTACGATCAATATGGCACTGTCACGTAACGGCTGTGTAATGGACCGTGAACTTTCCAGACTGATCTCCAGACACTGGCTGTTCCCAAATCCATTTGCAGCAAAAGATGCAGAGGGCAAACCTTTTGATTTATTCTATGATAAGAAAATCGCAGAATTCAAAGAAGAAGGTATCGAATACACGATCAGACAGATCGATACATACCGTGCACTGGGCGTTGAGGGCATCCATCTGTATGCTCTGAACAAATGGAAAGATGTTTCTGAAATCATCAATCGTTCCGGCCTGCGTACACTGGTATAAAGAGACAGGCAACAGGAGGAAATATTTATGGCACAGGTAATAGCCGTTGCAGGAAAAGGCGGCGTGGGAAAGACAACGCTGTGCGGGCTTTTGATACAGTATCTTTGTGAGAAGGGGAAAACACCGGTTCTTGCAGTAGATGCAGATGCCAATTCCAACTTAAACGAAGTACTTGGCGTTGAAGTGGAGATGACACTCGGTGAAGTTCGTGAGCAGATTGAAAATGCAGCGAACAGTGCAAAAAGCCCGATCCCGCCAAGTATGTCAAAAGCAGACTATGCAGAGATCATGATGAATCGCTGCCTGGTCGAAGAAGATGACTATGATATGCTCGTCATGGGCAGGACACAGGGCAAAGGATGCTACTGTTTTGTAAATGGTCTGCTTCAGGCACAGGTACAGAAACTGACACCGAACTACAAATACATGGTCGTAGACAATGAAGCAGGAATGGAGCATATCAGCCGTGGCATTTTGCCAAAAGTTGATACGATCATTCTTGTGAGCGACTGCTCCAGACGAGGTGTTCAGGCAGTTGGACGTATTGCCGGACTGGTGAAAGAGTGCGGACTTAATCCAAAACAGATCGGACTGATCGTAAACCGTGCACCGGAAGGCAAACTGAACGACGGAACAAAAGAAGAGATTGAGAGACAGGGTCTTACACTTTTTGGTGTCGTTCCGCAGGATCAGGAAGTCTATGAGTATGACTGTGACGGAAAGCCAATGACAGAGCTTCCGGAAAATGCAGCAGTCAAGACGGCACTGTATAAAATACTGGACTCTATCAGCTTATAAAGCACATCCCCTTGCGGGAAGCCGTGAGGGGATTTATTTCAAAAACCTGTATCCCATGGGGGCGGATAGGATATGAGAAACCTGTGGGGCAGGAACCCATAAACAAGGAGGTAGATGATGGGAAACTTTAAATTGACAACCGTTGAAGAATTCGAAGCGGCTACAGAGAAACTTCTGGAGACAGGAAAAAAAGTAGGAGCAGACGCATGGCAGTATCGTGCAGCAAAACAGACTCCACATTGTAAATTTGGTGAGCAGGGTGTCTGCTGCCGTATCTGTGCAATGGGACCTTGCCGTATCACACCGAAGGCACCAAGAGGTATCTGCGGATGTGACGTACACGGTATCGTAGGACGTAACTACCTGAAATTTACAGCAGGCGGAGCAGCAACGCATTCCGATCACGGACGTGAGATCTGCCACACACTGTACTGTGCAAAACCAGAAGGACCTTACAAGGTAAAAGATCCTGAGAAGCTGATTCGCATCGCAAAAGAATGGGGTGTTGAGACAGAAGGAAAAGATATTTATGATCTGGCACACGAGATGGCATATCTGGGAATGAGCGAGTACGGTAAAGTATTCGGTACACAGAACTTCTTAAAGAGAGCTCCTCAGCATACACAGGAGATCTGGGAGAGAGAAGAAATCGCACCAAGAGCAATCGACCGCGAAGTATCATGTTCTTTACATATGAGCCACATGGGATGTTCTTCCCTTCCTGAGGCACTGATCCGTCAGTCCTTAAGAGCCGGTCTGTCTGATGGCTGGGGCGGTTCCATGGCAGGTACGGAGTTCTCAGACGTTCTGTTCGGAACACCGAAACCGATCGAAACCGAAGCAAACCTGGGTGTTATGGTTGCTGAAAACGTAAATATTGTTGTTCATGGACATGATCCGTCACTGTCTGAGATGATCTGTGAATATGCAGATGATCCGGAAATGATCGCTTATGCAAAAGAAATGGGAGCAAAGGGGATCACCGTATCCGGTGTGTGCTGTACTTCAAACGAAGTTGCAATGCGTCGTGGTATTCCGATGGCAGGTAACTTCCTGCAGCAGGAAAACGTAGTATTGACCGGTGCATGTGAAGCAATCGTTGTAGACGTTCAGTGTATCTTCCCGGCACTTGGCCCTCTGAGTAAATGTTTCCATACTAAGTTTGTGACCACTTCTCCGATCGCACAGATGCCGGATGCTGAGTACATTCGTTTCAATGCAGAGACAGCAGGAGAAAATGCAAAAGCGATCGTTAAGATGGCGATCGAAAACTTCAAGAACAGAAAACCGGAACTGGTACATATTCCGGATATGAAACAGAAAGCAACTGTTGGATATTCTGTAGAAGCAATCGTAAAAACTCTGGATGGCGTTGCAAACTCTCAGGTTGATGAGATGGGAACAACAAAACCGCTTCTGGAGTGTATCACATCCGGTGTTATCCGCGGTGCAGTTGCCATGGTTGGATGTAACAACCCGAAAGTAAGACCGGATACAGCCCATATCGAGCTGATGAAGAAAATGATCGCAAACGATATCATTATCATTGCTTCCGGATGTTCTGCACAGGCTGCTGCAAGAGCAGGTCTGATGGACAAAGAAGCAAAAGAACTCTGCGGAGCAGGTCTGAAGAGAGTATGTGAACTGGCGGATATCCCACCGGTACTGCATATGGGATCCTGTGTAGATATTTCCCGTATGATGATCCTGGCAGCAGAGCTGGCAAAAGATTCCGGACTGAACATTTCTCAGCTTCCGGTTGTCGGATGTGCACCGGAATGGATGTCCGAAAAAGCAGTATCCATCGGTAACTATGTAGTAGCTACCGGTATCGATACGTTCCTGGGCGTTGATCCGTATGTATCCGGTTCTGACCAGATCGCACAGCTGCTGACAGAAGGCGTACGTGACTGGGTAGAAGCCGCATACACCGTAGAGAAAGATATCGATAAACTGGGCGATGCTATGATCGCAAGAATCGAAGAGAAGAGAACTGCACTGGGAATCTAATCTTTATGAAAACAAACGCAGGGCGGTTTTATCCGCCCTGCAAAGAAAAATAGAAGGCGGATAGTGATATGAAAATTGCAGTTACCGGAAAAGGCGGTGTCGGAAAAACAACATTTGCAGCCACACTTGCCAGATTGTATGCACAGGAAGGCAAGCATGTTCTTGCTGCAGACGTAGATCCGGATGCAAATCTTGGACTGGCACTTGGATTTTCAGAAGAAGATCTGGATTCAATCGTGCCGATCACCAGGATGCGAAAGCTGATTCAGGAACGTACAGGTGCGAATGATCAGAATCAGTTTTACAAGCTGAATCCGAAAGTGGATGATATACCAGATGCTTATTCAAAAACCTGTAATGGCGTAAAACTTCTGGTTCTTGGTACCGTTGAAACAGCAGGAAGCGGCTGTGTGTGTCCGGAGCATGTGATGTTGAAGCGCATCATCAATCATCTGGTGTTAAGGAGCAACGATGTTGTAATTCTTGATATGGAGGCTGGGCTTGAGCATCTTGGCCGTGGAACGACAGAAGGCATGGACCAGTTCATTGTTGTGATCGAACCAGGGGCAAGAAGTATCCAGACTTATAAAAATGTAAAGAGACTTGCAGCGGAACTTGGAGTTCGCCAGGTACGCGTGGTTGCCAACAAAGTAAGGAACGAGGATGATGAAGCATTTATCCGTTCCAAAATACCACAGGAAGATTTGCTTGGATTTATTCATTACAATTCAGAAATAATCGATGCAGACCGTCAGGGAAGATCACCGTTTGATGTAAGCCCGAACGCAAAAGCAGAGATTTCAATAATAAAAAGCAGGATAGACGCAGATCTGTCCAAAGGAGGTAAATAAAGTGACATTATTTGATGTTGTATTCAGTGGAAATGATACCGTATATGGCCTGACAGAGGGTGCAATCGATGCTGCGATCGAAAAACATGGTGCAGATAAAGCGATTGCTTTCCCGGATACGGCTTACAGCCTGCCATGTTATTATGCAGTAACCGGTACAAAGGTTGCTACACTTGGACAGTTAAAAGAAGCTCTGGGCGTTGTAAAAACCCTGATGACAAGAGAGCAGAAATTAAATGATGCATTTATGTCCGGTATTGCAACCGCTCTGTGTGCAGAATTTATCGAAGTACTGAAATATATTGACGGAGCTGCACCATACGAAGCTCCGTGCTACGGACATCTGGCAGATGCAGTGATCCGTGAACTTGGTGTACCGCTGGTAACAGGTGATATCCCGGGTGTTGCAGTTATCCTTGGTGCTGCACCGACTGCACAGGAAGGCGTTGACCTGGTAAAGAGCTATCAGTCACAGGGTATCCTGGTTACACTGGTTGGCGGTATCATTGATCAGTGTGAAGAACTTGGCTACAAAACAGGTGCAAACGTACGTGTGATCCCTCTGGGCAAAGATGTTACAAGTGTAATACATGTTGTATCCGTTGCAGTAAGAGCAGCTCTGATCTTCGGTAACATTCAGCCGGGTGATGCAGCAGGCCTGATGAAATACACCATGGAACGTGTACCGGCATTTGTAAATGCATTTGCACCGCTTGATCCGGTTATCGTTGCATGTGGAGCAGGTGCGATCGCACTTGGTTTCCCAGTAATCACAAACGAAGATACTTTCAAAGTTCCAAAGAGCCTGATCGTTCAGCCAGACGTTTCCAAATTCAACGCAACTTCTCTGGAAGCAAGAGATATCAAGATCAAGATCACAAACATCGACATTCCGGTTGCATTCGCATCTGCATTTGAAGGTGAGATCATCCGCCGCGGCGATATGCAGGTTGAATTCGACGGCTCCCGTGTAGACTGCTGCGAGCTGGTTATGACAAAGGATGCATCTGAGATCGAAGATCACAAGATCACACTGGTAGGACCGGACATCGACGAAATGCCGGTAGGAAGCAAACAGAGCATCTGTTATGTAGTAGAAGTAGCAGGAAAGAGTATGCAGTCCGACTTTGAACCGGTATTCGAGCGTAAATTCCACTCATACCTGAACTGTGTAGAAGGTATGATGCATACCGGTCAGCGTGATATGATCCGTATCCGTGTAAGCAAAGAGACATTTGAAGCAGGCTTCCGTGCAAAACATATCGGTGAAGTTCTGTATGCAAAAGTAAAAAGCGAATTCGCAGCCGTTGTAGATAAATGTCAGGTAACAATCTACACAGACTCTGCAGAATGTACCAGAGTCCGTCATGAAGTAGCTATGCCGCTGTTTGACAAACGTGATGAGCGTCTGAATACACTGACAGACGAAGGCGTTGATGTATATTACAGCTGTATCATGTGCCAGGCATTCTCCCCATCCCACGTATGCGTGGTTACACCGGAAAGACTGGGACTTTGCGGAGCTGTTTCATGGCTGGATGCAAAAGCAACCAACGAGCTGGATCCTCAGGGACCATGCCAGGTTATCACAAAAGAAAGACCGATCGATGAACGTATCGGTGAATACGAAGACGTAAACGAAGCAGTTCAGAAATTCTCCCAGGGTGCCCTGGAAGACGTATCCCTGTATTCTATCATTGAAAAACCAATGACATCCTGTGGATGCTTCGAGTGTATCTGTGGTATCGAGCCGCTGTCAAACGGTGTCTGCATCGCAAACCGTGAATATGCAGGTATGACTCCGATCGGTATGACATTCTCAGAACTGGCTTCCATGACAGGTGGTGGAGTACAGACTCCTGGATTTATGGGACATGGAAAACATTTCATTGCTTCCAAAAAATTCATGAAAGCAGAAGGCGGAGTAGCACGTATCGTATGGATGCCGAAAGAACTGAAAGAACAGGTAGCAGAAAGACTGAACGCAACAGCAAAAGAACTGTACGGCATTGATAACTTCTGTGATATGATCGCAGATGAAACTATCGCAGAAGATCCGGAAACACTGCTGGCCTACCTCGAAGAAAAAGGACATCCGGCTCTGACCATGGAACCGATGATGTAATACCGAGGAAAGAAATCAAGCGACTGCGAAGCAGGCATTTGATTTCACCCGAGGTATTAGCGACAGAATCAGGAGCACGAAGTGCGAAACAGCGAAGCTGTGATTCTGGAGATGTCCGAAAGGACGAGAGGAAAGAAAACAAGCGACTGCGGAGCAGACATTTGTAACAAATATCGGCTTTCTGGCTTTATGCGGATCGTCCGGAAAGCCGAATTTTATAATTTATTGTTAAATAATTGATTTTTACAGGCTGCTGTTGTAAAATAGAAGTAATGTTTTTATAACAGTCTAAAAAGCATGAAGGAGGATTTTTAGAAATGCCATTTACAGCAAAATCAGGAAAATTCAATGCCAGCATCAACGCTGTTGAGTTTGGTACTGGCGATAAAGCAGTGAAAATCGGAGGCGAGAATGTATTCCCGCTGTATTCTTTTGATGCTGCAATCGAAAATGCACCGAAGGTAGGTATCGAGATCACAGATTTCGGTATGGAACATGAGCCGGAGTGCATCAAAAAATATTATGAAGGTTGTGCTACTCTGGCAGATATGGCCAGAAAAGCAGCTTCTATGGAAGGTGTAGACTTTTTAAGTTTCCGTATGGAAGGCGGAGATCCAAACGGAGCAAACAAATCTACAGAAGAACTGATCGGTGAACTGAAAGAAATCGCAGATGCAGTTGATCTTCCACTTGTAGTATGCGGATGTAAAAATGTTGAGAAAGATGCAGAACTGTTCTCAAAAGCGGCAGAAGCCCTGAACGGTAAAAATGCAGTCATCCTCTCAGCAAAAGAAGAAAATTACAAGACAGTAGGTGCAGCAGCAGGCCTGGCTTACAAACAGGTAGTAGGTGCTGAATCAGCTGTTGATATCAACCTGGCTAAACAGCTTAACGTACTGATCTCTCAGCTTGGTGTTGACAGCAAGAGTGTCGTTATGAACGTAGGTACTGCAGCAGTTGGATACGGTTTTGAGTATGTTATCTCTACTATGGATCGTGTAAAAGCAGCAGCTCTGCAGCAGGGCGATGCAAATCTGCAGATGCCGATCATTACTCCGGTAGCATCTGAGGCTTGGGGTGTAAAAGAAGCTATGGCTTCTGAAACAGATGCTCCTGAATGGGGCTCACAGGAAGAACGTGGAATCGATATGGAAGTAGAAACTGCAATGGCAGTTATCGCTGCCGGTTCCAATGCGGTAATCCTGAAACATCCGGAATCCATCAAGATCATTTCTGGTCTGATGAAAGAATTAGTCTAAGAGTTGCGTTAAGGAGGAGATGTAATTATGGCACTTAAAGGTCTTGATATTTTTAAATTATCACCAAAGAAAAACTGTAAAGAATGTGGATGCCCGACATGTATGGCATTCTCTATGAAGGTTGCACAGGGTGCAGTTGATATCGCTGCTTGTCCGTATTTCGCACCGGAAGCACTGGCTAAACTTTCAGCAGCTACCGAGCCGCCAATGAAAACAATCAAAGTTGGTGCAGGCGATGCAGAGCTGTCTTTGGGTGGCGAAACCGTTCTGTTCCGTCATGAAAAAACATTCGTAAGCAGAACAAGATATGCAATGTCTCTTTGCACATGCATGGATGATGAGACGGTTGCACAGAAACTTGAGGACATTAAAAAAGTTGATTATGAACGTATCGGCGAGCGTATGTTCGTTGAGATGGTATATGTAAATTACAGTGCAGATGGCAAACAGGATTATGTTGAGCTGGTGAAAAAAGCAGCAGAGACAGGACGTATCCTGATCCTTGACTGTAAGGATGCAGAAATTGCAAAAGCAGCACTGGAAGTATGCAAAGATGGAAAACCGATCCTGAATGGTGCAGATGCTTCCAACTACGAAGCAATGAACGCTGTTGCCACAGCAGCAGGTGTTGTACTTGGCGTAAGCGGAGCAGATCTGTCTGAAATCCACGATACAGTAGAAAAGCTGGAAGGTCTTGGAAACAAGAATCTGGTGATCGATGTAACCGGAGCAGACGTAAAAGAGACATTCAAAAATGCAGTTCAGATCCGTAAGGCAGCAATCAAAGACGGTGACAGAACATTCGGATATCCTTCTATTGTAAATCTGCACAAAATTGCAGCAGGTGATCTTCACAAACAGGCAGCACTGCTGTCCCTGTTCACAATGAAATATGGTTCCGTAATCGTTGCAGAACATATCGGTTATGCAGAAGCTCTGCCTCTGTATGGTCTGCGTCAGAACCTGTTCACCGATCCTCAGAAGCCAATGAAAGTGGAACCGGGCATCTATCCTCTGAACGGAGCAGATGAAAACTCTGTATGCCTGACAACCGTAGACTTCGCACTGACTTACTTCCTGGTTTCCGGAGAGCTGGAACGTTCCGGTGTACCGGTAAACCTGATTATCAATGATGCTGGCGGTCTTTCCGTACTGACATCATGGGCTGCTGGTAAATTCTCTTCTTCTTCTATCGCCAAGTTCTTCCAGGAACAGGATATCGAAGGAAAGATTAAGAGCAGAAAACTGATCATCCCTGGTAAAGTAGCTGTCCTGAAGGGCGAGCTGGAAGCAAAAATGCCGGGCTGGGAGATCATCATTGCTCCAAACGAAGCAGTTCAGCTTGTTAAGTTCATGAAAGACTTTGCATAAACTAAATATACAAGCAAAAGGAGAACAAAATAATGGGAAAATTCGTTACAATCGGAGAAAGACTTTCAACAACAGCTCCAGCAGTAAATAAAGCGTTTCTGGAAAGAGATCCGGAACCGATCTTAAAAAGAGCAAAACAGCAGCTGGATGCAGGAGCTACATATCTGGACGTAAACATCGGACCGGCAGAAGGATATGGCCCGGATCTGATGAAATGGGCAGTTGAATTGCTGCAGGGTGAATTTGACAACGTACCTCTGGCACTGGATACATCCAATAAAGCAGCCATCGAAGCCGGTATCGCTGTATACAACCGTTCTAAAGGAAAACCGATCGTAAACTCTGCAGATGCTGCAGGAAGAATCGAAAACATCGACCTTGCAGCTGCAAACGATGCAATCGTTATTGCACTGTGTAACGGCGAAGGTATTGCAAAAGACAACGATGAGCGTATGGGTTACTGCCAGATGCTTCTGGAAAGAGGTCTGGAACATGGTATGGAAGCAGAAGATCTGTGGTTCGATCCGCTCTTCCTGGTAGTAAAAGGTATGCAGGACAAACAGATGCAGGTTCTGGAATGTATCAAAATGTTCTCTGATATGGGACTGAATTCTACAGGTGGTCTGTCCAATAACTCCAACGGTATGCCAAAAGCAATCCGTCCGATCATGGATTCCGCCCTGGTTGCAATGGCTATGATGCAGGGTCTGACTTCTGCAATCGTTAACCCGAACGACCTGCGTCTGATGGAAACCATCAAATCCTGTGATGTATTCAAAGGCAATACTCTGTATGCTGACTCCTATCTGGAGATCTAATAAATGTATAAGGTTACTTTTAAGTTTGAAAACAGCGAAGATGTCACAGTCTTCGCTGCTTTCGGTGAGAGCCTTCTTGAGGTAGCGAGAAAAACAAATGTAGCTATCGATGCACCTTGTTCAGGAAATGCATCTTGCGGAAAATGCAGAGTAAAACTCGTAGAGGGAGAATTGGATTCCAAACAGACGAGACACATCAGTGATGAAGAATATGCACAGGGATGGCGTCTGGCATGCTGCAGCAAAATAAATGCGGATGTTGCTGTAATGGTGCCAGATATTGCTTCCGCATATCGTAGCCGTATGAAGGTTGCGGATCTGTCATCACCGGATGAATTAAAAATCTTTGATAATATTAAGCAATCGATTACAGAAGCAGGTATCGAACTCAAAAATAATCTTGAAAGCATTCATGTTAAAATGGATGTACCAACTCTGGATGACACTATGCCGGATAACGAACGTCTGACAAGAGCCATCCGTGAAATTACCGGAATGCAGCGTGTGAAGCTTCCATATTCTGTGATCCATAAAATGGCACAGGTACTGCGTGAACACAATTTTGATGTAAACGTTGTGATCCGAAAAACAGAAAAAGACATTTTTGTCTATGACATCTGCGGTGCGGACGAAGCACCGGTCATTGCAGGACTTGCAATCGATATTGGTACCACAACCGTATCTGCGATCATCATAGATATGACAGATGGAAAGATCCTTGCAAAAGGATCAAGCGGTAACGGTCAGATCCGCTACGGTGCGGATGTTATCAACCGTATTATCGAATCCCGCAAACCGGGCGGTCAGGACAAACTTCAGAAAGCGATCATTGAAGAGACGATTAATCCATTGGTACAGACGATGTGCCGTCAGGCAAAGATCAGCCCGATGAACATTTACCGTATGTCGGTCGCAGCGAACACCACGATGAACCATCTTCTGATTGGAGTTAATGCGGATCCGGTTCGCATGGAACCGTACATTCCGACCTTCTTTAAGACCAATTCGATTTTTGCAGGAGATATTGGTATCAAAGTAAATCCGGATGCACATATCATTCTTGCACCGAATATCGGCAGTTATGTCGGCGGAGATATCACAGCCGGAGCATTTGTAACGATGCTGTGGAATCAGGAGCCATTCTCTCTGTTTATCGACCTTGGTACCAACGGTGAGATTGTATTTGGCAATTCAGACTTTATGTTCAGCTGTGCATGTTCTGCAGGACCAGCCTTTGAGGGCGGAGATATCAGCTGCGGTATGCGAGCGACCGACGGTGCGATCGAGGCATGTACGATAGATGCAGAAACGATGGAGCCGAAGCTGACGATCGTTGGCAATGAAGGCACAAAACCGGTTGGTATCTGCGGTTCCGGTATCATTGATATTATCAGTGAGCTGTTCCGCTGCAAGATCATCAATCCAAAAGGAAAATTTGTCAGAGAAGGCCGCCGCGTGAAACGCGATGCAGACGGAATGGGCAGCTATGTGCTGGCATTTGAAGGCGAAGAAGCAGGATCGAGCAAAGATGTAGAAATCACAGAAGTGGATATCGACAGCTTTATCCGTGCGAAAGGAGCTATTTTCTCTGCAATCCGCACCATGCTTTCTTACTGTGACTTTGATATTTCTATGATCGAGAATGTCTATGTTGCAGGTGGTATCGGAAGCGGTATCAACATGGCAAATGCGATCAATATCGGAATGTTCCCGGATATTCCGGTTGAAATGTATCATTATGTAGGAAATACATCACTGGCAGGTGCGTATGCGATGCTCTGTTCTACCGAATCCGAGCGAAAAGTATATGAACTTGCCGCTAATATGACATATATTGAACTCAGTACGATTCCGCAGTATATGGATGAATTTGTAGGGGCATGTTTCCTGCCGCATACAGATGCATCCCTGTTTCCGAATCGGTAAAATTCAAGTCGAACGTATGTGAGACGGAAGATAAATGCGGCATCAAAAGGAGAATTTTATGCAGGTAAGATACGAAAAAGATAATAAAGAAAGAATTCCTTTTGAACATTATCTGGAGGAATTTGCAGCAATCGATCCAAAAGAGGCCGCAGCCAGGGTGGGAGTACCCTGGCATGAAGAGACACAGGAATTTGAAGTGCGAATGATGCAGAAAGCATTTCTTGTAAAATGGCCGGAATGTACCATCCGAAAGGCAAATCCATTTGATGAAGGATATGGAGCCATGGAGGATGGCGTTCCGCCAAAGATCATGGCAATCCGATTTTTAACAAGGGGTGTGTACTCAGAAGGCACCGGAAAGTTTCTGACTTATCGGGAAGTGCCGCATGGAGAAGTTTATTACCGTCAGTTTAACGGAAGATGTATGATGCGGCTTGCTTTTTCTTATGGAAATAAATTGCAGGAATTTAAAAACAAAATGGAAGCACTGGGGGCAGTAAATTGCGGACACGGTGATGCCGGATACGAGTTTGAATTTATCAACGGGCATCGCGTACAGTTTTTGCTGTGGGCAGGAGATGAGGAATTTCCACCATCCTCCCAAATTCTGTTTTCAGACAATTTCCCGCTGTCCTTTGAAGCAGAAGACCTGGCAGTTGTCGGGGATATTGCGATCGGGACATTAAAGAAAATGAAGGAGGATTTTACAATGGGATTTTCAACGGTACCATGTAATGAATTTGTAGAAGTTCTGGCTTCCAAAGCACCGGTTCCGGGCGGCGGCGGTGCATCTGCACTGGTTGGTGCAATCGGCACAGCTCTTGGAAATATGGTCGGAAGCCTGACAGTCGGAAAGAAAAAATATGCGGATGTAGAAGAAGAAATGCAGGAGTTAAAAGCAAAATGCGATGTTCTTCAGAAAGAACTGCTGACTCTGGTAGAGAAAGATGCGGAAGTATTTGAGCCGCTCTCCAAGGCGTATGGCATGCCAAGAGAGACAGAAGAAGAGAAGGCGGAGAAAGCACGCGTTATGGAGATTGTGCTGAAAGATGCCTGCTCCGTACCGATGGAGATCATGGAGAAATGCTGTGAAGCGATTGAACTGATCAAAGAATTTGCGGCAAAAGGTTCAGCCCTTGCGATCAGTGATGCAGGCGTAGGTGCCGTATTCTGTAAAGCAGCACTGGAAGGAGCTTCCCTGAATGTGTATATCAACACAAAATCCATGAAAAACAGAGAATATGCAGAAGAACTGAACGCAAAAGCAGATGCTATGCTGGCAAAATACCCGCCGATGGCAGATGAGATCTTTGCAAGTGTTCTTGGAAGACTGAAATAGGCGGAGGATAAGCATTATGGCAAAACAGTTATTAGGAAAAGAAGTTGTTGCAGCTTTAAACGAGCGTATTATCGCAAAAGCAGAAGCATTAAAAGCAAATGGTGTTACACCGACACTTGGAATTGTACGTGTAGGCGAAAATGAAAGCGACCTTTCTTATGAAAGAGGAGCAACAAAACGCTGCGAAAAACTGGGTGTGGAATATAAAAAATATCTGCTGCCGGCAGATGCGACACAGGAGCAGGTTCTGGCAGTGATCGATGAAGTAAACAAAGATGACAGTATTCATGGTGTTCTGTTATTCCGTCCGCTTCCAAAACATTTAAATCAGGACGAGATCGAACAGGCATTAGATCCGGCAAAAGACGTTGACTGTATGACCAACGGTTCCATGGCTGGTGTGTTTACAGGCAAAGATCTGGGATATCCTCCTTGTACACCGCAGGCCTGCATGGAGATCCTGGATCATTACGGAATCGACTGCACAGGTAAAAAAGCAGTTGTAGTAGGCCGTTCTCTGGTAGTAGGGAAGCCGGCAGCTATGATGCTGATCAAAAAAAATGCAACCGTTACCGTATGCCATACCAGAACCGTTGATATGCCGTCAGTTGTAAAAGAGGCAGATATCGTGATCGTTGCAGCAGGTCGTGCGGGCGTGGTAGATGACAGCTATGTAAGAGCTGGACAGGTGATCATCGATGTCGGCATCAATGTCAATGCAGAAGGCAAACTCTGCGGTGACGTAGCTTACGATAAAGTAGAGCCGATCGTAGATGCGATCACACCGGTACCGGGCGGTGTCGGAAGTGTTACCACATCTGTCCTGATCGGACATGTAGTGGATGCAGCAGAGAAAGCAGCTGCAAGGAGGTAAGACAAATGGAACTTCGGGAAGTCATGCAGAAACGAAAAAGTATCCGTCAGTATCTGACGACTCCGGTAGAAGAAGAAAAAGTAAAAGCTATGATCGAGGCAGCAATCCTTGCACCGACCTGGAAAAATGCTCAGGAGATCCGTTATTATGTGGCGGTTTCCGAAGAAAAAAGACAGGCAGTACTGGATGCCCTGGCTGAAGGCAATCGCAAAAAAACGCAGAATGCTCCGGTTTTCCTGATATCTGCCGTTATTTTAAACCGTGCCGGTTTTCAGAAAGACGGCACTGCAGATAACGAGCTTGGAAACGGCTGGGGCTATTATGACTGCGGTCTGCACGATATGAATCTTCTGCTGGAGGCGGCAGATCAGGGCTTATCTACGCTGGTTATGGGACTGCGTGATGCAGATAAATTGCGTGAAGCATTTGACATCCCAAAAGAAGAGTCCATTGTCAGTGTGATCAGTGTGGGATACAGCGATGCAGATCCGGACAGACCGACAAGAAAATCAGTAGAAGAGATTGCAAAATTCTTTTAACCGATCGGGTTGTTGGTCAGGTGCCAGCAGAAGATAATGGTTCGGTTATAAGTGTATGTCTGAATCGTTATTATAAAATCAATTTTATCATTTTTAAAAGGAGTTGGCGTAATGATGACAACAAAGAGAGAAGTAGTTGAAAAAATGTGTGGTGGAAAAGGACATGTAATCATTGACCGTATCCTCGGTGAAAAAGAACTCAACGGAAAATGCAGATTATATGCAAAAGTAACGATTGAACCGGGATGTTCTCTTGGCTATCATGAACATCACAATGAGAGTGAAACTTATTTCATCTTAGCAGGTCAGGGTGATTATGATGATAATGGAACCGTACGCCCGGTTAAGGCAGGAGATGTGACTTACACACCGGATAACCACGGTCATGCACTGACCAATACCGGAGATACCGATCTGGTATTTATGGCACTGATCATTCTTGATTAAAAAACAAAGGCGAATGTAGATAAGATTTATTATGTGATTCTTGTCCGCTTCGCTGAGATGTAAAAATGAAAAAACAGACAGTGATTTCGGGTTCGATTTCGCTGTCTGTTTTTTGTTATAGAAACGGAGGAAATGCAGCATACGACGTACATCAGAAACATTCTTGAATGGAAAAATTCCGATCTGCTGATAAATTCAGGAAAGTGTGGCATTTTCGTTATATTTCTCAAATTCTTTTTCCATATCGACGAGTGTATCTGCATAGCTTAACAGTTCCGCAACACGCTGCTCTCGGTTGTCGTATTCTTTTTTATAAGAAATACGATGCTCCATGGCAGCCCAGAAATCCATGGAAATCGTGCGGAGCTGGATCTCGACCGGATAATATTCACTGGCATCCAGACAGAAAACATTTACGCCGAGAATGATATGATGACTTCGATAGCCATTCGGTTTGGGATTGGTGATATAGTCACGTTCCCGGATAAAGATCAGATCAGACTGTTTTTTCAGCATATCGATCAGATTTTTAATATCACCGACGAAATAACAGACAATGCGGATGCCGGCGATGTCCTGCAGAAGATCCTTTGCATTTTCAAGAGTCGGTTCTTCCCCCTTGCGGATCAGTTTTTCTTCGATGCTCTGCTTGCTCTTGATGCGGTACTGCATCGTATGTATCGGATTTTCAGCAGAAGCCTTGTAAATATTGTGGTTTAAGATCTCCAGCCTGGTCAGAAGCAGTTTCATTGCATCATCGTATGGACGGATCAGATCATAATATTCAGTGTCAGTCATGGAAAACTCCTTTAAAATATCAAAAATTTTGTAACTTTTGCCCTGGCATCATATAAATACAATATAACAGAAAATTATGGACTTCCTGTGACAAAAGTATAAAGCAATGAGAAAAATAATAAACAAAAATGAGTCTTGACAAAAAGATAACAAAGAGGCTATAATAATAACGTGAATTACATATTGCTGTAGCAAGTGCCGATGAGAATCGGGTGAAAGGGAATCAGGTGCAAAACCTGAACGGTCCGGCCACTGTAAGCAAGGAGCACTGTCTTGAAAAACCATTGCATACCCATTTTTGTGAGAAGGTAAGACAGCGTAAAGATAGGCGAGTCAGGAAACCTGCTTGATACATGAGATGAGCTTCCGTGCAGAGCTAAAACATCCAATCCGAAGTCAGAGACGTTCTGGTTTCGTATGATGTCTGCTAAGGGTAAGCAGATGTTTATTATTTTATGAAAAAATAGCGATTGAATCCATCTCGAGCAATCCTGAACA
This sequence comes from Hominisplanchenecus faecis, assembly GCF_020687205.1. GTDB lineage: Bacteria > Bacillota > Clostridia > Lachnospirales > Lachnospiraceae > Hominisplanchenecus > Hominisplanchenecus faecis. The sequence goes on from NZ_JAJEQE010000011.1 coordinate 58,763, forward strand.
TATTGGGGGTAATTCACAGCATACCTCCTTCTGTGGCAGGAATCCGCACCTGCCATAAGATAAAAGAACCGGTTTCCTAACTCCGCAATAGGAAACCGGTTCTTATTATCTCAGTCGGAGATTAAACTCCGACTAAGATAAACGCTCCGCAAGGATGCACAGCGATTCTGTCAGGTAAATGTCAGCAAAGCTGACCAGAATCGTGTGCCAATTCTCACATTCGTTCGACTTGAATTTACTTTAATTCAATTTCTGCCAGTTCTTTTGGAGGGAGCTGTTTGCTGGAAACGGATTTAAACCATTTCACTTTTGCAGCAGCTTTGTTCAGAGGAAGGTTGGTTCCGGCACCGGCAATACAGCCGCCAGGACATCCCATTCCTTCAATCAGACATCCGTTTATTTTTCCGGCTTTGGCAAGAGCCAGTGTCTTTTTACATTCTGCAAGTCCTTCAGCATGGATAATTTTTGGTGCGACATCCGGGTAATAAGCCTTCAGACATTCCTCGATCGCACCGGCAACACCGCCTGCTACGGCATAACCACGTCCGGCAGCAGTGGCATCGTGCATGGAATGGGCATTTTCTTTCTCACCCATATCAATTCCCTTTGCATCGAACATACCGACCAGTTCCTCAAAAGTGATAACAAAATCGACATCACTTCGCACCGAACGACGGCTGGCTTCCAGTTTTTTCGCAGCACACGGACCGATAAATACAACTTTGGCATTCGGATGTTCCTGTTTGATACTTCTCGCAGTCGCAACCATCGGTGTCAGCTCCTGAGAAATATTGTCGATCATAGTCGGAAAATATTTTTTCGCAAGCATGGACCAGGAAGGGCAGCAGGAAGTCAGAAGAAACGGAAGTTCTCCGGTTGCTACTTTTTCGGCATAATGTCTGGCTTCTGAGACGGCTCCAATATCGGCACCGAGAGCTACCTCATAAACTTCGGAAAATCCCAAAGTTTCCAGGGCTGCGTGGACATCTTTTGGCTCCATGCTACCAAACTGACCAACAAACGCAGGAGCAATTTCTGCGATGATTTCATTGCCTTCTTTTAAGGAACGTGCAAGCTGATAAATCTGAGACTTGTCACTGATCGCTCCAAAAGGACAGCTGACCATACACATACCGCAGGATACACATTTTTCGTTGTCAATCTTTGCCCGGCCGAATTCATCACTTCCGATTGCTTTTACGCCGCATGCACGGGAACATGGACGTTCCTTTTTGGAAATGGCATCATACGGGCAGACCGATTTACATTTTCCGCAGTGCACACATTTTTCCTGATCAATATAAGAATGTCCGTTTACCATGGAAATGGCATGTTTCGGGCAGACTTCCGCACACGGGTGGGCAAGGCAGCCTTTGCACATATCGCTTACTTCATATTTATTATCCTCGCAGGAAGCACAGGCGGAAGGGACAACCTGCATCAGAGGCGGCTCATAATATTTTTCGGAAATATTGCTGGCCTCGATGCCATCAGTCAGGTGGACCGGTTTGTTTGTCGGACGCAGACACATTCCCATGGCAAGGCGGACACGTTCCGTGGCAATCGCACGGGCACGGTAAATACTGTCACGGTACTGCGGACCATCTTCCGTTACGATTTTATAGGGAATTGCTTCAATATCGTGGATCAGTGATTCGTCATCGGATTCAAAGCCGATTCTGGAAACCTCAGCAAAAATCTGACGGCGGATTTTTCTTACTTGTGTTTCAATACCTCTCATGTCTTGAAAACTCCTTTATGTCAATTACGGATTTATGGTGGCATGCATACTTCCTTCTCAAAGCACTATAACATATTGATAAAATATTATCAAGGCAAGTCCATGCTCAAAAAACGGAACATCCATATTGTATGTGAAAAATTTAACACAAATATCGCAGTTATCTGACATAACTATGGAAAAGTATTTTGTTTGTTAAATTTTTAATTAATGGAAAAGGCATTGTATATAATAAATAAATAAGATATAATTAACACACAAAATTTGTCAATAAATACAAGAGAGTAGGAGGTATGATTTATGCTGGATCAGTCATATTACCAGAAAGCGGACGAGATCATTGCTTTTTATGGTAAGAAACCATCATCCCTGATTCCTGTGATGCAGGATATCCAGGGGGTATATCGTTATCTGCCGGGAGAATTGCTGACGTACATTGCAAAAGAGATTGGAGTAAAAGAGGCAAAGGCTTACAGTGTTGCGACTTTTTACGAGAATTTCTCTTTTGAACAGAAGGGAAAATATGTGATCAAGGTCTGCGACGGAACAGCCTGTCATGTAAGAAAATCAGCGGCAATCCTCGATGCATTTATGAAAGAACTGGGACTTTCCGATAAGAAGCATACAACGGATGATATGCTTTTTACGGTAGAGACCGTATCCTGTCTCGGTGCGTGCGGACTGGCACCGACCTGTACGGTGAACGATGAAGTCCACCCGAATATGACACCGGAGAAAGTAGTGGGATTGATTACAGAATTGCGAGGTGAGTGCTGATGATCCATAACAGAGACGAGTTAAAAGAATGTCGCCAGAAGGCAAAAGCAGATATGGAGACGGCAGCCTGTCGTATTCTGGTCTGTTCCGGCACCGGCTGTATCGCAACCGGTTCTGAAAAAATATACAATCGCTTTTTAAAACTTGCAAATATAACACCGGGCGTGAGCGTAATCTTTGCACCGCACGATGAAGACACACACATTGGGCTGAAAAAGACCGGATGTCAGGGCTTCTGTGAACTTGGCCCACTTGTGCGTATCACGAAAAACGATGAGACCGTTCAGTATGTAAAAGTTCAACTGGACGACTGCCAGGAATTGTTTGAACGTGCTGTGCTCGGTGATGAGGTAGTGGAGCGTTTATTATACCGTAAAGAGAAAAAAGTTTACCGTCATCCGAAAGAGATTCCGTTTATCGCAAAACAGACCAGGATCGTTCTGGAGAACTGCGGACGTTTTGATGCAGAATCCATTGACGAGTACATGGCATCCGGCGGTTTCTCTGCCCTGGAAAAAGTGATGTTTGAGATGACAAGTGAAGAAGTGATCGAAGAGATCGATAAATCCGGGCTGCGGGGAAGAGGCGGCGGCGGTTTTCCGACCGGACGCAAATGGAAACAGGTGGCACACCAGAAAGAAAAAGTACGTTATGTCGTATGTAATGGTGATGAAGGTGATCCGGGTGCTTTTATGGATGGTTCCGTTATGGAAGGTGATCCGTACAAACTGCTGGAAGGCATGATGATTGCCGGATATGCAGTCGGGGCTGCCAATGGTTATATCTATGTGCGTGCAGAATATCCGATGTCCGTTTCCAGACTCCGCCATGCGATCGCAGAGATGGAAAACCGGAATCTGTTAGGTGACAACATTTTAGGAACGGATTTCTGTTTCCATATGCATATTAACCGCGGAGCAGGTGCATTTGTGTGTGGAGAGGGAAGTGCACTGACGGCATCCATCGAAGGAAAACGAGGTATGCCGCGTGTCAAACCGCCAAGAACGGTAGAAAAAGGACTGTGGGAGAAACCGACCGTCCTCAACAACGTAGAAACGTTTGCCAACGTACCGAAGATCATTCTGCAGGGAGCCGACTGGTATCGTTCGATCGGAACAGCCGGAAGCCCTGGAACCAAAACATTCTCCCTGACCGGTGCGATTGAAAATACCGGTCTGATTGAAGTGCCGATGGGAAGTACACTGCGGGAAATTATTTATGATATCGGCGGCGGACTTAAGGAAGGATCTCAGTTTAAAGCCGTACAGATCGGCGGACCGTCGGGCGGCTGTCTGACGGAGAAGCATCTGGATGAACCGCTTGATTTTGACTCCGTAAAGAAATTTGATGCAATCGTAGGATCTGGCGGAATGGTTGTCATGGATCAGCACACCTGTATGGTAGAAGTTGCCCGGTTTTTTATGAGTTTTACGCAGAGAGAATCCTGCGGAAAATGTGTTCCGTGCCGGGAAGGTACGAAACGTATGCTGGAGATCCTGGAAAAGATCGTAGAAGGCAGAGGCGAAGAGGAAGATCTCGACCGTCTGGAGGAGCTTGCGGCAATGATCCGCAGCATGGCACTTTGCGGACTTGGAAAGAGTGCACCGCTTCCGGTCATCAGTACTCTTAAATTATTCCGAAACGAATATCTGGAACATATCAACGAGCATAAATGTGCCGCAAAAGTCTGTCAGGCTATGCGTAAATATGTGATCAATCCGGAGTTCTGTAAGGGCTGCAGCAAGTGTGCGAAGAATTGTCCGGTTGGTGCGATCAGCGGAAAAGTAAAATATCCGTTCCATATTGACCCGAATATCTGTATCAAGTGTGGTGCATGTAAAGAAAACTGTGCATTTAATGCCATTTACATAGAAGAGTAGGAGGGCAGATTATGGGATTTATGATAATTGACGGTAGAAAAGTAGAATTTACCGATGAAAAAAATATTCTGACGGTCATAAGAAAAGCAGGCATTGACGTACCGACACTGTGTTACCATTCAGAACTTTCTACTTTTGGTGCGTGCAGACTCTGTACGGTAGAAGACGACAGAGGAAGGACATTTGCGTCCTGTTCCGAAGAGCCGAGAGATGGCATGGTGATCTATACAAACTCAGAAAAAGTAAGAAAATACCGCAAGCTGATCGTAGAGCTTTTGCTGGCTGCACATTGCAGAGACTGTACGACCTGTATCAAGAGCGGCGAGTGTGTACTTCAGGAACTGGCACACCGCCTCGGCGTGAAAAAAGTACGTTTCCAGAATACAAGAGAAGAAAGACCGCTTGACTTTTCTTCTCCTGCGATCGTGCGTGATCCGAATAAATGCATCCTTTGCGGAAACTGCGTGCGTGTCTGTGACGAGATCCAGGGGATCGGTGCGATCGATTTTGCTTACCGCGGAACCGATGCGATGGTCATGCCGGCATTTGACCGGCAGATCGCAGAGACAGACTGTGTAAACTGCGGACAGTGCCGTGTATTCTGCCCGACCGGTGCGATCACAATCCGTACTAACATTGGAGAAGTATGGAAGGCACTGGCAGACAAAGATACCAGAGTCGTGGCTCAGATCGCCCCGGCAGTGCGTGTGGCAGCCGGTGATGCATTTGGACTTCCGAAAGGTGAAAATGCGATGGGCAAGATTGTGGCAGCTCTGCACCGCATGGGATTTGATGAAGTCTTTGACACCAGTTATTCAGCGGATCTGACGATCATGGAAGAATCTGCAGAATTCCTGAAACGCCTTGAAAAAGGGGAAAACCTGCCGCTGCTCACCTCCTGCTGTCCGGCTTGGGTTAAATTTGTGCAGGATCAGTTCCCGGATTATAAAGAAAACATTTCCACCTGCCGTTCTCCGCAGCAGATGTTCTCCGCGGTCATTAAAGAATATTACCGCAATCCGGAGCATGCAGAAGGCAAAAAGACTGTTGTTGTATCCATTATGCCGTGTACGGCAAAGAAGATGGAGGCAGAACGTCCAAACAGTTATACCAAAGGTGAGAAGGATACGGATATTGTCATCACCACAACGGAGCTTACCAGGATGATCCGTACTGCCGGTATTGCACTCGATAAGATCGAAGTAGAATCCTGCGATATGCCGTTTGGTATTGCATCCGGTGCCGGTGTGATCTTCGGTGTGACCGGAGGTGTAACTGAGGCCGTGATCCGCAGACTCGTTCCGGGACATGGAAATGCCGTGATGGATTCCATCGCAGAAGCCGGTATGCGAGGCGAAGAAGGCATCAAAGAATTTTCCATCACTTATGAAGGCAAAGAACTGAATATCTGCGTAGCCAGCGGACTTGCCAATGCCAGAAAAGTCATGGAACAGGTACAAAGCGGTGAGAAACAATATCATCTGATTGAGATCATGGCGTGCAGACGCGGCTGTATCATGGGTGGCGGTCAGCCAATCCCGGCAGGTCCGAGACATAAAGAAGCAAGAGCAAAAGGCCTGTACCGTGCAGACGGAAATATGGCGATCAAGAAATGTACCGAAAATCCGCTGATGGATGTTTTCTACAACGGAGAAGATTTCAAAGGAAAAGCACACGAGCTGTTACATAATCCGTTCTAAAAGCGAGACCCCCTCACATATGCTGTATCAGTATAGTGAGGGGGTTAAATTATGGATACGTTTCATCTGTATCAGGATATACAGGCACGGACGAAGGGCGAGATCTACATAGGCGTGGTCGGCCCGGTGCGAACAGGAAAATCCACGTTTGTCCGTCGCTTTATGGAGCAGCTTGTTCTGCCGCATATGAAAAAAGAAAACAGTCAGGTATCAAAAGATGAACTCCCGGTGAGTGGCGGCGGAAAGACGATCACGACCGTAGAACCGAAATTCGTTCCGGCGAAAGCAGCAGAAGTAGAACTGGATGAAGGGATTACAGCAAAAATCCGTCTGATCGACTGCGTGGGATTTGTGATCGACGGAGCCTTTGGACTCGATGAAAACAATCAGGTGCGGATGGTAAAAACGCCGTGGCTAAAAGAGGCGATCTCGTTTCCACAGGCTGCGGAGATCGGAACCGGAAAAGTGATCCGTGACCACTCAACCGTCGGGATTCTGGTGACAACCGACGGAACGATTGGAAATTTTCCGAGGGAAGCTTATAAAAGTGCCGAGGAAAAGACGGTTCTGGAGCTGAAAAAAACAGGCAAGCCGTTTGTGATCGTTTTAAATTCTCAGAAACCGTATTCGCAGGAGACGAAAGCACTGGCAGAAGAATTGTCAAAAACGTATGAAACTGCTGTGATCCCGGTCAACTGTGAGCAGATGAAAGAAGAAGACATCCGCAGGATCCTGACGGAGCTTCTCTATGCATTTCCGCTGACCCGTATAGAATTTTTTGTGCCGCGATGGATTGAGACACTGGATGTGGAACATCCGGTAAAAAAGGCAATCCTGGAGTCGATTCGTGAGATTTTTGCAAACGTCGGCAGTCTGCGGGATGTGACGGCAGAGTCACTGGCACCATCCTGCGAATACATCGATAAAAGCAAACTGGAACAGATTTCCCTCTCTGACGGCAGCGTACAGGTGCGTCTCGAGATGCCGGAAAAATATTATTATCAGATGCTCAGCGAGATGGCAGGCGTGCAGATCGACGGAGAATATCAACTGATCTCCATGATCCGGGAATTATCTGAGAAACGCAGAGAATATGAGAGTGTGCAGGAGGCATTAAATGCGGTACATGGCACAGGCTACGGTGTGATCACACCGCAAAAAGAAGAGATCCGACTCGAAGCACCCGCCCTTACAAAACAGGGAAATCGCTACGGTGTCAAAATAAAAGCCAGCAGTCCGTCTGTTCATCTAATCCGGGCAGATATCGAAACCGAGATCGCACCGATCGTCGGCAGCGAACAGCAGGCAAAAGACCTGATTGCTTATATCGAAGAAAACGCAAAAGGAGAAAATGGCATCTGGGATACCAATATTTTCGGAAAATCCGTCAGCCAGCTGGTAGAAGACGGCATCCGCACCAAACTTGCCATGATCGGCGAAGAAAGCCAGGGTAAATTGCAGGATACCATGAAAAAGATTGTCAATGAATCGAGCGGAAGGATGATCTGTATTATCATATGATGTCAGGATTGTGGGAGTGCATAGCATGAAACAATCCGTAGGCATCAAAGTCGGGAGCTTTTGACCCCGACATCATATTCAACTGTAAAATGCAGCTTATGTACAACATAGGCTGCATTTTTTTCTGCACAAAATCAGAAAGTGTTCGAAAATCAAAGAAAATCAGACCACAGCGTCTGACACATCTTGATGAAGGAAAAGAAAACTTATAAAATAAAAAAGAAATAAGATTTATAAAAACAAAGGAGTTTTTATGAAAGACCAGAAATAGGGTGTAGTGTGAGTTGTAACAAGAGCGGATGGAAAATCATTCGCTCTTGCTTTTTTTCTTTTCAGGTGTTGCAGTTTGCATAAGAAAAAGTTATACTATAGTTTCAAGATTAAAACAAACGATAAGGATGATAACATGAATGAATTTGCAAATCTGCTGTCGGCATTCGTAAAAGAAAAAGGTGTAAAAATACAGCCCTTTGCCAGGTATTGTGGTTATGACCGGGCGAATATGTACAAAATTCTCAAAGGTCAGAGAAATCTTCCGGGAAGAGAGATTGTGGAGAAGGCAGCAAAATATATGCACTTGCTTCCATCAGAGGAAGAAAAACTCTGGGAAGCGTATGAAATATCTGCACAGGGATCCGATAATTATTACAGACGCAAGGAAGTCCAGAAATTTTTTACTGAGCCAATTCTCAGTAGTAATGTTAATATAACTGCTCTGACGGAGGGAGAACCGGCAAAATTCTGCATACTCAACAATGAGAGTATTCCTCTTCGGGGAGGATATGAAATAGATGCTGCTTTGTTTCGGCTGATTGGAGAAGAAAGTCGGAACAAAGACGGACATTTGCGGCTTATGATCCAGCCGGAAAGTAATTCCCTGAGCAGTATCCTGTCCGTGCATGGAAACTATGCCTGCAATACTCGTATTGACCATATTGTATGTCTGAGCAGCAATCCGGAAAACGTATATAGGAAAAAGAATTATAATCTGGATTGCCTGCGGTGTGTGCTGCCACTCTACAATTATAATTATGATTATAATACCTGGTATTATTACAGTAAGATTCCGGTGCAGGAGAAAAAATTTGGTCTTTTTCCGTATATGGTTTTGTCATCGAAGTATGCCTGTGTTTTAACAGCTGATATGCAAAAAGGATATATAACGGCAAAACCGGAAATATTGAGGATTTTTGAGGAGATTTTTGAAGAATGTATCGAAGAGTCGAAACCGATGATTCGACGTATTACAGATCTTGATGAACAGTTTGAAGTTACCGGTAAAATTTTGAAAAATAAAGATCAGGTACAGAGCTTTCAGATGACACCATGCCTGACTCCGGTGCTGACAGAGCAAATTTATGAAAAATATCTGAAAAAAGAGCTTCCGGGAAGGGAAAAGCTAATCCAGACGCTTTGCACTTATGGTGAAGAAATTAAACGCTCAGATATTCAGTATGTTACGTCACTGGAAGGGATAAAGCGTTTTCTGAAAACCGGAATAATCAGTGAATGGCCGCCGGAATTGTATGATCCACTTGAAATGGATGACCGTATCCAGTTAATAAAAGATTTGATTTTTTCGGACAATGGAATAAATATCCGTATTTTAAAGAAGACGGTGGGAAATTTTGATGCAGAAATCTACCTGTGCGTCAGCAGAGAATATGGTATTTTGAAATTTATTGTTCCGGAAAAACAGATGCAGCTTCATCTTATGCTGGAAGAAACAGGATTGCTTTTTTCCTTTTTTGATTTCTGTGAAAATTTATCGACGGAACAAATGTTTAGCAGTTCGGAAGAGATAGAAAGTTTTTTAAAAGATTTGTTCACTAAGTGAAATTATGGTTTGTTCAGCAGTGAAACGCTTGTTGCGTTTTTCTATGTGCAAATCTCAATTTTTGTGTTATCATGAGCATAAAATGAAAATATATAGCATAATATAATATGATAAATAATATTATATACGCCTTACTGAAATTGCAGAAGGACAGGAGGACAAAAATATGTTTCTAGAATCAATGATTCTCCATAATTTCAGGTGCTTTTCTGATATAGAAATAAAATTTAATAACCGACTTACGGTGGTCGTTGGAAATAATGGGGCAGGAAAATCAACGATTCTGGAGGCTGCCACAATTGCAGCGGGTACTTTGACGGCAGCGATGGATGGACTCACAAATTATGGGATCAAGAAGAGTGATGCTCATTATAAATATTATGATCTGGGAAGTACCATTGATGTTCAGCCGCAATTTCCGGTTGAGATTACAGCATCAGGTAAAATGGATGGAAAGGATATAACGTGGAGCCGAAGTCTTAAATCTGCAAAAGGCAGAGGAGGGCTGGCATCTGCAAAGGAACTTACATCCATTGCAGAAGAGTATCAGGAGAGAATGAGAAACGGGGATCGAGAGCTGAAATTACCTGTTATTTCGTATTATGGGACAGGACGGCTCTGGGCACAGCATCGTGAGAAAAAGAATGATACTTTTGAAAAAAATAACAGAAGCAATGGATATATAGACAGCCTTGACGGTGCAGCAAATGATAAGCTGATGATGAAATGGTTTGAAAAAATGACTTATCAGCAGCTTCAGAGACAAGAAAAAATTCCGGAATTTGTTGCAGTTAAAATGGCACTGGAACAGATCTTTGCTTCGGTTACAGGATATTCAGATGTAAAAGTACAGTTCAATCTGGATACGGGTGAAATAGATATTCTTTATTTTGATGGGACAGAACATGTGAGGATGCCCGTTTCTCAGCTGAGTGATGGATACAAGTGTACGATAAGTCTGATTGCAGATATTGCATATCGAATGGCTATTCTTAATCCACAGTTACTGAATAAAGTATTAGTGGAAACAGAAGGGATCATTTTGATAGATGAAGTGGACCTGCATTTACATCCAAAGTGGCAGAAGCGAATTTTGAAAGATCTGATGGATATATTTCCTAAAGTTCAGTTTATCGTCAGTACACATGCACCGGAAGTGATTAATTCTGTGAAAAAAGGATCTGTTGTGATTCTCAGAAATAATGAAGTTATCAATGCAACTGATGAAACATATGGTAAAGATGCAAATACCATTTTAAGAGAAGTGATGGAAGTTTCTTCAAGACCGGATATCATTCGATTTTTATTTGAAAAATTTTATGAATTACTGGATAGCGGCGAATGGAAGATGGCAGAGGAGATTATTGGGCAATTGGAAAAAGAAATAGGAAATAACGATCCGGAAATCAATGCGTGTCGTGTGCGTCTTGAGTTGGAACAGATGTGAGGTAAAATGCCATGATCAGGATAAAAAAGGGCAGAGAACCCGGAAAGCAGAAATCTCCCAAGCGGTGTACCTGCGGTTACGATAGAACATTGGCTGCCGAGAAATCCAGATGATAAGCTGGATATTGGACAAGGTTTGGACTATAAAAATATGTTTGCAGTCTGTTCTGGAAATAGAGGATGCGGGTGCGAAGAAAAACTGACCTGCGATGCCAGAAAAGGAAACGATGCAATAAAAGTAAATCCTTGTGATGAAAGTACACTGCGTGGAATTACATACAAATCAAACGGAATCATACAGTCCTCTGATCCAGTGATTGATGAAGATTTGAATCAGAGACTGAATTTGAAATAAGGCTACCGCAATCCCACTGGCTTTAGACGGTGGGTTAAGGTAGCCAAAAATCAGAAATTATAGTATACTCATGGCATGGGAACCTGGAAATCTAAAAACAGACACAAATACCTATTACAATATCACATTATTTTTGTCTGTAAATATAGGAAGAAATTACTGGTTTCGAGGCAGATATCAGATGATATA
>NZ_JAJEQE010000012.1 GCF_020687205.1 Hominisplanchenecus faecis
ATTCCCAAGAAGGCACTTTTACGTGCCCTTCGGGGAATTCGTTCATTTGCACATGCAATACTATTCTTTTGCAAACAGTATTTTAAAATGTGCGGCATTTCAGTTCTTTACACCTGCCAGGAAACCAACGGTCAATTTTTATTTTCTCGAAAGAACGTAACCTGCTCTTGCGTATAACCGCACTCTTCTCGCTTTGATCTTATAACCTCTTTCATCTGCATAGTCTTTTCTCCGTTTCAGATTCGAAAGCTTTCGTTACTTGTATTGTAACAGACAGATTCTGCCATTTTCATTGAATTGTTGTTAAGCTGCAGGATTGTTTTTTAACTTCTGTTTAATACAAGAATGCCTCTGGTATATGGCACATGCGAGCCATATACATTTCCAAAGCTCAGGTTGATCGCAACAGGCTTCCCAAGTTCCATCGCTTTTCTGATCACGTAGTCCAGTGCCAGCATCAGTTCTACGGTCCCGGCAAACTCAGAGCCTGCTGTCCCGATCTTCACAACCAGAATATCGCTCTTCGATGCCACACCACGGTACTGTCCGCCGGATGCCTGACCATTTCCGGCTGCGATACCAAGTACTTCCGTTCCATGTCCGCTCAGATCTCTTGACGGAACGATGCGATATCCTGCTTCTCTGTTTCCGGCAGCAAGTGCCTCATCAATCTGCTCTTTTGTATATTCCACACCCCGGATTTCTTCGCCGGTTCCTTCTTTGATTTTTCCTGTATCTTCTGTCCTTTCTTCCGATCTATTTTCTCCTTCGCCTGTTGTATCTGTCTCCATTGCATCATTTCTTTTTGGTCTTTGGATTGTCTGATCCCAAAGTGCCACGATCCTGGTCGTGCCGTCTTCATTTCGAAAATCCGGATGAAAATAGTCTACGCCAGAATCGATCACCGCCACCAAAACGCCCTGGCCTCTCAGATCAAATGCCCCGGTCTGAAGTGGATTGATACAGGAGGCACTTCTGCCCTGTGCTGCTGAAAAAAACAGTCTTTTCGGCTTTTCGATGTATTCGACTTCCGGCTGCGAGGAAATCCAGTCAATCTCGCTCTCTTCTGCCGTAATGATCGCATAGCCGCCGGATAACAGGATAATCTCTTTTGTCCGCTCCCCAACCCCGGAAAGATCACCGTGATATCGCACGATCAGCTCCCAAATCCGATTCTGCCTGTCATACCCGAAATTCATGTTTAAAGATTTTTCCCGTTCTGCATCTGTAGCATCCAGTGCAAGATTTAGAAGATTTTCAAGCTTCTGATCATTCATAAAATGCTGCTTTCTGTATTTTGTTTCTATACTATGTTGCAAAGTAAAAATTTGTATCCTTTTTTCTATACAGTCGTTGGAATCTTATTGCTTATGTTGACTTTAATTATCTTTTTAAAACATATTGAAATAATGAGAGCTATGTGGTAATATATTTTCAAAGCATATTTCTTAACGTTCTTGGCATCCTGCCATCTATATTTTCTAATTCACACTTCAGAAATTCATGCTTTTCAATCAAACAAATCAATTTAAAAAGCAGGAGTTTCAAACTGTGAAAAAGAGTATAAACCGTATGGCTGTCGCATTTTGGTACACTCCTGCATAAGGAGGTACTGCCTATGGCTCAAAAAGAACAAGCGACTGCAAATCGTAATTACAAGGATACGGTATTTCGCATGCTGTTTTCTGACCGTCAAAATTTATTGTCGCTTTATAATGCAGTTAGCGGTTCACATTATGATGATCCAGAAAAACTGAAAATCGTCACACTGGAAAATGCTATTTATATGGGAATGAAAAATGATCTGGCTTTCATTATTGGAACTGACTTATTTCTATATGAACATCAGTCTACTTATAACCCGAATATGCCGCTGCGGGATTTATTCTATATTTCCAGCGAATATCAAAAATTAGTCGATCATAAATCACTTTACTCTTCCACACTGCTGAAAATCCCGGCACCACAGTTTATTGTATTTTATAATGGAACTGAAAAAAAGAAAGACCATTGGTTAAACCATTTGTCAGAATCTTTCGAAAATCTGTCCGGCGAACCGAAACTGGAGCTGGAAGTACTGACAATAAACATCAATGAAGGGCTTAATAAAGAGCTGATGGAACAATGCAAAACTTTAAGAGAATATGCACAGTATGTAAATTGTGTCCGTAAATATGCGAAGGAATTGGATTTGAACGAAGCAGTTAAGCTGGCGGTTGATGAATGTATCCGTAACGACATTCTTTCCGAATTTCTTCGTGCAAATAAATCGGAGGTGATCTCGATGAGTATATTCGAATACGACAAAGAAGAGGAAGAACGCAAACTCAGAAAAGCTGAGTATGAAGCTGGTGTAGCTGCTGGATTTAATAACGGCATCGATACTGCAAAAAAGGATGCTGCTATTGCTTTTGCAGAACTTCACGTTCCGGTTGAGCAAATTGCTTCGGCACTGCAAGTAAATGTCGAAATCGCAAAACAATGGATTGGCAATAAGTAGCAAAATAAAAATTGACCGAGCTCTTTAGAGCGAGGGATGCTTCTTATCCGAAGGGCAAAAAGAAGTGTGAACTCCAGTTTTCGGAAGGTTCCCAAAAAGGGGGGGCCTTCCCGAGTGAAAAGCTGATTATCACAAGAATCTCCGTCGTATCAGCACCACTGCCACATCGTTTACATTTGTCCCGGTTGCTCCGGTGATGATCAGTCCTCCTGTCTTTTTCAGTGCATGGTAGGTATCATTCTCTTTCAGCACTTCATAGACATCAAGTCCTGCCTGTTGCATTTTTTCTTTTGTATTTTCATCGCAATAGCCACCGGCTGCATCGGTCGGTCCGTCAGTTCCGTCGCTTCCGACACTGAAAATGGCAGTATTTTTGCATGCGGCCAGTCCTTCTGCCGCCGAAAGTGCCAGCTCCTGGTTGCGTCCGCCGAGTCCTTTTCCTGTCACGTGGACGATCGTCTCGCCTCCCGCGATAAAAGCAAGGCTTTTGTCTGTATTTTGATGTGTTTTTGCGATCGCTGCTAAAAATGCTCCTGCTTCTTTTGCCTCACACTGCAGGGCATCTGTGAGGATCATGCTTTCGTAGCCAAGTTTTTCGCAGGCTTCTTTTGCTGCCAGGCACAGATTTCTGACGCTTCCGGTGATCCTGGTTTCCACATTTGTTACTGCTTTTGGTGTTTTCATCTCCAGTAATGTTCTTGCCTTCTCGCTGAGTTTTAAGTGATATTTTTCAACGATTGCGATTGCATCGGATGCGGTCGAAGAGTCTGCATATGCCGGTCCAGATGCGATCATATCAAGCGGATCTCCGACGATATCGCTCAGTACAATCGCAAATATGGCTGCCGGTTCACAGAGTCCGGCAAATTTTCCGCCTTTGACTGCGGACAGTCTTTTCCGTATGGTGTTCATTTCTACAATATCTGCCCCGCATGCAAGCAGCTGCTTTGTTATATCCGATAATTCTTCTGTACTTATCAATGGTTTTTCAAAAAGGGCGGAGCCGCCTCCGGAAAGCAGAAATAGTACCTGATCGTCTGCCTGCAATTCTTCTGTCAGCTCGATCACTTTCTGTGTGGCCGCAAAGGTATTTGTATCCGGAACCGGATGTCCTGCTTCAAAACATTCAATCCCCGGAATGTCTCCCTGAATATGTCCGTATTTCGTGATCACAATCCCTTTCTCAATCTGTCCATTCAGGATGTTTGCGGCTGCATTTGCCATCTGCCAGGCTGCTTTTCCAACCGCTACAAGGTAAAGTTTTCCTTTTACCGATTTTCTGCTTTTCAGTGCCTGTTTTACTGCCTCATCCGGCAGTACTTTTGTGATCGCTTCTTTTATGATTTTATCTGCTTCTTCTCGTAGTGTCATATTATCCTCTCCCCATAAATTTGACTCAAACACACCTGTTCGTTGCCTGCTTCTTTTTAAGTCGAACGCACATGAGATCTGGCATGCAATTCTGGTCAACTCTGCTGACATTTACCCAACAGAATCGCTGTGCATTCTACACTTCGTTCCGGTCGGCCCAAAACCATTGTCCACTGGACAATGTGTGCCCTCGCGGAGCGTTTATCTTAGTCGGAGATTGCACTCCCACTAAGACAAATTTGTTGCTCGCCACTTATAGAAGTGGGACTCTTCTCCGACTAAGATAAAAAGTTTTCTTCAGCTAAGATGCAAAAACGACAGAGAAAGTTTCCTCTCCCTGCCGCATTCTTGCTTTATTTATGCAAGTATCTCACATCTGCTCCTGATACTTGCTGCATTGCTGGACGCTTATTCAAAAATATCTTCGCCAAATCTTACTTTTGCGTATGCCTTGATTGCTTCTACGCATTTGTCAAATCCAAGCTTGCTGCTGTCCAGACACAGATCGTAATTTCTCGCATCGTTCCAGGTGCGTCCGGTATAATAATGATAGAAATCACCTCGATACTTGTCTGTCTTTGCTATAAATCTTTCCATCTCTTTTTCCGTCATGGAGTTGCGTTCCATACCACGTGCCAGGCAGTAATCCTGCGGTGCATGGATAAAGACGCTCATCACATCCGGGCGGTCTTTGAGAACAAAGTCTGCACAGCGTCCGATAAATACACAGGACTCTTTCTCTGCCAGTTCTTTGATCACTTTTGCCTGATAATTAAAGAGATTGTCTGCGGAGACAAATCCGCCATGATCTGGCTGGATCAGCCCGCCTTTGTAGATTCTTGTGGAATTTCCAAAGAGCGGATTATTGCGAAGTTTTTCATCTGCCTGATTGAACAGCTCTTCTTTGATTCCGCTGTCATCGGATGCCATACGCAGAATTTCTCTGTTATAACAGTTTACACCCAGATTTTCTGCCAGCATCTGACCGATGGTTTTTCCACCGCTTCCATACTGTCTTGCGATCGTAACGATCAGTTTTCCCATAGCACAAACCCCCTTTTATTCTCCAAGGTATGCTTTCTTGACAGACTCATCATTTAACAGCTTGTCTGCATCACCCTGTAAGATAATTTTGCCTGTTTCCAGGACATATGCTCTGTCTGCGATGGAGAGTGCTTTCTTTGCATTCTGCTCTACCAGAAGTACGGTCGTGCCGGCTGCACTGACTTTCTTGATAATTTCGAAAATCTCATTTACAAAAATCGGTGAAAGTCCCATAGACGGTTCATCCATAAGGATGATCTTCGGATGAGACATCAGTGCACGTCCCATTGCAAGCATCTGCTGTTCACCACCGGAAAGCGTACCTGCCATCTGGTTCTTACGTTCTTCCAGACGCGGGAAATGCTCATATACCATATCAAGTGTCTGCCTGATCTCGTCTTTGTCTTTTCGTGTATAAGCACCCATTTTCAGGTTCTGATAAACACTGAGTTGTGCAAATACGCGTCGTCCCTCCGGAACGTGTGCCATTCCCATAGAAACGATCTTGTGAGCCGGCACTTTTGTAATATCTTTTCCTTCGAAGAAAATATGGCCTGATTTCACCGGTGTCAGCCCTGTGACTGCATGAAGTGTTGTAGTCTTTCCGGCTCCGTTGGCACCGATCAGTGCGATGACTTCTCCCTGATTTACTTCAAAGGAAATCCCCTTGATCGCCTGAATCATACCGTAATATACATTCAGATCTTTTACCTCAAGCATTGCCATAAGTCCATTTCCTCCTATTCTCCCAGATATGCTGTGATAACCTGCGGATCATTCAGTACTTCCGCAGTCGGTCCCTGTGCCAGTACTTTTCCGAAATTCAGTACGGTCAGCTCTTCACAGATACCGGAAACCAGTTTCATGTCGTGTTCAATCAGAAGGATTGTCATATTAAAATGTTCACGCACAAAGCTGATCGTTTCCATCAGTTCTTTTGTCTCGTTCGGATTCATGCCGGCTGCCGGCTCATCCAGAAGCAGAAGCTTCGGATCAGTTGCAAGTGCTCTGGCGATCTCCAGTTTTCTCTGCTGTCCATATGGCAGATTAGAAGCCAGATACTCGGCATCTTTCTCAAGGTCGAACACTTTCAAAAGCTCCATCGCACGTTCATTCATCTCTTTTTCCACCTTACGGTAACGCGGCAGACGCAGAATCCCTTCGAGCGTATTGTAATGATAATGATTGTGCAGTCCTACTTTTACATTGTCCAGTACGGACATCTGTGAGAACAGGCGGATATTCTGGAAAGTACGGGCGATACCTGCTTTGTTGATATCAATGGTCTTCTTTCCGGTAATGTCCTGTCCATCTAATTTTACAATACCTTCATCCGGTTTGTAAACACCTGTCAGCAAGTTAAATATGGTTGTTTTTCCGGCACCGTTCGGTCCGATCAGGCCATAGAGCTGACCTTTCCCGATATTCATATCAAATTCGGATACGGCACGCAGTCCTCCGAATGAAATGCTCAGATTCTTTACCTCTAACATGTTCTCCATATTATTTCGCCTCCTTTGCTTCTTTTCTCTTTGCAAGCAGACGCTTCGGTGAATAACGTTCTCTCATTTCCAGTGCTTTCGGGCTCCAGTTCAGAAGCATCATCACGATCAGGACGATTGCATAGATCAGCATACGGTAGTCATTCAGTCCGCGCAGAAGCTCCGGAAGCAGTGTCAGTACAACGGCTGCGATCATAGAACCTCTTGTGCTTCCGATACCGCCAAGTACAACAAATACCAGGATCATGATCGACTGGTTATAACCAAAGTTTTTCGGCAGTGCAGTCAGGGTAGCCAGGTTATGTGCATACAGAACACCGGCAACTCCGGCAAGGGCTGCTGAAATAATAAATGCCATCAGTTTGTATTTTGTAATATTGATACCGACAGACTCAGCTGCGATACGGTTGTCACGAATAGACATGATCGCACGTCCGTCTCTGGAATTGATCAGATGCAGTACGATAACCAGTGTGATCAGTACCAGGATCACGCCGATGGTAAACGTAGAATCATTTGGCGTTCCGGTGATTCCCTGCGGTCCGTTAATGATAACATCTCCTCCGTCCATGTTCAGCGACATGGCATCCTTCATGGAAAAATGGAAACCATTTGCATCTTTTCCGATAAAGAATACGTTGATCAGGTTCTTGATGATCTCACCAAATGCCAGGGTAACGATCGCCAGGTAGTCACCTTTCAGTCGCAGTACCGGGATTCCAATAATCAGTCCGAACAGAGCCGCAATAGCAGCTCCAATCAGCAGTGCCAGAAAGAAACGAAGTCCATCCGGCATCATTCCTGCGGTGCATTTTGAGAAGAATGCACTGGAGAATGCACCCACACACATAAATCCTGCATGTCCAAGACTCAGCTCACCTAAAATACCTACCACAAGATTCAAAGATACAGCCAGAATCACATAAACACAGAGTGGAACTAAAAGTCCCTTCATCAGACTGGAGATCTGACCTCCTGCCAGCATTGCTTCTACGATGATATAAGCGAGGATGACGATTCCGTATGTGATCAGATTGTTTTTTGTCGTTTTGTTTAATTTTAATTTTTTCATCGCTGCCACCTACACTTTCTCCTGAATCTGCTTTCCAAGCAATCCGCTTGGTTTTACCAGAAGTACAACGATCAGAACTCCGAATACGATCGCATCTGCCATCTGAGAGGAAATATATGCTTTGCCGAGAATTTCAATAATACCAAGCAAAATACCTCCGATCAATGCTCCCGGAATCGATCCGATACCACCAAATACAGCGGCTACGAATGCTTTGATACCAGGCATGGCTCCGGTGTACGGTGTCAGGGAAGGATAAGCAGAACACAGCAGAACCGCTGCAATTGCTGCCAGTGCGGAACCGATCGCAAAGGTAAGGGCAATTGTTCCATTTACATTGATGCCCATCAGCTGTGCAGCACCCCGGTCTTCCGAAACTGCCAGCATTGCCTGACCTGCTTTTGTCTTGTTGATGAACAGTGTCAGACCGATCATGATGATCATACATGCAAGAACAGTAACGATCGTCTCACCGGAGATCGTCAGTTTTCCGCCTGCCAGCACAACTGCCGGAACTGTTACAACAGATGTAAAAGATTTTGTATCTGCACCGAACATCAGAAGTGCAAGGTTCTGAAGCAGATAGCTGACACCGATCGCTGTGATCAGAACAGCCAGCGGTGAAGATGCATTTCGAAGCGGACGGTAAGCAACACGCTCAATAACCAGTCCGAGAATCGTACAGATGACAACCGATAATATAACTGCCAGAATTGGATTCACGCCTAAAGAATTCATGGAGATAAAAGCTGCATAACCGCCTACCATGATGATATCACCATGTGCAAAATTCAGCATCTTTGCGATACCGTATACCATTGTATAGCCAAGTGCTATGATTGCATAGACACTTCCAAGGCTGATACCGTTGATCAGATAAGAAATAAAACTCATACGCACACCCCTTGTCGTATTTTTAATATAACCATCGTTTTCTTAAAAATAAGAATACCACACAGATATCAAAAACAGACTTTACAAGTCTACCTTTGATATCTGTGTATGGTTGTTTTCTGTGTTTGCCTACTTATTCAATAGGATTCGCTTATAACAGGAAAAAGGGCTGCCCATGGCAGCCCTCCTCTGGGCTTCCTTACCGAACTGTAAGTGCCTCTTCATTTTTATTACGATGATGTTGGGGGCAAAAATCCCCACCTGACATGCCTGTGGATGTTCCGTGCTTCGCACTCCCACAATCGACACCGGCATCATTACATTGCTACGTAAGCACCATCTTTGATCACGACAGCTTTTGGTGCCTTGTCCGGCTCACCGTCTGCTGTCCAGGTCATACCTTCACCGGTCAGACCATCGTAGCTGATCTCTGTCATGGCAGTTTTCATTGCATCACAGATGTCGCTTACGCTCATATCAGCTGTCACACCTGCTTTTTCTGCTGCTGCTTTCATGATATAGATTGCATCGTAAGTATCCGCTGCGAACTGGTTCGGTGTATCGCCGTAAGCTTCTTTGTAAGCAGAAACAAATGCCTGTGTCTTTTCATCATCTGCATCAGCTGCAAACGGTGTCAGAAGCATAACGCCATCAGCCAGTTTTGTATCGAAGTTCTTAACTGCCAGCAGACCATCCAGACCGTCACATCCGAAGAATGTCGGAGCATAACCCATGGAGTTTGCCTGTGTCAGGATCAGAGAAGCTTCTGTATAGTAGATCGGCAGGAATACCATGTCAGCACCTGCATCCTTTGCTTTCTGCAGCTGTACTGAGAAGTCTGTCTTGCTGTCTTCGGTAAATGCTTCAGCAGAAACAACTTCGAAGTCCTGATTTTTTGCCTCTTCTGCAAATTTCTGATAAATACCGGAAGAATATACATCAGAGCTGTTGTAGATAACGGCTACTTTTGATGCCAGCTTATTCTCACCGATGTATTTTGCAGATGCAGTACCCTGACCCGGGTCAGAAAAGCATACACGGAACGCATTGTCATATTTAATAGATTCAACAGCGGAACCTGACGGTGTCAGCTGGAACATATTGTCTTCATGTGTTTTTTCAACAACTGCTGTACAAGGTGTGGATGTAACAGTACCCATCAGCATCTGCATACCCCAGTCTTTCAGGGAGTTGTAAGCGTTTACCGATTTCTCTGCATCATGCTCATCATCTTCAAATTTAAATTCAACCTGCATGCCGTTGATACCGCCTGCTTCGTTGATCTCTTTTACTGCCAGCTCTGCTGCATTTTTAACAGCCAGTCCATATACGGCTGCTCCTCCGGTGATCGGTCCGATTCCGCCAATCTTCAGTGTATCACCTGCTGTTGCTGAATCAGCAGTTGTGTCTGTGCTTGCTGTGTTGTCAGATTTACTTCCACATCCTGTCAAAGAAGCAGCTACCATAGAGACTGCTGCAACGGTAGCAAAAAATCTTGTGAATTTTTTCATAATATTTTTCCTCCTTCTAAAACTTCACTTTACAGATTTTTTATCTTTATTATATTTTAATAAAAAATCTTGTGTTCTATAATACCGCCGGGTTTTGTGCTTGTCAATTATTTTTTATGTTTTTACCTCGTTTGTACGAGATTCCGTAAATTTTTCGGTCGGTTTCTTTGACTTTTCCTGAATATTTCCAAAAATATTCTGAAAAAGTAATGGATGAAACAGAGAGAATTATTTTTAGAATTTCCCGCGATTCATAATAGTTTTTTTTCAGGAAATGTAGTAAAATAGAAAGGAATGCCAAAAAGAAGCTGAAAGGAGCTTAACTTGTGAAAAATTTAATTGTAGGACAGTCCGGCGGACCGACCGCCGTTATCAACAGCAGTCTTTACGGTGTGATCCGTGAAGGTTTTAACCGCAGCGAAGAGATTGAACATGTCTACGGCATGATCAACGGCATCCAGGGATTTTTAGACGGACGCTTTATGGATATGAAAGAACTGGATAACGATACACTGGAAGCTCTGCGTACAACTCCAGGAGCTTACCTTGGTTCCTGCCGTTTCAAACTTCCGGATGATTTAAATGATGCGATCTATCCTCTGCTGTTTCAGAAATTTGAAGAGATGAACATCGGTTACTTCTTTTATATAGGAGGAAACGATTCTATGGATACGGTCAGCAAACTTTCCCGCTATGCTGCTGCCCACAACATTGATGTACGTATCATGGGTATTCCGAAAACGATCGACAACGACCTAATCCTCACCGACCACACACCGGGATTCGGCAGTGCCGCAAAATATGTGGCTGCTTCCGTCTGTGAAATCGGACTGGACGCTTCTGTTTATAATACAAAATCTGTTACCATCATTGAGATCATGGGCCGCCATGCCGGCTGGCTGACCGCAGCATCCGTACTTGCCCGCAAATTCGAGCAGGACAACCCGGTGCTGATTTATCTGCCGGAGGCGGATTTTGACCAGGAATCTTTCCTTGCTTCTCTGGAAGAATGTTTTAAGACAAAAAACAACCTGATCGTCTGTGTATCCGAAGGCATTCATGACAAGGATGGCACCTTTATCTGTGAATATGCAGCCTCTGCAGGTGTCGATGCATTTGGACACAAAATGCTGACCGGCTGCGGCAAATATCTGGAAAATCTGGTGCGTGACCGCCTCGGTGTAAAAGTTCGCTCGGTCGAGCTGAATGTCAATCAGAGATGTTCTGCCTTCCTGCAGTCTGAAACGGATGCACTGGAAGCTGCACAGGCCGGAGCTTTCGGCGTGACTTCTGCCATCAGCGGTGAAACCGGAAAGATGGTCAGCTTTGTCCGTAAATCTGACAAACCATACGTGATGGAATGTGGCCTTGAGGATGTCAACCTGATCTGCAATCAGGAAAAGACGGTTCCTGTTGAATGGATCACAAAAGATGGAACTGATATTGCTCAGGCATTTATTGATTATGCACTTCCGCTGATTCAGGGATCTCCGAAACTTCCTATGAAAGACGGACTGGCTGTGTACGCATACCGCAAGCCTGAGAAATAAATTTTCACTTTCCCTTCGGCAGCCCGGAAAACATAATAAATGATGCAAAAAGACAGAGCACATAACGCATTGTATTTCACCTGCGTCACTGTGGCTCTGTCTCTTTATATATCATATCATCTGATATCAGAATTCAGATTTTACATCAACGTTTCTCCTGATGTAATCTCACTGCAAGAAACTGTTTTTAGTATGCTTTGCCCCAGTATACCATTTTTTTCGCCGGTTTTCCGCAGCATACGCATACGTCGGAAATGGTTTCCTGTTCAAACGGCATACAGCGTGATGTGATTCCTGCATCTTCTTTTAATTTATCTTCACATTCACGTTCACCGCACCACATTGCCTTGATAAATCCTGGTTTGTTGTCTGCGATGTCTTTTAACTCTTCCATGTTATGAGCAACATAAGTATGTGCATCTCTGTGTTTGCGTGCTCTCTCCAGCATATCTTTCTGCATGCTATCCAGGATCTTCGGCAATTCTGCTGCCAGTTCGTCGATTGCTACGGTGATCTTTTCACGAGTGTCACGGCGTACGACAACAGCCTGACCTGCTTCGATATCTTTTGGTCCCATCTCCACACGAACCGGAATACCACGCATCTCCTGCTCGGAGAATTTCCATCCCGGGCTTCTGTCAGTATCATCTGTTTTCACTCTTAATCCAGCCGCTTTCAGTGTTGCTTCCACTTCTGCTGCTTTCTCCAGGATGCCTGCCTTTTTCTGCTGGATCGGGATGATATCTACCTGTACCGGAGCGATTCTCGGCGGCAGCACCAGACCGCTGTTATCTCCATGTACCATGATGATCGCACCGATCATACGTGTGGTCATACCCCAGGATGTCTGGTGAACATATTTCAGTTTGTTGTCACGGTCTGTAAACTGGATATCATAAGCTTTTGCAAATCCATCACCGAAATTGTGGCTTGTTCCGGACTGCAGTGCTTTTCCGTCGTGCATCAGGGATTCAATCGTGTAAGTTGCTTCTGCTCCGGCAAATTTTTCTTTATCGGTCTTTCTTCCTTTTACAACCGGAATCGCCAGAACTTCTTCACAGAAATCTGCATAAACATTCAGCATCTGGATCGTACGTGCTTCTGCTTCTTCTGCTGTTGCGTGTGCGGTATGTCCTTCCTGCCATAAGAACTCTCTAGAACGCAAAAACGGTCTTGTTGTCTTCTCCCAACGCATAACAGAACACCACTGATTGTATACTTTCGGCAGATCACGGTAAGAATGAATATCTCTGGAGTAGAAATCGCAGAACAGTGTCTCAGAAGTTGGACGTACACACATACGCTCCTGAAGCGGCTCCAGTCCTCCGTGTGTTACCCATGCTACTTCCGGTGCAAAACCTTCTACATGATCTTTTTCTTTCTGAAGCAGACTTTCCGGGATCAGCATCGGCATGTATACATTCTGTACGCCGGTCTCTTTGAATCTGCGATCCAGCTCATGCTGGATATTCTCCCAGATTGCATAGCCTGCCGGTTTAATCGCCATACATCCTTTTACGCTGGTATAATCGATCAGCTCTGCTTTTTTTACCACATCGGTATACCACTGTGCAAAATCTTCATCCATAGATGTGATTGCTTCAACTAATTTCTTTTCTTTTGCCATCGTTTTCTCCTTTTCTTGCTGAAAATATTAAAGCCAGAAGATGCCATACAAATCGTTTCATACATGGTACTCTCACAATTCTCCTCTTTGGCACCTAATAAAAAAGCCCCGGTCTCTGCGTGAACGCAGGAACCAAGGACTTGTCATCTCTTCGGCGGTACCACCCTGATTAGCACTGTTAAAAACAGTACTCACTCATTTTCCGTTATCGCCGGAACTACGCTGTATTTTCATACAGGACTCCAAGGCAGGTTCCATCTCTTCCGCACAGGAATCTCGCACCAGTGATCCCCTCTCTGTAGATTGTCCGAAATGTACTATCCCTTTTCTTCGTCTTGCCCCTATAACGAGCTGTCAGCTCTGTTTCATTCATCAGTTTATGGCAAAATCCTGCGTTTGTCAATAAGAAACGGCAATTTTTCATTTCTTGCTTTTTGTCCGGGTCTATATTAAAATACTGATGATTCAAGGGACAAATGGACACAAAACGGATGCTTGCATACATATTTGTGTCTATGAGGACCGACAAAACATGAGGGTGCAGCTATTTACGCAGTAAATATGCGAATTCCGAATGTTTTCGTGATTTTGAGAGTACAAAGTACGGAAAAATCACGTATGGCTCATTGATATAGACAAACCACAGGGGAGGATACCTATGAATAAAAAAGAGATTTCTGAGTTAAAGAAGCAATTCACACCGGACAACTGTACGATTTCCCGAATCTGCGGCTGTTATGTCGATTCGGAAAAGGAAAAACGTCTGGAGATGCGTGAATCATTTCTTTCGCTTTCTGATGAAGAAATGTTTAAATATTTTGAAATTTTCAAGAAGACACTTTCCGGAACGATCGGCAAAAATCTGCTGAATCTGGAATTTCCACTGAAAGCAGAGGCGGAAGGCGGCGAGCAGGAATTTCTGCTGCGTTTAAAAAACAGCCGTCTGACGGATGATGCTCTTGTCGATGAATGTTATGACAAGATCATCGAACATTATTACAATGCGGAAAATTATTTTATCATTCTCGTACATGCTGCCTACGATGTTCCTGGAAAGGCCAAAGATAATACAGAGATGTTCGATTCTTCCGATGAGGTTTACGAATACATCCTGTGCTGCATCTGCCCGGTCAGGCTCTCCAAAGCCGGACTGTGCTACAACGAAGCGGAAAACCGCATCCGTGACCGTATCCGTGACTGGATCGTGGAACTTCCGGAACGCGGTTTCCTGTTCCCGGCATTTCATGATCGCAGCACTGACCTGCATGCGATGCTCTACTATTCAAAAAAGCCGGAAGAACTTCAGGCAGAATTTGTGGAAAATATGTTTGGCTGTGAAGCTTCCCTTACTGCCGGGGAACAGAAGGAATCATTCCAGGCTGTTATTTCCGACACTCTCGGTGAAGAATGTAATTATGAAACAGTCAAAAATATCCATGACAATCTGACTATGCTGATGGAGGAACACAAAGATGATCCGGAACCGGTCATGCTGGATAAAAGGGAAGTAAAGCAGCTTCTGGAGCGAAGCGGTGTGGAAGATGAAAAGCTTTCTGATTTTAATGCTGCCTATGACAATGCAGTCGGTGAAGATACTTCCCTTATGGCTTCCAACCTTGTAAACACCAGACGTTTTGAGATCAAAACCCCTCTGATCACAATTCAGGTCAGCCCGGAGTATGCTGATCTTGTGGAGACACGTATTGTGGATGGCAAAAAATGTCTTGTTATCACGGTGGATGATAATGTAACCGTCAACGGAATTTCGGCCAAAACAATGGATCTTGATGAATAAATGCTCCGGATCAGGTATCGTTTCTGTTTGATTACGATTCTGAACTAAAAATGGATTCTGCTTTATTTTTATAATTTTTCATCTGTTGATGTCATCTGGACATTACTTGGAGCCGCACTTGTTTATTTTATGTAGGCTGGTTTTGCAATGTGTGAGGCCGGACTTACGCGTGCCAAAAATACCGGCAATATTCTTATGAAGAATATGATGGATTTCTGTATCGGAACTTCCGCATTCTGGCTGGTCGGATTTGGCCTGATGTTCGGCGGAAGCGGTGCTTTTATCGGAAAACTCGATCCGCTGATCCGCGGAAGTTATCAGTTTGGATCTCTGCCGACCTGGTGTTTCGTCATTTTTCAGACAGTTTTCTGTGCAACATCTGCCACGATCGTTTCCGGTTCCATGGCAGAACGGACAAATTTCAAAGCTTACTGTTTATATAGTGCCATGATCTCTCTGATCGTCTATCCGATCTCCGGTCACTGGATCTGGGGCGGCGGCTGGCTTTCTCAGCTTGGCTTCCATGATTTTGCCGGAAGTACTGCCGTACATATGGTCGGCGGTGTCACCGCATGCATCGGTGCAAAAATCCTTGATCCTCGTATCGGAAAATATGACAGGGACGGAAAACCAAAAGCAATCCCCGGTCATAATCTCACCGTTGCCGCACTCGGTGTTTTCATTCTTTGGTTCTGCTGGTTCGGATTTAACGGAGCAAGCACAACTGCAATGTCAACTGACGCCGATCTTACAAAAGCCAGTCTGGTATACATGAACACAAACCTTTCCGCTGCTATCGCAACCTGTACTGCCATGATCTTTACCTGGGTTCGTTACGGTAAGCCGGATGTTTCCATGACATTAAACGGTGCCCTTGCCGGTCTGGTTTACGGCGGAGGTATCCATTATTTCCTGATCCAGCTGCTCGGTGTTGCCTCTGTTATGCTCTTGGTTATCATTACCATGACCATTATTTTCAAGGTCATCGACAAACTTGTTGGTCTGCGTGTTCCGGCTGATATCGAAATCGAGGGCCTGGACTATCACGAGCATGGCCTGGCAAGTGCTTATGCCGGATTCAACATTTCTGATATTACTGCTACGATGGATGTGAATGAAAATACAGATCTTGGTGAATCTGATTATACGAAAGCAAGCGATTCACAGAAAAATGCCGCCGTCAAAGTAGCCGGTGAAGAACTGGTTGCTGCCAATCCAACCGGCATGTACAAAGTTTCCATCCTTGTAAAACTTTCCCGGTATGACAAACTCCGCAAAGCTCTCAATGAACTTGGTGTCACCGGTATGACCGTTACACAGGTTATGGGCTGCGGTATCCAGAAAGGTTCCGGCGAAAAATACCGTGGTGCCGAAGTTGACGCTACACTCCTCCCAAAAGTTAAAGTAGAAGTCATCGGTGGCAATATCCCGGTGGAAAAAGTCATCAAAACTGCCAAAAAATGTCTCTATACCGGTCACATCGGCGATGGCAAGATCTTTGTATATGACGTACGGCATGTTGTAAAAGTCCGTACCGGCGAAGAAGATCTGGCGGCTCTGAAAGATGTAGAATAATCGTTTCAGAAAATACAGGATTTTGCAGCTTCAAAGATCTAAGGAATCTCATCTTGAAGTATAACACTCTGCTTTTAAAAACAGGACATTGGGTCTCATCCCCCATTGTCCTGCTTCTTTTCATTGTCATCTCCCATTGTTCTGCTTCTTTTCATTTTTCCCAGTTTGAAACTGTTTGTCGTGTCACATGAAATAACGCCCCAAATTGCTCTTGTGTTAATTGCTGTTCTTTTCGAATTGTTGATATTTGATTTCCAATATTCATAATAATAAGTTCCTCCTTCTGTCCAAATTATATAGGACAGTTGTATATTAAGTAAAGCAAGGATCTGTTTACAGTGCGTGTATTATAATGCAAAGATTCTTTGACATACGTTTTTTTGAAAATTCCGATTGAGATTTCATCTGTTTTAAGAGTTCAGACTTTTCTGAAAGCTATACCTCTTTTAGAATTAACTCGATATCCGACAGACAAAATCATATCCAAATTATAAATTTTGGGTTTTCGTCCCCCTGTACTTCTGTCGGAAAAACCGACAGAAGTCTCATCCAGTTCTCCTGAAGCAAGAATATTTGAAATATGTTCGCTTACTGTAGCGTGCTTAACATCAAACAACACTTCCATTTGTTTTTGCGTCAGCCAAACTGTCTCCTGCTCAGGATTGATTTGAACTTCTATATTGACATCACCATCTGTAAATAATACGATTTCATTCTTCATCTTTTAGTTCCCCTCCACGAATATTTCCCGATAACATTTCTAATGTAGATTTTACTGTATTTTTCAGATTCAGTCCATCTTTTAGTCCCAACCGGTAGAAAAACATTTCTGCACATACACCCATGTAGCTATACCACTGGCCTCAGAGATGATTCCTGTTATGATTTTACGCATGATATCCTCAAATTCTGCTATTTCCTCTTTGGAAACGGTGTCATAGACATCAGGGTATAGTGGTTATCGGAAGCTGGTGCTCAGGATACAACCATCAAGAAAATTGTGGGACACTCCGGCACTATGACTTTGACCAAAAAAGCTTCACCACATATCTAGACATTTCACCAAGAGTTAAGGGTAAAGAAAAACCCCAGAAACACAAGGTTTCTGAGGTTTGATATACTTTTTCGTATTCTCTTTTTGATAATCGAGATTAACGTTTTGAGAACTGTGGTGCACGTCTAGCTGCTTTGAGACCGTATTTCTTACGTTCTTTCATTCTCGGGTCACGTGTCAGGAATCCTGCTTTTTTCAGGACTGGTCTGAACTCGCCATCTACGTGAAGCAGTGCTCTTGAAAGACCATGTCTGATAGCACCGGCCTGACCTGTTGTACCACCACCGCGTACATTTACCAGTACGTCGTATTTATCAGCTGTCTCTGTTGCTACTAACGGCTGACGAACGATTACTTTCAGTGTTTCCAGACCAAAGTACTCGTCGATATCTCTTTTATTGATTGTGATCTTACCTGTACCAGGTACTACATATACTCTTGCGATAGATTTTTTTCTTCTTCCTGTACCGTAGAATTTGTTAGCCACTGTCATTTACCTCCTGTTAAAATGTTAATACTTCTGGCTTCTGAGCTGCATGTTTGTGATCCGGACCAGCATATACAAAAAGTTTTTTGTACATTTCTCTTCCCAGAGGTCCTTTTGGAAGCATACCTTTAACTGCCAGTTCGATAACTCTTTCCGGTTTCTTGTTTAACATTTCTTTCAGAGTTGTCTCTTTCATTCCTCCAACGTAGTCGGAATGTCTGTAGTAAACTTTCTGTTCCAGTTTTTTACCTGTTACTTTGATTTTGTCTGCGTTTGTGATGATTACATAATCACCTGTATCGATAAACGGAGTAAAGATCGGTTTGTTTTTACCTCTTAAGATCTTTGCTACTTCTGATGCTAATCTACCTAATGTATATCCTGTTGCGTCCACTACATACCATTTTCTTTCGATTGTTGCTGGACTAGCCATATAACTTTTCATGGGGTAACCTCCTGATTGATATTCCATTATGAGTTTCTATAGTAAAATGTCGTTACCGGGGCTTGGATCAGACATTTACATACTTCGTCACATTGCTTAATTATATTATACAGACCCGTGTGTGTCAACCTTTTTTTACATTTTTTACGATTCTTATGAACCTTTTTTACGATTGTGAGTCTGCAAAGCACGGAATGATCCACCGGTATCGCAGTTTTAATTTTTAACCTCAACATCTTAACACTTAAAAGAAGATTTTCCTCACATCATTGAACATCACCACTACCATCAAAAGCATCAGAAGCATCAGTCCGACAAAATGTACCATTCCTTCTTTCTCGGGATCGATCCGTTTCCCACGGATCAGCTCAATGATCAGAAAGACCAGTCTGCCGCCGTCCAGTGCCGGGATTGGCAGAAGGTTCATGACACCCAGGTTTGCTGTCAGAAGGATCGATATGTTCAGCATATTCAGCCATACATAGAAACCTCCGGAGGACTGTGACTCCTGATACGTCTCTCCGATGTAACTCACAACACCGACCGGACCGGACATATCATTGATGCTCGCCTGACCGGTAAAGAGCATTTTAATACTCTCGATTGTCAGCTGAATCCAATATTTTACTTCATAGGCACTGTATTTCAAGGTGCCGAGGATACCGCATTTTTCGCGGTAATTGGAACTGCAGCTGATACCGAAAATGTAACGACCGCTCTCATTTGCAACCGGATCCATCTGAACGGTGATATCTTTGCCGTCGCGTTCTACCGTCATCGTCACGGACTGTTTCTGATGAAAGGTCACATAGTTGGTTACTTCTCTTGCCACATGGATATTGCTGTGATTGATCTTTTTAACAATATCGCCTTCTTTCAGGCCTGCTTCTGCTGCCGGGTATCCGTCACTCACCTGCAGGATCACCGGTTTATCGTACCCGATACTTCCTATAATAAACAGGGACAGTACAAATGCCAGGATAAAGTTAAATACCGGACCTGCTGCAATAACTGAAATCCTTGCCCATACGGATGCCGCTGCAAATGCTCCCGGTTCCATCGTTCCTTCATCTTCTCCAAGCATCATGCAGGAACCGCCAAACGGCAGAAGTTTCCAGGAATATTTTGTTCCTCCTTTGTCAAAGCTTAACAGTCTCGGTCCCATTCCCAGAGAAAATTCCACAACCGTAATGCCATTTTTCTTCGCCAGCAGGAAATGTCCGAATTCGTGAAAAAGAACAATCAGGCTGAAGATCAACAATGCTATAATTATGCTCAATTTACCACCTGCTTTCAATCATTTCATAAGTTTCCTGTTCACACTGCAGGATCTGTTCCACCGTTGGAGCTTCAATCACTTTGTGTGCATCCATACAGGTTTTGATGATCTCGTAAATATCCAGAAAACCGATCTTGCGGTTCAAAAATTTGCTGACTGCACGCTCGTTTGCCGCATTAAATACAGTCGGCATGGAGCCGCCTGCTTTTGCCGCTGCAAAGGCCAGCGGAAGTCCTTCGAAATTCTCCATATCCGGTTTTTCGAAGGTGATCTGTGACAGGCTCCAGAAATCCAGACGTTCTCCGGCCAGATATTCCCGATCTGGATAGAACAGTGCATACTGGATCGGAAGCTTCATATCCGGGGTTCCAAGCTGGGCGATCACCGCACCGTCTTTGTACTGCACCATGGAATGGATGATGCTCTGCGGCTGGATCACAACCTGGATCTGATCCAGTTCCACATCAAACAGCCATTTTGCCTCCATCACTTCCAGTCCTTTGTTTACCATACTCGCAGAATCAATCGTGATCTTATGTCCCATCGACCAGTTTGGATGTTTCAGTGCATCCTCAAGCTGCACATGTTTCAGAAATGCTTTATCTTTTCCGCGGAACGGACCGCCGGATGCTGTCAGCAGGATTTTGTCGATCTGTGTTTTCTTTTCTCCGTTTAAGGACTGGAAAATCGCACTGTGCTCGCTGTCCACCGGAAGGATCTTTACGTTGTATTCTTTTGCCAGAGGCATAATGATATGACCGGCAGTTACAAGTGTCTCTTTGTTTGCAAGTGCAATATCCTTTCCTGCTTTTATTGCTGCAATGGTCGGGCGTATCCCGATCATGCCAACGATCGCTGTCACCAGCACTTCTGCTTCTTCCATTTGTGCGATCTCAAGAAGTCCCTCCATGCCGGAAACGATCTTCACCGGAAGGTCTGCGGTACAGATCCGCAGCTCCTTTGCTTTTTCTTCGTCCCAGACAGCTGCAATCTGCGGATGAAACTCGCGGATCTGGCTCTCCAGCTGTGTAATATTATGACCTGCTGCCAGTGCTTTTACGCAGAGCCTTTCCGGATTGGCACGCACCACATCCAGCGTCTGCGTTCCGATCGATCCGGTTGAACCCAAAACTGCTATATTTTTCATTTGTTCCTCCTTATCTCATCATAAACATGGAAAGATAATAAATAACCGGTGCAGTAAAGATCACACTGTCAAAACGATCCATGATCCCGCCATGTCCCGGTATCAGTGTACCGTAGTCTTTGATGTTGTGATTACGCTTGATCGCTGATGCTGCCAGATCTCCGACCATGGAGATCAGTGCTCCGACTGCACAGATGATCGCATAGGTGATCACCGGATTTTCTGCCTCCAGATGACTGCCTACGACTGCCGCATAGATGGCTCCCAGAAGTGCCGCACCGACAACACCGCCGACGGCTCCTTCCACGGATTTCTTCGGGCTTAAAACCGGAGACATTTTGTGTTTCCCGATCAGCATGCCGACACAGTAAGCACAGGTATCACATCCCCAGGAACACAGAAAGATCAGCCATACAAGAAATGCTCCGTCGCGGATCATCCTGGTCTGATAAATGTAGGACAGCATGACACCCACATAGACCACACCGAAAAAGGCTGCCATCACCTGTTCTGCATGATATTTTGGATAAGAAAACACATAGACAAACATCATGGCGATCAGCACAATGATCAGGTTCATCATCGCATACTCCGAATATCCGAGACTCAGCAGAATATAATGTAAGATCACGCCCAGATATCCCACCACTGCCAGCAGGTTTTCACCCTGTTTCTGTACCTTCACTGCACGGTACAGTTCAAACATACCGATCAGCGATACGATGGTCAGTGTTCCGTACAAAATCCAGCCTCCGCTGCAGATTGTCAGAAGTGCCACTGCCACCAGAACGATACCGCTGATAAGTCTTGTCACAAACATATCTTATTCTCCTTTCACACCGCCATATCTGCGTTCTCTTCCATTATATTTCTCAATGGCCTTTAACAGTTCTTCTTTATTGAATGCCGGCCACGGAACTTCCGTGAAATAGAACTCCGAATAAGCCAGCTGCCACAGCAGATAGTTGGACAGACGCAGCTCACCGCTGGTGCGAATCAGAAGATCCGGATCCGGTATCTCTCTCGTATCCAGATATGCAGAGAAAAGATCTTCTGTGATGTCTTCCGGTTTTACTGCCCCGTCTACGCAGTCCTGGCTGAGCTGACGGATCGCACGCACGATCTCATCACGGCTTCCATAGTTGATCGCAAGGTTAAAATTCAGCCCGGTATTGTTTTTGGAAGACTCAACCAATTCTTTTAAGCTCTCCTGCAGATCATCTGCAAGTGCCGTCGGATCTCCGAGAACACGGACTTTCATATTATTTTCCCTTGCTGTCTTGATACAGGTCTTTGTATAGCTTCGGAAAAGCTTCATCAGCCCGTCAACTTCTTCTCTGGAACGTTTCCAGTTCTCAGTCGAAAACAGATAGACCGTCAGATATTTGATGCCGATATCATAAGCGTCACGGCAGATTTTTTCCAGATTCTTGGCACCGCGTACATGCCCGTAATTACGCGGCATCCCTTTGCTCTTTGCCCAGCGTCCGTTGCCGTCCAGAATGATTGCTACATGTTGTGGAATATTCATACACAAAACCTCCTGTGTGCAAAAAAGCAGGGATGCCACACTGCAACATCCCTGTATTTACCCAATATTTACCTTCTAAGACTACACGGTCATGATCTCTTTTGATTTCTCCTCGATAGCCTTGTCGATATCCTTGATGTACTTGTCTGTCAGCTTCTGGACATTTTCTTCCAGCTCTTTGACTTCGTCCTCGGATACCTCTTTTCCCTTTCCAAGTTTCTTGAATGCATCGTTTGCGTCACGTCTGATATTGCGAACAGCAACTTTTGCACCCTCGCCTTTTTTCTTCACTTCTTTTACCAGATCTTTTCTTCGTTCCTCTGTCAGTTCCGGGAATACCAGACGGATCACTTTTCCGTCGGTATTCGGATTGATGCCAAGGTCGGATGTCTGGATCGCTTTGCAGATCTCTTTGATCAGAGATGCATCCCACGGCTGGATCTGGATCATACGCGGCTCCGGAACGGTAACGTTTCCTACCTGCTGAAGTGGCGTCGGTGTTCCGTAGTACTCTACGGTGATACGATCCAGTACGTGCGGATTGGCACGACCTGCACGGATCGCTCCGAACTCTTC
Organism: Hominisplanchenecus faecis; assembly: GCF_020687205.1. GTDB lineage: Bacteria > Bacillota > Clostridia > Lachnospirales > Lachnospiraceae > Hominisplanchenecus > Hominisplanchenecus faecis. Next base: position 22,961 of record NZ_JAJEQE010000012.1, read on the forward strand.
GAGCAGATTGTTATATGATTTTGTCATTTTGACATCGTATGCTTTGATTCTTTCATCCATTTCTGATTCCTCCTGTATTCTGGTATTATACGGTAACTTTTGTTCCGTTGAATTTGCCGTTTACGGTATTGACTATGCTGTTCTCTTCGTTCAGCCCGAAAACAAGCATCGGCATCTTGTTTTCCATGCAGAGAATGGACGCTGCCATATCTACTACGCCCAGTTTGCGGTCGATGACTTCCTGAATAGAGATTTCATCGTATTTTTTTGCATCTGGGTTGGTCTTCGGATCACTGTCATATACACCATCAATGGATTTTGCGAGCAGGATCACATCTGCCTCAATCTCAATGGCACGAAGCACGGTTGCTGTATCGGTGGAAAAATACGGATGTCCGGTACCTCCTGCAAAGAAAGATACAATCCCTTTTTCAAAATATTTATTGACACGGTCTTTTGAGAAAAGTTTTGTAAACGCTCCGCATGCAAACGGTGTCAGGATCTGTGTTTTCATTCCGACAGAACGGAAGATCTCCGATACATAAATGCAGTTCATGACCGTTGCCAGCATTCCGATCTGATCCGCTTTTGTGCGGTCGATATTCTCACTGGAGCGGCCTCTCCAGAAGTTACCGCCGCCGATCACGATGCTGACTTCCAGACCTGCATCGACAATCTCTTTTACCTGTTTTGCTACTTTTGTAACGGTCGGCTCATCAAAGCCCATATGTTTATCACCTGCAAGTGCTTCGCCGCTTAATTTCAATAATACTCTTTTCATTCTGCACCTCAATCTGTTTTTTTGTTTCGAGACAGTTTATGTGTCTGTTTACCTGAAACTTTCTGCTGAGAGTATATCATATTTCCTTTGAAACTACAACTAAGAATTCTCCGAGTACTTCCACGGTTTTTTCCTTCGGTCGGCATATTTTTTTGCACCGGAAGAGAACCTCCGCAAATTTTGCTATACTTTTTCCCGCGTTTTTGTTATAATCACGCTTGGTATCCGCACAGCATACGATCTGTTGCCCGTCGGATACCCGGTAACTCAGAAACATAACCTGAATATGGGAGATATCATATGAATGCAACTTTATTTCTGGATGCTGCACTGGACGCACTGCTTGACAGTCTTCGCATGCTTCCCTTTTTATTTGTAGCTTTTCTGATCCTGGAAGCCCTCGAACACTATTCCAGTAACCGGCTGACGCATTTCTTTCAGCACAAAAAAGGCGGACCGGCCATCGCATCCCTGCTTGGCTGCATCCCTCAGTGTGGATTTTCCACTCTGATCTCAAGCCTTTACTGCGGAGGCATTGTCACAGTCGGAACCTTGATCGCTGTATACTTATCCACTTCGGATGAAGCGATTCTGATCCTTCTTGCACATCCGGATCGGGCCGGTGTGGTCGGAAAGCTTCTGCTCGCCAAACTGATCATCGCCATTCCTGCCGGATATCTGGTTGATTTTATCTGGAACAGATGGAGACATCCTCAGAAACACGTCGAGGATCTCTGTGACCACTGCGGATGTCACGATCATCACGGTATTATAAGGCCGGCACTGAATCACACGTTAAAGCTTTTTGCTTTTATCCTTGTGTTCAATGCCGTTCTGAATCTCCTGCTCGAAGGGATCGGGCTGGAATCACTCTCGAAAGCCCTGCTTGGCGGGACTGTCTTCCAGCCGTTTCTGACTGCACTGCTTGGGCTGATTCCGAACTGTGCAGCTTCTATCCTGATCACGCAGCTCTTCCTGGAAGGTGCGATTAGTTTTGGTTCTGCCGTTGCCGGTCTGTGCACCGGTGCCGGAATTGGACTTGTAGTCTTGTTTAAAACCAGTCGGAATAAAAAAGAATGTTTTGCCATTACCGGTATTCTCTATCTGATCGCTGTGATCGCCGGAATGATCCTGCAGCTGATCGGATAAAACATCCGCATCCGCTTACAGGCACTCTGGCTTCTATTTGATGTCCAGTTTGGCAAAAGCCGCCGCAAACGCGTTATTTAACGGTTCGGCGGCTTCTTTTTGCTGTTTTTTCAGATAACTCTGCACATCCCGTTTGCTGACACCTGCTCCTTCCTTTTCTCTTCGGTTTTTAAATGCTGAAAGTTTCTCTTTGTATCCGCATTTGCAGATAAATGTCTGATCTTCTCCTTTTCCGTACAGTTCCATCTTTTTATGGCATTTCGGGCATCTCGCATTGGATGTTCTGGAAAGAGTTTCCCGATAGCCGCATTCCCTGTCCTGACATACCAGCATTTTGCTGTTCTTTCCATTGACCGCAAGCAGTCTTTTGCCGCACTGCGGGCATTTCTTGTTGGTCAGGTTATCGTGGCGGAAGGTCTGTGTGCCTGCCTTGATCTCACGGATCAGTTCTTCGGTATAATCGCTGATTTCTTCAATAAATGCTTTTTCCTGTAAGTTTCCTTTTGCAATGCCGGAAAGTTTCATTTCCCAGGCTGCCGTCAGCTCCGGTTTCTTCAGTTCGGACGGAACAAGCTCCAGCAGCTGTTTTCCTTTTCCGGTCACATGGATCTCATTTCCCTTTTTCTCCATCAGGAAAGAGTTAAACAATTTATCAATGATATCGGCTCTTGTCGCTACCGTACCAAGTCCGCCCGTCTCACCCAGTGTTTTTGCCGCTTTTGCATCTTTGCTTTCCATGTAGCGGACCGGATTTTCCATGGCGGAGAGCAGCGTTGCCTCCGTAAAATAAGCCGGCGGCGTTGTCTTTCCGGTTGTAACTGTCACTTTTGCGACCGGCATACTATCGCCCTTTTTCACGGACGGCAGCGTCTGTTCTTTCGGTGCCGCTGCCAAATCGTCCGCTTCTTCCCATTCTTCATCCGTTTCAAGATTTTCATAGGCTTCTTTCCAGCCCTGGCTCTTCACAACCTTACCTTTTGCCGTAAAACTCTCTCCTGCCAGCCCGCCGGTAAATACGGTCTGATCATACTCAAATGCCGGAAGCAGTACTGCCAGGAATCTACGTACTACCAGATCATAGACCTTACGCTCTTCGTTTGTCATCGTCTGCAGATCCACAAACTGCTCGGTCGGAATGATCGCATGGTGATCCGTCACTTTTTTATTGTCCACAAAAGAAGCATTTTTGCGGATCGGACGCATGGAAAGGCTTCCTGCCAGTTTACGGTAAGGTCCGACGCTGCATGCTTTTAAACGTTCTTTTAAGGTATCTGCCACATCGGTTGTGATATATCTGGAATCGGTTCGCGGATAGGTCAGCACTTTATGGCTTTCATAGAGACGCTGCATGATATTTAAGGTCTCTTTTGCCGAATATCCAAAACGTTTGTTGGCATCTCTTTGCAGCTCCGTCAGATCATAAAGCCCCGGTGCAAATGTTTTCTTTGCTGTTGTTTTCACCTCTTTGATGATCATTTTTTTGCCGCTTTTGATCTCTGCTTTTACTTTTTTCTCAATTTCATCCATTCTCTGTTTCTGAAATGTGCAGTAACCGGAGCTTTTTGCATCTTTCCAGGTGAAACGCACGCCGCCGGATAAAATCTGCATGCCATAATATTCCTTCGGTACAAAACTGCGGATCTCTTTCTCGCGGTGTGCCACCATCGCAAGCGTCGGTGTCTGGACACGGCCGCAGGACAACTGTGCATTGTATTTGCAGGTCATCGCTCTGGTAGCGTTGATGCCGACCAGCCAGTCCGCTTCTGCCCTGGCTTTTGCCGCATGGTAAAGATTGTTGTACGCTCTGCCGTCACGCAGGTTTGCAAATCCTTCGCGGATGGCTTTGTCTGTGACTGAGGAGATCCACAGACGTTTGATCGGCTTTTTGCATTCTGATTTTTCCAAAATCCAGCGTGCTACCAACTCTCCTTCTCTTCCGGCATCGGTCGCAATGATAATCTGATTTACATCCTTGCGGAACAGCTGCTTTTTCACAAGCCCATATTGCTTTGCCGTCTGTCTGATAACAACAAGCTGCATTTTTTCCGGCATCATCGGCAGTGTTTCCATGTCCCATTTGCTGTATTTTTTATCGTATTCTTCCGGATCTGCAAGCGTCACCAGATGTCCCAGTGCCCAGGTTACAATGTACTTGTCCCCCTCGAGTGCTCCCGGAATGTTTTTGCTGCAATGTAAAACTCTTGCAATATCTCTTGCCACAGAAGGTTTTTCTGCGATCACTAATGATTTCATATGCTTCTTCCTCTTTTCTTCTATTTTGTTTTGGGTTTTATCTGATGATCAGTCGCTGTGTATGATATCTGAACTTGTTTGCTTTGTTCCTTGTGCGGATCTGAAATCTATTGTAAACGAAATTTTCGCTCATGTCACGAAGTTTAAGTCGAACATATTTTAATCGGAGAGTCAAGCGGATACTCTCAATGAAAGCAGAGAACTTGCCTGATTTGATCAAATATCTGACTGTGATATATTTCAGCCTGTTTTCAGTTTTTTATGCTATACTGATGATGCCAGGGTTACAGAATTTCGCAAGTACGCAGTACAGAGCAATTCGTATGGCATCATCAATTATAATATTCATTCGCAGGCACTGTTTGCAATGTCTGATCTTATCTGCTGCCGAAAGCAACAATGTGGAGGCTTATATTTCGTTCTTACGCAAGAAATTCCACTATCTGGATTCGAAAGTCACGATCGGAACTGTCCGCAAAGTCTGCTACCGGCTGGAAAGTGAGGAAACATCATGATCAAAAAACTGCGTCGCAAATTTGTGATCATCAACATGTCCCTGGTTGCCGTGATCCTCTGTGTGGTGCTTGGCATGTTCTGTTTCACCCGTGTACACGCTTTTCGTGCAGAAAGTGAAATAGTAATCCGGCATTCTGTCCACAATATCGGAAAGGCCATCCCGGAAGAAGACCTGCCACATCTGTTTGAACGCTTTTACCGCACCGACAAATCGCGAGCCCGCACGGACGGCGGTTATGGACTTGGTCTTGCCATCGCTCAGACCATAGCAAAAAACCACCGTGCTAAGATCACGGTGGTCAGTGCCAAAAATCTCGGTACTTCTTTTACGGTCACATTTCCTGTGTCAAAAGAAAAAGAATCTGCCTGATTTCTGATATTTATTTCTCATGTTTAGCTGCAAAACGCTCTGACTGTTCCTGGATCAGTGCTGCATCTTCAAAATAATTGATACGCATCGCACGCTTCACTTCAGCCATCGTTTCTGCTGCTGCTTTTCTTGCTTCTTCGCTTCCTTTTTTCAGGATCTCATAGATCTCCGGAATGTGCTGTTCCAGCTCTTTTCTTTTTGCACGGATCGGTCCCAGCTCTTCCTGCATCACAGCATTGAGGAAACGTTTTACTTTTACATCTCCAAGTCCGCCCCTCTGATAATGTGCTTTCAGCTCATCCAGATTTTTATAGTCCGGCAGGTAACGCTCAAAATGTTCCGGTCTGCTGAATGCATCCAGATAAGTAAAGACTGCGTTTCCTTCTACGCTACCCGGATCAGACACTTTGATATGGTTCGGATCGGTGTACATACTCATGATCTTCTGGCGAACTTCTTCTTCTGTATCGGACAGATAGATGCAGTTGCCAAGAGACTTGCTCATCTTCGCCTTACCGTCCGTACCCGGCAGGCGGCAGCATACTTCATTCTCCGGGATCAGTGCGGTCGGCTCTACCAGTGTCTCGCCGTATACGCTGTTGAATTTGCGGACGATCTCTCTTGCCTGCTCGATCATCGGCAGCTGATCTTCTCCTACCGGAACAGTCGTTGCCTTGAAAGCTGTGATATCGGATGCCTGGCTGATCGGGTAGGTGAAAAATCCTACCGGGATGCTTGTCTCAAAATTACGCATCTGAATCTCAGTCTTAACGGTTGGGTTTCTCTGCAGTCTGGAAACAGTAACCAGATTCATATAGAAAAAGGAGAGCTCTGCCAGCTCCGGAACCTGTGACTGAATAAAAATCGTACATTTTTCCGGATCCAGTCCGCAGGAAAGATAATCCAGTGCTACCTCAATAATATTCTGACGGATCTTCTCCGGATTGTCTGCATTGTCCGTCAGTGCCTGTGCATCTGCGATCATGATAAAAATCTTGTCGTACTCTCCGGAATTCTGCAGCTCAACTCTGCGTTTCAGAGATCCAACATAATGTCCTACGTGAAGTCTGCCGGTCGGTCTGTCGCCGGTCAAAATGATCTTTTCCATCTTTATTCCTCCTGAAATGCAGCCTGAAAACCGCATTTAATCATCTGATTTCTCTGTCCTCTAGTATAGAACAGACGAGGCTGCAACGTCAATCCTTTTTTCCACTCTGCCAAAAAACAGACTCCTGTATTCTTTCTTGATACAGGAGTCTGTTTTCATTACTTTAATTTGAGAATATCCGTCTTCGGCGGATTTCACTTAACATGCTGCCAGGATTTTCCCATTTGGATTATTTTCGAATCATTATGGCGTGACTATTTTACAAAATCACTTCTCATCCACCACCTGGAACACATAAAACTTCAGATAATAGGACTCTTCTGCCGCCCACAAAATCGGGTGATCCGGTGCCTGGGTGCGGTACTCGACCTGACGCAGGCGTTTGTGGACATTTCTTGCCGCCTGATGGATGGTCTGTGTGAACAGTTCATAGGTCATAAAGTGTGAGCAGGAACACGTTGCCAGGAAACCTCCGTCACGCACCAGTTTCATCGCACGCAGGTTGATCTCACGGTAGCCTTTCACGGCATTTTTTACGGAATTTCTGGACTTGGTGAAAGCCGGCGGATCGAGGATGACCACATCGAATTTCTCCCCTTTTTCTTCCAGTTCCGGGAGAAGCTCAAAGACATCTCGGCAGATAAATTTCACGCGGTCCTCCATGCCGTTTAACTTGGAGTTCAGTATTGCCTGCTCTACGGCAAGTTCGGAAGCATCAACTCCGGTCACTTCTTTTGCCCCGCCGTATCCGGCATTTAAGGCAAAGGATCCGGTGTGTGTAAAGCAGTCGAGCACTTTTGCATCTTTGCAGAGATGCTGGATCGCTTTTCGGTTGTATTTCTGATCGAGGAAGAATCCTGTTTTCTGTCCGTCTTTGACATCGACCATGTAGCGGACACCGTTTTCTTCGATCTCCACGTTGGTATCAAACGCCTCTCCGATAAATCCCTTGTACAGCTCCATGCCTTCCTGACGGCGTACTTTTGCATCGCTTCGCTCATAGACACCGCGGATCTTGATGCCGTCTGCTGCCAGGACTTCTTTTAGCAGCTCCACGATCTGATCTTTCAGGCGGTCAATCCCAAGTGCCAGGGACTGTACGACCAGCACATCGGAAAATTTATCTACCACCAGTCCCGGCAGAAAGTCTGCCTCGCCGAAGATCACACGGCAGCTTCCGGTATCGCTGACTTTTTTGCGGTAATCCCATGCCTCCTGCACACGCATCTTCAGAAACGCCTCATCAATCTCCTGATGACGGTTTCTTGTCATCATCCGCACACGGATTTTGGAATTGCGGTTGATAAAGCCTTTGCCAAGTCCGTAGCCGTCAAAATCATGTACTGCCACGATATCTCCGTCCTCAAAGCTTCCGAGGATACTTGCGATCTCATTGTCAAAGATCCACAGTCCTCCTGATTTCAACATTCTTCCTTCGCCCTTTTTCAGGGTAACGATTGCTTCGCTCATTCTTTTTTTCTCCTTATCTATCCTACCAGGTCAAACAGCGACAGCTGGTTGCTCTCCGGCAGATCGCCCAGAATTCCCAGATCATCCATCAGGTCGATGACTGTCTTGCTGACTTTTGTCCGGTCTCTGAAATCATCTTTTGATAAAAATTTTCCTTCTTTTGCCGCATCCATAACGGCATCCGCAGCCTTCTCTCCAAGACCTTCGATCGTACTTAACGCCGGCATCAACTTGCCGTCGATGATCTTAAAACGTCTCGCATCTGCCTGATAGAGATCAAGCGGCAGAAAATCATAACCTCTGGCATACATTTCCTGCACGATCTTCATGTCTTTCATGGAATCCTGCTCTTTTTTGGAGAGTGCATCGCCTTTTTTGCGATATTCGTCCATGTAGTGAAGCAGTTTTTCCTGTCCCTGACACATCAGCTCATAGCTGAATGCAGAAGCTCGTATACTGAAATATGCCGCATAATATGCCAGCGGATAAAAAATCTTGTACCAGGCAATGCGGAATGCCATCATAACATAAGCTGCCGCATGTGCTTTCGGGAACATGTATTTGATCTTTTTGCACGACCAGATATACCAGTCCGGCACATCGTGTGCCAGCATCTCCTCTTCCCACTCCGGTTTCAGTCCTTTCCCCTTTCGCACGCTCTCCATGATCGTGAAGGACTGCTCGCTGTCCAGCCCTTTTCCGATCAGATAAGTCATGATGTCATCTCGTGTACAGATTGCCGTGGAAATGGTTGCCTTGCCTTCTTCGATCAGGGTCTGTGCATTTCCAAGCCATACGTCTGTTCCATGGGACAGACCGGAAATGCGGACCAAATCTGAAAAGCTCTGCGGTTTGGTATCCACAAGCATCTGGATAACGAAATCGGTTCCAAACTCCGGAATACCAAGCGAACCGAGCGGACACCCTCCAAGCTGCTCCGGTGTAACGCCAAGTGCCTCCGTGCTGACAAAAAGCGACATGACTTCTTTATTGTCCAGCGGAATGTCCTGTGCATTGATGTCTGTTAAATCCTCCAGCATACGGATCATCGTCGGATCATCGTGTCCGAGAATATCGAGCTTCAAGAGGTTGTGGTCGATGGAATGGTAGTCGAAATGTGTCGTTATAATATCCGTTGTCATATCGTTTGCCGGGTGCTGCACCGGTGTGAACGAATCAATCTCCTCGCCAAGAGGCAGAACGATAATACCGCCCGGATGCTGCCCCGTTGTCCTTCGCACTCCGGTACATCCTTTTACGATACGGTTGATCTCGCAGGTACGCTTCCGCTCGCCGCGTTCTTCGTAATAATTTTTCACGTAACCAAATGCCGTCTTCTCGGCAAGCGTACCGATTGTTCCGGCACGGTAAGTCTGGCCTTTTCCGAAAATAACCTCGGTATAGCGGTGAGCATTTCCCTGATAATCACCGGAGAAATTCAGGTCGATATCCGGCTCTTTGTTTCCCTTAAATCCAAGGAATGTTTCAAATGGAATATCAAATCCTTCTTTTCGAAGCTTCGCTCCGCAGACCGGGCAGGTCTTATCCGGCATGTCACATCCGGCTCTTCCTGCATAGGCTTTCACATCCTCGGAATCAAAATCGCTGTAGTGGCATTTCTCACAATAATAATGCGGACGCAGCGGATTTACCTCGGTGATCCCCGCCATCGTCGCTACGAACGAAGATCCGACCGAACCTCGTGATCCTACCAGATAGCCGTCCTCGTTCGACTTCCACACTAGTTTCTGTGCGATGATGTACATAACGGCAAACCCATTGGAAATGATGGAGTTCAACTCTCTCTCCAGTCGCTCGACAACGACTTCCGGAAGATCCTCGCCATAAATCTCATGGGCACGGTTGTAGCAGATCTCACGCAGACTTTTGTCCGAATCCGGGATGACCGGCGGACATTTATCCGGTCTTACCGGCGATATTTTTTCGCACATATCGGCGATCTTGTTCGGGTTTGTGATCACGACCTCTTCTGCTTTTTCACTGCCAAGATATTCAAACTCTTTGAGCATCTCTTCTGTGGTACGCAGGTAAAGCGGTGCCTGTTCGTCGGCATCGGTAAATCCTTTGCCCGCCATAATAATGCGGCGGTAAACTTCATCCTCCGGATTTAAGAAATGCACATCGCAGGTCGCCACGACCATTTTGTTGAACTGTTCTCCGAGTTTTACGATCTTGCGGTTGATCTCCTGAAGATCTTCGATCGTCTCCACATCGGTCTTGTCGCTTCGAAGCATAAAAGCATTGTTGCCGATCGGCTGGATCTCCAGATAATCATAGAAATTGACCAGCCTTGCGATCTCCTGATCCGAGCGATGGTTTAACACAGCCTGATACAGTTCGCCCGCTTCACAGGCAGAACCAAGCAATAGTCCCTCTCTGTGACGCACAAATTCGCTCTTCGGGATCAGCGGTCTTCGGTTATAATATTTCAAATGTGAACAGGAAACCAGGCGGTAGAGATTGATACGTCCAAGATCGTTTGTCGCCAGCAAAATTGCATGGTGCGACGGACTCTTGCGGATCTTATCCACGGAAGTACGCCCCAGCTCATTGACTCCATCCAGCGTTGTAATATCTCTCTGCTGAAGTATTTCAATAAATTTCACAAAAATCTCTGCCGTACATCCGGCATCATCAACGGCTCGATGATGGTTCTCCAGTGATACTTTCAGTGCCTTTGCAACCGTATCCAGCTTAAAACGGTTCAGTTGCGGCATCAACACCCTTGCAAGTGCTACGGTATCGACAATCGTAAATTCTTTTTCAATGCCCTGCCGTTTGCAGTTTGCTTCGATAAATCCCATGTCAAACGATGCATTGTGTGCGACCATCACGCATCCTTCCGAAAATTCCAGGAACTTCGGCAGGATTTCTTCGATTGTCGGAGCGTCGAGCACCATGTTGTCGTTGATGCTGGTCAGCTCCTCGATTCGATAAGGGATCGGCACTTCCGGGTTGACAAAGGTGCTGAATTTATCCGTGATCTTACCATTTACCACTTTGACGGCACCGATCTCGATGATCTTGTTTGCCACCGTACTGAAACCGGTCGTCTCCAGGTCAAAGACTACATAGGCATCCTCCAGGCTTTGATTTCTGGAATTGACAACGAGGTCCTGCAGGTCATCCACCAGATAAGCCTCACATCCGTAAATAATCTTAAAGTCCTCATCCGGCGAAACCGCGTGGTTCGCATCCGGGAAAGCCTGCACAACACCGTGATCTGTGATGGCGATCGCCTTATGTCCCCAGGATTTTGCCCGGTTTATGATGTCTTTTACATCGGAAACGCCATCCATATCACTCATTTTTGTGTGACAGTGCAGTTCCACACGTTTCTCCGGCCAGGTGTCCACCCTCTGTTTGCGGAAATCCTGGATTTTTTTGATACCAAACACCGAACCGATACTGAGCTGTCCGTCAAACCGGTCGATTGTCGTCACGCCGCGGATTTTCAGAAACGCACCGGTTTTGATATCTTTTAAAATCTCCGGCACCTGCTCTGTCTGTGCAAAAATCTTGATCACAATGGTATCTGTAAAGTCGGTCACTTCCATCATAATAATTGTTTTATTATTACGGATGTCACGCGTCTCCAGCGTCTGTACCTGTCCGCGGATCGTCACTTCACCCATCTCGCCCTGGATCTGCTCGATCGCCAGAGATTCACTTTCAAAGTCACGTCCGTAAAGCACATCCGGATTGTCCGAGCGACGCACGCTGCGAGATCCGTCTCCTCTGGAAAATCCGGAACGGAATCCTCCTTTTCCCTGGAAATTTCCTCTGCTTTTTGGCATATCTGCTGTTTGTTTCTCGACTTTTTTCTCGCTCTTTCCGTCGTTTTTCTTTTCTGGTTTTGCTTTCTCTTTTTTCGCCGCTTCTGCCTTTCCTTCCGCTTTTGCAGACTCCACCTGTCCGTTTTCTTCCGGCAGATTCTGAGGCTCTTCCGGATTACCAAGCACGGCATTTTGCAGGATCGCATCGACTTCCTGCTGAATACGCAGCTCGCTGTTTTTATGCGACTTGCTCTCCACCGGCTCTTTGAAAACAGTCTGCACCTTAAAATGCATGCCACAGCGTTCGCAGAAAATTTTCTCCAGGATCTGCAAAAGCTCCTCAAGACGCTCTTCCGCTATCACATTCTTTTCGATGGTCAGCGTCATCTCATCGTCCGCTGTGAAAGTACATTCTGCCTGACGCAGGATGCTGTAAAGGAAGATATTATAATCTCTGATTTCAGATAGAATACTGCTTTCATACTCCTGCATCAGCGTTCTTGGCGTATATTGTCTGGATAACTGAAATTTGACAATGATCTTTACGTCCATCGATGCATTGCCAAAAATCTGTCTTCGTATCTCATGCTCCGTATCCTGCACGGACTGCCAGTACAAAAGCCTCGGGCTTTCCAGATATACCCTCATTCTGTCTCTTGCAGAAGTGACGGTTACTCTCGTAACCGTCGCCTGAGAAAGTAATCCTCTTAAGTTGTCATTTACCTTTAAAGTCGGAAATACATCAAAAAACTCTTTAGGCATGAATCTCATTCCAGTGAAGAAGCTCTTCTCTGAGAGCATCCAGAAGTTCACTCTCAGGCACTTTCTTCACCACTTCCCCCTTCCTGATCAAAAGACCTTCGCCTTTTCCGCCGGCGATCCCGATATCCGCTTCTTTCGCTTCGCCAGGTCCGTTTACCACGCAGCCCATGACCGCAACTTTGATATCCAGTGGAATATCTTCTACCATATTTTCAACTTTGTTTGCCAGACCGATCAGATCGATCTGTGTACGTCCGCAGGTCGGACAGGACACAACCTCAATGCCTCCTTTTCGCAGCCCCAGCGTACGCAGGATCAGCTTGGCAGATTTGATCTCTTCTTTCGGGTCTCCGGTCAGAGATACACGGATCGTATCACCGATGCCCTGCGAAAGAATGATACCAAGTCCGACAGCGGATTTGATGTTTCCAGATAAAACTGTTCCGGACTCTGTGATACCGACATGGAGCGGATGAGCGGTCTTTGGTGCGATCAGCTCATGTGCTTTTGCACACATCAGTACATCGGAAGATTTGATGCTGATGACCAGATTGTCATAGCCCATATCTTCGATCATATGCACTTTATCCAGGGCACTCTCCACGATCCCTTCTGCCGTCACGCCGCCGTATTTTTTCACCAGGTCTTTTTCCAGAGAACCACTGTTTACACCGACACGAATCGGAATGTTTCGCTCTTTGGCCGCATCAACTACAGCCTGCACACGCTCCCTGCTGCCGATATTTCCCGGATTGATACGAATCTTGTCGGCACCGTTTTCAATTGCGGCAATTGCCAGTTTATAATCAAAATGAATATCCGCTACCAGTGGGATCGTAATCTGTTTTTTGATCTCTTTCAATGCACTCGCAGCTTCCTGTGTCGGAACTGCACATCTTATAATATCGCATCCTGCTGCCGTCAAAGCCTGGATCTGTGCCACAGTTGCCCGCACATCTTCTGTTTTTGTATTTGTCATGGACTGGATCAGGATCGGATTTCCGCCTCCGATCACCCGGTTGCCGATCTTTACCACTTTTGTATGTTCTCTGTACATAAATCAGACCTCCCTAATGTCAGCAAAGCTGACCAAAATCGCATACCAAGTCTCACGTATGTTCGACTTGACTTCACTGTACCTGTTTTTCATATTTCACAAAATAATATTCCAGATCAAAATACGTCTGCTCATCGCTCGTCGCCGTGATTTTCCATTCTTCCTTCTCATCCAGATTTGGAAAATAAGCATCAGCCTCATATGCATGGTCAATCTTTGTCATATGAGCCGTATCGCAGTATGGAAGCATCTGACGGTAGATCTGCTCTCCGCCGATCACATAGACATCCTCACTGTCATATTTTTTCAGCTCTTCCAGCACTTCCTCGACACTGTGCACGATGATGGCACCTTTGACCTGATAATTCTGATTTTTTGTCAGGACAATGTTGACTCTGTTTTTGAGCGGCAGTCCGTTCGGAAAACTCTCCAGTGTCTTTCTGCCCATCACAACTACTTTTCCGGTTGTCATCTGACGGAACATTTTCATATCGTTCGGAATACTGACCAGCAGTTCATTGTTCTTGCCGATCGCCCAGTTCTTATCCACAGCAGCAATCAAATTCATCTTACTTATCCTCCTCTTTTCTCATTCTTTACACTTTTTTATCCGGTAAATGTATTCTGTCATGCCAGCTTTTACACTGCAACCGGTATATGTTTGATCTGCGGTCCGGTTACGTAATCTACTACATGCAGATCATCCACGGTAAATTCATAGAAATCTTTTTTCTCCGGGTTCAGCCATACTTTCGGAGCCGGATGCTCTTCTCTTGTGATCAGTTCCTCGATCAGCGGAATATGTCGGTCATAAATATGGGCATCTGCGATCACATGCACCAGCTCGCCGACGTACATATCACACACCTGTGCCAGCATATGCACAAGCAGGGCATACTGTGCCACATTCCAGTTGTTTGCCGTCAGCACATCGTTCGATCTCTGGTTTAAAATGGCATTGAGCGTCAGCTTATCCTCGCCCTTTTTCTGTGTCACATTGAACGTCATGCTGTAGGCACAAGGATAAAGATTCATCTCATGCAGATCCTGATGCACATAAATATTGGTCATGATCCGGCGGCTGTACGGATTATTCTTCAGATCGTAGATTACACGGTCCACCTGATCCATCTCGCCTTCTTTGTACTGATGCTTCACGCCGAGCTGATAGCCGTAAGCCTTTCCGATCGAGCCGTCCTCATCTGCCCATGCGTCCCAGATGTGAGAATTCAGGTCATGCACATTGTTGGACTTTTTCTGCCAGATCCACAGAAGTTCATCAAACGCATTTTTCAATGCCGTTCTTCGAAGCGTCAGTGCCGGAAATTCTTTTCGCAGATCGTAACGGTTGACCACGCCGAATTTCTTGATCGTGTACGCCGACTCATTCGTGTCCTCCCAGACTGGACGCACCTTTTCTCCTTCTGTGCTCACTCCGTTATCCAGAATATCTCTGCACATTCCCTTAAATACTTTATCTGCATAGCTCATGCCATTTCCTCCTGTCTTTTTTACCCCGTTTTCAGTTTCCAAGTTTGATCAGACTGTTGTCCTCTGCAAATCCGGCCGCATTATACAGAAACAGAACATCCGTATAATCGCCCTTTTCCATATATTCTTTGAGACTTTCGCTGTAATAGCGAAGATCCACAAAATCGACTTCTTTAAAATCATGCAGCGTAAACGGAATAAAACAGTGTGCGTAAGAATCCTGCACGACCAGAAGCTTCCGTTTGCTCTTGCTGTCTGTCTTTACTTCCACCAGACTCTGATTTCCGCCAAAATAAACGCTGTATTTGTCTCTTGTTTTCAGATAATCATACTGATAAATATCATCTGCCGTCTCGTTTTTCGCCACATAATTTACCTGATATTTTTCCTTTTTCTTCGGAATATAAACATGGATCGTATCGCTGCGGTTGCGTCCGCCGACCTTGGCATCAACCGTGCCGAAGAATCCATCTGTGAGCGTCTTCTTTTTATAATCAGACAGTGCAAGTGGAGAAAGTCCCTTTTCTTCTGCCCATGCCGCATACACATAATATGCTGCTTCCGTGGTCCAGTGGTGGTCTGTGCGGTAATAAAGCTGAATATCCTTATGCTCACGCAGAACACTTCCGCTGTCAAACCAGGTGCCTTCCGGCATTGCATCCGCAACTTTCTGAAGGTAGACTTCTTCATCGTACGGAGATGCATATTTCGGCAGATGATCTCTCAGAATGTCCACCGCATTCGGCACAACCATCGCTGTTGCATGGTCTTTGCCGTATGTTTCCACACACGTTTCCATGAAATTCTTCAGGTAACCGATATTGGCATTTGCACTCGGTGCCGTAAAGCTTTTGGAATGTGCCTCGATCAGATAATCATCGTCTGCAAAATATATATCCTTGCTCTCTGTTTTAAAAGTTGCCTTCTCGATCGCAGTCTTTGCACTGATCCAGCCATCCCGCATCGGGAACTGATCCGTCAGATACGTTTCAAAATCTTTTTCAAATTTTCCGGAAAAGCAGCTTTCAACCGATGGTTCCGGCATCTGTGCCAGTGCTCTGTTCTCCCTCTCCGAAAATTCTCTGGAAGGCATGACCATCGTCCAGATTGTCATTCCGAAGACCATGCACAGAAACACAGCGATCACTGCTATATTCTGCTTTTTTGTAGTCATATATTCTCTCCATTCTGTTTCCCTGTTTAAAGATGTTATGTTAATGTACAAAGATGCCTACGAATTGTTCCGTACTTCGTACTCTCACAATTCTATAAACATCATTAAAATCTAAAATATAAAAACGGATTGTACGTTGCATCTACCAGATAAGCGACTGACACAAAGAAGATCACCGCATAAAATGCAATGTAGATCACATTTTCCGCCCAGGTCCGCTTTCTGCCGCCAAGCACAACGCCGGCTGCTTTCTTTGGCAACATCGTCGAACCGAGGATCGCCAGAACAAACAGGACGGCATAATTACCAAGCAGGTAGAGTGTCTCGTTATTCCACAGGCCCTGTCCGAATCCGCCAAACATGGCTTTCAGATACGAGATCCCATATGCCATATCTTCGCATTTGAAAATGATCCAGCCGATCACCACAAAAAACATGGTGTAAATCCGCTGAATGATTCCAGGAAGACGGTTCAGCACCTTTTTCAGCACCAGCTTTTCGATCAGCAGAAGTGCTCCGTAGTAGCAGCCCCAGAGAACATAATTCCAGTTCGCCCCGTGCCAGATTCCGGTCAGCATCCAGACAACCAGAATGTTGCGGATCTGCTTTGCGATCTTACAGCGGTTGCCGCCAAGCGGAATGTAAACGTATTCTTTAAACCAGGAACTTAGGGAAATATGCCATCTTCTCCAGAATTCCGTGATACTCTTTGAAATATACGGATAATTGAAGTTCTCAAGGAAATGGAAACCGAACATCTTTCCAAGCCCGATCGCCATATCCGAATATCCGGAGAAATCAAAGTAGATCTGGAACGTATAAGCCAGTGCCCCAAGCCATGCCGTACCTGCTGCCAGTCCATCGACCGGAAGTACTGCAATGGCATCCCAGAGTGCACCGATGTTGTTCGCGATCAGGACTTTTTTGCCAAGTCCGATCATAAAACGATGAATACCTTCTGAAAAATCGGAAGTATTTTCCTTTCTGTGCTCCATCTGCTCTGCGATCGTCTTGTACTGCACGATCGGTCCTGCGATCAGCTGCGGAAACATGGAAACATAAGTGCCATACTTGATCCAGTTTTTCTGAACCTCCGTGCTTCCCTTGTATACATCAATCGTGTATGACATTGTCTGAAACGTAAAAAAAGAAATACCGATCGGCAGCGGTATCCCAAGCAGTGGTATTCCCGCACCGGTTAATGTATTGACCGTCCCGATGAGGAAGTCCGCATATTTAAAAAATCCAAGGATGGAAAGATCCACAAGGATTGAAGTCATAAGAAAACGCTTCGCCTTTTTCTGATTGCCTTCCTTTTTCGCTTTGTCGATCCCTTTTCCGATGCAGAAATCCATGGTGATCGTAAAAAGCATCAGAAATACATACTTCGGTTCGCCCCACGCATAAAAAAACAGGCTGAAGAGCAGCAGAATGACATTCCGAAGCTTTCGCGGTGCTATATAGTAGAGGATCAGTACTGCCGGCAGAAACCGGAACAGAAACAACAGACTGCTGAAAACCATAATTAAAAACTCCCGTCTAAAAAAACTATTTACAATTATCGGGTTTATTATATAATATAGGAGGAGAAAAGACAATATTATTATTTTACAATACTTTATACTTTAAGATTAAGAGGGGACATTATGGTACAGCAGAAAAGACGAAAGCCGCGTAAAACCGCCCGCTTTCTTAATATGCTCCTGCTTGTCTTTGCGTTTTTAGTTGTTTTTGAAGGTCGTCTGATCATCAATATCGCTTCCAAAGGCGGCATAAACAAGCAGGTAGATGAGCAACTCAACGAAATATTCTCTTCCAGTGATTTTCAGAATCAGGACGAAGCTACGGCAGAAAGTGAGACTTCATCGGAAACCGCTTCCAAATATCCTGCCAACGTCACACCATTTGCAAACGGAGCCGGATCTACCTCCACTTCTTCCGTTGCTGTGGACGACAGATGCATTGTAAAAAAACAGGCAACGCCGGTGGATGATTCTTACTTTTCTGATGCTGTGTTTATCGGTGATTCCAGAGTCGAGGGATTCCATATGCAGTCCGGCATTACGCAGGGAACGTTCCTGACCGGTGTTGGCATGAACTGCACGGATATTTTTGAGACACCGTACATATCTACTGCCAGTGGAAATGTAACCGTAATACAGGCACTGAAAAACAATTCTTTCAAAAAAATGTACATCATGATCGGTACCAACGACCTTGGTTATCCGGATTTTGAAGAATTCCGCAAGAATTATACAAAATGTCTTGCAGAACTCCGCAAACTGATGCCGAATGCCATTTTTTATGTCAGTGCCGTGCCATACGTGGAGGAAGCCAAAGTTCAGACCGGCGACTATGTAAACAACACGAACATTGACACGGTCAACCAGATTATCCTTGAAATCTGCAGTGCCAATGGTTATTATTATCTGAATCCAAACGAAGTGTTATCCAACGGAAACGGTGCACTTGCCGCCGATGCTACCAGCGACGGTATCCATATGTATCCGGAATACTGTGCAAAATGGCTGGATTATCTGCACACGCATTATGTGACAGCTGACAGCAGTTCCAGTGATTCTGAAAGCGAAACTGCATCTGAGAGTGAAACTGCTTCCGGTGCTTCTTTGTAACCTGGCAGAGCATACAGAAATCATGTTTCCGAAACGGTATGATTTTTTCAGGTTGTCCGTTTTCGGAACATTATTTGAGGCAGATGAAAGTCTGTTCTCACATTAATAAAATATAAAACAAAGGAGATTAGAAACCATGAAAAAACTCATCACACTTCTTGTGACCATCGCTATGATCGGTGTCATGCTGACCGGATGCGGCGGTTCCGGCAAAGAAGTCACAGCAGACCCTGCAAAACTTGCAGAAGATCTTTCCAAAACAGCAAGCGGAGACACCCTTTCTTCTATTTCCGAAGATATCCTGGCTTCCACTTACCTGGTAGACACTTCCAAAATTGATTCCTGTGCTGCTTACGTCGGTACCGGTGCTACTGCATGCGAAGCTGTTGTCATCAAATGCAGCGACAGCTCTTATGTTTCAGAAGTAAAAGGACTTTTTGAAACACGTGTAAAAAATCAGTCCGATCTTTACTCTTCCTACAACGCAGATGAAGTAAAGAACCTGGACAATGCGATCATCAAGACTTCCGGAAACTACGCTGTTCTGTGTGTTACCAACGACACCGCAGCAGCTGAGAAAGTGCTCAAAGAAGCAGGTTTCTAAATCATACCTCAAATGTGCACAGAAAAATATATCATGTGATGTATAGACGTGCACCTCACAGTAAGTATGCCAGATACATTCTTAAACAGGTATACGGTATTTACAGGTAAAAAACAACAAGAAGCAGGGATCTCAGATCGAGAAACCTGCTTCTTCTTGTTTATAAAATACTTATCTCTATTACTATAGTGTTTTCCATATTTCCGGAAAAACTTCCACACTTCTTTTCAAAATCCCATTCATATAAGCGATCGCCACGCCATAATTGGTGATTGGAATACCAGCATCCTGTGCACAGGCGATCCGGTATTTCATTTCCCGCTCGTTGAGCATGCAGCCGCCGCAGTGAATGATCATTCTGTATTCTGACAGATCCATCGGAAACTCCGTGCCGCTTGTAAAATGAAACTCTATCTCCTGCCCGGTGTGTTTGCGAATCCAGTTCGGAAGCTTCTCTGTCCCGATATCACCACACTGGCGATGATGCGTACATCCCTCACAGATCAGCACTTTATCACCATTTTTCAGATGATCCAGAGCTTTTGCTCCACGTACCTGTACTTCCAGCTCGCCTTTGTAACGTGCAAAAAGAATGGAAAATGAAGTCAACATTACATCTGACGGTATTTCTTTTGCCACTTTGCCAAACACCTGACTGTCCGTGATCACAAGCTTTGGCTTTTTTCCAAGATTCTGGAGCGTATCACAAAGCTCATCGTCTCTTACCACAACCGCTGTTGCACCTGCTTCCAGCACGCCGCGAATTGTCTGCTGTTGCGGCAGGATCAGCCTGCCTTTTGGAGCCGCCTTATCAATCGGCACAACCAGGACTGCAAAATCTCCCATCTCAAGTAGATCCTCTACCAAAGGATATTCTGGTTTTTTCTGTTCTATTCCGGAAGCAATCTTTTCTTTCAGTTCACGGATCTGAAGATTTTTTGCAGCACTGACCCACAATACCGGAATCTTCTGTCCTCTCACAGATGCAGCATTTTCTGCTCTCTCTTTGAACTGCTGCCCTTTTTGACACTCTTCCAGCAGATCCGCCTTATTCATGACAAGGATACAGGGTATCTGCTTTTTTTCGATCTGCTTCAGTAATTTCTGCTCTTCTTCTGTAATCCCCTCAACTGCACTGCACACAAGGAGTACAATATCTGTCTTATTTAATACCTGATAACTTTTCTTTACGCGAAGCTTTCCAAGCTCACCTTCATCATCGATTCCCGGCGTGTCGATCAGTACCACCGGACCTAACGGCAGAAGCTCCATCGCTTTATAAACCGGATCTGTCGTTGTCCCGGAAACATCGGATACGATTGCCAGATTCTGTCCGGTCAGTGCATTGATCAGGCTTGATTTTCCGGCATTTCGTTTGCCGAAAATCCCGATATGGATACGTTCTGACGCCGGCGTTGCATTCAGACTCATAGGCTTCTTCCTCCCGACACTCTTGCATTAAAAACGAAAATCTCTCTGACCGTCTTCAATCTCTTTTAAGTGGTACTCCAGTATCTCTCTTGTCTTTTCTCTTGGTACATTCGGAATCTCTTTCTCGATCAGTTTCAGACCGATTTTTCTGGTATCTTCTGATGCATAATCCATCAGATATTCTTTTAATGTCATCAATGCATTCGGATGACAGCAGTTCTGGATCTGACCGCTCTTGCACAGGCTCATAAAACGGTCTCCCGTTCTTCCTTCGCGATAACATGCGGTACAGAAACTCGGAATATAACCAAGGTGCATCAGCCAGTTTACAACCTCATCCAGGGATCGATTATCACTGACATCAAACTGTGCAGAATTATCATCTTCCGCTTCCGGTTCTACATAACCGCCAACGCTCGTTCTGGAACCGCCGCTGATCTGTGATACACCAAGATGCAGCACCCGTTCACGACAGGCCTGACTTTCTCTCGTAGAGACGATCATTCCGGTGTACGGAACAGAAATACGGATACATGCCACAATCTTTGCAAACGTATCATCGTCAATGCCATTATCAAAGGTCTCCGGATCAATGTCATCGGCTCTGCGGATACGCGGCACGCTGATCGTATGCGGTCCCACACCATGTACCGCCTCAAGGTGTTCTGCGTGCATCAGAAGTCCTGCAAATTCATAACGGTACAATTCCAGCCCAAACAGTACACCGATGCCTACATCGTCAATCCCCCCCTCCATGGCACGGTCCATCGCCTCAGTATGGTAAGCGTAATTGTGCTTCGGTCCGGTCGGATGCAGTTTTTCATAACTTTCTTTATGATAGGTCTCCTGAAAAAGAATATAAGTTCCGATTCCTGCCTCTTTCAGTTTCCGGTAATTTTCCACCGTTGTCGCAGCAATGTTTACATTCACTCGGCGGATCGCTCCGTTTTTATGTTTGATGCTGTAAATCGTCTTGATACTTTCCAGCACATATTCGATCGGATTGTTGACCGGATCCTCCCCGGTCTCCAGTGCCAGACGCTTATGCCCCATATCCTGGAGTGCGATCACTTCTTTTCGGATCTCTTCCTGTGTCAGCTTTTTGCGGCTGATATGCTTATTCTTTGCATGATATGGACAGTATACGCATCCATTCACACAATAATTTGATAAATACAGCGGTGCGAACATAACAATTCGATTGCCGTAAAAATCCTTCTTGATCTGCTCTGCAAGAGCGTAGATCTCCTGATTTTTCTCCTCGATATCACAGTCCAGAAGCACCATCGCCTCCCTGTGTTCCAGTCCCTTTCTCTTTTTTGCTTTCTCAAGGATCTGAGCGATCAGAGCTTCATTATGCTTATTTTCTTCCGCATAGCGAAGCGTCTCAAGAATCTCCTCGTGATTGATAAATTCTTCCGCTTTTTTTGATTCTCTGTCATACTGACACATTTTCATCTCCTGCCTTTCTTCTCCATAGTCTGACACATTCCCCAGGCTTTTTATCATTTAGCAGAACCTGTCGATATAAAAATGGATGCATCCATTTTTTCTCCATTTGTTCCCTGATTTATTTTATTATACCGACTCTGGATATGAATTGCAATCGTTGACTTT
This sequence comes from Hominisplanchenecus faecis, assembly GCF_020687205.1. GTDB lineage: Bacteria > Bacillota > Clostridia > Lachnospirales > Lachnospiraceae > Hominisplanchenecus > Hominisplanchenecus faecis. Next base: position 45,174 of record NZ_JAJEQE010000012.1, read on the forward strand.
TTCTCATTTATAAGGTAAGGTTTTGTTATTCCATGATGCCAGAATTTTGAAAGTGCGAAGTACAGAACAATCCACCTCAGTATTCGCATATCGTGGGATTATCATCCCACTTTTATGCTCATATAGGGGCGGGTCCCAAGGTCTTTCATCCACCTATGAGCAAGCTCATGTGGATTTAGACCTTTTGACCCTGGCATCATATCATATTATTTCAGTCGAATATTGAAGGAGTATAGCTATGAAATACCAGAAATTATTAAGTCTCACCCGTCAGGCAGTCGATACTTACCAGATGATCGACGAAGGAGACCACATCGCAGTCGGCATTTCCGGAGGAAAAGACAGCCTGACGCTTCTGTGTGCACTCTATGGCCTGAAACGCTTTTATCCGAAATCGTTTGATCTGACTGCCATCACCGTGAACCTTGGTTTCCAGAATCTTGATTTGGAGCCAATCAAAAGAATATGCCGGACGCTTGAAATTCCCTATAAAATCGTGGATACACAGATTGCCCGGATCATTTTTGAAGAACGCCGTGAAAACAACCCATGTTCTTTGTGTGCTAAAATGAGAAAAGGCGCTCTCAATGCTGCCATTAAAGAACTTGGCTGCAATAAGATCGCCTACGCACATCATAAGGATGATGTGATCGAGACTATGCTTCTGTCTCTTCTTTATGAAGGACGCTTTTACTCGTTCCCACCGAAAACATATTTAGATCAAATGGATCTGACTGTGATCCGTCCGCTGTTTTTTGTCGATGAAGCGGATGTGATCGGATTCTGGCATAAATATCAGCTCCCGGTTGCCAAAAGTCCCTGTCCGGCTGACGGACATACACGCCGCGAGTACAGCAAACAGCTTCTGCGTCAGTTGAACCTAGAAAATCCTGGTGTCAAAAACCGGATGTTTACTGCCATTCTCAATGCGGAACTTTCTGACTGGCCGGATCGTATAATCCCTGACCGCCACTGATGGAAAGCGGAAGATATTTTCGCTGCTTTCTGCGTTTGTTGTATTTGGCAAAACCGGCCACTTTGTTGTAGACCCAGAAAGAATACAACAGCAGATCGTTCGCCTTGCCGATTTTTTCTTTGGTCGTACCATGATAATACGTGCCGCCTGCCTTGATCGGTGCTCTGCGTTTCACTTGCTCGATCAGATCGGATTCTGTATGGATCGGTTCACGAAATTCTGTATATGCCGTTCCAATGCAGTCCGCTTTGTGAGAATCACTGCCGCCAAACTCTGCCAGAAAGTACTTTCTGGCCGCCTTCTTTGCTTCCTGATTCCGTTCTTCCACTTCACAGGAATTGTATGCCTCAAGGAAATCAAACTCCTGCATGATCTTCGGATTTCGCTGATATTTCTTAGAACTTCCAAAACTTAAATATTTCTCTCCAAACGGATGTGCCGGTCCGAGAATTCCTCCGTAAGCATGTACGACCCTGGTCAGCAATTCTACCGGCATCCCCCGCATTTCCAAAATACGCGGCTTTACACCTTCCGGCAGAATTACCAGAAAATGTCCTGCATTGTTTGTATCATACTCAATTCCCTTCAGCACTACGAAGTCCGTATACTTTTTTCCTTTGATGTGATCTCTCCAGTATCTGTAACCATTATAAGAATTATGGTCAGATACCAACATTCCCTGATAACCTTTTTCCTTCAAAATGCGAATATATTCTTCAATTCCGACTTTTCCATCCAAAGATCCCTCTTTTGTATGGCAATGCATATCAAATTTCACAAGAAACTCCTTCCTGAAACGCTCTTTGTACTGAAAAACCACATTCACAGAACGCTGGTTTTTCAGCTTCTTTCCTGTCTGCGACGTGCATGACGTTCCTTCTGTTCATCTGCTTCTCTTTTTCTGTGACTTTTTTTCTCTCTCTTATCTTTTCCCTTTTCTTCTGTGACATCCGATGTCTCTGAAATATTTTCTGCCGGTTTTTCAAGCAGAAAAACACTGTAGCCTGCTGCCAGTGCCGCAAGTGATGAAACCGGATATACCCACCAGTCTTCCCGGTGCAGCAGCGTCTTTATAACAAAAAACATCAGTACTGCACAGACCAGAAACAGCCCCGACCGGTAAAACCGAAAAGCCAGTATACCCAGGATCACCGCACAGACTGCACCGATTCCGAGACACAGTCTCACATTTGCGAACAGTACACGGCTCAGCTGATATCCGACAACCATTCCCGTACATGCTGCTATTACACAGAACAGCAGCTTTCGAAATCCCTGAAATATGTTCATTGTATGTTTTATTCCTCCGTTCTTCTGACACTTCCCTTTTCTCTTGATTGAATAAGCTTCCCATTTCTATATCACAGCAGAAAATCCATCCAACCGAAATTTTTGTTTTCTACTATTCTTCTCCTGCTAAGAGTATAGCACAGCTGCCTGCTTTTTGCTACCTCAATCCCTCAAAAAGCATCTGGACTCTTTTCCCTTCTTTTTCAAGCAAAAAAACATCCGTTCTTTCTTCAGATTTTCTCTGATTCTTAAGAACGGATGCCTTTCGCTTTTTATTTCTTATACCACTTTTTATTTTATTCTTCTGCTGTCTCTTCTGTCTCTGTCTCCGGTACAACATTATGTACGGCTGTTACCGTTGCCACAACTGCTTCCGGATCGGTTGACAGATCAATCTCTTTATCTTTTGCAATCTCCAGATCCTTTACACGGATCGTATCGCCGACTTTCATATTTCCAACATCTACTTTTACTTTATCAACCAGTGCTGCCGGCAATGCTTTGTATGCGATCTCACTTAAACCTTCCTGTACAACACCGCTTGCAACTTTCTCTGCATTTACCAGAATGACTTCTGCAACGGAATGAACTTTTTCATTGCTTACCAGAGCCTGGAAATCAATCTCATCCACTCTTCTTGCCATTGCATTGTACTGAATGTCTTTGATCAGGGCATCATACTGTTTGCCGTCTACTTCCAGCATAACCTGACTACCTTTGTTATCTACTTTGAGCAACTGCTCTACATCTTTCTTACTCAGCTTCAGCATGATAGAATTTTCTATCTCTCTGCCAAATAAGTTACCAGTAACAAATCCTTCTCTTCTCAGTTTCTTTGCTTTTTCATCTGTGCTTCTTTTTTCAGCTTTTAAAGTATTCATTTATCTTTTCCTCCAAAAATCTGATTTCTTAGCAGCCTTCAACAAAGAGGTTTTGTTAAGTTCTTTCTTGTTACGCCTATATTATAATCGTTATATAACAAAACGATTAACCAAAAATCAAATTCTTTTCGGCTCTTATTTGTGCATTTTTTTCGTATTTTCTGTAAAGCGGACATTCACAATCCGCTTCGCTACTTGCTCACCGCTTAGTGCTCTGCACACTTGAAGCGGGGGAATGGTTCTCTGCGTTCAAAAAATAGTACAATTCTTCGGAAGCATCCGGATTTATTTCTCTTTTCTGAGCCTCCAGCATCCGTTTTACCTTTTTTTCATCGTGGATCAGACGCACACCGCTTACCACCTGACCAATCGCTGTCTTTCCGGAAACGCTCATTCCAAGCATCCGGAAAAATCTCCTGTTTTCCGTCTCACATCCCGGAATCGGCCGGATATGCACGATTGGGATACCACTGACTGCCGCTTCGGTAGAAGTCAGTCCTCCCGGTTTCGTAAAGATCACATCACAGGCTTTCAGATAAAGAGGCATCTTTTTTGTGTAACCGACAAGCGTTACCTCTTTTCTGTTTTTATATTTCTGCTGAAGCTTTTTCTTTAACTTCTGGTTGCTTCCACAGATGACCACAAGATTTTCCTTTTTGCTTCGCATTGCCAGCAAAAGTTCCAGGATATGCACGATTGCTTTTGTTCCCATACTTCCTGCCGCCAGCAGAAAATATTTCTTTTCCTGCTCCAGTCCAAGCATATCGCGTGCCTGTTCTCTGGAAATATCCTCCCGGCACTGCCTGGATACCGGAATACCAAACGCTTTCAGTTTATATGCTGGAATTCCTCTTTTTATGATCTCCGGATGCAGTTTTTTATGCGGTGTAATATAATAGTCGCAGTCGGTTTCTTCCCAGAACGGGATACAGGTGTAGTCTGTCATCACGGCCACCGTAAGCGGCAAAGCAAACCCATTTCTTCGCATATAAGTAATCGTTTCTGCCGGATAAAGATGTGGCATAACGATCGCATCCACCGGATTTTCCTGAAGATATTCTTCCAGATAGCGTGCCATTCTGGCATTTGCATAATACACCGGAGATTTTTTCATCAGTCGACTTACCACCATTCCAAGTTTATACGCCACGCCAAACATGGCCGGTGCTTTTTTAACAACCTTCACATAACCATCCCCGACCAGTTTTGATACTCCTTTTCCGGCAAGAGACAGATAATCCAGCACTTCTGCACATTCACCATGCTCGCGGATTGCTTCTGCGATCGCCTGTGCCGCCGCATTATGTCCGCCGCCTGTATTACAGGATAAGATTAGCACTTTCATTTGATTTCTCCTCCATCAGATGATGCTTATAGATCACAATACACGAAATCAGGACACATCCTAAAAGAATCGCAGGTATGGGAACCAGAGACAGGCAGCCGACACAAAAACAGCCAAAAGTCACAATTGAACGTCTGCGATGTGAACGGATCTTAAAAACCACCGAAAATAAGATATAAAAAAACGCCAGCAAAAGCACCGGTTTCCAGATTGGAAACAACGCCAGCAGTACCCCAAAAGAAACTGCAATTCCCTTTCCACCTTTTCTTCCGTGAAAAATTGAGAAGGCATGTCCAAACACCGGTGCCGCCATCACAAGAGCAAAGATCAGCTCCTCTGTACTATAATTCTGACGATACAGTATCACCGGCAAATATCCCTTGCCCATATCCGCCAGCAATGTCAGAATCCCGCACCAGAATCCGCCAAACACAAATGCATTATACGTTCCCGGATTTTCATCCTCTGCAAGTTTTCTGATATCAACGCCCTTCAACAGCCATGTGATGCGATATCCAAACAACATGCTCCCCAAAAAATATCCAAGAAAAACATATGCCAGTTGCATCCTTCTTTTCCTCCAGCCTCTTTTTCTTATTCGAAAGGCAGTTCAAAAGAAATATCGCTTTCCATATCTTCCGAATATCCCTCTAACTCCTGTTCGTATTTCTGCAGAGCTTCCGTAACTGCCATCCGCTCCTTTTCCTTTCCGTTTACAAGATACAGATCAGCCGCCGCCATAAACAGAATATCATTCTCATCTGTACAAGGCGTATCTTCTGAAATATATTTTCTTACAACGTCCTCCGCCCCTTCCAGATCTTTCAGGGTCATTTTTGCGTACACAAGAGCTGTTGCAGCCATCTCATGCTGATCTTCTGCATACCATTTCTCACAGAATTTCAGTGCTTCTTCCTTTTTATCTTCCGCAGCCAGAGCTGAAGCGATCCGAAACTTCAAATCTCCCGGATATACTTCCTGCCACTGGAACAGATTCAACAGTTCCTCACATCTTTCCATTAATTTTTCATGTTCTTCCCTTGCATCCAGCTCGTCCAGATAATCCTCGATCCAGTCTGCCACACCATACGCAAAATCCGTAGCATCATCCATTTTCAGGATCTCAGCTGCATACTGCGGATCTTTTTCTCTTCCCTGTGCAACAAGTTGTTTGAAGACGTCATAAGCCTCATCCCACTGAGGACAGTTATCCTCCAGCTCACTCATATAACAAATTTCCGTCAATTTATCAAATTTTTTCCATAATTGCTTCATTTTCTTCTCCTGTTCTTTTTCATAGTTTGTTTTTATGTTTTATTCACGTTTCCATTTTCTTCATTTTACACATACAGTATTTTTACGTCAAGAATATTCGCCGTATATTTCTTAACAAATCTATCTTTCTTTTTACTTTTATCTCTCATCTTCCTACAAGGCGATTTTTATCAGCATAAGTATAAAAATAGCACGCATCTCTGCGTACTATACTCCTTTAATCAAATACAGTTATTTTCATAAATTCTATCATATACTTTCTGAGCTTCTCGTCCAAACTCATTGTAATCATAATAATCTGGTGGTGCAAATCCTTTTCTATCAATACAATCCCCAATAGCATCCAATATTTGTCTGACCTTCCCCTGAAGAATCCATCGGTGTATAGCAGTCGTCTGTCGTTTTCTTCGGTTTGAATTTTTCAACAAATTCTTCATAAGTTTTGCTTTTTATGTTTCTCACCTCCTTAAAAAAGGGTACAAAAATACCACCAGTCGAAAGACCAGTGGTAAAACTACGGAACTAATTCCGTTATTCCCTTTGCTGCTTTATATAACCTTTGCATAATGCTGTTTTCGCTCAGATATTCAAGACCTTTTAAAGTGATACGGATGTCATCGATATCCACACTGGTTCCACCTGCTACATATTTCTGTATCTTTACCCCTTTTATATATCCTGCATCCAACAACATTTCCATGTATTTATTCCAACGTTCATCAGAAATCTTCAATGCTTCCGGGCTGATGCTGTCCGGATTAAACTTCTCCAGATCCATGGACCTTTCCAGTGTAAAAAGTATTTTGTAAATGATTTTGAAATTGTCCATAAGCATCACCCATCATAGCTTTTCAGCTTCCACAATTCGACTTTCGAGCGGATAAATGCAATATCCTTCTCCAGAAGCTCTCTTTCTTCCGGCGTGATGTCGTTGTATTTTCCCATCTCATAGCGTGGGATATGATACGACAACTGCTCCAGTACTCTCTCCTCCAGAATGTCATGCTCCACTTCATAAGCTCCAATAGAAATGATCCAGAGTGCTTCTGATGTGCCAATAAGCAGCTCATTATCTTCTTCTGTCATCCAGTCTGTGACCTGTCTCGGTGTCCAGCCATAAAATTCTATTAAATTCATGGCATCATGAACTCTGTCTTTATATTCCTGATATGTAAGATCATCTTCTGCTCTCATACTTCATCACCTCAAGCATCATCTAATTCGTCTGATAAAAAATGTCATCCCTTATTGATTCCAACATGTATGTCTTCGGAGATGCTTCATAGTTTGCGTCCATCCAATATACGGATTCGTCTTCAATATACTCCATGAAATCAATCTCTGTATCAACATCTATTTCAAAGTTGCCATTCTTCTCTGATTTTAGCACACGCTGAACAAGTTCATTATCCGGATACATTTTTTTAAGAAATTCAATTTGATCACTTTTGAGTTTAAACTTTCGCATTTTTTATTCTCCTAAATATAGTCGGCGTCTGTTGGATTACATTGTAGCAGTATACCGCTGTCTGGATTTACTGTCACAGTTGCGTATTTTCCGATATACTTCTGACTTCTTCGCCCCTGCCTGTCGGTCTTCACAGTTCTGACATCTAACAGCGTTTTTAATGCTTCGGATATATCGTCCACTGTTACTCCTGATCTTAGTTTTCCTGTTTTAGGATCGCTCATGTTTCCAAATTTTTCAGGCTCATTATACTTCATCTGCCTGAAATCCGCAAGGCTTCCTGCATCTTCTTTCAGGACTTCCCTGTACCGTTCGTACTGGTTCGAATCAATCTTAGCATTTCGCATCATCTCCGGCGTATAGCGTACGTTCTGCTGGTTTCTCACCTCCTTAAAAATGGGTACAAAAATAGCACGCATTTCTGCGTGCTTAGGCTATTTCATGAATCATCTGATTTTGAAGGGGCAAAAAAGGGGTAGGATTTTGCCGTTCTGTTCCGGCACAGAAAAACAAAAAACGACTGAAATCCTTGATTTTACAGGGTTTTCAGTCGTTTTCCTATATATGCATATTGCAAAAAATGCCGCAGACCGGACTTTCTGAGAAAACCCGGAAAGCCGCATAAACACTGTATTCTTGCTGTTTTCCCTCTCCAAATTTCTCGAAAAGGGGCAGAAAAGGGGCGAAATAATTACAATCCTTGTAACGCTTCCCTTTCCGTGGCACTTGTCCAAGAATGTTCGAAGCTGGTCAAGCCGGTGCCGCTGATCGCCCTGGAATAGATCCGCTGCCGGTCAGCTTCCGGAAAGAACGGCTTGAGCTTCTTCGCCCTTGACGGCTTTCTAAGCTCCCTGAGTGCCTTTCTTTCATGCGTCCTTGCCATCTCAACCGAGCATCCCAGCTCCTCGCCTATCTGTTTGAGTGTGCGGCTCTGCCGGTACCGCATCCGGATAGTTTCTGCCTGTTTCTCCGGCAGTGTGTCCACCGTTCCCCACAGTACCGCCCTAAGCTCTTCCTGCTCTACCCTGTCCAGCACGTCCCCCTCAACGTCAGCCGTCCCCGGCAGCAGGTCACCCACCGTGCAGTCGTCCCCCTCTCCCACGCTCATGTCAAGGCTCTGTATCCTGCCCGTGCTGGCACTTCTGGCGAGTTCTATGGTATTGCTCTGTATATCACCAAAATACCGCCGTAGCTGGTCATTTGCTGGCTTACAGCCGTATTCTTTCCGGTGATCGTCCACTATTTTTTCATACTGGTGAGCCTTTGCCCTGGCATGGGATGGCACACGTACCACAGAACTACAGTTCTCCACATATCTCTGCATCTGCTGCCGGATCCAGTAACCGGCATAGGTCATAAAAGCTACGCCCTCCTGCGGTTTATACTCATCTACCGCCCTGCAAAGCCCTATATACCCCTCCTGTTTCAAGTCCTCGATGTCCTCAAATGCCTGGTAATTCTTTGCTATCAGTCCAATATATCCCTGATTCTGCTGCCAGAGCCTCAGCATATTGTCTGGAACGTCTATGCTTGCCTGGATCCGTGCCACAAGCTGCTCGTTTGTCACGTTTTCCTCTCCCATGTTCGCCACCTCCGCATATAAAGAAAGCCCCGGAACTTCTGTCCGGAGCTGTTCTGCAGTTCTGATCGGCTTATAAACCGGCTGCCTCTCTCATAATCAAGTTGACGATATCGCCATAATCTGCACCAAGATAAGTGTCTGCCGCATCCCCGATCTCATGCCCATATGCTTCGCACAGCTTCACCAGGTCATTTTTTACTTCCGGCAACAGGTGCAGCGTTTTCGGGTAGCCGTCTGCCAGCATATCAAACTTATTTCTTATCTGTTTGACCGCTCCTGTTCCATCCACGGCTTTTCCTTCCAGGAAGCTCTTGTTATTCTCCTTTGCGACTGCTGCCAATGCCAGGAGTGCAAGCCTGTTACCCTTGAACTTCTCCGCTACGCTTCCGATCAGCTCCAAAGACAGTGCTTCCGGACTGTTTGCCAGGAGTCCCACGCACGGCATGAGCTCCGGATCCGCAACACTGAGTGTCTGATCCAGACTGTTCACGGTGTCTTCAAGGCTTTCAAGCTGAATCTTGATTGTGTTGCACGTTCCGGCGGTCTTTCTGACAAGATTCTCTCTTGCCGTCTGTGCACATTTCTCTTTATATTCTTTCGTGTATTCGATCTGTTTCTGTACTGCTGCCAGTGTCTCCGTATACTCTTTATATGCACTTACTAGCTTACCCAGTCCACTAAGCACATCTGTTGAAATGTTCGCTACTTCGGTAAATCTCTCTTTCATCATTCAGCTGTTCCCCTTACTCCACCAGTGATAAGTCATCATTTAATTTTGTCTGCAAGAACTGCGTCATGCTGTCCATGCTGCTGGATACGTCCGTCAATCCCTGGTTGAATGCATTCCAGGACTTTGACGCCGCCTGTACTGCGTTGATCGTGATATACTTATCAATATTCGCTTTCAACTGCTCCAGCAGGCTTATATTGCGGCTCCTGTTGTCACCTGGTACTTCTGACGCATAGGCTCTGATATTTGCATCATCGCTCTTTAACAGCTTCTGGCGGACCAGTTCAAGTGCTGCATGATCGCCTCGGTATGTTTCAACAACTGCCCGCATATCTTCCGGGCGGCTGATCGCTTTATTTTCAATCATCACAAGCACGTTCTGCAATCCGATCTGGTAGCCTGCGTCTGTGATCTTGCCTTTTAATGTGCTCACCCATTTCTCATTCAAGCCTGCGATGCCATTATTTACCGCCTCAGCGGCTTTGTCGTGGTATCCCTGGACAGTTGCCTTATATCTGTTAAAAAGCTCCTGCATCCGGGTTTCTTTGCCCGCTGGCGTAGTGTAAGGATCACTGTCAATCTGCTGCTTTTCTCTCTGCATCGTTTCATATGCCGCTTTGTATCTGGCAAAAATATCAATTAACTGTCGTTTTGGTGTCATAGTCTTTACCTTGTCCTTTCTGATCCGTAATATTGCCCCGGCACGGGAACAAAAAAAACGCAGGAACAAACCGACTCTGTTTGAGTCCTGTTCATTCCCACGCTTGTTAAGCTTCCGTTTATGGCTCTGTGCCGTATAACCGGGGTACTTCTGCCCCTATTATAACGTACTCTGTGGCTCTGTACAAGCTTTTATTGCCTTGCCTGTGCCATTTTTCCAAGAGCTTCTTGCAGTACCTTAGAACAGCTTATGCCGTTCTGCTCTACGAAAGTGTTAAGCCATGCCGGAATTGTAAGGGTTTTCTTTACGGCATTACTGCCGTATTTTGCTGCGTATGCGTCCATATCCAGAGCAACCAGGCTGACAAACTGCCCCGGTTCGGCTGTTACGTCCTGGATCAACGAAGCATGAGGCACCGGGTTGCCGTCTTCCAGCTCGGTCAGAACCCAGCCACTCGCCGCATCTTCTGCCATGAATAAGGCTTCTGCCATGTCCTCGCCCTCGGTCACGCATCCCGGAAGGTCTGGAAATTCAACCGTATAGCCGCCGCTGCCATCCTCAAAAGGTGTAAATAATGCCGGGTAAACTAATTTCATCTATCATCACTCCTTTTCTTGGGGAGGCTGGGGCTTTATGCCAGCCCCACCTGTTTCAAGATTGATTTTACTGTTGTCGGGTTCAGGTCTTTCCCTGCGTGTCCTGGGACAGTTACCTTACCCGGTTTCGCTGGGTGCTTATACTGGTGATGTGATCCAACTTGTTTCACTTCATACCAACCATCAGCCCTCAGTATCTTGTCAATTTCTCTGTAACGCATGTGCACCTCCCTTACATTGTCTATTATAGTACGTGTTGCACGTATTGTCAAGGTATTTTATACTTATTATACGTATTATTTTACAAAAAAGAAAGCAGCTTTTCCGGCTGCTCTCCTGTTTATTATTCGCTTTCCTGCGGCATCTTATCCGCTATGCCCTCTATTTCCACATAAGCCTTTTTATAACGTCCCTGCTGCCCTTTTGCGACCTTGCAGGAACGCATGACAGGTGACAGCATACCGACAATCTGCTTCAACTCTTCCGGCTTCTCGTAGCTGATTTTTATTTTTGCACTCATTAGCCTCTCCTTTCCGGTCCTGGGATCTCCCGTCAGAACCTTAGCACTTCCCAACTTTCCAGTGCGTCAAACTGATCTGCTCCCCTGCAAAGGTGTGCCCGTTTCGTTACCCCCTTCTTGCTTCCGATCAGTGGCAAGGGGATAGCGATTTGCGACCCCCATTATATTTTCAACGTTAGCATTTGTTAGCATCCTGCAAGGTGTCACCATTCTGGTGACCCCTTTTGATGGTCTGACATTCCGGACAATCCCGGCAAGTCTCCACCATTTCTGCCAGTCCCTTTCGTTTGCTATCCTGCTGCCGTCCGTCTGCCTCTGGTAACGGTTTCAGGAAGGGCAGCAGCTCTATTCGTGGTTTTGGAACGTTGCAACGCTGAGTCGGTGTTTTACCTGGTCAGCATCCGGGATCTGCAACGCCTGCCCCCTTTTGTTTCGTCCTGGGACATTGCGAACGCTCGTTATTGTTTCCGAACGCTCGCATACGACCGTGAACCTTTTCACTCTTGTTCTTGTCTTTTCTCGACTTCCCCTCGACTTCAATAGCTCCGGTGCGTCCTGATCGCCCCGCCAAAGGCTCCCAGGAAGGCACCTGCATGAATTACTCTGTCTGTTCCTGCGTGTTACCGTGTTCACTAATTGCCAGAGACTCCAATACTTTTATGATATTGTAATATTGCCCCCCCATTTCTCTGACGCTAAGGAGTGCATCTCGTGCGTAATCAGCAATAATGTTGCTGCTGATCCGGTTACGGTTGTATTCATGTTTTTTCATGTAATCTTCTTTTGTCTCTGCCATTCTCTCGCTTAAGTCACTCGCCATCAGTTCCCCGTTCTCTGTTGCAATTTCTGCCGCTGAAAGTGAATTCTCAAACGCTCTTGCCAGCTTCAGAAGCTCTTGTAATTTCTCTGTGTCTACGATCGTCTTACCCTTCATCATCTTTTTTGTCCTTGCCCTTTCCGCCGCCCTGTGCTATTCTGGCAGCAGGACGGCTATTCTGTGTTTACTATTCCTTGTCCAACAGAACGTCCCCAGCGATGCAGAACGCTCCACTGCTGCCGATACAGCTTGTAAGGCGGCTGAGGTGTCCGCTAATGCCTTCGAGAGCGTCTGCAATTCGCTCAAGCTGTTCAATTTCCATTGCTTTCTCTGCCTGTTCCAGGCTGATCGTGCACCCTCCTGCGGCGTCCGCACATTCTTTGATAATTTCCAGCGTTCTCACGCTTCCCTCTCGCTTCATCATGCTTTCTTCACTCCTTTTTCTAACTCTACGGTTCTGTAAGTAGCTTCCTTGAGCCACAACACATTCACAAGTTTATAAATCTTTTCCCATGCTTCCGGGTTCTCAATGTGCTGCAACATGGTAAGCGTGCTGTCTTTGTGCTGTTCCGGTTTCTGCTTCGTCAGCAGTCCCCCCGGCAAATGCCATTGAATACATAAAACGGATATTTTCGCCGCTCGCTTTGCTCATTGCTCTAAAAAGTTTTACCGTCATGTCTGTTGCTGGCATCGGTAACGGTGTTTCTCTGTTCTCCATGTTATCCTCCTTGTTCCGGTATCCTGCCCGGTTCTCTTTGTTCGTTCTTTGTTCGTTGCCCTTTTAGGGACTCAGAAAATGAATATAATGCTGCTACTCTTCCAACTGGCTTACCGGTACAAGCTTGAGCAGATCTGGTCTCCTGTTCTCCATAAGCTTTTTGACGCTTCGTGTTGAAACATTGTAAATCAAACTTGTGTAATGCTCGTCTGTATATGATGTATCTGCATAGAATCCGCAGCGTGCCATAGCCTGTTTAAATTCTTCGTGGTCAATGTCTGCAAGACGCTCGTCATTTTCCTTTGCAAGTCTTAACAAAGTTCTGGAATCACCATAATACATATTAAAGCGTTTGATCGGCTTCAAGTTTCTGCTGATCCAGTTACGCAGCATAAACTGTCTGTCAACTCTTGTTAAAAATGTCATATTATCCCCTCTCTTTCTCCCCAAAGGGTAGTTTTGCTAGTTTTGCTATTCTGCTCTTTGGGGTAATTTTGTCATTTTTGTCATTTTGACTTTTTTGGTATTTTTGGTATTTTGTCCCGTGTCCTTATTTCCTCTGCTCTTCTTTCCACTGGTAGTAAGCCGGGTTTATGTAAATCTGCTCACTGACTCTTCCACCTCTAGCCGGTTTCTCCTTTTTGATGGCAATATAGCCATGCTCAACCAGCACTTGTAAACCGGGTTCCATCTCTTCCACCGTTGAAAACTGCCGACATAATCGCAACAAGTCACGTTTTGTTATTGTTTTGTCACGTTTGTCACATTTGTCACGTGTCTCTATACGTGAAATTATGTATTTTGCGTCCTTTACGTCTTGTGGATCAGATAACCCCATCATGTCAAATGCTGCCTTAGAGTGCTCAAGATAGTACTGACCTACTTTTATAGCTCCTGCCAGTGTTTCGGCTTCCAGAGGTACGTTCACAGCGTCCCATCCATACTTTACTATATGGAATATAGCAGCTATACGCATAGTGTTGCCGTGAAGCTTCCCCGCCCATTCTTCTATCTGTTCCAGATCATCCGTTAAACGTCTCTCAATCTGCTGGTTGTATATCTCACTTTGTAAGTCTGCTTCCTCACTGAGGTGTATAGTTCTTTCAAAGTCCATTTCATTCGTCTTAAACAGATCCTTAATCAAGTTGTTATAATCTTCCTTAAGAGCTTTATTTACTGGTTCTGTGCGGTATTTCCTGCTACCAACTAAAGAGTTGGGTATACTGTACAGGAATCTTGCAAGTAATCCTCTGCCAGAGAACTCTTTATTATCCATAATGTCACATATAACTTGAGGTTGTACCGCAAGTACAATAGTGATAAGTGGGTGCTTTAAGGTATTTCCCTGTCTGCCTATCCTTGCAGTAGAGTAGTATTCACCAGAATAACCTTTTAGAAAGATATCTATGTTTGTATGATCGTTGTATCTTCCTGCCATAGTACCGAAAATACCGCCCTCAGCCGATACAATACCAATTCTGTCGTCATTCTCTTTCATGGTACTTACAAGTGCTTCCGGTGTTACATCATCTACGATTAACTTTAATTCTTTTAATCCTTCTTCCTCCAACTTCCTCAGTTCTTCCTGACACTCCAGCAAATCACTCATAGTATATTCACTATCTTTCTTCTTGTAACTACCAGCTATTTTCCTGGAAATATTAGTTATTTGACCGGTTAAGATCTTCTTTTTTGTTTCGTTCTCTGATATCTCCGGCTGTCTGCGTTCGTTTTCTTCTTCCATGTATTCGAATACCGGTGCGGATACCATCTTAAGTGTTGGTGATTTCCTCTCTGATGGTCTCATAACTACCACCGCATAGAGGTTTACAGGTTCCTCCCAGTCCGGTTTTACCTGTATTCTATACTTACCCTGTACACATAAAGAGATGATTGCAATCACAAACGTTGCTACCATGTCAACAGAGACTTGTAAGGATTCTGCTGTTGCTTGTATGTATGGGCGGATCTTATCCGGTAACGCATCCACCGGGAACTCACACAGTTGTTTTTGTGTTCGCACCATAGGAGCAAAACTAGCAAAACTAGCAGAACTACTGTTTCCACCCTCTGTGACAGCGTGACAAACGTGACTTTCGTGACAAAACTCTCTGTTGTGCTCCGTTTCTTCCCGGTTCAATCGTTCTTGCTCTGCTGCAAGTTCTGCCTCTGCTTCTGCAAGTGCTTCTCTTTCTGCTCTAAGAGTTCGCTCTCTTTCCTCAAGCTCCGCTGCTTCTGCTTCAAGATCTCTGCTTTCTTCTGTCTCCATGCTTCCTCCTTCCTTTTTCTGCTGATCCAGTCTGTCAGGTCTGTGAGATCTGGACGGAAATAGTTACAATACGCACGATCAAAGGCTTCGTATTCTTCCGGCAGCAGTTCCCTTCTTAAGGTGTTGAAGATATCGCCGCCCGGATAGTACAAGATCGCCTCTGTGCGTTTAAATACTTCCGGTGTCCACTCGTGCCGCTTGACTGCTGCCGTGATCGCCTTAACTTCTGATCTGATTTCCTGAGCCGTCATAAGTTTCACCGCCGTAAAAGCCTAAACTTCTTGCTACCTTCTGCGGACTGTATACTGGTACGTGCTTGCGTGCGTTCTTGTCCTGGAGCATTTTTCTAAACTGCCAGTAGTCCGTGAACGCCAGGAAATTGACACGCTTCAATGCTCCATCACCCAGCACGGTGTAATCTCCGTATCTGCCTCGCTCCTGTTCCAACTCTTTAACGATCATTCTGGCTGTTCGGTCTGAAATCTGGTAATGCTCGCAGATACCCTTAATGGATGCTACCGGGTTGCCGTATGTGACTTTTAAAATTGTCATGTGCTTGTTCTCCTTTCTGTTATGCCTCTGCAAAGCTTTATTTTGCCCTGTGAGGTGTTTGTCTATGCTACGTGTGTATTTCTGCGGTTTGCCCATGTAAGAAGCTTACAGGCTACCCAAAGCCACAAAAACGCCGCTATAACGATCATGTCCGCTTCTTTCAGTACGGTATATCTGACCATCCAGCAGAACGCACCTGCTGCCACTGCTGCCGATGTGATCCCCACAAGGGTCTCAATCAGTAATGCTCTTGCTCTCATGCTTTCACTCTCCTTTCTCTTGCCCTGTGTGCTGCTTCTTTTACCTCTGACAGCTCTTTTAATTCCTGGTCGATGCTTTTAAGCTCTGTTTCATATTCCGGCAACCAGGACGCACCAGAGTGCAACAGAATGTCCATTCTACGCTTGCACAGTTGCGTGTATCTCAATACCTGCTGATCTGTCATGCTTCTGCTCCTTTCCGGTCTTAGACCTCACCCACGCACCGCCACAGTACTTTTAGTGATTTAAAATCAACTTACTTTTTAAAAAAAATCGCTTCTTTATCGCTGAGTTTTGTTATTCCTAACAATTCACACAACATTGTTATTTCTCCGGCTTTAAATTCCTTTTTATTGCCAATTTTCAACGCAAATCCGTACTCGGAAAGTCCTAAATAATTAGCAACATACTTAAGTTTTAAGCCTTTTTCTTTGATAATATTTCTTAACTTTTCTGTATCTGTCATTGCTTCTCCTCCTTTCTGATGATTTTAAATCATCTGTTTAAACCTTATCACTTTGATGATTATAAGTCAACTATTTTTTTCTTTTTTTACAAAAAAGATTGATTTTAAATCACTTTTTTGTTATGATAAGATGGGAAGAAAGGAAGGAAAATTTATGGCAAACATAGGAAAACGAATCAAAGCCAGGCGAGAAGAATTGGGAATGACGCAAGCGGAACTTGCGAAAAGATTGGGTTATAAAAGTAAAACCACTATCGCCAAAATAGAAAGCGGTGTAAATGATATCGTACAAAGTAAAGTGGTTTCTTTTGCTGAAGCTCTTAACACCACACCGGCTTATTTGATGGGATGGGAAGAAAAAGAAAGTTTAGGGAGTATATTATCAAAAAACCTTAAAATGTATCGGGAAACATTCGGGCTTTCTATATCGGTAGTTGCTTCTGCTCTCGACTCGTCTCCTGATTATGTAGAGGCATTAGAAAATAATACGTTGACACCAACCCCCGAGGAACTTCGAGCACTTGCAGATTTATATTGCATACCGGTTCAGGATTTTTGGAGCACTCAGGAAAAGGAACGCCCCAACCCTAAAGCCGAATATATTATGAATTTGCTATATGAAAACGGTTATGAGATACGAAAATGTTGGTACTTAGGTGACCCCGGTTATCATGTCCTAAATAAAAACAAAATGCTGGGCTATTTTGTTGACCCCGAAACCCTTAACACTTTTTTACATTCCGTAAATGATTTTGCTTTATACAACTTTGATAAAATGCTCTCTAATTTCAAAGCGAACGAGGTAACGCACATGCTTTTATCCGATCGGGACGAACCGAAAGCCATGAACGCCGCCAATGACCGAGGGGCAACACCGGAAGAAAAGAAAAACGCTGATGATATTATGCACAATCCGGATGAATGGGAATAGCTGATCTACTTTCTTCCGGAAATGAAAAAAAGCTGACGGGATAAACACCCCATCACCTGCAGATCTATTCCTGATCAGGATGGTATAACAAAATGTTCTGCCAGATGCTTTTGCTCAAAAATGAGCAGAACACGATCCCAGGTCTTTTACTCAAAAATGAGTAAAACCGCTTCCCATTTTTGGGAAGTAAACCTTATACGTGCGTATCGTGTCAACAAAAATGAGGTCGCAAAACTCGACCCCATGCAGTAACAAACTACACTCTCATTATTTTCATGGAAAAAATGTGGATTGGAAAAGGGTGTATCAAAAATGTTCCACCGTTTCGCCGGCGAAAAAGGCAACAAAAAAGCCCCAGCCCTTCGGGTACAGGGTCGAAGCTTCTTTGATCGTTTTGGTTATGCACTATTACCAGAATAGTTTACTATAATTTCAAACTTACGTCAACTAATTGCTAGTATCTGTAACTTTTTGAACTATGATCAGACCGGCAGCAGTTGAAAAACACCGGAAAATGTCTTAAACTTCACTCACGCACCGCCACGCAAAGAGGAAGGAAGATGTTTTTATGTGGGTAGAGAAAACCAAAACAGGAAAGTACAAGTACACGGAGCGTTACACTGACTACATGACCGGGAAAATACGGCGTGTAAGCGTAACTATGGACAAGAACAACCCCAGTACAAAGAAGCTCGCACAGCAGGCACTGCTGCGAATCATTGAAGAAAGACAGAACGAACAACCGGAAGAAGTGCAACCGCTCACCCTCTGGCAGCTTGTGGAACACTACAGAGCCTACCAAAAGCAAAGTGTTAAGGAATCCACTTACCGCCGGAACTTCTACCAGTGCAAGGCTTTACTGGGAATCTTAGGGGCTGACGTCCTCGTTGAGAACCTGACAGCGAACTACATCAAAGAGCGGTTCTTGCACACAGGGGAGGCTTTCAGCACACTGAATGAACGCAGAATAAGGCTCATTGCCCTGCTTAACTGGGGATATGAAAACGATTATATCGCAGACGTTGCCTATCTCCGCAAGTTCAAACCGTTCAAGGATACCACACACCGGGAAAAGATCCAGGATAAATACTTGGAATCTAAAGAGCTTACAACGCTGATCCGGGGTATTGAGATTAAAAAATGGCAGCAGCTTACCCGGTTTCTCGTCCTGTCCGGTCTCCGGATCGGTGAGGCTCTGGCTCTGACTGCTGCCGACCTGGATATGTATAACAAAGTCATTCACGTAAATAAGACTTATGATGCAAATAACAGGAGCGTGGGGACTCCAAAGACATTGTGCTCTATCCGGGATGTATATATACAGCCGGAGCTTGAGCCGATCTGCAGAGACCTGCTTTTAACTGCCAAGCTTGAAAGCATGGCGTATGGTGTCCGTACTCCGCTCTTGTTCTTCAACCGGAACGGCAACCATATAAACCCATTCAGTTACAACAAGTATCTGCGTGAACGATCTGAGAAGCTTATAGGGCGGCGGATCACAGCACACACACTCAGGCACACACACGCATCTATGCTGCTTGCTTCCGGTGTGAACATTGAGACCATAGCACGGCGGCTCGGACATGAGAACAGCAAAGTGACCAGGGAAATTTATTTGCACGTGACAGAGAAACTGACAGAGCGTGATAACGACCAGATCAGACAGGCAAAAATCATCTGATTTTGAAGGGGCAGAAAAGGGGCAGGATTTTGCCGTTCTGTTCCGGCATAGAAAAATAAAAAACGGCTGAAAACCTTAATTTTACAGTGTTTTTCAGTCGTTTTCCTATATATGCATATTGCAAAAAATGCCGCAGACCGGAATCGAACCGGTACGGGTATCACTACCCACGGGATTTTAAGTCCCGGGCGTCTGCCAGTTCCGCCACTACGGCATATTCATTATAAATGGGACCTACAGGGCTCGAACCTGTGACCCTCTGCTTGTAAGGCAGATGCTCTCCCAGCTGAGCTAAGATCCCATTAAACGACCCAGATCGGACTCGAACCGACGACCTTCGCCGTGACAGGGCGACGCTCTAACCAACTGAGCCACTGGGCCATACATTGTAAAAGTATAACTTGTTGTCTTTGCATCAAATATTTTAATATTTGATAGCTTGAATGGACCTTCGGGGACTCGAACCCAGGACCGACCGGTTATGAGCCGGTTGCTCTAACCAACTGAGCTAAAGGTCCAGAAGCCGATGATCGGACTCGAACCGATAACCTGCTGATTACAAATCAGCTGCTCTGCCAATTGAGCCACATCGGCATATCCGTATATACTTTTACGAAATGACTCCTACGAGAATCGAACTCGTGTTACCGCCGTGAAAGGGCGATGTCTTAACCGCTTGACCAAGGAGCCTTATTTACTTTGCTGAATCTCTCAGCGACATTAACAATTTTAGCATAGATATTTATAAATATCAAGTACTTTTTTTAATTTCTTTCATTTTTTGTAACTTCACAGTTCCTGTTCGCATCAAGCATACATTCTATAAAAAGCAAAAAAAGACCTGCAGTTTTTACTGCAGGTCAGCTCCCCGAGTTGGGCTCGAACCAACAACCCTTCGGTTAACAGCCGAATGCTCTACCATTGAGCTATCGAGGATCACA
>NZ_JAJEQE010000013.1 GCF_020687205.1 Hominisplanchenecus faecis
TGAACGCCTGTGGAGATAGTAGGTTACGAGGTCTGCGAAGCAGGAAGCCCATTGGCTTTAGACAATGGGTAGTTCACGATATCCTTGCCAATACGATCAGCAAAAAGATCCGTGCCAGGATCCAGGTTCCAACGATGTTTTAACGTACGGGCTTCATGCATGGAAGGAAAACGGAGAACCCCACCCCGGAATCGAAGGATTCTTCAGATGCAAAGAAAAAAGTATGCCACGTATCAGGAGGCGATGATAGAAGAGTATGAATAAATGGGAAAAGTTTGAACAGGACTGTGTGGAATTTTTGAACAAAACATATGGTATGTATGCCAAATTTACGCACAAAGGCGGAGCAGATTCTGCCGTTCCGGATATTTTGGTGGAGACACGACAAGGTTTTTGCTTTTATATAGAGGCGAAACATTCCCCGGCACAGTGCGGTCAGTTTGTTTTATTACCGGACATTATGACACAGACATTTCAGTATAGCAAGCAGAATACAGACAGTATTAATTCGTCAGCACAGATGATTATAGAATATATGAATCAGAAATTCGATGACTACAGAAATGCAGGGACAGCAGGAAAAGAAATTGTGATGCCGGGCGGTCAGGAAATTTTTGCAGCCTGGATTGTAGAACATTATCGAAAAAAAGGTGTTCAATTTTTTATCACCAATGGATTTAAAATTATCCCAATCAGGCAATTTCGGGAGTGTTTTGAGATCAGTGCCACTTATCGTGTGAAAAGAAGTGGCTCAAGTGACGTTGGGAAAAAAAGGATTTCTGTTGTAAAAGATTTTCTTTTAAGACAGGATTATGAAATCCGTAATGTACAGACAGAAGGAAACAAACTGTTTATAACTTCAGATCTGCCATATCATGATCAAAGATTTATTTTAAATGAATATGAATACATGTTTTCCCAACGGGGTGAGCGGTATGAGATCAGAAAGCTTTCCAATACCTATAATGCAAACGTAATTTTTTCTGTTAAGTTAAATGAATATGCTTCGGGTCTTACGGATCAGGAATTTATTACGGCATTGATATGATCAGAAGTCAGGATTCGGAGTCTGGCAGAACCTTTCCGATCTCAATGCCGATCAGCTGCAGCACATCGATCACAACAGAATTTCCGAATTGTTTGTATGCCTGGCTGGAACTTGGGCAGAGCTTGTAAGAATCCGGAAATCCCATGATTCTGGCACATTCCCGGGGATGGAGTTTGCGTGTTCTGCCATGGATCAGGTATCCGCCTGTCTTGGCAAAAATACCGCCGCCATAGGCAGATAGGGTGATGGCAATGCCTTTTGTACTGTAGATACGTTCGCCCTGACCACCTTTGTTGACGATGCCGAGCCTTATCGGTTTGTTGCTGTAACTGGTATCGGCAATGCCGTTAAAATAAGTATCCGGTCGACTGATGTACAAATTTTCTACCAGGCTTTCATCTTCCAGAAGAAAATCCTCAACATGTTTTTTGAGTGGAAAAGCCTTTGGAAACGAGAAATCCTTTATCTTCAGATCATTTTGAAAACAGACCATATAGATACGTTCCCGGTTTTGGGGAATTCCGTAATCAACTGCATTCAGGACATCTTTAAAAAAGGTGTATCCAAGTTCCTCAAGAGTGCCTTTTACGACTTCAAGTGTATGTCCGTTATCATGCGAAGCAAAATTCTTTACATTTTCCATAAATACGATTTTTGGATGTTTCTGCCGTATAATCCGGGCAACATCAAAAAAAAGAGTTCCGCGGCTGTCCTCAAACCCACGCTGCTTGCCGCTGATAGAGAAAGCCTGACACGGAAATCCGGCACAGAGGATGTCGTGGTCAGGAATCGTATGTTCATCCACTTTGGTGATGTCCCCTTCCGGGAGGTCACCAAAATTTTCTCTATAGACATTCTGTACCGGTCTGTCCCACTCATTGGAATATACGCATGTTGCCCCAAGAGATTCCAGGGCGAGCCGGAAGCCGCCAAGGCCGGCAAAGAGGTCGATGAAAGTCATTCCCGTCAAAGTTTTTTCTGTGATCGTGATCATAAAATGTCTCCTGAAATGTTGTTACTGTATATCAGATGTGATGTAATTTCTGCCTGTATAAGCAAAAAAGCTGTATCAGTGACGAGATTCAATATCCTGTCTAATATAGCTTTTGATGGGATGTAGATGTGTAACGATTATAACACAGGGAGAGAGAATGTCAAATGTTATGTTGCTAAAACATTACATATTGAATAATAGGCGATTCTTTTTGAAATTAAAGAGATGATTAAGAGCGTGTAATATATTATATACAAAAAACAGATTTTGATAATGGAAAATGTATATGAAAAAAATAAACCATTTTCTTAAAAAAATCTATTGTCAAACACCTCAAAAAGTTGTAAAGTTGTTGCTGGAATAAAATAACATCAAAAACGGTCAAATATTATGAAAAATATGACGGAATTTGAACGCAGAGAAGCGGATTGTGAATGTCCGCTTTACTGACGATAAATTTTCGGATAAACAGCGGACATACTACAGGAGGTGAGGACATGAGCACTGTTCCAGAAAGCGAGATCTCGTGATTTCCTATATTCACAGTCAGGATGGGCAAAAGCACAGGAGACTGGCTTTTAGTATCTGATACAAACGAAAGATGATATCTGCAAAGCTTTTGGTGCGGATATCGATTATGTGAAAAAAGGAGAACACAAATGTTAGCACAAGTATTAGCAATCATCATTTTCCTTGCCATGTTCCTGCTGATCATTCTGGAGATCTGGGAAAGGCAGTGGATCACGCTGGCGTGCGGTCTTCTGACCCTGCTTCTGGTCTTTGGGCT
This sequence comes from Hominisplanchenecus faecis, assembly GCF_020687205.1. Lineage (GTDB taxonomy): Bacteria > Bacillota > Clostridia > Lachnospirales > Lachnospiraceae > Hominisplanchenecus > Hominisplanchenecus faecis. Next base: position 2,830 of record NZ_JAJEQE010000013.1, read on the forward strand.
TGGTATGCACAGCATGGGGGCGATCATGCGTACCCTGAATTTACAGAGTTTCTTTACAACCGGATTCTGGTATGCAGCAGGTGAATCCAGCGAGGCTTCTTCCGGTATCAACTGGCAGACGATCATTTTTATCGCCGGCATGATGATCATGGTAGAAGGTATGGCAAAAGTCGGTTTCTTCCGCTGGCTCTGCATGGAAATCGCAAAGATGGTAAAATATCAGGTTATTCCGATTTTTATGACGTTTATGCTGCTGTCTTTCGTACTGGCTATGTTCATCGACAGTATCACCGTTATCCTGTTTCTGGCAGCAGTTACGATCGAACTGTCACAGCTTCTGGAGTTTGATCCGGTTCCGATGATCTTATCGGAAATCTTCTGTGCCAATCTCGGAGGATCGGCAACGATGTGCGGAGATCCGCCAAACATTATCATCGGTACATCCCTGGGATATTCTTTCACCGACTTCATTACCAATACTGGTCTGATGGCAGTCGTATCCCTGGTATTTGTCGTTATCTATTTTTACTTTGCATTTAGAAAAGAACTGAAAAAGAGCGGGGCAAATAAAAAAGATCATGCTTCTTATCCAGATCCGAAGGAAGCAATCACAGACAAACGTGGATTTATCGCAAGCTGTATTATTTTCCTGTGTGCTGTCGTGCTTCTGGTATCACATGCACAGACGGGGCTGACTGTATCGACGATCGGTGTTGCTATTGCACTCATAACACTGATCGTGGCAGGTAAAGATGCAGTAGAACTTTTAAAAAAAGTAGATTATAAGACGCTGTTGTTCTTCGTCGGACTGTTTGTTGTTGTAAGCGGTCTGGAAGAAACCGGAGTCCTGAAAATTCTGGCCGGCTTTATCGGATCTGTCAGTGGAGGAAATATTGCAGTTATGATTGCTATTATCATTATCGTATCTGCAGTGGCAAGTGCCTTTATCGATAACATTCCATTCGCAGCGACCATGATCCCGGTTATCACGGATCTTGCATCCGATGTAGCCGGTGTCAACCTGACTGTTCTTGCATGGGCACTGGCGATCGGTACCGATATCGGAGGAAGTGCAACACCGATCGGTGCATCGGCGAACGTTGTAGGTATCGCAACCGCAGCAAGAGAAGGTCATATTATTAAATGGGGAAAGTATTGCAAATATATGGCTCCTGCTACTATAATAGTAGTAGCAATATCTCTGGCGATGATCTACGTCAGATATTTATGATGCCAGGGTCACGTATGACATCATTTGGCTTTAACATTATACCTATAAAAGGGGGGGGCTGAGCAAAATGGAAAAACAATTAATTATTTCAGTAGGGCGTGAGTTCGGAAGTGGCGGTCATGAAGTCGCACAGAAACTTGCTGATGATTATGGCATTGCACTGTATGACCATGACCTGTTAAAAGAGATTGCAGCAAAGAAAAATTTAAAAAGTGAAGATCTCGAAGCATATGATGAACTGAAATGGAACCGCTTTCTGTATCGTACTGTTCGCGGACTGAACAGTTCACCGGAGCAGAACGTTGCAAACCTGCAGTTTGATTTCCTGAAAGAAAAAGCAAAATCAGGAGAGTCTTTTGTGGTAGTCGGACGTTGTTCCGAGACAATCCTTCGTGAGTACGAAAGCATGGTATCCATTTTTATCCGTGGTGACAAGCCACAGAAGGCAGAGCGTATCATGAAATATTATAATATGAACGAAAAAGATGCTCTGGGCTTCATGAAAGAAAAAGATAAAAGAAGAAAACAGTATCACAACCGTTACTGCCCGATCGCCTGGGGAGATTCCAGAAACTATGATCTGGTGGTAAACAGCAGCCGTGTCGGTGTGGACGGATGCGTGGAACAGGTAAAACATTACATCGACTTAGTAAGAAAATATCACAAATAATGGATTGAGTCTTGCAACTTCTCTGCAATCTATGATATGATTTACCCTAGTAGTGTGAAAATTAATGAAACAACAGGAGGGAAATTATGTTATCATTTTTCAAGAAAAAAGCTGCAAAATCAGAAGAAGCTGCAAATGGCAAAACTATGAAAGCATACCTGACCGGAAAAGTGATTCCGATCGAGGAAGTAAACGATGGTGTTTTCTCAGCAAAGATCATGGGTGACGGTATTGCGATCATCCCGGAAAACGAAGTTCTGACTGCTCCGGCTGACGGCGAGATCACTGTTGTTATGGACGGATCTTTCCATGCAGTAGGTATGAGACTGGACAATGGAGTAGAAGTACTGCTTCACATCGGCGTAGATACGGTAGGCATGAACGGTGAAGGCTTCAAACCATATGTAACCGTTGGTGATAAAGTAAAAACAGGTGACAATCTGATCGGTTTCAGCAAATCTGCAATCGCAGCACATGGTCTGCGTGACGTGACAATGCTGATCGTTACCAACGGAGATGAGTGCCCACCGGTAAAACTGATGTCCGGTATGGACGCAGTTGCAGGTGAGACTGTAGTAGCACAGATGTAATCAAGACAGTATTACACAAAAACATAATGTTTCTAAAAAACTCCCGGCAGAGTAAATCTACTTTGCCGGGAATTTTATTGGTTGGTATCCGTTTTATTTTTTGAGCGGAATTTCAATGTGAATTTCCGTTCCCATCCCTGGTGTACTGTCAACCGAGAAACGATAATCTTGCCCATAGAGAAAGGCCAGGCGGTTATAGACGATCGCAATTCCGATATGCTCATGCTGCTTTTTCTCACTCAGTTCGGCAATCGCCTGATTTGAAAAATATTTCTGGATCGTTTCTTGCGACATGCCGATGCCATTGTCTTTCACGGATATCTGAATCCGCCCGTTTTCTTTCGAATGTGTTACCGTGATATCGATGATACCCGGAATGCTGTTTCCCATCTCATCAATATTCATTACGATTCCGTGCAGGATTGCATTTTCCACGAGCGGCTGCAGCAGGAACTTTGGTATGGACAGTGCCAGATCCTTTTCTGAGACATGATTCTGCAGCGTGATCGTGTTGTCACACAGATAATTCTGGATGATAATGTACTGCCGCAGGACATCCAGCTCATTTTCCAGGCGGTCATAGAACTGAGAACTCTTAAGCTTCAGATTGTCACGCAGGAAATTGATTAGTGCATCGTTGACCTCGACTACTTCCGAAATACGTCCGAATTCCGCCAGATGTGTGGAAGTATTTAGCGTATTATAGATAAAATGAGGATTAATGGCTGAAACCATCAGATTATACTGAAGCAGTTTCGCCTGTTCTTCCTGTGTGCGGATCTGTTCGATATTTTTTCGGATCTGCTCCGTCATAACATTGAAAGAGTGGGTCAGCTGACTGATCTCATCCTCCCTGTCATCCTCCAGAACGACCTGATAATTTCCCTGTTGCACGACAACCATCTTTTCCGATAAACGCCAAAGCCGCTTGAAGATCTGCTTCAGCAGAATGATAAACAGAAGAATGAAGACAGCGGCCAGAGCCAGAATGATGATTCGCAGCAGCATATTGTAATTCCGGAACAGACGGTTAAACACATGGTTGTCTACGAAAACAAGAAAGCGGAGCCCTTCCTGCTTATAAGAAACCAATACAGAATACATCACGCCGTTTTTGACAGTATCTCTGCTGCTGATGACCAGATGCTGATTGTCAGAAAGCATAGATTCACGGACATAGTCAAAGTCCAGGACGCTGTCGCTTAAATTCTGATAAAGTATTTCCCTGTCAATTCCAAGAAAAGCATAGTCCTCTATTCCGAGGTGCAGCAGATTTTCCCAGAGTTTTTCGATGTCCGAGAATTTTGTAAAAAGGATAGAGTAATATTTCGTCTGTGATGAGTCACTTGTTGTTCGTGAAGACACGAAACAGAAATAGCGTTCACTGTCTGCATTTGACTTTGAAGGCGAAAAAATAAAATAAGAAGAATCGCTGGAATGTTTTTGCTGATAATTCTGAAACCAGTTTTCTTGGACGAATGTTTCTGCTGCGTATTGAATGGAAGAGCCACAGAACAGTCCTTTTTCTTCAATATAAAAAGCCGGATAGCTGACAGAAGAAAAATCGTGATTCTCATCCATGGAAAAAGAAGTTTCCAGAGGCTTAAGGGCAGCCTGAATATCATTCTGAAATTCTTTTTCGGATGAATCAAAATGAATATAGCGGAAGAGGGCGTCCTGAAAATCAGAGGTCCGTATCCGAACCCGCAGAGCAGTGTTGGAGAGAGCCAGGAAATTACTCATGCGGGTTGCAGCTTTATTTACGCTTAAGGTTGTATATTCTGCCAGAAGTGGCTGCAGCATGTGGAAAGCTGTCTGTTCCACAAATGGAGTCACTGCCAGCAGAAAAAGAGTAGAACACAGCAAAATATACACTATATTTTTCAACAATAAAGATTTAATCAATGGTTTCTTTTTCAAGTGTTTTCCTCCTATATTCAAGCGGTGTCATGCCGCATACTTTTTTGAATACGTTTGAAAAATAAGACAGATTGGTATAGCCGACTTCCGGATAGATTTCAGTCAGTTTTTTATTTTTCAGGATCAGTTGCTTCGCTTTGTCGATGCGGACAGTAGTCAGCCACTTAACGACCGTCATACCTGTTTCAGCTTTCATAAGACGGTTGAGATGATCAATATTCATGCCGGTATGATCGGCAATTTCTTTTACATTCAGGCAGTCATTCAAGTAGTTGCGGCGGATATAGCGGATCGCTTCCTGCACCTGTTTCGAATAAGTGTCAAAATGATTTTCATGCATACAGGTAAAAACTTCCTGAAATTTTGTCTTAAACCAGAAAAAGATTTCTTCCGCATTTTTCCAGAGTTTCTGATCATCTTCTTTGTATAAGACAAGTGATTGATCACAGAGATCCTTTTCTTTTTGCACAAGAAAAGAAAGAAACAGATCCGAAATCTCACAAAGCAGATCGTAATCGCAGGAACTGCATATCATGTAGGCAAGATGATCGATCAGTTCGCTCGTTTTTCGGATATCAAGGCGGTTCAGCGTCTCCAGAATTTCCCCATGTTCGATGATATTTCCGGTATTTTCAGACTCGAATGGCAAAATGATACAGTCATATTTTCGAAAATATTTGCGTCTGGTGCAGGTATGGTATTTCTCGAACAGGGAAAGAGAATTGGAAATCGTTTCCCGTTCACAGATCGGGATGCCGTACATATAAAGTTTCTGCTGATAGAAAATCTGCTGACAGAGATCTTTTGCAAAGTCGGTCAGATCAACACCTGATTTTAAAAGAAGAAGATAACCGGAATCTTCCGTATGTACCCCGCAGATCATGTAAGGAGAAGCATTTGTCGGTTTTAGGATCACATCCTCACAAGGTTCTTCCTCTTGATATGGAAAATACCTTCCAAAAGCAGGCAGAATACTTGCCGGTTCCAGAAGAAGCATGGAATATCGATTTGGAAGGATCTCTTCTAATTTCGATAATGCACCGGCACTGTGTGAAGCGAGTGCAAGATGCAGCTGCCCTTCGTAATAATGCTGTCTTCGTTGTGTCCGTGATTCGAACTCCAGACGGATCCGTTCCAGTTTTTTATCAAATTTTTCCCCTTTGGTTTCATGCTTTAAGATATAGTCAAAAGCTCCAATCTCGAGGGCATCTTTTACATAATTAAAATTATCATAACTGGAAATAAAGATGATCAGCGTATCGGGAGAGACTTCGCGGATCTTGCGTGAAAGCTCAAGTCCGGACATTCCAGGCATCTGAACGTCCGTGATCACGACGTCTGGGCGATGCCTGGAAAATTCCTGCCAGCCCATAATGCCGTTATTGGCAACGGCACAGAGGGAGAAACCGCGTGCCTCCCAGTCGATCATCGTCTGAAAATATTCTCTTATAATTTTGTTGTCATCAATAATCAGCGTTTTTATCATAACCTCACTCCATAAAATCATCCGTGTTTTAAAGATGCCGCATTTTCATCTTCGTAGTAAGTTTATTATATCTTTTTGTGAGGGGTATATTCAAGAATAAAGACAAAAGAAGCATTGCAAATTTCCCGTGTAAACCCGTTTCGGAAAGGCTTTTTCTAAAAAAACAGCAAAACCAGAACCGGAAAAAGAAGAACTTCTGAAAATAGAAAAAAACCCACAGAAAAACCGGGAAAAGCACGCAGAAATGCTCAATTGAAGAGAAAAGTAAATTTTATTTATAATAAAGGCACGATACAAAGACGGATCTTCGAACTTCGGGAACCTACAAAACAAAAGGACAAGGAGGACTAAGAAAGAATGAAGAACAAAAAAGTTTTGGCATTGCTTCTTTCAGCGACGATGGCAGCGGCACCTTGCAGCAGCGTTATGGCAGCTTATACGGATGCACAGCTGGAAGCATTTGGAAACGGAGGGTACACGGATAATGAAATAGCGAACAACAAAGTTTCGCAGACGATCGCAGAACAGAGTGCGGTACTTCTGAAAAACAATGGTGCACTCCCGATCGCCACTTCAGACAAACTGAAAAATGTGGCACTTTTCGGAAATGGTGCAACCGGTACCGTAAAAGGCGGAACCGGTTCCGGTATTGTAAACCAGAGAGAACGTGACTGGATCGACACAGCAATGGAAGCTGCCGGATATAACATTACCACACCGAAAGCTTACCGTGAAGCGGTCGGAAGAGGTGTCGTAGCAACCGGATTTTCCGGAAGCAAAATGGCAAATGATGTAGAACTTACCGATGAGTGGGTTGAAGAAGCAAAACAGGACACCGATACAGCAATTTACGTATTGGCAAGAAACTGCGGAGAAGGTCGTGACCGTAAACCGGAAAAAGGTGACTATTATCTCACGGATATTGAACGTCAGAACATCGAAAAGATCGCAAAAAAATTCGAAAAAGTGATCGTAGTACTGAATACACAGGTTGTTGATGTTTCCTGGATCGATGACATCGACAATATCGATTCTGTACTTTATATCGGATTTGGAGGACAGCGTGCCGGAGCAGCCTGCGTCAATTTGCTGAACGGTACCGTAAATCCATCCGGTAAACTGAACCTTACCTGGGCAAAAGACATTTATGATTATGCTTCTTCCGATGCAGGATTTGGTTCTCTGGACGGAAACACAGCAACCGAATATTACAGCGATGGTATTTACGTTGGTTATCGTTACTTTGATACGTTTGGAAAAGATGTAGCTTATGAGTTTGGTTACGGACTTTCTTATACGGATTTTGATATCAATGTAGAAGATGTCAGCATCGATGCCGATCAGGTAGGTGTAGATGTTACGGTAACAAACACCGGTGATGTTACCGGAAAAGAAGTAGTACAGGTTTATTTCTCCGCACCGGACGGTGAGATGGAGAAAGCTTACCAGGAACTGGCAGCGTACGGAAAAACCGATGAGCTGAAACCGGGAGAAAAACAGACCCTGCATCTGACTTATGACACGGCAGATATGAGTGCTTACAGTGAAGACAAAGCAGCTTATGTTATGGAAAAAGGCGAGTACATCGTCCGTGTGGGAGACAGTTCCAGAAATACACATGTTGCAGCCGTAGGTGTGCTGGATGAGGATGTTGTTACAGAGCAGCTCTCCAATCAGCTGGAAATGGAAGACGGAGCAGAACTTGATGAACTTTCCAAAGAAGGTGCAACACCGATCACATACGATGGTGAGGCGGAAGAGATCAAAAATGCAGAAAGAATTGCCATTGATGAAGTAACTTATCAGGGAGACAACGCTTCCAAATATGATGATGAAACCGTAACAACGTATCTGTTTGTAGATGATGCAAAAGATTATACAGCAAATGACGAAGTTATTTTACAGACAAAAAAAGTGGCCGGCGTTCTGGAAAACAATACCGGAAAAGGTGGATACAAGACAACGACTTACTCTGAAAAAGTACAGGAAGTAGCAGATCTTCCGGAAGGTATGACAAAAGATACCGTCACTTTGACCGATGTACTGGAAGGTACGATCTCCATGGAACAGTTTGTAGCCAGCCTTTCCGTAGAAGAAATGGCAAAACTGGTAAATGGATCGAGCACAAAATCCGTTGGTTATATTTATGATGAAGACGGAAATATTGTTTCTTATACACATGCAATGCTTGGAAACGTAGGAAGAAGCACAACAGAGCTGTTTGCTTCCAGACATGTACCGGCACTGGCAAATTGTGACGGACCTGCCGGCATTCGTTGTGACCAGGACGGTGTTATCAGCCCAAGGATCGATGAGGATAACCGTGTGGGCGGTACTTATTTCTACAGCAAAGATGGTGTAACGATCGCAGATCAGGATGAAGAAGGAGCAGAAAAATACAATGTGCTTCCGACTGCATTCCCATCCGCAATCAACGTAGCCTGCACATGGGATACCGATCTGATGTATGCTTACGGCGAAGGTGTCGGAAAAGAACAGAAAGAATATGGTGCAACGATCTGGTTGGCACCGGGTATGAACATCGTGAAAAACCCGATGGGTGCACGTACTTTTGAATATTATTCAGAAGATCCGTATCTGACCGGTATCGCAGCAGCAAATGTTGTAAGCGGTGCACAGTCCAACCACGGTGTTGGTGTTACCGTAAAACATTTCTGGGCAAACAGCCAGGAAGATAACCGAAATGCAGAAAACAACGTGATCAGTGAAAGAACTGCACGCGAAATTTATCTGAAAGGTTTTGAAATCGGCGTGGAACTTGGGAAACCAATGTGTCTGATGACTTGCTACAACGAAAACAACGGATGGCCGGGCGGAGATTCCTATGATACCTGTACAGATATTGCACGTGGTGAGTGGGGATTCACCGGATATATCATGACCGACTGGGGCGGCGGACAGTCCTCACCTCATATTTCTATGCATGCAGGAAATGATATGATCAGCCCTGGAAAGGCTTCCAGCGTAATCACCAATTATCTGGAAGTGCGTAAACCGGAATTTACCGAGGATGGTTATGTTAAAGTAACAGAAACAAGCAGACCTTGGGGAGGCGTTATCAGAACTGAAAACTGGGGAACTTTTGTACCGAGTAAAGGCGGAAAAGTGACTTATGAAGTGCCGGTTGAAAGTTACTCTGTACTGTCAGAAGATACACTGGATGCTATCTCAAGAGGAGAAGCAAAATTCACACGCTCATCTGAAGGCAATTTCGTAACATGGTATGGATTTAATAACTGTATCGTACTTGGTGATCTGCAGAAATCCGCAGCGAATATCCTGAATGTTATGCTCTATACACAGGATATGCAGCAGCTCTGTGAAGACCTTGATATCGACTATGCAAATACAAAATATGCAAAAGCATACTCAGAAGCACAGAATGCACCGATGACAGATGGCTGGACACAGATGACCAAAGATCCGGTACAGAAAACAGAAACAAGCGAAACTGTAAAAGCAAGCCTGGATCGCCTTATCCAGCTGGTAGAATCTCTGGATTCTGAAGAATACACCGAAGAAAGCTGGAAATCCGTAGAAGAAGCACTGGCAGCAGCAAAAGAAGTACAGGCGAACGAAAATGCATCTCAGAAAGAAATGAGCGATGCAGTCAACAGCCTGATGAATGCCTTTGGAAATCTGGAATATGCAGTACAGAAACTTCATCTTGAAGTCGCAGTAGAAGCAGCAGAAGAAATCCTTGCAAATGCAAAAGATTACAACGGCAATGCAAAAGCACTGAAAGCAGCAGCAGAAGCAGGCAAACAGGTTCTGGAAAACAAAGATGCAACACAGGAAGAAGTAAATGAAGCAGCAAATGCGATCCTGAGTGAGCTGGCTGCATTAGAAGAAAAAACAGATGTTTCCTCACTGAAAAATCTGATAGAAGCAGCAAAGAAACTGCTGGACGGCAATTATACAGAGTCTTCTCTGGAAGCACTGAAAGAAGCAATCACAAATGCAGAAGATGTACTTGCAAACCCGGACAAGACAGACGCTGAGATGAGCAATGCTTATACACAGATCATCGATGCAGTTATGAACCTTCAGATGAAAGGCAACAAAGCAGCACTGCAGGCAATGATTAAAAAAGCACAGGAGATCCTGGCAGACAAAGCAGCTTATGTAGCAGCTACCATCGACGGACTGGAAGAAATCCTGGCAAAAGCAGAAACCGTAAACAACAACGACAACGCTGTTCAGGAAGAAGTAAACGCAGCAGTCAAAGAACTGACCCTGAAAGTTGCACAGGCACGCCTGATCGGTGATGTAGACGGCGACGGCAATGTAACAACAAGCGACAGTGCATTCCTCCTTCAGTACGCAGCAGAAACAATAGAACTGAGTGCAGAAGCACAGGCAAGTGCAGATGTAAACGGCGACGGTGTGGCCGATACAAATGACGCAGCAGAGATCCTGCAGTACGCCGCAGAACAGATCGCATCCTTCTAATATAAAAGCATAGTGTCTCTATAAAAATTACCTCTAAACCTAATCTAAAAAACAGCATGGCTGCAGCTTCAGGAAAACAACATCCCGGAGCTGTAGCTATTTTTATAACAAAATTCTTTTATACTGAGACACCTGAATATTTTAACAATACATTTTGCCAGAAAAGCAACCTTTCTGGAGCCATGGCTGCTTTGGTTTTAACAATGTGTTTCACCAGCGACACCGCCGTGCCCACGAAACGTTTTCTGCTTTCAGGTATTGGGTGGCTTTGTATCCCCTGGCAATGTGCAAAATGAACAATTCTCAAGCAGACACTTTTACGTGTCCTGCGGGGAATTTGTTCATTTGCACATTAAGAAAGAATACAAACATTTCCCCCACTCTGAAACCAGAAAACCAGGGCACACTTTCTTCACAAAATCACCCCAGACTCATCACATATTTACAACATTTCAAACACAAATCGCAGATATACTGTTAGACATAAAGAACAAGAACAACAAACATCAGGCTTCCGAAAAGGAAAACTGGATGAGCAAATACAGGAGGTAGTCATTATGTCAAATATGTATAACTTCGATAACAACAATTACAACAACGAGAATCACGATGGATTCAATCACTATGAATTTGATGAAAACAACAGCAACACACCGAACCACAGAAAACCAAACGCAAAGATGGTTAAATTTGCAAAGAAAGTAGGAGCAATCGCATTAAGTGCCGTTCTCTTTGGAGGCGTTGCGGCAGGATCTTATCAGGGAGTAAGTTCTCTGATCGGAACTTCTGCAAAGACGGAAACACAGGCAGCGACATCAACAAAGAGCAGTCTTCTGAAAACAACGTCAAGCACAACTTCAAAGGGGACAATGGATGTGACTGACATTGTAAAATCCGCAATGCCTTCCATCGTTTCCATCACAAGCAAATCGGTTCAGGAAGTGGAAAATTATTTTGGAATGTTCGGCGGACGTAATTCCATTCAGCAGCAGGAAGTCGAAAGTGCCGGTTCTGGTATCATCATCGGAAAGAATGACAGCGAATTGCTGATTGCCACCAATAATCATGTAATTGATGGGGCAGAGACGGTTTCGGTATCCTTTGTAGATAATGAAACTTATGAGGCAACGATCAAAGGAACCGATTCTGATAAAGACCTTGCAGTTGTAGCCGTTCCGCTTTCCAGCATCTCAAGCGATACGATGTCGAAGATTTCTGTGGCAACGATCGGTGATTCTTCCAAACTGGAAGTTGGCGAACAGGTTGTAGCCATCGGTAACGCACTTGGATATGGACAGTCCGTTACAACCGGTATTGTAAGTGCTACAAACCGTACACTGGATTCGGAAGACAGCAGTGAAGCAAGCTATGACGGTATCAGCCTGATCCAGACCGATGCAGCCATCAACCCTGGCAACAGCGGCGGTGCTCTGCTGAACATGAACGGCGAAGTTATCGGTATCAACTCCGCCAAACTGGCTTCCACCGAAGTAGAAGGTATGGGTTATGCAATTTCTATGAACGATGCATATGATACGATTGAAGAGCTGATGAATGAGACGACAAGAACAAAAGTCTCCGATGATGAGAAAGCAAGCCTTGGCATCTCCGGTACCGGTGTAAGTGATGAGGCAGCAGAAGCTTATGGCATTCCGTCCGGTGTCTTTGTGTCACAGGTAACCGAAGGCGGGGCAGCAGAGCAGGCAGGTATCACAGCAAACTCGATCATTACTGCATTTGATGGCAAATCCGTCAGCGATATCAGCGAACTGAAAAGTCGTCTGGAATACTATAAAGCAGGCGAAGAAGTAGAAGTAACCTTACAGGTACCGGATGGCAATGGTTATACGGAAAAAAACATTACCGTCACCCTCGGAAAAGCGGACAGCAGCACAAGCGGAAGCAGCCTGCAGTCCGGCAGTGACGAAAGTCAGGATCAGAACCAGGGACAGGATCCGTATAATTACGGCGGTTCCGATGACAATTCCGGAAACTATTTCCGTTTCTCAAACAGCCAGAAAAGCTTTTGAACAGAAAAAATATCTTAAAAATTTTCATACAGCCAAACTACAGATACAAAGTTTGCCCCTGACATTTTATAACGACCCTTTACAGTACGGCTTTTCAAATGCTATACTGTAGAGGGTTTTTTGACGAAAAGAAACATAGATGAGGAGTATACTTATGAAGAAAAGATTTGCGATCATTCTGACAGCGGCAGCTCTTTCCATGACCGGATGCAGTCTGCTTGGGCAGGATACTTACTATATAGATCAGGGAATGGAACAGATAAACAGCGGCAATTATGAGGAAGCACTGACCAGCTTTTCTTCCGCAGAGCAGGAAGGGAAGCATCTCGTGGAGAGTTACCGCGGCAGCGGCATGGCGTATATGGCACTTGGAGAATACGACAAGGCGGTAGAGGCGTTTGACCGTGCAGTGGATCTGACAAAAGAGAAGCAGAAAGATGTGAGGAAAGATATTCTGATGTACAAGGCAACGGCACTGTATCAGTCCGGCGATTACGAGGGGGCAGCCAAAGTCTGCGATACGATCCAGACTTTCGGGGACAGTGCAGATGCTTATTATCTTCAGGGACTGTGCTATATGGAGCTGGATGAGAAGGATAAAGCAGGTGTGGACTTTACGACTGCGGTCAAATTATCTCCGCAGGACTACGATCTGCTTCTGAATATTTATGAATGTTATGATGACAAGAATCTTTCCGCAGAGGGGGATGCTTATCTTCAGCAGGCTCTGGCGATCAACAGCGACGATTCTGAAGATATCTACCAGAAAGCGAGAATTTATTATTTTCTTGGCGATTATGACGATGCAAAGACAGAGCTGAATAAAATGGCAGACAGCATGGATGAGCGTTCGACCATGCTTCTGTGCAGAACTTATATGAAGCAGGATGACACCGCACACGCAAGGCAGCTTTATCAGCAGTACATGGACAAATACGGTGAGACACCGGAGGCATACAATGGCATGGTACTGTGTGATATTACGGATGAAAATTATGACAGTGCCCTGGAAAACATCACAAAAGGCCTGGCACTTTCAAACGACAAAGGAAAACAGGATCTGTATTTTAACGAGATTGTTGTCTATGAAAAGAAGCTGGATTTTGCGACCGCAAAAGAAAAAGCAGCAGAATATGTGAAAAATTATCCTGCGGACGAGGCGGGTATCCGGGAAAATAATTTCCTGAAGACCAGATAATTATGCAGAAGGAGGATCATTTATGCAGCCATATGACATGAAAGAACTGGAAGAGAGGGTGATCCTGGTCGGCGTTCAGGAGAGTTTTTCGGAAGATGTGGAAGAATCTCTGGATGAACTTGCAGAGCTTTGTGAGACAGCCGGGGCACTGGTGGTCGGAAGGGTGATCCAGAATCGTGAAAAGATCCACCCGGGCACCTATGTCGGAAAAGGAAAGATCGAGGAGATCGCCCTTCTGATGGAGGAACTGGGAGCGACCGGCATTGTCTGCGATGACGAGCTTTCTCCGGCACAGCTTAATAATCTGGAGAAAGAGCTGGACTGCAAAGTCATGGACCGTACGCTGATCATTCTGGATATTTTTGCGGCGAGAGCCAACACAAGCGAGGGAAATATCCAGGTTGAGCTTGCACAGCTGCGTTACCGTGCGGCAAGGCTGGTCGGACTTCGCAATTCGCTTTCCAGACTCGGAGGCGGTATCGGTACGAGAGGACCGGGTGAGAAAAAGCTGGAGATGGACAGACGACTGATCCATGCCCGCATTTCACAGCTCAAGGCAGAGCTTGCACAGGTGCAGAAGCACCGTGAGCTGATAAGGAGCAAACGAAAAAAAGACCAGATGGTGGTTGCGGCGATCGTCGGTTATACCAATGCTGGCAAGTCCACGTTGCTCAACACACTGACAGATGCCGGTGTTCTGGAGGAAGATAAGCTCTTTGCAACCCTTGATCCGACGACACGCCTTCTGGAACTGCCGGGCGGTCAGAATATTCTTCTGACGGATACGGTCGGGTTTATCCGCAAACTGCCGCATCATCTGATCGAGGCCTTTAAGAGCACGCTGGAAGAGGCAAAGTATGCGGACATCATCATCCATGTGGTGGATGCGTCCAATCCGCAGAAGGAAAAACAGATGCATGTTGTTTATGAGACATTAAAAGATCTCGGTGTGAAGGATCAGCCGATCCTGACGCTGTTCAACAAGCAGGACCGTATTGAAAACCCGGAAATTTTAAAAGACATGAAAGCGGACAAAACTTTAAAAATTTCCGCAAAAACAGGGCAGGGGCTTGATGATCTGAAGGACGAGCTGGAGAAGATATTGCGTGCCAGAAGCATCCTTTTAGAGCGTGTTTTTCCGTATGAAAAGGCCGGTCTGATCCAGATTGTACGGGCAAAAGGACAGCTTCTGGAAGAGGAGTACAGGGGCGACGGAATCTACGTAAAAGCCTTTGTTCCGACGGAAATTTATGGCAAAGTTGCATATTAAAAAGTCAGAAATCACACAAACAAAATACTATATCTTGTATGTATTTTTAAAATACAATCCAAGATATAGTATTTTTTGCATTGACTCGCAAACGATAATCTGCTAGAATAAGTTCCTGACAGCATCTGCCGGGAGGCGGATGCGAAAGACGATAATCATGCGGAAGGAGCAGATAATATATATGTTTAAGGTAGTAAAAAGGGACGGCGAAGTCGCAGACTTTGACCTTCAGAAAATCGGGTGTGCTATTGAGAAAGCATTTGATGCGACACAGATGCAGTATAACAAAGACATGGTAGATCTGCTGAATTTGCGAGTGACTGCTGATTTCCAGAAAAAGATCAAAGACGACAAGATCGATGTGGAGAGCATTCAGGACAGCGTGGAGAATGTACTGGTTCAGGCCGGCTATGCAGATGTGGCAAAGGCGTACATTCTGTACCGTAAGCAGAGAGAAAAAATCCGCAATATGAAATCTACGATCCTGGACTACAAAGAAATCGTGGACAGTTATGTGAAAGTAGAAGACTGGCGTGTAAAAGAAAATTCTACGGTTACTTATTCCGTAGGCGGTCTGATCCTGAGCAACTCGGGAGCGGTTACGGCAAACTACTGGCTGTCTGAGATTTACGATGATGAAGTCGCTCATGCACACCGGAATGCCGATATCCATATCCATGATCTGTCGATGCTGACCGGATACTGTGCAGGCTGGTCTTTAAAACAGCTGATCACAGAGGGACTTGGCGGCATTGAGGGCAAGATCACATCGGCACCGGCCAAACATCTGTCCGTACTTTGCAATCAGATGGTCAATTTCCTCGGCATCATGCAGAATGAATGGGCAGGAGCACAGGCATTTTCTTCTTTTGACACGTATCTGGCACCATTTGTCAAAGTGGACAATCTGGACTATCTGGAAGTCAAGAAATGCATCGAATCTTTTGTATACGGCGTAAATACACCGAGCCGCTGGGGTACGCAGGCACCATTCTCCAACATCACACTGGACTGGACGGTTCCGGCTGACCTTGCCGAGCTTCCGGCGATCGTGGGCGGCAAGCCGCAGGACTTCTGCTATAAAGACTGCAAAAAAGAGATGGATATGATCAACCGTGCTTTTATTGAGACGATGATCGAGGGCGATGCAAACGGACGCGGTTTCCAGTATCCGATCCCGACTTACTCGATCACAAAGGATTTCGACTGGTCCGATACACAGAACAACCGCCTGTTATTTGAGATGACATCCAAATACGGTACACCGTATTTTTCAAACTATATCAACAGCGATATGGAGCCGAGCGATGTACGAAGTATGTGCTGTCGTCTGCGTCTGGATCTGCGTGAACTGCGTAAGAAGAGCGGCGGATTCTTCGGTTCCGGAGAGAGTACCGGAAGTGTGGGCGTTGTGACGATCAACCTTCCGAGAATCGCTTACCTGTCCGAGACAAAAGAGGATTTCTATAAGAGACTGGATCGTATGATGGATATTTCCGCCCGTTCCCTGAAGATCAAACGAGATGTGATCTCCAAACTGCTGGACGAAGGACTGTATCCTTATACAAAACGTTACCTCGGAACTTTTGCAAATCATTTTTCCACGATCGGTATGATCGGTATGAACGAAGTCGGACTCAATGCAAAATGGCTTCGCAAAGACCTTACTCATGTGGAGACGCAGGATTTTGCAAAAGAAGTGCTGAACCATATGCGTGACAGACTGGTGATGTACCAGGAAGAGTACGGAGATCTCTACAACCTGGAGGCAACACCGGCAGAGTCCACGACCTACCGTCTGGCAAAACACGACAAAGAGCAGTATCCGGATATCATCACAGCCGGCGAGCCGGGTGATACACCGTACTACACAAACAGCTCCCATCTTCCGGTTGGCTATACGGCGGACATTTTCGATGCACTGGATATTCAGGACGGACTTCAGACTCTTTATACCTCCGGAACGGTATTCCATGCATTCTTAGGTGAGAAGCTGCCGGGCTGGAAAGCCGCCGCAGCACTGGTACGCAAGATCGCAGAGAATTACAGCCTGCCGTACTACACACTATCACCGACCTACTCTGTCTGTAAAGAACACGGCTACCTTGCAGGCGAGCATTTCACCTGCCCAATCTGCGGTAAGAAATCCGAAGTTTACAGCAGGATCACCGGTTACTACCGTCCGGTTCAGAACTGGAATGACGGCAAGACACAGGAGTACAAAAACCGTAAACTTTATGATGTAGAGCATTCCTGTATGAAAAAAGTCAAGACCAGCCTTGTGACTGTACGCAAAGAAGATGTTGAGATCAAGCCGGTGGAGAGCGTGAAATACCTGTTCACGACAAAGACCTGTCCGAACTGCAAGATCGCAAAAGAGATTCTCAAAGGAGAAGATTATCAGATCATCGATGCAGAGGAAAATCAGGATCTTGTAAGAAAATACGGCATCATGCAGGCACCGACACTGGTGGTGACAGACGGCACAAAAGCAAAGAAATACGTGAATGCGTCAAACATCAAGAAATATGTGGCAGATGTAAAACAGACTGTCTGATTGTGAAGTAAAGGGAAGCCCGGATTTTAAAGGACTTCCCTGATGTCTGGCATAAAACATAATGAAAAATACCGCTTCTCATTTGTTTATGAATGAGAAGCGGTATTTTTTGGAGAATCTTCAGTTCATCCGATCAATTAGCATTTAACAACGTTAGCTGCCTGCATTCCGCGAGCACCTTCTGTTAAATCATAAGTTACTGCCTGACCTTCGTCAAGAGATTTGAAGCCTTCACCCTGGATAGCGGAGAAATGTACAAATACATCGTTTCCGTCTTCACCTGTGATAAATCCGTAACCTTTTTCAGCGTTGAACCATTTTACTGTACCTTTGTTCATGATGGTACCTCCATTAGATAATAAAATTTTATTGTGGACTTTTGAGTTAAAAAAATCCACCAGTTATTACAGATTATATAGGGGTGAGTATAATCTCTAATAACTAGTGAATTACTTTCATCCAATAAATCCCTCAACGGATATTATAGATTTAACCACCGCAAATGTCAAGAGAATTGTGTATTGTTTTGCACCTGTATATCGGTTATACTGATACTGTTTCCGGGCATGAATCCTGATAAAAAAGGTAGGAAATCCTTTGTCAGGAAGCCACAAAACAGCAGAAAGAAAGGAAGATGAAGATGTCAGAAATCATAAAAGCGATCCTGTTCGGAATCGTGGAAGGAATCACAGAATGGCTTCCGGTCAGCAGCACCGGTCATATGATCATTCTCGATGAACTGATCAAACTGAACGTGTCAAAAGAGTTTCTGGAAGTATTTCTGGTAGTGATCCAGCTTGGAGCGATCCTTGCGGTCGTAATGCTCTATTGGAATCAGCTGTTTCCGTTCTCCTTTAAAAAGGGCGAAGACACGATCCGCAAAGACGTATTTTCTATGTGGTTCAAAGTAATCGCAGCCTGCATTCCGGCGGCGGTGGTCGGTATTTTGTTTGACGACCAGATCAACGAGCTTTTTTACAATTACCAGACGGTAGCAACGGCACTAATCGTGTTTGGTATTTTATTTATTGTGATCGAAAATAAAAATCAGACAAAAAAAGCACGCATCACCAGTATTGCCCAGATCACATACCGGGATGCGATGCTGGTCGGACTTTTCCAGCTGATTGCGGCCATTTTTCCGGGAACTTCCAGATCCGGTGCGACCATTCTTGGCGGTATCCTGATCGGACTTTCCAGAACAACCGCAGCAGAGTTTACCTTTTTCCTGGCCGTTCCGGTCATGGCAGGAGCCAGCCTTTTAAAGATCTTGAAATTTGGTTTGGCTTTCTCAGGGGCAGAAATGATGATCCTGCTGGTCGGTATGGCAGTGTCATTTGTTGTATCGGTTCTGGTGATCAAATTTCTGATGAATTACATAAGAAAGCACGATTTCAAGATTTTCGGCTGGTACCGTATCGTACTTGGTATCCTGGTGATTTTGTTTTTTACATTCCGGTAATTCTGCTCTGAGACAGAGACAGGTGGAATTGCAGAAAACAGTTCCGTGGATTTTACGTCCAGACTGTGAAAGCACCTGGAAAAATTACAGACAGAATAACAGAAAGGGGAAATAAGAGAATGAAGATCACACTTCCGGATGATGTGAAACAGATCATCGAAACACTGGAACAACATGGATATGAAGGCTATGCGGTCGGCGGCTGCGTGCGTGATTCGATTCTCGGACGGATACCAAATGACTGGGATATCACGACTTCTGCGACACCGCAGCAGGTCAAAAAACTGTTCCCACGCACGGTCGATACCGGGATCCAGCACGGAACGGTAACCGTTCTGATGGGAAAAGAAGGTTATGAAGTGACGACCTATCGTGTGGATGGAGAATATGAGGATGCAAGACATCCAAAAGAAGTGACTTTTACGGCAAATCTGGAAGAAGACCTGCGTCGCCGTGATTTTACGATCAACGCCATGGCGTATAATGACAGCGAGGGTCTTGTGGACGTGTTCGGCGGAAGAGCGGACATCGAGCAGAAAGTGATCCGCTGCGTCGGCAATGCCGAAGAACGTTTCGGGGAAGATGCACTGCGTATCATGCGTGCTGTCCGTTTTTCGGCACAACTCGGATTTACGGTCGATCCGGACACGGCAGAAGCGGCGAAAAAGCTGGCGGGGACGCTTTCAAAGATCAGTGCCGAGCGTATCCAGACGGAGCTGGTCAAACTGCTGGTTTCCCCGCATCCGGATTATCTGAGGTATGCCTGGGAGTACGGCATCACGGCAGTTGTTCTGCCGGAGTTTGACCGCACGATGGAGACACCGCAGAATAACCCGCATCACTGCTATAACGTCGGAGAACATACGCTGGAAGCCTTAAGGAACATAGAGGCAGACAAAACGCTGCGTCTGGCGGTATTGTTTCACGATTTCGGCAAGCCGCAGACACATACCACGGACGCAGACGGGATCGACCATTTTCACGGGCATGCAAAGATCAGTGCCGAGCTTGCAAATGATATCATGCACCGGCTTAAATTCGACAACGATACTTTAAATAAAGTCAAAGTTTATGTGCGATACCACGATCTGCGGCCGGAACTGACTGAAAAATCGGTGCGAAGAGCAGTGAGCAAAGTCGGGGCAGACGCTTTTGCAGAGGTTCTGAAACTGAAAATGGCAGATACCCTGGCTCAGTCCCCGAAGTGGCAGCCGGAGAAGAAAGCTTATTTAAAAGAGCTGACAGCCCTGTATCACACCATTTTAGAGAAACAGCAGTGCCTTTGCATCAAAGATCTGAAGATCAGCGGAAAAGATCTGATTGAAGACGGCATGAAGCCGGGCAAAGAAATGGGCGAGATCCTTGCAAAGCTGCTGGAGCTGGTATTAGAGGAGCCGCAGCGAAATGAGCGGGAATGGCTGATCGGAAAAAGCAGAGAACTGCGAAATACCGAAGGATAACTTCCCGTATATTTGCCCCCTGCATTTCATAAGATAGAGTAGCTTTAGGTGCCAGAATTGTGAGAGTACGAAGTAAGGAACAATTCGTGTGGCATTTTTGATCTTAATAGCTGATTTTATTGAGAGGAATTGTGGGGGGATCAAAAGTGAATGAAAAAGATCTGGTGATTTTGGAGCAGTACGACCTGCATGTGCAAAGCACAAGGCGGGGGCGTGGCTCCTTTCTTTGTGATACGGACAGAGGGCTTGTTCAGGTGACTGAATTTTCCGGTTCGCAGGAGCGGCTGTTTTTTCAGAACAGAGTGCTTTTTTTCCTGACAGAAAGAGGGATACGCTGCGATCTGCTCCTGGAAAATACCGAAGGAAATCTGGTCACTTCTGACCGCTACGGCAACGGGTACGTGGTCAAAAAATGGTTTTCCGGGCGGGAGTGTGATACGAAAAGCCGGGAAGATATTGTAGGGGCGGTGCATTATCTTGCAAGGCTGCACAATGTCCTGCGTCTGCCGGAAATACAGGAATTTCAGATGGCGGCGGCACAGACGGATGAGACAGATACGGCAGAAGAGAAAAAAATCAGAAAAAATTTAGAGTATATAGCAGAGCCGCTTGACGAGGAGATTGAGCGGCACACAAAAGAGCTGAAAAAGGTGCGGAATTTCATGCGGACACGAAAGAAAAAGACCGCTTTTGAGAGCCGTTTCCTGGAACTGTATCCGGAATTTATGGCTCAGGCAGAAGAAGTAACCAGACGGGTATGTGCCAGCAATTCATATGCTCTGCACCGGCAGTGCATACGGGAGCGACGGGTCTGCCATGGGGATTACAGTCAACATAACCTGTTTTTTGACCGGGAAGGAGCGGTGGCAGTCAATTTTGCGAGATGCTGTTTTGATGTACAGATCTCCGATTTTTATCAGTTTTTCCGCAAGATCATGGAAAAGCAGGGCTGGAATCAGAAGCTTGGCATGGAGATGATCCATGCATATCAGGAAGTGCGTCCGCTTGGTGATGCAGAATTTGAAAATTTTTGTATAAGACTCGCCTATCCGGAAAAATTCTGGAAGCTTGCCAACCATTATTTCAACAGCCGCAAAACCTGGATACCGGAAAAAAGCCTTCAGAAGCTGGAAATTCTTGATATGCAGGAAAAAAAACGGCGAGAATTTGTAAAGTTTCTGCATTAGAGGTTTCTTTTTAGACCTTTTTATTATATAATATAGCCACCTATTGAATATTTTAATGGAGGTAGCACAATGGATTATAAAAAGGTCTATGAAGAGTGGCTCGCAAATCCATACTTTGACGAAGCTACAAAGGAAGAACTGCGAGCAATTGAGGGAGACGAAAAAGAAATCAAAGAACGCTTTTATGCGGATCTGGAGTTTGGTACTGCCGGTTTAAGAGGTATCATCGGGGCAGGTACAAACCGTATGAACGTTTACACTGTGCGTAAGGCTACACAGGGACTTGCAAACTATATCAAGTCAGTAGGAGCACAGGAAAAAGGCGTAGCGATCGCTTACGATTCCAGACATATGTCACCGGAATTTGCAGATGAAGCAGCACTGTGCCTGGCTGCAAACGGCATCAAGGCTTATGTGTTTGAGTCACTGAGACCGACTCCGGAGCTGTCCTTTGCTGTGCGTACACTGAAATGTACGGCAGGTATCAATGTCACAGCAAGTCATAATCCGCCGGAATACAATGGCTATAAAGTTTACTGGGAGGACGGAGCACAGATCACACCGCCTCACGACACCGGTATCATGGCTGAAGTAAAAGCAGTTACCGACTATGCAAACGTAAAAACAATGGACAAAGATGCAGCAGTAGCAGCGGGACTTTATGAAGTGATCGGTGCGAACATCGATGATCTGTATATTGAAGCACTGAAGAGCCAGGTGATCCACTGGGATTCCATCCGGGAAGTCAGCAAAGATCTCAAGATCGTTTACACACCGCTGCACGGTACCGGCAATATCCCGGCAAGACGCGTCTTAAAAGAGCTTGGCTTTGAGCATGTATATGTAGTAAAAGAGCAGGAACTGCCGGACGGCGATTTCCCGACGGTAAGTTATCCGAACCCGGAAGCAGAAGAAGCTTTCGAACTGGGACTGAAACTTGCAAAAGAAGTCGATGCAGACCTGGTTCTGGCAACCGATCCGGACGCAGACCGTCTCGGTGTGCATGTCAAAGACAAAGATGGTGTATACCATACTCTGACCGGAAATATGTCCGGATGCCTGCTTGAAGAATACGAGCTGAGCCAGAGAAAGGCAGCAAACGGCAGCCTTCCGGAAGACGGAGCAGTAGTCAGCACGATCGTTACTACAAACATGGCAGGAACGATCGCCAGATCCTACGGACTGCGTTTCATCGAAGTCCTGACCGGATTCAAATACATCGGACAGCAGATCCTTGGTTTTGAACAGAGTGGAAAAGGAACCTACCTCTTCGGATTCGAGGAGAGCTATGGCTGCCTGATCGGAACACATGCAAGAGACAAAGATGCGATCGTTGCAACGATGGCTCTGTGTGAAGCAGCAGCTTACTATAAGACACAGGGTAAGACACTGTGGGATGCCATGATCGATATGTACGAGAAATACGGCTACTACAAAGATGACATCCAGGCGATCACACTGAAAGGTATCGAAGGACTTCAGAAGATCCAGGAGATCATGGAGACCCTCAGAAATGAGACACCGTCCGAGATCGCAGGCTACAAAGTGCTTTCTGCAAGAGATTACAAGAAAGATACCATCAAAAACATGGAAAGCGGCGAAATGACAAAGACCGGTCTTCCGTCCTCAAATGTTCTGTATTATGATCTGAGTGATGATGCATGGCTGTGCGTAAGACCGTCCGGAACTGAGCCAAAAGTAAAATTCTATTATGGCGTAAAGGGCACATCCCTGGAAGATGCAGATGCAAAATCCGCAGCTCTTGGTAAACAGGTTGTAGCTATGATCCAGGAAATGCTGTAAAATGGCAAAAACATATGATTTTGATGATTTCTGTCAGATCACGGAAATGCTGCGAAAGAAAGAGGGCGGCTGCCCGTGGGATCTTTCCCAGACGCATCAAAGCCTGAAGCCCTATATGCTATCAGAGACAGCTGAGGCAGTGGCGGCGATCGATCTTTATGAGCAGACAAAAGATGCGTCCAATCTCTGCGAGGAGCTTGGAGATATGCTCTTTCAGGTTGTGATACAGAGCCAGATCGCAGCAGAAGAAGGTCTTTTTACGATCAATGATGTCGTGCAGAGCATCAGCGAAAAAATGATCCGCCGTCATCCGCATGTTTTCGGAGAGGAGAGCTATAAGCTTTTAGGCGGACATGCTGACAGCTGGAAGGAAATCAAGCAGATCGAGAAGGCAGGTATGGCAGAAGATCAGAAAAAAGCTCAGGAAAGAGCAGTTTATCTGGCAACACAGCAGATCATAGAACATTTACAGAAATCCCTTGACAAATATGGGGATAACGATTATAAATAAACATAGCCAACAAGGCTGTTGTGTTCCGGAAGCGATGAGCGGACGGGATGCCGCAGCCTTGTTCTCAGGAATCAAAACAGCAATTACAGGAGGAAAGGTCCATGAATAAGACAGAATTAGTAGCAGCTATCGCTGAACAGACAGAATTATCCAAAAAAGATGCAGAAAAGGCACTGAAAGCTTTCACAGATATCGTTGCAGATGAACTGAAAAAAGGTGAAAAAGTACAGCTGGTAGGCTTTGGTACTTTTGAAGTATCCGAAAGAGCAGCAAGAGAAGGAAGAAATCCTCAGAGCGGCGAACCGATGACGATCGCAGCTTCCAAAGCTCCGAAATTCAAAGCAGGCAAAGCACTGAAAGATATGATCAACAACTAATTCCTGTATTTGGAATCATCAGCTGTCGCGGAACATTTCTGCGGCAGTTTTTTTCTTATCAGCAAAAGGAGAAATGACTATGAGACTGGATAAATTTTTAAAGGTTTCCAGACTGATCAAAAGACGTACCGTTGCGAATGAAGCCTGTGATGCCGGAAGAGTTCTGATCAACGGAAGAACGGCAAAAGCATCTGCGGCAGTCAAGGCAGGCGATGTGATCGAGATCCAGTTTGGAACAAAAGCCGTAAAAGTAGAAGTCCTGGATGTGCAGGAGACAGTCAAAAAGGACAATGCGGCAGAACTCTATAAATACCTGTAGCTTCCGGATGTGAGCTTTTTTACGCTGGCATAAACAAAAGCAGAGATTCATATACTTTTGCAAAGAGTGTATGGAGAATGGCATGGACGAAAAACAGGCTCAGGGAACAGCACACAGGGTAATGATCCAGGGAAGGCACAGCGGCACCATCAGCGGGGTATCGGATGTGCTTTCTTTTGATTTAAATGAGATCGTACTCCAGACGACACAGGGGATGCTGATGATACGCGGACAGGAGCTTCATATGAACCGGCTGACACTGGAAAAAGGCGAAGTGGATATCGAGGGAAAGATTGACAGCTTTGTTTATTCTGAACAGAAAGGCGAGAACGGAAAAGATACCTCCTTTCTTGGACGGCTGTTCCGGTAATGCACACGGTGATCGCAGCAGAGGCCCTCTTTTTTGTGCTGGCCTTTGCAAAAGGAGCAGGTATCATGCTGGGTTACGATATCCTGCGTGCGTTTCGCAGAGGATTTCCGCACGGGGGCCGGCTTGTCGCAGCAGAAGACTTTTTTTACTGGGTGTTCGCCTGGATTTTTGTGTTTTTGATGTTCCGTGATCGGAATTATGGGCAGATCCGGGGGTATGTGCTGGCGGCACTGATTCTGGGGATGCTTTTATATATTTTGCTGCTCAGTCGGAGGATCCTTCTCGTATTTTCGACTTTTTTCGGCTTTCTTTCCCGCATGATTGCCGGTCTTTTCCGGCTGATTTTGATGCCTGCCGGAAAATCGGTCAAAAAATTGAGAAAAATGGTCAGGAAAGCATTGAAAAAGAAGATAAAACAGGTTAGAATGGTCATAGTCAAAAAGTAAGTCAGAAAGTCGGGAAGGGTATATGAAAAAAAGAAAACAGACACGCAGAAGGAGAGATGCGGCACAGAGAAGAGGAAAGCTTGGCATCTCTACTGTGATTGTTGTGCTGATTGCAGTATTTTTGCTGAGAGGCCATACAATGGATCAGAGAAATGCGGCATATGTCGAAGAGCTGGCACAGCTGCAGAACAAGATCGATGCAGAAGAAGCCCGCACGCAGGACATTGCTGATCTGGAAGCTTATATGCAGACAGATGAGTATGCGGAGCAGGTTGCCAAGGACAAGCTTGGTCTGGTCTATGAAGATGAGATTATTTTTAAACCAGAAGAGAACTAAAGAAAAAGGAGAAAGGCAGCGTGATAAGCTTCCTTTCTTTTTTGTCGAAAACTTTTTTTGGAGGCGTACCGCCTTTGACAAAATTTTCCGGAGCCATTCGCTATACTGAATCCGTTAAAGCAGCGTGGAAAAGGCTGTGTGAGGAGGCAGTATGGGGGATTTTATCATTATTACACTGATGGTCAGCAGCTTCTGGCTTTTGTGGGAGATCATCCGTGTGGTCAGTATGGAGTGGCTGAACCGGGATGAGATCACATTGCCGGCGGGCGAGCTTGGGAGAAGCGAGCTGCTGCGTTGTGCAGATTCTTTCGAACAGCTTTCCGGGATGTTTCAAGGCATGGTTACCAAAAAGGAGGAACTTTCCGGGCAGGATATGGATGAGGTGCTCTTTCGGGTGCAGACGAGCGTTTGCCGCAGCTGTTCGGCCGCAGCACAGTGCTGGGACTATGGAAGTGAAACGGGGATCTGCAGATTCAACCGGATCGCAGAGAGCATTATCCAGGGGAAAGAGCTGAACAATGGCAGAAAAGAGGCACTTCAGAAACAATGTCTGCACGGAGACTTCTTTTTCGAAGCGGTGGCAGATCAGATTGAAAAAGCGAGAATGGATATGCTGTGGCACAATCGCCTGATGGAGAGCAGAAGCGCGGCGGCGGACCAGCTCCATGAGACGGCGTGCATCATACGGAAGGCGGCGGGGCATATCTGCGATGTCAGACGCATAGACGGGAGTATCCGCCAGCAGGCAGACATCCGCCTGCGGATGCACGGGATGATCCTCAAGGATATCTGGTGTATCCGGCAGCCAAGAAATATACAGCTCTATGTGACACTCCGCACGGCAAAGAAGGGCAGATGCATCCGCACAAAAGAAGTGGCAGGACTTCTGTCGGCAGCGTTCGGGACGAGGCTGATGCCGGATGAACAGGGGAAAACCGTAGTAAATTATGAGTACAGTACCATTTTATTTTCCACGGAACCACAGTATTACATGACCGGCGGTGTGGCGAGGATCGCCAGGGATGGAGAAGTGATCTCCGGTGACAATTTTTCCCTGTTTTCCGGGACAAACGGTCAGATGATCCTCAGCATTTCAGACGGGATGGGTTCCGGGCTTGCGGCATACAAAGAAAGCGAGACAGTGATCGATCTGCTGGAGCAGTTTCTTGGCAGCGGTTTTGACAAAGAGACGGCGATTCGCCTGATCCACAGTTCGATGCTCTTGCAGACAGAAGGGCAGAGTTCGGCGACGGTGGATCTGTGCATGGCAGATCTTTACACCGGAGACTGTGAATTCTTAAAAATCGGTGCTTCAACGACCTTTCTGAAACGGAAGCACTGGGTGGAGACGATCACGTCGACCAGTATGCCGATGGGGATCCTTCAGGATGTGGATTATGAGTGCACCAGAAAGCGGCTCGAAGAGGGCGATTATATCGTCATGGTGTCCGATGGCGTGATGGATGCCCTGCCGCAGATGGATGCGGAGGAGATGATCAAAGATTATCTTCTGCAAAGTGAAACGGAAAATGCAAAAGAACTTGCCAGATCCCTGCTGAACTATGTATTACAGTCGGACAGGCAGCAGGCAAGAGATGATATGACCGTTCTGGTGGGCGGTATGAGAAGAAGATAGAGAGAACATATGAGACAGGTACAAAATTTTATCAGAGAACAGAAGATGATCATGCCGGGAGATTTTGTCATTGCCGGAGTTTCGGGGGGAGCAGATTCTGTCTGCCTTTTCTTTGAACTGCTTGCATATCAGAAAGAGATCCCGTTTTCCATGGAAGTTGTGCACATCGAACATGGAATCCGTGGACAGGACAGCCTTGCAGATGCGAACTATGTGGAAAACCTCTGCAAGGAATATGGTGTACCGTTTCACCTGGTTTCCTGTGATATTAAAAAGATGGCACAGGAAAGCAGCCTGACGGTCGAGGAGGCAGGGCGGAAAGCCCGCTATCAGGCCTTTGAGCAGGCGGCAAAAAAGAGCGGCAGGTCAAACTGCAAGATTGCCGTTGCCCATAATCTGGATGACCAGGCAGAGACGATCCTGATGAATCTCGCAAGGGGAAGCGGTCTTCGAGGACTTGGCGGGATCCGTCCGGTGCGTGAAAACATTATCCGCCCGCTTTTAAATACCAGAAGAAGCGAGATCGAGGCGGCACTTCGGGGGCGTCAGATCACATGGCGGACGGATGAGACGAACCGTCAGACTGAGTACACGAGAAACAGGATCCGCTTGGAGATCCTGCCGCTGCTTGCACAGGGCGTGAACGGACAGGCAGCGAGCCATATCGCACAGGCAGGGCTGCGGCTTCAGGAGGCAGAGGATTATATCCAGAGCCAGGTGCAGAAACTTGCAGAGCGTTACGTACATTATGAGGAAAAAGCGGAGCCAGAAGTATTTCTTGAGCGAGAAGGATTCTGCCGTCAGGAGCATCTGATGCAGGAATATCTGATAAGGTTCTGTCTGGAAAAAATGATCGCCGGTCAGAAAGATGTCAGCCGCCGGCATATCGGGGCACTTCTGGAGCTTGCAGCCGGTCAGAATGGAAAATCATTAAATCTTCCGGGCGGCATACGTGCCGTAAATAAAAATGAATTTCTTGTTTTTGAGAAAAACAGATCAATAAGAAAAAAGGGAAATGAAGCTGCAAAGTGCAGGGGAGAAAATTTGCAGATCCCGGGTGTGACAGGGTGGAGAGATCTTCGTATTACAGCCGATGTTTTTTCTTATGAAAAGCAAATAATTCCGCAAAAGAAGTGTACAAAATGGTTTGATTATGATACCATAAACCATAGACTGGAGATTCGTACGCGTCAGGCGGGCGATACTCTCAGTGTGCATGCAGAAGGCGGGACAAAGCCTCTGAAAAGGTATATGATCGATGAGAAGATCCTGCGAGAGAGACGGGATGAGATACCGCTCATTGCGGACGGCTCCCATATTCTTTGGGTGGTCGGATACCGGATCAGTGAGGCATACAAGGTAACAGAACGTACAAAAAGGATTCTGCAAATACAAATAGATAAGGAGAACTAAAATGGAAGATAAGATTCGTGTACTGTTGACAGAAGAAGAAGTAAATGAAAAAATCAAAAAAATCGGTGAGCAGGTCAGCAAAGATTATGCCGGCAAGTCCGTTCATATGATCTGCGTGCTCAAAGGCGGCGTATTTTTTACCTGTGAACTGGCAAAGAGAATCACCGTTCCGGTATCTCTCGATTTTATGTCCGTGAGCAGCTACGGTTCGGAGACAAAATCAAGTGGTATCGTAAAGATCATCAAAGACCTGGATGAGCCGCTGGAAGGAAAAGATGTCCTGATCGTAGAAGATATCATTGATTCCGGACGTACCTTAAGTTATCTGATCGAGATCCTGAAGAAAAGAAACCCGGCAAGCATCCGTCTGTGCACGCTTCTGGACAAACCGGAACGCAGAGTGACAGATGTAAAGGTAGATTATGTTGGTTTCAACATTCCGGATGAATTTGTTGTAGGATATGGTCTGGATTATGCCCAGAAATACCGCAACCTTCCGTTCATCGGAGTGGTAGAGCAGTAGAAAGGGGAACCCGAATTGAAGAATGTTCTAAAAGGGAGTATCTTCTATGTTATTATTGCGATCATTGTAGTTCTGGGGATCAATTATATCCGGGGCAACCTCGTAGAGAATACAGGAGTCACCTATTCACAGTTCCAGAAATATGTCGCACAGAATAAGGTCAGCGGCGTAGAGGTCAGACAGAATTTTCAGGGAGTGACAGGAGAGCTTACGGTTCATCTGAAAGATGGGGAGTACAGAACGCTCGATGTTTCGGATGTGACAAAAGCAGAAGATCTTCTTGATCAGAAAAATATTTCCTATAAGGTTACAGTTGAAAAAGAGAGCGTTTTTATGACAACGGTACTGCCGATGCTTCTGATCTGCGTGATCTTTATGGTATTTTTTACGATGGGAAGCCGTCAGGCGACGGGAGGCAATGCCCGGATGATGAATTTTGGCAAAAGCCGTGCAACCCTGACCATGCCGGACAACAGCAAAGTTACGTTTAAAGATGTTGCCGGTCTTCAGGAAGAAAAAGAAGATCTGCAGGAGATTGTCGATTTCCTGAAAGAACCGAAAAAATATCTCCAGGTCGGAGCACGTATCCCGAAAGGAGTGCTGCTTGTCGGTCCTCCGGGAACCGGTAAGACCCTGCTGGCGAAAGCCGTGGCAGGAGAAGCGGGTGTTCCGTTCTTCAGCATTTCCGGTTCCGATTTCGTGGAAATGTTTGTCGGTGTCGGTGCATCACGTGTGCGTGATATGTTTACCGAGGCGAAACTTCATGCACCGTGTATCATCTTTATCGATGAGATCGATGCAGTTGCCAGAAGACGAGGAGCCGGCGTAGGCGGCGGTCACGATGAACGTGAGCAGACGCTGAACCAGATGCTCGTTGAGATGGATGGTTTCGGATACAACGAAGGCATCATCGTGATGGCGGCGACAAACCGTGTGGACATCCTCGATCCGGCGATTTTAAGACCGGGACGTTTCGACCGCAAGATCGGCGTCGGACGGCCGGATGTACGCGGAAGAGAAGAGATCCTGGCAGTCCATATCAAAAACAAGCCGCTTGGAGAGGACGTAGATCTCAAAGAGATTGCCAGAACATCCGCAGGATTTACCGGGGCAGATCTGGAAAACCTGATGAATGAGGCGGCAATTTATGCGGCAAAGGCAAAACGTGCCTATATCATGCAGGAAGATATCCGCCGTGCCTTCATCAAAGTCGGCATCGGCGAGGAGAAAAAGAGTCGGATCATAAGCGAGAAAGAAAAGAAGATCACCGCTTACCACGAGGCAGGTCATGCGATCCTGTTCCATGTGCTGCCGGATATGGGACCGGTCCATACGATCTCTGTGATCCCGACCGGAATGGGGGCAGCCGGTTATACGATGCCGCTTCCGGGTGAAGATGAGATGTTCAACAGCAAAAAGAAAATGCTGCAGAATATCATTGTGGACTTTGGCGGACGCGTTGCAGAAGAACTGATCTTTGGCGATGTGACGACCGGAGCATCCCAGGATATTAAACAGGCAACGCAGATGGCAAGAGCCATGGTCACACAGTACGGTATGTCGGACAAAGTCGGTCTGATCCATTATGGAAGCGATGACGATGAAGTCTTTATCGGACGCGACCTGGCACATACAAAGGGTTACGCAGACCAGACAGCTGCACTGATCGACGGTGAAGTAAAAAACATCATTGATGAGTCTTATGCAAAAGCAAAAGAACTTCTTCAGGAGCATATGGATGTTTTACATCGCTGTGCACAGCTTCTGATCGAGAAAGAAAAAATTGGCAGGGAAGAGTTTGAAAGCCTTTTTGGTGAAAATGCATAAAAAATAATTTTAGATTTTGTGAAGATTATGCACACTTAAATTTGTACCTGTGGTATATTATTACTCGTAAAACCCCCAATACATTATATAGTTTTTGCTACACCCCATAAGAAGAAATACCTTCTCCAAAGAAAGACAGTTCATATGAACTGTCTTTTTCCCTTTTCTGGATTATTTCGTTGTGAATTTGAAAAATATGGTGTAAGATAGTAATAATTCTACAGTTTGAATGCAGGTTATGAACGTCTTGCAGGCGTTTCCTTTAAAATGACCGCAAAAGAGCCGTAAGAACGTGATACGGGTGTGTGAAGACGCTCCTGGTCTTCTTAGGAGGAAAATATGAACTTAGCAAATATAGAATATCAGGATAAGCTTCGTCAGTATGTGCTGCAGATGCGTCCTGTGTTTAAACCGAATGCACTTTTCAGCGATGAGACGGCAAATTATGTAACACCGATGGAACCTGATCCGGGCGACATTGTTACGATACGTTTCCGAACCTGGAAAGATAATGTTGATAAAGTATATCTGGTAAGCAATGACAGGCATCTTGCTATGGAATACGAAAAATCAGAAGGAGATTTTGATTATTTCAAAATCCGTCTGGTCATGCCGGAAGAATC
Organism: Hominisplanchenecus faecis; assembly: GCF_020687205.1. GTDB lineage: Bacteria > Bacillota > Clostridia > Lachnospirales > Lachnospiraceae > Hominisplanchenecus > Hominisplanchenecus faecis. The sequence goes on from NZ_JAJEQE010000013.1 coordinate 34,549, forward strand.
TGTCCGCTATTTTTTTGAGATACATGCTGGCAAGATCCGATGTTTATACAACAAGATCGGTGTATCCAGGGATCGCCTCGATGTCTATGATTTTACAATCGCACCGGGTTTCCACACGCCGGAATGGGCAAAAGGTGCTGTTATGTACCAGATCTTTGTGGATCGTTTTTCAAGCGGAGACACGAACAATACCGTCGAAGACTGCGAGTACTATTACATCGGCGACTACTCCCGGAAGGTGACTGACTGGCGGAAGAATCCATCCTTTATGGGCGTGCGTGAATTTTACGGCGGTGACCTTCAAGGTGTGATGAACAAGCTGGATTATCTGCAGGATCTTGGCGTGGATGTTATTTATTTCAACCCGATCTTTGTCTCACCGTCCAACCATAAATACGATATCCAGGATTATGATTACATTGATCCGCACTATGGAAAGATCGTAAGCGACGGTGGCGAGACTCTGAAGGACGGGGATACGATCAATGCCCATGCTTCTAAATACATCAAACGAGTAACCGACAAAGCAAACCTGGAGTCCAGCAACACTTTTTTTGTTCAGCTGGTCGAAGAAATTCACCGCAGGGGCATGAAAGTGATACTGGACGGTGTGTTCAACCACTGCGGTTCCTTTAATAAATGGATGGACCGTGAGCAGATTTATGAGAATCAGGAAGGGTATGAACCGGGAGCTTATGTTTCCGCAGACAGTCCTTATCGCAGCTTTTTCAAATTCAATAACGACCAGGCATGGCCGTACAACCCGAATTACGATGGCTGGTGGGGACATGATACCCTGCCGAAGCTTTGCTATGAGCAGTCACCGAAGCTGCACGATTATATTTTGGAGATCGGAAAGAAATGGGTTTCCCCGCCGTTCAATGTCGATGGCTGGAGATTGGATGTGGCTGCTGACCTTGGATTTTCTAATGAATATAACCATCAGTTCTGGAAAGAATTCCGCAAAGTCGTAAAAGAGGCCAATCCGAATGCGATCATTCTGGCAGAACATTACGGCGATGCCAAGTCCTGGCTTCGCGGTGATGAATGGGATACCGTTATGAATTATGATGCCTTTATGGAGCCACTGACCTGGTTCTTTACCGGAATGGAAAAGCACAGCGATGAGTTCCGCGGCGACCTGCTCGGCAATGAAGCAGCATTTACCGGAGCAATGCGTCATCATATGGCAAGCTTTCTGGCACCATCGCTTCAGGTGGCGATGAACGAGCTTTCCAACCATGACCATTCCCGTTTCCTGACCAGAACGAACCACAAAGTAGGGCGTGTGGCGAACTTGGGATATGAGGCAGCCTCCCAGGATATCAACGTGGCGGTCATGCGTGAGGCCGTTGTGATGCAGATGACCTGGCCGGGAGCACCGACGATCTATTACGGCGATGAGGCCGGAGTCTGTGGATTTACCGATCCGGACAACCGCAGGACCTATCCGTGGGGCGAGGAAAATCACGACCTGATCACATTCCACAAAGAAATGATCCGTATCCACAAAGCATGTCCTGTGCTGACACATGGCTCCCTGAAATTCCTGGAGCAGAGACATAACGTACTTTCTTATGGAAGATTCTCGCAGGACGAGCAGATGGTTGTGGCATTTAACAATGATCTGAATGAGCAGACGATCACCCTGTCTGTATGGCAGGTAAATGTGCCGCAGCATAACTGTAAAATGGAACGCCTGATGCTGACGCATGCACAGGGCTATACGACCGAGCAGTACTTTACAGAAGTGCATGGCGGAAAAATTGAGCTGACATTGCCGCCACTGTCCGGGATTGTGCTCCGACACGGGGAATAAGAAAATAAAAACAGTTGATAAGATAAAAAATCCGGAAGCCTTTCTTTTGATTAAGATAAAAGGTTCCCGGGTTTTTCTACTGTCAGGGAAGAATGCGGGATAAGACGGAAAATACGGTTTTGGGAAAGCTGGCGGATTTCAGATTAGGTATGACAGGTATTATGAGTAATTTAATGAATTAAAGCGATAAAGCGAAAAAATAAAAAATAAAAGCGCGAGACGGGACTCGAACCCGCGGCCTCGACCTTGGCAAGGTCGCGCTCCACCAACTGAGCCACTCGCGCATTTCTTTGTGTTTGTAAGTTGTGTTCCGCAACTCACAGGTCATATAATACAATAGAAATATGCATTTGTCAACAGGAAATTTTAAAAAAATTCAAAAAAAATAAAAAGTTTAAATTTTTGCGACGATTCAATGCAAAAGGGGGATTTTGAGGATGAGCATCCGGGTACATGGATGCCGGAAGACACGGCAAAACGGAATCCGCTTGACAGATGTATTTCTTTGCGTGATACTTAGTTGAAAAACATCCGGGGGAAGAGAGCGGATGAACAGGAAGTTTAATCAAATCAGGTAATGTCCGGCGTTCGGCTTGAAGTGCAGGGAGTTGCCTGTATCAGGAGGATGGCATGAAAATATTGCTGGTCGCAATCAATGCGAAATATATACATTCCAATCTTGCGGTGTACTGCCTGAAAAGTTATGCGGCAAAGAGAGGAATTGAGGTGGAACTTACGGAATATACGATCAATCACCGACGAGACGATATTCTGATGGATATTTATCAGAGAAAGCCGGATGTGGTGGCATTTTCCTGCTATATCTGGAATTTGGAATTTGTTCAGGATATTGCAGCAGATCTGTACAAGGTTCTGCCGGATCTGGAAATCTGGGGAGGCGGACCGGAGGTTTCCTATGATGCAGAGAAATTTCTGGCGAAGCATCCGGAATTTCGCGGCATTATGAAAGGCGAGGGTGAGCGGACTTTTTGTGAACTTGCCGGACTTTACCAGATATATGGAAAAGAGGCGGTGAACAAACTGGACGAGTGCCATGGTATTGTATGGCGGGACCCGAAAGGGGAGATCAGTCAGGGACTGCCGCAGGCACCGATCAGTCTGGATGAAGTTCCTTTTATATATGAAGAATATGAAAATATGATGCCGTTTGAGAATCGTATTCTCTATTATGAGACGAGCAGAGGCTGCCCGTTTTCGTGCAGTTATTGCCTTTCTTCGATCGATAAGCGGGTGCGGCTTCGAAGCATGGAGCTGGTAGAGAAAGAATTGCAGTTTTTCCTGGATCATAAAGTGCCGCAGGTCAAGTTTGTGGACCGGACATTTAACTGCAATCACAGACACAGCATGGCAATCTGGCGTTACATCAAAGAGCATGACAATGGCATCACAAACTTCCATTTTGAAATTGCGGCAGATATTTTAAATGAAGAAGAAATGGATCTGCTTGCCACATTCCGGCCGGGACTTGCCCAGCTCGAGATTGGTGTGCAGTCCACAAACATACAGACCATCCATGAGATCGACCGTGTAATGGATTTTGATATGGTTACACAGAAAGTGCAGCGGGTGGCAAGTGCCGAAAATATCCATCAGCATCTGGATCTGATTGCCGGGCTGCCGTATGAGAATCTGGAGAGCTTCAAAAAATCCTTCAACGATGTCTACCGTCTGCGGCCGCAGCAGTTCCAGCTTGGCTTTCTGAAAGTCTTAAAAGGCTCAAAAATGCATGAGAAGGCAGGAGAATACGGGATCGTTTACCATACACGCCCTATGTACGAGGTTTTATCGACAAACTGGCTGACTTACGATGAAGTCATCTATTTAAAAGGCATAGAAGAGATGGTTGAGGTTTACTATAACAGCTGTCAGTTCCGCTGTACAATGCTGGCACTGGAGGCGGAGTTTGACACACCGTTTGCCATGTACGAGGCACTGGCAGAATATTATGAAGAAAACGCTCTGAACGGCCTGAAACATTCACGCATGGGACGCTTTGATATTTTGCACGATTTTATTCTTTCCTATGTGAAGAAAGAACATGCACCGAAATATGAGGATGATCTTCTGATGGATCTTTACTTGAGGGAAAAGAGCAAGAGCCGTCCGTCCTGGGCTGCGGATCTTTCAGGATATAAGAGCGAGATCCAGGAATTTTTCAGAAAAGAAGCGGAGGAAAAGCGTTATCTGAAAGACTACGAAGGCTACAGCTGGAAACAGATCCTGAATATGACGCACGTTGAGGTCGATTCGAAGGGAAAATGGACGCTGTTTGATTATAAAAGGCGAGATCCGCTCACAAAAGATGCAAAAACGTATCGGATTCTGGAACGGAAGGAAGAGGAAAGGGTATGATAAGAGATTATGTGGCACTTGACCTGGAAATGACGGGACTGAGCCCGAGAAAAGATGCGATCCTGGAGATCGGTGCGGTGAAAGTCCGGGATATGGAAGTGACGGAAACCTACACTGCCATGGTAAATCCAGGATTTCCGGTTCCGGAGCATGTCACAGAGCTGACCGGGATCACGACCGAAATGGCACAGCAGGGCAGGGAAATCCACACGGTATTGCCGGAATTTCTGGAATTCTGTGGACAATCCGTGATCCTTGGGCATAACATAGGCTTTGATTTTGGATTTCTTCAGCAAAACGCGGCAAACATGGGGAAAACCTTCCCGGATATGGCGATCGATACCCTTGCGATCGCACGCAAATTTCTGCCGGAACTGCCAAGCCGGAAGTTAGGTGATCTGTGTGATCATTATCATATCCGGGAGGAGAGATGGCACCGTGCGTGCGACGATGCGGATGCGGCGAGCCGGCTGTATCAGAAACTGGCAGAAGCATTTTCTGAGGAAAACGAAACTTACTTTGAGCCGAAAAAACTTACTTATAAGGTAAGAAAAGATGCACCGGCGACGAAAATACAAAAAGTCTACTTGAATGATTTGATGAAATATCATAAAATAGAAACGAATGTTGCCCTGGATCTGCTGACGAGAAGTCAGGCTTCCAGGCTTACAGACAGAATCATATTACAGTATGGGAAAATGATAAGGGGTGATTGATATGATGCATTTTCGTGACAAAAAAACAAAACGGATTCTTTCCGGGATTCTCGTGGTACTGATCGTGATCGCGATGGTACTTCCTACGCTGGCAGCTGTTATTGGAATGTTTTAAAGTATCACACAGGTGATATGGAGGTAAATGATTATTATGAAAAAAATCGGAGTTTTAGGACTGATGGCAGCACTGGCTGTTACAGGTGCAGTTGCTTTTTTGCCGAAAGGGGTTATGGCTGCCGAAGATTCTGATCAGACGATCAGCCAGGGCGTATATATCGGAGACGTGGATGTCTCCGGGATGACGCAGGAAGAAGCGAAAAAAGCAGTGGAAGATGGTATGAGCGAAGCGAAAGCGGCGAACATTACCTTAAAAGTAGATGATCAGGAGACCGTGGTAAGTGCAAAAGATCTCGGACTTTCCTGGGCAAATGAAGAGGTTGTGCAGGAGGCGGCGGAGCTTGGCAAATCCGGCAACATCATCAAACGTTACAAAGACAAAAAGGATCTGGAGAATGAATCCAGAAAATATGACATAGATTATTCTGTAGACAGAAGCAGCATCCAGAAAGTTCTGGAGGAAAAAGAAGATGTCTTCAACCGGGAACCGACCGATGCACAGCTTTCTACGGAAAATGGTGCTTTTGAAGTCGTTCAGGGCGAGAATGGAATTGAGCTGAATGTGGAGAAATCGGTCAAAAAGATTTTGAAATATCTCAAAACTGACTGGGACGGCAAAAATACTACGATCGAGCTGGCGGCCGATATCAAAGAGCCGGAGTGTACAACGGAGGATCTGGCGAGCATCACCGATGTACTCGGAACAGCCACTACATACTACGGATCGACCACAGGCAGAAACAAAAATGTAGAGACAGGTGCAGAGAAGTTAAACGGACATATCCTGATGCCGGGAGAAGAGTTCTCCGTAACGGATGCAGTCGTTCCGTTTACTGAAGAGAACGGCTACGAGCTGGCTCCTTCCTATGAGAGCGGAAAAGTCGTAGACAGTTACGGCGGCGGTATCTGCCAGGTTTCCACAACACTTTACAATGCAGTTTTAAATGCAGAACTGGAAGTGCTGGAACGCCACAATCATACCATGATCGTTACTTATGTGGATCCTTCCAAAGATGCGGCGATCGCAGAGGGGCTGATGGATCTTCGTTTTGCGAATAATACGGACTATCCGATTTATATTTCCGGCTATGCTTACGGCGGTGAGCTGACGTTCACGATCTATGGCCATGAGACAAGAGATCCAAATCGTACGGTAGAATATGTCAGCGAGACAACCGGAACAACGACTGCGGATGGTGTAGCACTCTATGCCACGGATCAGCCGGTCGGCTACTTAAGCCAGACACAGGGAGCACTGCAGGGGCTTACCGCAGTTCTGTGGAAATATGTTACCGAAAATGGTGAGACGACAAAAGAACAGGTGAACTCCAGTACGTATCAGGCAACGCCGGTCTGCTATGATGTCGGAGTAAATACGGATAACCCGACTGTGGCAGCGGCGATCCAGTCTGCGATCGCAAACAATGACCTGAATCAGGTTCAGGCGATCATAAGCGGAAATTACGGACAGACAAGTACAGCGACAGCGGATCAGGCACAGAGTGAGTCACAGGCACAGGATCAGACACAAAGTGAATCACAGGCAGCGGATCAGCAGCAGAGCGAATCACAGGCACAGAGCGATTCCGCAGCAGACAATACGCAGGGTGGAGATGGAAGTTCCACACCGGATGTGGCACTGCCGGATGACCCGACAAACGGAGCTGTTATTGAGTAAAAAGTTGATAGAAGGATATAAACTATGGATCTTGTTTTGACAAAATGGATAGCATTAAAAGGCACTTCCGCCCTTGCTTCGTGCAGGGCAGAAGAGCTGTCCAGCCGTTTTCCGTCCGTGATGATACGTGATGCGGCAGGGTTTACCCGTTATCTGTCCACAGAGCGAGAGTACCAGATCTCAGGAGGGTATGGTGCTGCCGCCATTTACCCGCTTGGAAAAGGCGGGGTATTAGGCGGGCTCTGGAATATGCTGGAGCAGATAAATGCAGGTATGGAAATTGATCTTCGGAAAATATCGATCCGCCAGGAGACTGTGGAGATTTGCGAGTTTTTTGACCTGAATCCCTACTATACCGATTCCACCGGGGCACTTCTTGTGGCAGTGGAAGACGGATTTGGGCTGGTTTCCGTGCTGGAACGTGAAGGGATTCACGCAGCCGTGATCGGAAGAACGAACGATGGCAATGACCGTATCATTTATAATCAGGGAAAAAAGAGATACCTGGACCGTCCTCAGAAGGAGGAACTGGAAAAGGTGTTCGATTAGAAGGAGGCTTAAAAATGAGAGAACAGATATTGACATTTTTAGAAAAAAACAGCCGTATTGATCCGAAAGAACTGGCTATTTTACTTGGCAGCGATGAAGTAACGATCATGAATGAGATCGCAAAGATGGAAGAGGAAAAGGTCATCTGCGGTTATCACACACTGATCGACTGGGAAAAGGTTTCCGATGAGAAAGTAACCGCTCTGATCGAAGTGCGTGTCACTCCGATGCGTGGACAGGGATTTGATTCCATCGCAGAGCGTATTTATAATTATCCGGAGGTAAGAAGCGTATATCTGATCTCCGGTGCCTATGATCTGATGGTCATTCTGGAAGGAAAGACTCTGAAACAAGTATCAGGTTTTGTTTCTGACAAACTTTCCACACTGGATTCTGTTTTAAGTACAGCCACTCATTTCATCCTGAAAAAATATAAAGATCACGGAACGATTTTTACAAAGAAAAGCAAAGATGAAAGGATGCTGGTGACACCATGAAAAATGTAATTTCCGATAAAGTTCTGGGGCTTCAGCCTTCCGGAATCAGAAAATTTTTTGATATTGTAAGCGAGATGGACGATGTCATTTCGCTTGGTGTGGGCGAACCGGATTTTGATACGCCGTGGCATATCCGTGATGAGGGTATCTACAGTCTGGAGAGAGGAAGGACTTTCTACACATCCAATGCAGGTTTAAAAGAGCTGCGTGAGGAGATCTGCAGATATTTAAGCCGCAGATGCAAAGTTGACTATACGATCGACGAGGCGCTGATCACCGTAGGCGGAAGTGAGGCGATCGACCTTGCGATGCGTGTACTGTTAAATCCGGGCGATGAAGTGCTGATCCCACAGCCAAGTTTTGTATCTTATCTGCCGTGTGCTGTTTTAGCGGACGGTGTTCCGGTTGTCATCAACCTGAAAGCAGAGAATGAGTTCCGTTTAACGGCACAGGAGCTGGAGGATGCGATCACCGATAAGACAAAACTTCTGGTACTGCCGTTCCCGAACAATCCGACCGGTGCGGTTATGACAAGAGAAGATCTCGAAGCGATCGCAGAAGTGATCATCCGCCACGATATTTACGTGCTTTCTGATGAGATTTATTCTGAGCTGACCTACGCAGGAGATCATGTATCGATCGCAAGTCTGCCGGGCATGAAAGAACGCACGATCACCATGAACGGATTTTCTAAGGCTTACGCAATGACAGGATGGAGACTTGGCTATGCGTGCGGACCAAGGGAGATCATCAAACAGATGACAAAGGTACATCAGTTTGCGATCATGTGTGCTCCGACCAACAGCCAGTATGCAGCCGTAGAAGCACTGAGAAACGGCGATGATGATGTGATTAAAATGCGTGAATCCTACAATGGCAGAAGACGTTATCTGCTGCATGCATTTGCAGAGATGGGACTGCCGTGCTTTGAGCCGCTTGGAGCTTTCTATGCATTCCCATGCATCAAAGAGTTTGGCATGACTTCCGATGAGTTTGCATCCAGACTGCTGAAAGAGGAGAAGGTCGCTGTCGTTCCGGGAAGTGCATTTGGTGAGTGTGGCGAAGGGTACCTGCGAATTTCCTATGCTTATTCACTGGAAGATCTTAAGAAAGCACTGGACCGTATGGCAGATTTCGTGAAGAGACTGAAAGAAGAGGGCAGCAGATAATGGCAAAGCTGAATATCGTGCTCTTTGAGCCGGAGATTCCGGCAAACACCGGAAATATAGGCAGAACCTGTGTGGCAACCGGGACAAGACTGCATCTGATCGAGCCGCTTGGCTTCCGCTTAAACGAAAAGGCATTAAAGAGAGCCGGGATGGATTACTGGAAAGATCTCGATGTGACTACTTACATTGATTATGCGGACTTTCTGGAGAAGAATCCGGGAGCAAAGATCTATATGGCGACGACCAAGGCAAAGAAAACCTACACGGAAGTGGCCTATGAGCCGGATTGTTACATTATGTTCGGAAAAGAAAGTGCCGGGATCCCGGAAGAAATTCTGGTAGAGAATCAGGAGACGGCGATCCGTATCCCGATGATCAATGATATCCGCTCCCTGAATCTTGGCAATTCTGTGGCGATCGTGCTTTACGAGGCACTTCGCCAGAACCACTTCGACCATATGCAGCTGGAAGGCGACCTGCACCGGCTGCACTGGAAGGGATGAGAAGCTGCGGAGGTTTTCTTAATGTGCAAACGAAATGCATTGAAAAACATAGTGCGTAAAATAAGACAGCCAATGGCGTACTATTTTTTACAAAACTATTTTTGCAACGTTCATTTGCACATTTACAAAATCTCCGTCATTTTTTGTTCTTGCTGCATGGCAGTGTAAATGTAAACTCGGTTCCTACGCCCTGCGTGCTGACAACGTTGATATTTTCACCGTGGGCCTGGATGATCTCTTTGACGATCGAAAGGCCAAGTCCGGTGCCTTTTTTATCTTTTCCTCTGGATGGATCGCTCTTATAAAAACGCTCCCATATTTTATTTAAGCTGTCCTTTGCGATGCCTTCGCCGGTGTCTTTTACGGATACAAAGACTTTTCCGTGTTTTTCCAGAGAAGAGATGTAGATCAGAGAATCTGGATGACTGAATTTTACGGCGTTGTCGATCAGATTATAGAGAACCTGCTGGATTTTTCCGACATCGGCATTGACGTACAGTGACTCTTCTTCGAACGTAAGCTGGAAAGAAATGTGTTTGTCCCAGCACAGGCTGCGGAAGGTTTCCACAGTCTGGCGGATGATCGCATTGATGTCGAAATCTGCAAGTTCCAGGTACGTTCCCTTATCATCGAAGTTGTTGAGAGTCAGCAGTCCTTTTGTGAGCTTGGTCAGACGGTTTGTTTCTGAGAGAACGACATTGAGGTATCGCTCCTGCATTTCCGGTGGGATCGTGCCGTCCAGCATGGCTTCTACGTACCCTTTGATGGAAGTAAGCGGAGAACGGAAATCATGCGAAATGTTGGAAATAAATTTTCGCTGGCTTTCGCCGGAGTTGTTCAGCTCGCCTGCCATGTAATTCATAGAAGCGGCAAGGTAACCGATTTCATCGTTGGATTCGACCGGGATCTTGTAGTTCAGGTTGCCGGCGGCATATTCATCTGCTCCGTGTATGATGCGGCGGATCGGAAAATATACTACAAATGTAAATGTAATCAATACGATCAGAGAAAGAGCCAGGATCATAGCCAGTGTGATGTAGGAACAGTTGAGAATGGAATTTTTCTCCGTTTCCAGTTTGTTCTTTTCATAATGGACTGCAATGTAGCCTTTCGTGATGTAGTTGGATGTGATCGGTGCGACCACACTGAGCATATCTTCATCAAAATAGTCAAAAAAGCGACCGGTTTGATAATAATTGCCGGACAGGGATACCGGATCAAAAGAATCCAGCTGCGTGATCTTTGACTGATCATAGCCGACAGCCGTATCGATCAGGATCTTGCCATTACTGTCCATCAGCCAGAGTCGCATGGACTGGTAAGAGGCGACGGCCAGCAGATTCGTGTAGGTGTCCTGCAAAGAAGCCCGCTCGGTATAATTCTGTGCGAGCCTTCCGGCAGCGATCACATTTGCTTCGCGGTACATGCCTTCTGTCCTGTTTTTGATCAGATGCTTTTCCACAAGCGAAGAAGTGATGCCCGCTACGGATACAAAACTCAGTACGGCGAAACAGATCCATGCCAGAATGAGTTTTGGGTAAAGTCTGCGTTTCATATGTTTTTAACCTCAAATTTATAGCCGATACCCCATACGGTGGTCAGTGCCCAGGAATCATTTCCTTTGATCTTTTCCCGGAGACGTTTGATATGTACGTCAACCGTACGGGTATCGCCGATGTATTCATAGCCCCAGATGTGATCCAGCAGCTGTTCTCTTGTGAAAACCTGGTTTGGTGAAGAAGCCAGAAAATAGAGCAGTTCCAGTTCTTTTGGCGGCATGTCAACGGTAGATCCTTTATAGATAACAGAATAGTTGGTCTGATTTACGATCAGATCCGGGTATTCCACGATCTTGCCGGAATTCTGTGAACTGGAAGATTTCTCTGGCTGGAAACGGCGGAGAACCGCTTTGACTCTGGCAACCAGCTCCTTGGAATCAAACGGTTTGATCATGTAATCATCTGCACCAAGTTCCAGACCGAGTACCTTGTCAAACACCTCACCCTTTGCAGATAAAATGATGATCGGCACGGAAGAACGCTGACGCAGTTCGCGGCATACCTGATAGCCGTCCATGCCCGGAAGCATCAGATCCAGTAGGACCAGATTCGGTCCGTAAGTATCAAATTCACGCATGGCACTTTCGCCGTCGTGAACAATTCGCGTGTTAAAACACTCTTTGGTGAGATACAAAGAGATCAGCTCTGCAATGTTCTCATCATCATCAACAATCATAATCTTTTGTCTGTTTACCATAATATATACTCCTCATGTTTTTAAATAATATTTAATAATGCTAAGGTCAAAAGCCTGAAACCACGATGTGCTTGCACAGGAGTGGTTTTATGGCTTAATGACCTGCACCGATATGAGCATAAAAGTGGAGCGTAAGCTTCACGATATGCGAATGTCGGATAGAATTGTGAGAGTACGAAGTACGGAACAATTCTTAAGGCATTATTGATTTTAACAGTTTTATTTGAACTCCACGATCGTAACTCCGGCATCACCCTCGCCGAATTCGCCAAGGCGATAGCTCTTGACATGCTTCTGGCGGCGGAGATAATTGTGAACACCTTTTCGAAGTGCACCGGTACCTTTTCCGTGTACGATACGGACGGAAGGAAGGTGGGCAATGTAAGCATCGTCAAGATATTTATCCAGCTCCATGATCGCCTCGTCGACGGTCTTTCCGAGTAGATTGATCTCTGTGCTGACAGATGCCGATTTGGACATTTTGATCTTGCCGGAACCGGTCTTGCTGAAATTGCCTCCGGTGATCACGGTATCATCCAGTTTTTCCAGATCCCGGATGTTTACCTGAGAACGCAGGATTCCCATCTGAACAAACAGGTTGCCTTTTGCATCCGGCAGCGTGCTGACCGTACCTTTGAGGTTCAGGCTCAGTACCTTTATGCTGTCGCCGATGTGCAGATCTTTGGCGGTAAGCTGTTTATGCGATTTTTTCGGAGCCGCATTCTTCGCAGAAAGCTTTTTGTCAACTGTGGACATTTTCTCACGTAGTTTGCCGCGTTCCTTTTCCATGTCTTTGGCAGACACGCCGGCAGCCTTTCCATATTTCTGGAAATTGCGGATCGTAGTATCGGCATAATCTTTGGCTTCCTGCAAAATATTGCGTGCCTGCTCATTTGCTTCACGGAGAATTTTGTCGCGGCTTAAGTCCAGTTTTTCCTGTTTGGATTCAAGACGCTGCTTTAATTCGCGGATCTCTTCTTTATAGGAATTGATCTGGTCACGTTCCTGTTCTATTGTAACACGTTTTTGCTCCAGATCAGCAAGTAAATCTTCAAAATCTTCATCCTGTTTGGTCAAATGTGTTTTTGCTTCCTCGATAATGTCCTGTGACAGACCAAGTTTCTGAGAAATCGCAAAAGCATTACTTTTACCCGGAACACCGATCAGCAGCCGGTAAGTCGGACGCAGAGTTTCCACATCAAACTCGCAGCAACCGTTTTCCACGCCCGGTGTGGAAAGTGCAAACACCTTTAATTCGCTGTAGTGCGTGGTTGCCATAACGCGGGAACCGCGGCGATGCAGGTTGGAAAGGATCGCGATCGCAAGGGCTGCACCTTCGGTCGGATCGGTTCCGGCACCAAGCTCATCGAACAACACGAGCGAACGGTCATCCGCTTCTTTTAAGATCGATACCGTATTTGTCATATGGGCGGAAAAAGTACTGAGACTCTGCTCAATGCTCTGCTCATCGCCGATATCCGCAAAAACTTCGTGAAATACGGAAAGCTCTGAGTGGTCAAATGCCGGGATATGCAGTCCGGCCTGTCCCATCAGGGTAAAAAGTCCGACTGTTTTCAGGGAAACGGTTTTACCGCCGGTATTCGGACCGGTGATGATCAGCAGTTCAAAATCCTTACCGAGCTGAATGTCGATCGGAACGACTTTCTTTTTATCGAGAAGCGGATGTCTTCCTTTTTTGATGAGGATACGGCCTTCCTCGTTGAAATCCGGCTGTGTGCCGTTCATTGAGCGGGAGAGCTGTGCTCTGGCAAAAATAAAATCCAGTTTTGTCAGAAGATCCAGGTCATCACGCAGAGCTTCGGTTTCTTCACCACATCTGGCACTTAAGGTGGCAAGGATCATCTCGATTTCTTTTTCTTCTTTTAATTCCAGTTCACGCAGGTCGTTGTTCAGTTTGATGACAGCCATCGGCTCCACAAACAGGGTAGAACCGGTGGAGGACTGATCATGGATCATGCCCGGAATCTGTCCGCGGTGCTCTGCTTTGACCGGGATACAGTAGCGTCCGTTTCGCATGGTAACAACCGCATCTTGCAAGTAGGTGCGGGCGGAGCCATTTACCATCGTCTGGAGCTGAGCGTGGACCTTGTCGTTGATCTGACGCATGGAGCGGCGGATCTTGAACAGTGCAGGACTGGCATCGTCATTTAATTCCTCCTCCGAGGCGATACATCTGCGAATCTCGGAAGAAACCGGTGTCAGAGGCTGCAGTGCCTGAAACATAGCTTCCAGAGAATCCTCAAAATCAGGATCACGGTCATTTCTGGAATAAGCCTTTACCTTGCTGCAGACATCAAGAAGACTGCAGATCGAAAGCAGTTCATTGATACCGATGATCGCACCAATCTCCAGACGCTTGATGGAGCCGCGGATGTCGCGGACGCCGCGGAACGATACCGCACCTTTCTGATAAATACGGGAAAGGGCATCGCTTGTCTCCTTCTGGAGAGCCTGAATCTCGTACAGATCCGTGGATGGCTGCAGATTGCGGCACATCTCTTTTGCAAGTGCCGAACCGGCAAATTCTGTGAGTTTGTCAATGATTTTATTATATTCTAAAGTTTTTAAAGCCTTTGGGTTCATATAGCATACCTCTTGTAGTGATGTGTAACAAAAGATGCCATACGAATTGTTCCGTACTTCGTACTCCCACAATTCTTCTACGCTCCGCTTCGGTCGGTGCTAAACATGTGCCACTGGCACATAGCACCCGCCATTCGCATATCGTGAAGCTTCTGCTTCACTTTTATGCTCACGTCGGGCGGGGCATTAAGCCATAAAACCACTCCTGTGCAAGCACATCGTAGTTTCAGGCTTTTGCCCCTGGCATCATATAATTATAACTTTACTATTTTTCTATTGTACCCTATAATGTGGGTATGGTCAAAAGGTATTTTGAGCGAAAAGCCTATAATAGCAGAAGGGATCAGGTATATGGGTGAGAACGAGAAGAAAGAGTTTCATTTTATCAATGAACAGATCAAGAAAAAGCCGTTCTACCGACGTAAGTGGTTTACGCAGGGGGCAGCGGCGATTGCCCTGGCACTTATTTTCGGGGCGGCGGCGGGCGTGATGTTCGCGATCGTACAGCCGTGGGCGAGCAATCAGTTTGGAAAGCCGGATGAGCCGACACAGATCGTGATGGTTCAGGAAGAGACACATACTCAGGAGACAGAAACCGGACAGACAGAGCAGAAAGCGGATGACGAAAAGGAGACGGCAAAAGGCAGGAAAAAGAACAGCAAAGAAACAGATGCAATCGAAGAATACCGCATGCACTATGATCAGATGAAAAATGTGGTAGATTCTGCAGAAAATTCTCTGGTAAAGATTAAAAGCTATGTGGCAAAAATGGACTGGTTCAGTGAAAGCTATGAGAATGTGACGGAGACTTCCGGACTGGTGTTCCGCGTGGACAGCAACTGGCTTTACATCCTGACTTCCAGTCGTTTTATCAAAAGTGCACAGCAGATCACAGTAACCTTCCCGGACGGAGAGGTCGCAGATGCAGCTGTCAGACGGCAGGATACGGTGACAGAGCTTGCGATTCTGGAGATTCCGCTCAAAAGTATAAAGGAATCCACGATCCAGAGCATTTCCGCAATTTCGATCAAAGGAATTTCCAGCGTAGAAAAAGGAGAACCGGTGATCGCAGTCGGAAGTCCAATGGGATATACAGATTCGATCAATTATGGCATGATCACTTCGATTACGGAGTGTGAAGATGTGGACGGAGAGTATAAGGTGATCGCAACGGACATGGCGGCCAGCGATATGAGCTATGGATTTCTGCTGAATCTGGATGGAAATATGGTCGGCATTGTGGCACAGAAATTCAAACAGACTGGTGCGGCAGATACGTTGATTGCACTTGGCATTTCTGATATCAGTTATCTGCTGGAAATGCTGGCAGCAGGCAGGTCGCTTCCTTATACCGGTGTGGTCGGAAAGAGCGTCAGTGCCGATGTGGCAGAGCATTTCAGCGTTCCTTACGGTATTTATGTCAAGAAAGTGAACACAGATTCACCGGCCATGTATGCCGGGATACAGGCAGCCGATGTGATCACAGAGATCAACGGGGAAAGCGTTGGCTCGATGTCCGAGTACGAAGACATTCTGCGGAAATATCAGGAAGGTGATACCTTAAAAATCAAGGTCCGCAGAAAAAGTATCGGCGGTTATGCCGATGTAGAAATGAAACTGGTCATGGGAGCCAGATAACGAAACAGATAAGATCATGGTACCGGCAGCAAGTGATCTGTCCTGCACGGAACCATTCATGTTTATTTAATAAGAGAAAGGTCAAAACAATGAAATATATTGAAACATTGCACGAAGGCGAGAGACTTTCAGGAATTTATCTTTGCAAATACAGACAGTCTGCGATGACAAAAAACGGCAAATCATATGAGAATGTGATCCTTCAGGACAAAACAGGAGTGATCGATGCCAAAATCTGGGATCCGAACTCTCAGGGAATTGAGGATTTCGATATGCTGGACTATATCGATGTGGTTGGAGATGTCACAAGTTTTCAGGGAGCATTACAGGTTTCCATCAAAAGAGTACGAAAAGCAAGAGAAGGCGAATATATCGAAGAAGATTATCTGCCGGTCAGCGAGCGAAACATTGATGAGATGTACGAAGAGCTGCTCACGTATGTGCATAAAATCGAGAATCCGTATCTGAAGCAGCTTACAGACAGCTATTTTGTGGAAAATGAAGCTTTTATCAAAGCGTTCAAAGGACATTCTGCGGCAAAGAGCGTGCATCACGGATTTGTGGGCGGACTTCTGGAGCATACCTTAAATGTGACAAAACTCTGCTATTACTATGTAAAACAGTATCCGTTTTTAAATAAAGACCTTCTGTTGTGTGCGGCACTGTTCCACGATGTGGGAAAAATGAAAGAAATCTCCAGATTCCCGGAAAACGATTACACGGATGACGGACAGCTTCTCGGCCATATCGTGATGGGCGTGGAACTGGTCGGAGCAAGTATCCGCCGCATTCCGGGTTTTCCGAAAAAACTGGCAAGTGAACTGAAACACTGCATTCTGGCACATCACGGAGAACTGGAATACGGTTCCCCGAAAAAGCCGGCACTGGCAGAAGCACTGGCACTGAATTTTGCAGACAATACCGATGCAAAACTCGAGACATTTAAAGAAGCATTAAAGAGCAATAACGATAACAATGACTGGCTTGGTTATAACCGCCTGTTTGAGTCAAATATCCGCAAGACAAGTATCTGATCAGACAATGTGAAACACTTAAAGAAGCCGGAAAAGTTTCTGTTCATGGAGGAATTAAATTTATGAAAAAAGACGATATGCTGGAAATTACCATAGAGGATATCAGCTCAGACGGTTCCGGCGTGGGAAAAGCAGATGGATTTGCACTTTTTGTCAAAGACACGATCCCGGGCGATCAGGTGAAAGTCAAAATCATGAAAATGAAAAAACGTTATGGCTATGCAAGGCTGATGGAAATTCTTGTGCCGTCACCGGACCGCATCCAGGCACCGTGTCCGGTTGCCAGACAGTGCGGCGGATGTCAGATCCAGCAGATGTATTATGAACGTCAGCTTACCTTTAAAGAAAACAAAGTCTGCAACAATTTAAGACGCCTCGGCGGTCTGGATCTTTCTGCGATGGAAGTAGAGCCGATCTGCGGCATGGAAGAGCCATTTCACTACCGCAACAAAGCACAGTTTCCGATCGGCCGTGATAAAAACGGAAAAATCATTGCCGGATTTTATGCAGGCCGCACGCACAGCATCATAGCAAACACCGACTGTCTGCTCGGAGCAGAAGAAAATGAAGCAATCTTAAACGAAGTCATTTCGTGGATGGAAGTCTGTAAAGTAGAGCCATATGATGAAAAGACCGGAAAAGGGCTGGTGCGTCACGTACTGATCCGCAAGGGATTTACCACAAAAGAACTGATGGTCTGCCTCGTGATCAATGGCAGAAAGATTCCCCAGGTTGAAAAACTGGTGGACAGGCTTCAGAAGATCGAGGGCATGACCGCAATCATGGCAAATGTCAACACTGAGCAGACAAATGTGATCCTCGGAAAAGAAATCCAGCCGATCTGGGGTCAGGATTATATCGAAGATTATATCGGAAATGTCAAATACCGCATTTCCCCGCTGTCTTTCTATCAGGTCAACCCGGTACAGACTGAAAAGCTTTACGGAAAAGCACTGGAATACGCCGATCTGACCGGTAAAGAAACCGTATGGGATCTCTACTGCGGCATTGGAACCATCTCTCTGTTCCTTGCACAGAAAGCAAAACAGGTTTACGGCGTAGAAATCGTGCCGCCTGCCATCGCAGATGCGAAAGACAATGCCAGAAGAAACGGCATCCAAAATGCAGAGTTTTATGTCGGCAAAGCAGAAGAAATCCTGCCTCACAAATACGAAACCGAAAACGTCAAAGCCGATGTGATCGTAGTCGATCCGCCAAGAAAAGGCTGCGATGAAGCCCTGCTTGAGACCATCGTCAAAATGCAGCCGGAAAGAGTCGTCTACGTCAGCTGCGATTCCGCGACACTGGCAAGAGATCTGAAGTATCTGACCGCGAACGGATACAAAGCAGAACGCCTGGCAACGGTCGATATGTTCCCGATGACGGTGCACGTAGAAAGTGCAGTAAAACTTGTGAGGGAAAACCAACGAATAGAAACAAGGGTGAAATAACAATCCGGAATTTCCGGATTGTTCAAACCGAAGGTTCTCGTCAGGTTACACGCGATACCAAGGACTACACCATCAAAGGCTGGGTGATGGATGATGAATGACTGAAACGAGGAACGAAAGCTTTACATGATCCGAAGCTGAGAGCAGAGCTTCTGGCAACGAAGAAAGCATCACAGCCATTTGCGGCATTTTGCAGCAAATGCAGGGAACTTGGATATGAGATTTATGATATGGATCTGATCACGGCAGGGGAAGAGGCTTATGCAGCCATGCGGCGAAGCACAAACGGGGGCGGCGAGAATTCTCCGATGCTGGAAGTGGAAGATGACCTTTACGAGCTGTTTTTTGCAGGATTGTAGGCGAATGTAAGAAGAACCATATAAAAAGACCTCATACAATTCTTTTGAATAAGGATTGCATGAGATCTTTTTTTATGAAATTATTTTTTCGCAAAATATTCTTTTGTCAGAGCGATGGCAGTTCCGGAAAGAAGGAAGATACCGATCAGGTTCGGGATTGCCATAAGTCCGTTGAAGGTCTCGGCGATGCTCCAGAGAAGTCCGAGATCGAACGTTGCTCCGATGATAGCTACCAGTGAATAGGCGATCATAAACGGTTTTACTACTTTCTCGGAAAACAGGAACTCAATACAGCGTGCACCGTAAAGTCCCCAGCCGATGATCGTGGAGAAAGCAAAACAGCACATGGCAACTGCGGTAAAAACAGATACCCAGTTTCCGTAGGTAGAAGTGAATCCGGAGATTGTCAGCTCGGCACCTGCGGCAGCTCCGTAGTTGATCGGAACACCGCTTACCAAAATGACAAGGGCAGTCAGAGTACAGATAACGATCGTGTCGGCAAATACTTCGAAAATACCGAACATACCCTGTTTTACCGGTTTGCTGGTATCAGCACAGGCATGGGCGATAGAACCGGTACCAAGACCTGCTTCATTGGAAAAGATACCGCGGGATACACCTTTTTTCAGGCTGAGGAAGAAACTTCCGATCACACCGCCGGTGACGGCAGCCGGGTTAAAAGCTCCATAAACGATATCATGGAATACAGCAGGAACTCTCTCAAAATTCAGTACAACCACACCGATCGCAAGAACGATGTACAACAGTGCCATGAACGGAACCAGTTTTTCGGAGACACTTCCGATTCGTTTGATACCGCCAAGCAGAACCATACCGACAAGAAGCATGATCACAATACCAAGAACCAGATTCAGCGTTTTGGATGCAGATTCTGGAATGATGTTGAAATTGATCAGAGCAGTGTCGATCGCAGTAGTGATTGTATTTACCTGTGTGGCATTTCCGGTACCGAAAACGGTCAGTACACCGAAGGCGGAATAAAGAATTGCAAGGATCTGCCATTTCTTGCTCAGTCCGTTTTTGATGTAGTACATCGGACCGCCGACATAATCACCCTTTTTATTTCGTTCGCGGAAATGAACGGCAAGTGTGACCTCAGTGAATTTCGTGCACATTCCAAGGATTGCGGAGATCCACATCCAGAACACGGCACCCGGACCGCCGATCGCGATCGCACCGGCGACACCGGCGATATTTCCGGTACCGACCGTTCCGGCGAGGGCCGTACAGACAGCCTGGAAAGGAGTCATGGAGCCGTCAGAAGCTTCCTTCTTTTTGAAAATTCTTCCGAGCGTGGTTTTCAGTGCATAAGGGAATTTGCGAATCTGGATAAATCCGGTCCGCAGGCTTAGATAAAGCCCAACACCGATAATGCAGATCATCGCCGGGACCCCCCAGATGAAGTTATTAACGGCATTGTTGATGGATTCGATTGTCTGAAGCATGATAGTAATCCTTTCTTAAGATAATGTATAATTATAAATCTAACACTTTTACGAATATATGTACAGAAAAAAATTCGTATACCAGCCTTAAAAACAAGAATTCCAAAATATTTTTCTGTTTTTTTGGAAAAAAGCATAAAAATTCAGCAGATATATGGACGGCAATCTGGCCGATGCGTCCAAGTAAGTTTGGGCTTGAAAATGTACAATGCAATTATTATAATAGAGACAGATTCCATTACAAAAGAATCCAAACGCAAAAGCCAGATGCGGATAACGACTTTTGAGGACAAAAAGAAAAGGAGTGTTAAAAATGGCAAAAATTTTAATCAGCCCGTCTAAATATTTACAGGGTGCAGGGGAAATGAAAAAAATCGGAACTTATGCGTCCAACTGCGGAAAAAAAGCACTGGTTCTGATCAGCAAAGGCGGTTATAAGAGAATCGGAAAAATGATCGAAGACAGCTTTGCAGAAAGTACATGTGAAGTGGTTTTTGATTATTTTAACGGAGAATGTTGCAACAGTGAAATAGACCGTCTGGTAAATATTGTAAAAGAAAATCAATGTGATCTTGTGATCGGTATCGGCGGAGGCAAGATCTTTGATACAGCGAAAGCAGTTGCATATTATGCAGGCACACCGGTATTTATCTGCCCGACGATCGCATCAACTGATGCACCGTGCAGTGCACTGTCCGTTGTTTATACAGAAGAAGGTATCTTTGAAAAATATCTGTTCCTTCCGGCCAATCCGAATCTGGTTCTGATGGACACCGATATTATCACAAAATCACCGGTACGCCTTACAGTAGCCGGTATGGGAGATGCACTTGCAACTTACTTCGAGGCGAGAGCATGCAAACGCAGCGGTGCAACTTCCTGTGCAGGCGGAAAGACAACGGAAGCAGCGATGGCACTTGCAAAACTTTGCTTTGATACGCTGATGGAAGAAGGCGTAAAAGCCAAAATTGCACTGGAAGCAGGTGTATGTACACCGGCAGTCGAAAAAGTGATCGAAGCGAACACGCTCCTTTCCGGTATCGGATTTGAAAGTGCCGGACTTGCGGGAGCACATGCGATCCACAATGGATTTACAGTACTGGAAGAATGCCACCATATGTATCATGGAGAAAAAGTTGCATTTGGAACACTTACTCAGCTGGTACTGGAAAACGTTCCGGAAGAAGAACTGGAAGATATCATTTTGTGGTGCATCGAAGTCGGACTGCCTGTTACCCTGGCAGAACTTGGTGCCGGCAATGTGACAGATGAGCAGCTGATGGAAGTTGCAAAGACCGCCTGTGCGGAAAATGATACACTTCACAATATGCCTTTTGAAGTGACACCGGAAACTGTATTTGCAGCAATTAAAGCAGCAGATGCTTATGGAAAATATTATCTGGGTGAAGAATAAGATATAAGATCATCACATAGTTGAATGTGATATTATAAGAAGACCGGAAGGATATGAAAAGTGTTCCTACCGGTCTTCTTACAAAATTTTCTGTTTTCTGTGGAACGAATAAAGATATCAGGTATTGCAAAAAGAACAAATGTTTTCAGTACACTGTTTCACAAAGATATTGAACAAAAAAGCTCAAGGAGGTACGAAAGAGATGAAAAGGAAATGGATCGCATTAGTACTCAGTGTGTCGGTACTGGCAGGAACGGCAGCTGTTCCTGCATTTGCTTCGGAGATGCAGCAGGAGATCTCGGAGATGCCGGCAGTGGAAACACTTCAGGATCATACGCTTGCAGAGACGGATTCCGTGGAGGAGAACTGTGTTCTGGTTGGACTGAAAGGCAGCTATCTGGCAAGTGCAGATGCGGCATTGGAGCGGATCAATGAAATCCGAAAAGAGGCGTGCAAACAGGGCGTTCAGGATCCGCGTGATCCGAACCGAAAGCTTACGATATCAGATTATGTGCCGGTCAAATGGTCTTCTGATCTGGAATATATCGCAAGAGTCCGGGCAGCAGAAGCATCTGTGTATATGGATCATCAAAGACCAAATGGAACGATGTGTTTTTCACAGGCATCACCAAATGGGGTGAAGAGCTGGGGAGAAGTTCTGGCATGGAATAACAGCAATGATATGATTACCGGAATCGATCAGTGGTACGGTGAAAAGCAGGACTGGGTAAAACAGACCGGTGGAGTGACAGGCCATTATACATCGATGATCAATCCGAACAATCTTTATGTTGGACTTGCAACCTTCATTTGCCCGGATGCAGATTTCAAAAATACGACATCCGGGGAGTTCAGTTTTGAAACAGGACTGGATGAAGGACAGGCAAAAGCAGTAAAGAATAAAGTGCAGAAAATCCAGGTTCAGAACCAGGATGTAAAGGCATACATGGAGCCTTTTAAAGAGAAACTGGCCTCTTCCAAAACGGTGCAGGCGAAATTTTATGCAAATTACAGAGGCTCTGGGTTCTATCAGTCACGCACACACAAACTCTCTTTTGAGGACACAGTAGAGTGGAGTTCTTCCAATCCGAAAGTGGCAGCTGTAGATGAAAAAGGTGTAGTTACCGGTGTGAGTGCAGGAACAGCCAAAATTACAGCAAAATGCGGTGTTTTCGAAGAGTCCAGAACAATCCGGGTGACCGGGGATGCCAAAGTCCAGGTAAAAAAGATTACGGGTGTACCGAAAAAGAAAACCCTGAAAAAAGGCAAAAAATGGAGCATCAAAGCAAAGGCAACGCCAAAGAATGTGGCAAAACTTACATATAAATCCTCTGATAAAAAGGTTGCATTCGTAAATGGAAAAGGTGTTGTAAAAGCAAAGAAAAAGGGAAAAGCGACGATTACGATAAAAGCCGGCAGCCTGAAAAAAACGTGTAAAATTACCGTAAAGTAACATTCTTAAAAAATGCCCGCTTTTGCGGGCAAAAAATAATCAGAGCTTATACGCCGATAAATGCTCTCAGTTTTTCTATATCATTTGTTAAGATCAAAGACTCATCAAACTGCAGTTCTTCCAGAAGTTTGACGGCGAGATCAAAACGTCCTACCCAGCTCGGATCATGGGCATCGGAGCTTATAATAATCGGAACTTGCTGCTGCTCACAGAGTTTCAGCATCTTCCGATAATTTTCATAGCAATTCAGACGGCGGTCTTTTTTGACCAGCGAACTGTTGTTGACTTCTAGAGCGACCCGGTACTGTTTGGCAGCTGAAACGAGACGTTCATAGTTAAGTGGTGTATGATCATCATCCGGGTGAGAGACAAAATGTACTTTCTCATTTTTCATACATGCGATCAAGTTGTCGGTGTTCTTTTCTTTTCCTTCATCAGTATAACACTCTTTGTGGATTCCGACGATTGCATAATCCAGAAAATCAATATATTTCTGTTCCAGAGACAGTTTTCCGCCATTTAAAACATTGATTTCACATCCGTGCAGGATCTGTACATTCGAAAGCACGCGAGGGATGACTGTGAGATTCAGATAATAAAAAGGATCGACCGTTCCCGGAATGCCGGGTGCGTGTTCTGTGATCCCGATCAGTTTCAGATTTTTTTCACCTGCAGTGGCAGCCATTTCGCGTATCGTTCCGTATGCATGTCCGCTGACAAGGGTGTGCATGTGCATATCTGCAATTAGTTTTTTCATAAAGAAAGACTCCCTTCTGTACAGAGATTGTTTCAGATTTTTGATTTCAGAATTTTGCTTCCTGAAAAGGATGCCTGCGAAGTACTTTGCACAATTCCGACATCTGATATTATAACGCTTACCATGTGAAAATCAAGAATAACGCAGTTTCCGGTTGAAAGAAAATGATTTATAAGATAGAATGTAACTATTCGTCTTATCATAACACTTCCCCAAAGGAGGAGCAAAATTGGAAAACACAGAAAATTATCTGGAATGTGAAAGAAACCGAGTGTATTATACCCTGATTGCGATCGCAGGATTTTTTGGTGCGTATACCTTTTTGTTACGCGGGAAAGTATTCTGTAATGCTCAGACAGGGAATCTGGTGCTGCTTGGACTGGCGATCGGTCAGGCAGAATGGGAAACGGCAGCCTACTACCTGTTCCCGATTTCTGCGTATATGGCAGGTGCATTTATCTCAGAACTGCTGCCGAACCCAGTCAAGTATCATCTGAAAATCCGCTGGGACACCCTTCTGATTGCAGTTGAAATGGCAACCGTTCTGGTGCTTGGACTTGTACCGGAATCCGCACCGGTGCAGATCTCACAGGTTGCGGTCAACTTTATTGCTTCCATGCAGTACAATACGTTTCGTCAGGCAGAGGGAACGCCAATGGCGACAACTTTTGCGACAAACCATATCCGCCAGGTCGGTGTGGGACTGGCAAAAGAAATCCAGCATTTTCGGAAAAAAGATAAAAAACATCGAGAAAAATGGGGCAAACATTGCATGATGGTGGTATATTTCTTATTAGGTGTGGTGTTTGGAACGGTTGCCTGCAATATTTATTCCGGGAAGGCAATCTGGATCACTCTGCTGCCGTTTCTGATCGTTCTGATTGATTTCCTGAATGAGGATCTGCATGCAGAAGAAGAGAAAATGAGACAGAAACCACATGGACATTAAGAAAAAGGCGTAAGACAGGTTCAGGTTGAACGCACGTGAGGCAGAGGCATTATGAATATCAATGAAATTGCAGAACTGGCCGGTGTTTCCAGGGCGACGGTATCCCGCTATCTGAATGATGGATATGTAAGCGAAGAAAAAAGGGCAGCAATCCGGAAAGTGATAGAAGACACCGGCTATCGCCCGTCACAGCAGGCGAGAAATTTAAGAAGCAAAGTGACAAAGCTGGTCGGTGTGATCATTCCGGAGATTGAGTCCGGGTCGGTGAGCCAGATGGTGTCAGGGATCAGTGAGGTTCTTTCGGTAAAAGGTTATCAGCTTTTGCTGGCAGATACGCGGAATAACACCAGGGCGGAGCTGAAATACCTCCGTATTTTCGAAAAAAATCAGGTTGACGGCATCATTTTCATGGGAACGATGCTTTCCAGAGAACATCTGTACCTGATGGAAGAAGTCGAAGTGCCGATCGTGGTGACGGCACAGGAGATCCGGCAATATTCCTGCGTTTTTCAAGATGATTATCATGCGGCATATGATGCTGCAAAAATGCTGACGAAAAAAGGCAGACACATCGCCTATATCGGAGAGCCGGCAAAAGACAAAGCGGCAGGAAAAGCACGAAAGAGCGGATTTCTGGATGCAATGGCAGATGCCGGCATCAGGATGGACAGATCCTGTATGTATGAAACGGAATTGTGCATGCAGGGCGGTTACGAGAAAGCTGCAAAAATATGGAAAACACATCCGGAAGTGGACTCTCTGTTCTGTGCAACGGACAGCCTCGCCGTCGGAGCACTGAGGTATTTTCATGAGCATGATATCCAGGTTCCGCAGCAGGTTCAGATCGTGGCGTTTGGAGACACCGAGATAGGAAGTGCGGTGTCACCGGCGATCAGCAGTGTGCATTTCTACCACAAAACGATGGGGCAGGAAGCAGCCAGGATGCTGGTTGAAATTTTAGAATCCGGCGACGATCTCAAAAAACATCTGAAAATGGGTTATCAGATTGTGAAAAAAGAATCGCTTCGGTAAAAAAAGAACGCAGCAGACAAAAACAGTCGCAGCGTTTTTTTTTGATTTGCAGAAGGCAAAATACAGTATAATAAACGAAAAAGGAAAGCGAGGAATCTCATGCAGGAACGATATATTTCATCAGGCAGCAGCAGACTGCACATTGCAGTCTGGGAACCATCAGGAGAGAGAAAAGCGATCATGCAGATTTCGCATGGCATGATCGAATACATCAAAAGGTACAGTCATTTTGCGAATTACCTCAATCAGGCAGGAATCCTGGTGATCGGGAATGACCACAAGGGACACGGGCTGACAGCAGAAAAGGATGAGGATCTCGGATATTTCGGTGAAGAAAAAAGTGCGGCGGTGATCGAAGATCTTCACGAAGTCACACGTTATGCGAAGGAACAGTATGGAGCGGATGTGCCGTATTTTCTGTTTGGGCACAGCATGGGATCGTTTATGGCGAGACGCTATTTGATGACCTATGGCGAGGAACTGACCGGGGCAATTATCTGCGGGACCGGTTACACGCCGGGGGCAGTTTTGACGGCCGGAAAACTCTGTGCGGGTGTGATCAGTAAAGTAAAAGGAGAACGTCACCGCTCGAAGTTTTTGCAGAAGCTGGCCTTTGGCAGTTACAACAAACGCATCGCAGATAAGCGGACAGCAAACGACTGGCTGACAAAAAATACGGAAATGGTGGATGCCTATAACCGGGATAAATACTGCACATTTCTGTTTACGGTCAATGGCTATCAGACGCTGTTTGATGTCCTTGGATTTATCCAGAAGAAGGAAAATATCGAGAAAATACCGAAAAATCTGCCAGTCTATATGATCGCCGGCGAGGAAGATCCGGTGGGCAATTACGGAAAAGGTGTGGAAAAAGTATTTGAAGAATACCGAAAATGTGGAATCCGTGATCTGGAACTGAAGTTATATGAGGATGACCGGCACGAGATACTCAATGAACTGGACAGAGAGAATGTTTACCTGGATGTAAAAAACTGGATTTTGAAACATATTTAAATATCAGATGTGAGATGATGCCTGCTTTTGCAGGCGGCGAGCAACAAGCTTGTATCAGTGGCGGATTCAATCGCCAAGTGGAATAATAGAAAGCGAGAAATGATGGAACGCATAAAACCGAATTATTATGATAGATTCACCTGCATTGCAGACAAGTGTACTTTCACCTGCTGTCAGGAGTGGAAGATTGCAGTGGACAACGAGACCAATCGAAAATGGAAAAAGAAATATCCGCCGCAGGAAGTGAAGGTGCAGCGGAAAAATCTCAGTGCCTATACAACCAAAAAGGACGGAGGCAGAGTGATCCGACTGGATGAAGAGCATAAATGTCCGTTTCTTTCTGAAAACCGACTCTGCAGACTGGTATCGGCTTATGGGGATTCGGTTCTGTCGGAAACTTGTACCGTTTTCCCAAGAGAAGTGCACAGATTTGAAACGCATGAAGAAGAAGTTCTGATGCCATGCTGCCCGGCGGTGATCGATCTCTGGGCAGAGGAAGAGAACGTGGTTTTTCCGGAGGTGCCGGAAAACGGCAGAAATCTGCGGACGATGATCCGTGAAAAGATGATGGAAATGTTCCGAAACAAAGAACAGAGCATCGAAGAAACGCTGCTAGAGAGTTTTTATATTCTGCTGGAATTATATCAGGCAGAGCAGGAAGATACGCTGTCAGAAGAAAGAATCGAGAACTATTTCTCCAGAGAAGCCGTGAAAGAACTGAAAACGGCGATTCTTGCGATTGATCTGCCGTTTCTGGATACCATGGATGAATGCAATGAGCTTTTGCAGGATCTGGCTGTCAATTATCAGAAAGAAGGTCTGTATCAGGATTATCTGACGAAGATCCTGCCTCTGGCAGAGCAGCTTTCCGAAAGGTACGATGCCGATGAAATGGAGCAGAAAGGACAGGACTTTGCAAAGCAATGGGAAAAATACCGAAAACTCCTGGCTGTTTTTATGGAAAATGAACTGTTTTCGGATCTTCTGATGCCGGACGGTGATTTGGAGAGCATGGTCATTCAGATGCAGTGGATCGCAATGGAATATACTATGATCCGGCACAGTCTCTTCCTGAAATGGATGCAGGACGGATGCCGGGATCTTGCATACGAAACACTGCGGGATTATCTGGTGCTGATCACACGGATGACAGGATACGAAGAAGACGATATTTATGAATATCTGGAAAACAGTTTTGATGAACTGGTATGGGAGTGGGGATATTTATCGTTAATTGTCGGCAAATAAGGTTGATTTCTTTATCAGGAAGATTTATAATTTAAAACACATAAAAAGTACAGAAATATCGATGAATTTTTGTGCAGAAATACAAAGCAACAGAGGAGGAAACAAAAAATGAAATCACGTAACTTAAAAGCAATGCTTCTGGGAGTTGCATTTGCAGCGTCACTTACTTTTGCAGGAACACAGCCACAGATGCCGTTCGCTCCGCTTCTGGAAGTTCATGCTGCAGCGTATCAGGATGTGGAACTGGACAGCAAATATGATTTTGAAAAAGCATTCCAGAAGGCACTGGATGTAGCACGTGACAGCAAAGATAAAAATACAATCTACCGTATCAAAATCCCGGCAGGTACTTACAAAGCCGGCAGCTGCTTTAATGTATACAGCAACACCTATATTGATATGGAAGGCGTAACCCTGATCCGTACATCCGGTTCATCCATGTTCCGTTTTGGACGCAGCGAAGATGTAAAGAAAATTTCGGGTTACACCGGTTTTAAAAATATTACGTTCCATGGCGGTACCATTGACGGCCAGGGTGCACAGCATGGTTATAAATCAACGCTTCTGCGATTTGCACATGCAAGCGATGTAACGATCGAAGATATGACACTGACAAACACCAGCAATTCTCATAATATTGAATTTGCAGCATGTCAGAATGTAACGATCAACAACTGCGTATTTTCAGATTATCATGGAAAAGCAGACAGCAACAACGAAGCGATTCAGATCGAGACACTGCAAAAATCCCATTTTGGTTCTTATGGTCGGTATGATGAGACACCGAACCGCAATATTGCGATCACGAACTGTACATTTAAAAACGTACAGCGTGGCGTCGGAACCCATGCGGCGATCGTAGGATGTTATCACAGCAACATCAGGATCGAAAACAATAAATTTATCAACATTCCGGGTTATGCGATCATTGCGACAAACTATATCAACAGCAGCATCAAAAATAACGAAATCACAGACTGTGCTTCCGGTATTATTTTCCGTGACATGGCGATCACACTGTATCCGTCAGAAAAAGGAAACAAGAGTAAGACACCGAAGATTTCCAGCAAATCCGTGATTGCAAACAACAAGATCGAGATCACAGACAAGAAATATAAAAACGTAAACTACGGCATCCAGCTTCTTGGTGAGTATCGTTCAAAGAAAAAAGGCAACATTCCGAAAGGTGATTACCGTGTATACGGTGTGCAGGTTTATGGCAATGAGATCACCCTGAAGAATGCTTCCTACGGCATCTGGTTAAATGGAACCGGAAAAATCCGCGTAAACAATAACGTGATCAATATGCAGGTGCCGAAAAAAGCAAGCGGTAAATCAGGCGGAACAGCAGTCCGCGTTATTTCCAGCAAGGGTAGCAGGATCAATGGAAATACGATCATCAACACTTCCAAAAACAAGAATAAGAAACTGTATCGTGGAATCGAACTGATCGGAAAGAAAGCAGGAAGTGCATCCGGAAATAAATTTAAAGGATTTGCCAAGAAACAGCAGACAATCAAGAGAAAATCCTGAGAAAGCGAATAAGGTTTTTGGCAGGCATACAGAAAGAAAATGACAGCACTTTTCTAAAGTGCTGAAAGAAGAAAGACAGAGCATGTGACGTTATCATTGTCACGGCGGCTCTGTCTTTTTATCTTAGTCGGAGAAGACTCCCACTTCTATAAGTGGCGAGCAACAAATTTGTCTTAGTGGGAGTGCAATCTCCGACTAAGATAAACGCTCCGCGAGAATGCACAGCGATTCTCTTGGGTAAATGTCAGCAAAGCTGACCAGAATCGCGTGCCAAGTCTCACATGCGTTCGACTTGAACTTAGTCGGAGAAGGTTATTTCAGTATCTCCAGCCCATGCAGCATGATACGGAAAAAATCAGAAATTATTGTATACTCATGGCATGGGAACATGGAGATCTAAAAACAGACATAAATACTTATTACAATATCACATTATTTTTGTCTGTAAATATAGGAAGAAATTACTGGTTTCGAGGCAGATATCAGATGATATAAAGCAGTTTTCATATGAGATATGCCAAAGACACAGTGTTATTATCAGATATATGGAAACAGAACACGTGGAACTGGCACATATAAATCAAAATACAGGAATAGATTTAGGTATTAAGGAGTTATGTATTACTTCTGCTGGAAAGAAATACGAA
>NZ_JAJEQE010000014.1 GCF_020687205.1 Hominisplanchenecus faecis
AGTGGATGTTCGTTTTGCTCCGACCGAAGCGGAGCGTAGACATAAAAGTGGGATGATAATCCCACGATATGCGAATAGTGGGGTGCTATGTGCCAGTGGCACATGTTTAGCACCGACCGAAGCGGAGCGTAGAAAGGATTGTGGGAGTGCAACGCACGGAACAATCCGTAGGCATCATAGTTGGGGATTTTTGACACCCACATCATAGGATGCCAAAAGCGGTCTGTTTTTACCATTTTGGTATAAAAGAGAAAGTTTCTTTCAAATTGCAGTGAGAACGGAAAGGAGATATTTTGAAAAAACTTCTGATATATCTTCGCGACTATAAAAAAGAGAGCATTCTTGCCCCGGCGTTCAAAATGCTGGAGGCAACGTTTGACCTTCTGGTTCCTCTTGTTATGGCTGCGATCATCAACACAGGAATTGCAAACAAAGACAAGGGATACATTCTGTCACACTGCGGACTTCTGATCCTGCTCGGTGTGATTGGTCTGACCTGCAGTATCACCGCACAGTATTTTGCGGCGAAAGCATCCGTTGGATTCTGTACGAAGGTGCGGCATGTGCTGTTCTCACATATCCAGTCCCTTGGATTTGCGGAGATGGACAAGCTGGGTACTTCCACACTGATCACGCGAATGACGAGTGATATCAACCAGGTGCAGAGCGGACTGAATCTGTTCCTGAGACTCTTCCTGAGATCCCCGTTTATTGTATTCGGAAGCATTGTCATGGCATTTATCGTAAGTCCGAAGGCGGCTGTTATTTTTGTTGTAACGATCCCGCTGCTTTCCATCGTTGTCTTTGGCATTATGTTGATCACGATGCCGCTTTACCGGAAGGTACAGGGCAGCCTTGACGGGATCCTGGGGATCACCAGGGAGAATCTGACCGGTGTGCGTGTGATCCGTGCTTTCGGAAGAGAGGAGCAGGAGAAGGATCGCTTTGAGGAGAACAACGCACTTCTGGTACGCAGCCAGCTTCTGGTCGGAAAGATCTCCGCACTGATGAATCCGCTGACTTACGTGATGATCAACCTTGCGGTTGTTGTGATCTTAAATACGGGAGCAGTGCAGATCCATCTTGGAAATATGCAGCAGGGCGATGTGGTAGCTCTTGTGAATTATATGAACCAGATTCTGATCGAGCTGGTCAAGCTGGCAAACCTGATCATTCAGGTGACAAAAGCAATGGCGTGTGCAGAGCGTGTTGCTTCTGTTCTGAACGTAGAGCCGGAAATGGAGTTTTCCTGTCCGGAAAACAATGCAAAAAACAGAAAAACAGGCACTTCAGATGAAGAAGTGGCATTTGACCATGTATCGTTCACTTACGGCGGTGCTGGTGCAGAAACGCTCTCCAATATTCATTTTACGGTGAAAAAAGGACAGACCGTGGGTATCATCGGCGGAACCGGAAGCGGAAAATCCACGCTGGTCAATCTGCTGGCACGTTTTTATGATGCAACGGACGGACAAATCCGCATCGGCGGTCACGATATCAGAAGCTATTCAAGAGAAGAGCTGCGTGGCAAGATTGGTATGGTCATGCAAAAAGCACAGCTGTTTTCCGGTACGATCCGTTCGAACCTTCTTTGGGGCAATCCAGGAGCGACCGATGAGATGCTCTGGGCAGCTCTTGAGACTGCACAGGCAGCCGAATTTGTACAGAAAAAAGAGAAACAGCTGGATGAA
This sequence comes from Hominisplanchenecus faecis, assembly GCF_020687205.1. GTDB lineage: Bacteria > Bacillota > Clostridia > Lachnospirales > Lachnospiraceae > Hominisplanchenecus > Hominisplanchenecus faecis. The sequence goes on from NZ_JAJEQE010000014.1 coordinate 1,692, forward strand.
CCGGTGGAGCAGGGAGGACGCAATCTGTCCGGAGGTCAGAAACAGCGTCTGACGATCGCCCGTGCTCTGGTGGAAGATCCGAAGATCCTGATCCTGGATGACAGTGCAAGTGCACTGGATTTTGCAACGGATGCGGCACTTCGAAAAGCAATCCGTGAGTTGGATAAAGAGATGACGGTATTTATCGTCAGCCAGAGAACATCCAGCCTGATGCATGCCGATCTGATCCTGGTGCTGGATGACGGCAAGACCGTCGGCATGGGCACGCATGAAGAACTGCTCGGAAACTGCCCGGTTTATCAGGAAATTTATGAAAGTCAGTTTGGAAAGGCAGGTGAGACGGCATGATCATGAGAATCTGGAAACATATTCGAAAATACTGGTTTTATATTGTATGCAGTCTGATTTTTGCCGCTCTTTCTGTTGCATCCCAGCTCTATGTGCCAATCCTGACCGGAAATGCTATTGACCATATGATCGGAGTCGGAAAAGTGGATTTTGCGGGCGTGGCGGCGATCGTACGGGTGATCGTGGCAGCGACTGCCGTGACGGCAATCTCCCAGTGGATCTTTGGTATCTGCAATAACAAGATCACTTATAATGTCAGTCGTGACCTGAGAAATGCAGCGATCGCCAAGATCCAGAGACTGCCGGTTTCTTATCTGGATGCACATCCGACCGGAGATCTGGTCAGCCGTGTGATCGCCGATGTAGAGCAGTTTGCAGACGGACTTTTGATGGGATTTACCCAGTTTTTTACCGGAGTTCTGACGATCCTCGGAACACTGGGTTTTATGCTGTATGTCAATGTGCCGATCACGCTCGTCGTTGTGTGCGTCACACCGCTCAGCTTTATAGTGGCAGGCTTTATCGCAAAGAAAACGTATCGTAATTTCCATATGCAGACCGAAGTCCGCGGCGAGCAGACTGCATTTATCAATGAGATGATCGAAGGACAGAAAGTGGTACAGGCATTCTGTCATGAAAAAGAAAATGTGGATCAGTTTGATGAGATGAACGAGCGTCTTCAGAAGGCGAGCCTGAAAGCCATCTTTTTCAGCAGCATCACAAACCCGGCCACCCGTTTTGTCAACAACGTGGTTTATGCCGGTGTGGCTCTTGTCGGAGCACTGTTTGCCGTGTCCGGCGGCATCAGCGTCGGTCAGCTGTCCTGCTTTTTAAGTTATGCAAACCAGTACACAAAACCGTTTAATGAAATTTCCGGTGTTGTCACAGAGCTTCAGAATGCCATGGCATGTGCAAGCCGCATTTTTGAGCTGCTCGATGAAGAAGAACGCACTCCGGACAAAGCAGATGCGAGAGTACTGACGGAAGAACAGGTTGACGGAACCGTAGAGATTTCCGATGTTTCCTTCAGCTATGTGCCGGACCGCAAACTGATCGAGCATTTCAATCTCTCCGTAAAACCGGGCGAGCGAGTGGCGATCGTAGGACCGACCGGCTGCGGAAAAACGACGATGATCAATCTGCTGATGCGTTTCTATGATGTAGATGCCGGCAAGATCTGTGTTTCCGGAACGGATATCCGCGATATCAGCCGCATTTCCCTTCGCAGAAGTTACGGCATGGTGCTCCAGGATACCTGGCTGAAATCAGGAACGATTTATGAAAATATTGCCTACGGCAGACCGGATGCCACAAAAGAACAGGTCATCGAAGCTGCCAAAGCGGCTCATGCCCACAGCTTTATCAAGCGACTGCAGGACGGCTATGACACCGTGATCTCAGAAGACGGAGGCAATATCAGCCAGGGACAGAAACAGCTGCTGTGTATCGCCAGAGTCATGCTCTGCCTGCCGCCGATGCTGATCCTGGATGAGGCAACCTCCAGCATCGATACCCGTACCGAGATCAAGATCCAGCAGGCCTTTGCCAGCATGATGAAAGGCCGCACCAGCTTTATCGTGGCACATCGTCTCTCGACGATACGTGAGGCAGATATTATTCTTGTGATGGACAGTGGAAAAGTTATAGAACAGGGAACACACGAAGAGTTGCTGGCGGAAAAAGGATTTTATGCAAAATTATATAACAGTCAGTATGAATTGTGATAGTTTTGTAAAGTAGTGTCCTTGTTTTGTAAAGAATTTCTGATATGATTATACCTGATACCAGTGGCACTTGTTTAGTGCCGACCGAAGCGGAGCGTAGATTGCGAGAGTTACTTCGTAACGGAGCAATTCGTGGGCATCAGTAAAAAAAGAACGTAACAGAAGGAAGGTGCTAAAGTGAAACAGATTGTCATATATAAATCGAGAACCGGATTTACGAAAAAATATGCAAAGTGGCTTGCACAGTCGTTAAACTGTGAGTGCATACCACAGGAAGATGTCGGCGGAGAAAGGCTCTCGGATTACGATGTGATCATTTTCGGGAGCAGCTTCCGTGCAGGAAATGTAGAAGAGCTGAAATGGTACAAAGAGACGATCCTGCCGTTTGAAAAGACAAACGTGCTGTTTGTGACCGGGGCGATGCCGCCGTCTTCTGCAGACGCTGTCAAGTCTATTGAACAGCAGCTGGGCAAAGGAGAGGACAGAGAAGTAAAAGTATTCTACCTGCAAAGCGGGCTGAATTATGAAGCGATGAATCTTGGCGATAAGCTTATGATGAAAGTCTTCTGCAAGATGATGAAGAGCCGCAAAGCACACAGTGAAGAAGAGAAAGCCCTTTTTGAACAGATGCAGAAATCCTTTGATGTCTGTGAAAAGGCAAATCTCGAACCGATGCTCAACTATATACAGGGATTATAAAAAAACAGGAATGTTACATAATTAGAATATGAGATGTGACATTCCTGTTTTTTGGTTTTATATAATAAAAAGCATCTGTTATGCGAACCGAACAAATGTATGTAAGATACGAAAAATCCAGTTATATCAAGGACTTTCAGCAAAAAGAGAAAAGTGGATTTGATTGACAATTATCGGAAATAGGGGTACACTGTTGGCGTAATAGAGGGCTAATTTCATAGAAGTTTTGTGGTGAGATTGCGTTTATGTGATCTCTTTAAAGGAATCCGGTGAGAATCCGGAACAGTTATTCCCTGCTGTATGGGGGACGAAAAAGATTATTTGCCACTGGTTAGTCAAACTGGGAAGGCATCTTGAGTAGGAGGAACCCAAGTCAGAACACAAACACAAAACCGGTTTATCAGCAACGTCCGCAGGCATAGCGGAGGTGTATTTTTTGTCCCCTTTTGCCCGGTGTCTGAAAATTATGAAATTGGAGAACACACAGAAAGGGAAGGAGGAAAACGAAAAAGGAAAACACAGATGTGAGCATGTGTAAAATAAAAAAAGCAAACAGAATCGAATCGCCAAAAAGCGAATGAGGAGGAACAAATGGAACGAAGAGAAAAAAGATTTGCTTCCAGAATTCTGGCATGGTTTCTGACTTTTTTGATGATCACAACCATGATTCCGACAAGTGCATTCGCAGCACTGCCGGGACAGGAGGCGGGAGCAGTTGTTTCAGAGGATGCGTCATCGGATGAAACAACGCAGGATGGTATTCTTTTAAAGACAACTTTGACGGACAAGCTTAAGGTAAAAGGACAGCGCAAGCTGTTCGATGTCTGGGCAAGAGATGCTGAGGACAACACGCTCAAACCGACAGCAACTCTTGACGGACAGGTACTTTCGGCAACCTGGAGTGATAATGTAAAGACAAGCTTTACGCTGGATTTCCAGGGCATGGAAGAAGGAGAGCATACCGTTGTTATTTCCGCAGAAGACGGAAAAGGAGCATCGAAAACACAGACTTATACCGTTATTTATCAGAAAGCCAAAAAAGGCGAATTTATCGGTTATGCAACGGTCAGCATTGAAGCCTTTACAATCTCAAAAGGTTATATCGTAGAACCGGTTCTGATGCCGGTTTACGAAGGTGACAATGCAGCGAAAGCATTTGTAAACCTGATCCGTGAAGAAGGCTATGATGTAGAATACACCGGAAGTCTGACCAGTGGTTTCTATCTGTCCCATATCGTAGGATCTAATGCAAAAAAACCAAAGAATGCGACAAAGAAACTGGATCTTGCCGGTGCAGCACTTGAGCCGCATATGGCAGAAAAACTTCCGGATCTGATGTTTGACGCCGACGGCGGAACAGAAGGTTCTCTTGGTGAATTTGACTACAACTACATGTCAGGATGGATGTACTGTGTAAATACGGTATTCCCGAATGTAGGATTTGCAGATTATTATCTGTCTGACGGCGATGTCATGCGTGCACAGTTTACTCTGAAGTACGGCGGTGATATCGGAGGTTCCAGCGGTATGGGCGGCGGCTATGATGATTCTTACAGCGTCGCAAACAAAGATGTGCTGACCACCACTCTGGCAAAGATCAATTCTGCACCGAACAGTGCCGAGCTGAAGGCAGATCCGGATATCGCAGCAAAGATCACAGAAGCAAAAGAAGTTCTGCAAAATATTGTTGCAGAACAGAGTGAAGTAGATAAAGTAAACGATGAACTGAACAAACTGCTTGGCGGTGAGATCACAAGTATCACACTGGATCAGAGTGAGATCACACTGGAAAACGAAGGTACCATGCAGTTAAATGCAAAAGTGGAGCTGACAGGCAAACCGATCGAGCCAATCGAATGGAACAGTGAAGAACCTTCTGTTGCAACGGTGAAAAATGGTCTGGTAACAGCTGTCGGTGCAGGAACGACCACGATCACGGCAACCTGCGGCGAAAAGACAGCAACCTGTAAAGTAACCGTAAATGCAAGTCCGCTTCAGGAAGTCCGGCTGGATAAATCAGAACTGGAAATCCTGAAAAATGACAGTGAAACACTGACAGCGACACTGGTTCCGGCAAATACCACAGATGACAGAACCGTTACCTGGAGCACAAATGCAGAAGATGTCGCAACGGTAAATCAGAGCGGAAGAGTAACCGGTAAAAAAGAAGGAACGGCTGTCATTACAGCAAAGGTTGGTGACAAAGAGGCCGGCTGTACGGTAACAGTTAAAGAAGTCCATACACAGCGGATTTATTTTGATGACAGCAAACTGACCCTGAATAAAGGAAAGAACAAAACCTTATCTCTGAGATTTGATCCGTCCAATACAACGGATGCAAAAAAAGCGACCTGGGAAAGCTCAGAGCCGAGCGTTGCAAGTGTTTCCACAAGCGGATACGTACGTGCACTGAAAAAAGGAACGACTACGGTCACGGCAAAAATCGGTGACATGACTGCTTCCATTGAAATAGAAGTTGTAGAAGTGCCGATGACCGGCGTAAAGATCAGCTATGGCTCTAAATCACTGAAAGTAAAACAGTCCACCTATATGTCAGCAAGCTATCTTCCAAGTGATACCACAGATACCAAGAGCGGAACCTGGAAGAGCAGCAATACAAATGTGGCAACCGTTTCCAGTTCAGGAAAGGTAACTGCAGTCAGTGAAGGCGAAGCGATCATCACATTCACAAGCGGTGCTTTTACTGCAGAATGTTATGTAAAAGTTCTGGCTGCAAATGCAGACGTGTTCAGCACCATATCCATCACTCCGAATCAGAAAGAGATTGGATGTGGCGTTTCTGATACACAGAAGATTATGGCAGACGTAGGCGATGGAACCGATCCGGTTGTATGGACTTCTTCCAATCCGGCAGTTGTGGCAGTCAGCACAGACCAGTCTTTGGCAGCAGCACAGTCAGCAGAGAATACGATGCAGGTTGGAAAAGAAGCAGTGGTCACAGCAACCGGAAAGGGAACAGCAGTGATCACAGCAAAATCAGGACAGAAGAGCGTAGATATTCCGGTAACCGTTGTAGCAGCCGGCATGAAAGAGTTCAAGATCCTGGCAGGAACCAATGCAGAAACTTCTTTTGCATACGAGATCACACCGGAATATAATATTACGAAAAACAAATATCAGGTTGTCATCCCGGATGCAATTACCAATGTATATCTCTACTCCAAACTTGCAGATAATGTAACTGCAACGGTAACAGCACGTTACACAGCGGCAAATAACGGATCTGCGAAGAATATTACACTGAGAAGTGGTGCGACATCAAGTGCCGCCTACCTGACCAAAAAAGACATGAATGGCAACACACTGTATGTAGATGTGAAGAAGGGAGACGAGACAACAACTTATGAATTTGATGTTGTTCGTGAATCCACTCTGAAATCCTTAAGTGTGGCATCTGCAGATGGAGAAGAAGTGCTTCATCCTGGTTTTGATAAAAATGTAACAGATTACACAGTCAGTGTAACCGACAACAACGACAGCATAAAAATAAATGCAGCAGCATTTCTGGAAAATGCAGCAGTTTCTGTCAACGGTACCGCAGTGACAGGAGAAACATCAGTTCCTCTGAGCGGAGATGAGACTGTGATCACCGTCAAAGCAGCAATGGAAGATGCACCGTCTCAGGCAAGAGAATACAAGATTCATGTTCTGAGAAAAAAATCCGTAAAACTGACACTGAAAACAGATCCGGCAGATACAGTGATCACACTGAAAGATGCTGACAGCAAAAAGCTGAAAGCAGAAAACGGTGTATACACACTGAAGGCAGAAGAAACTTACAGCTATGTTGCCGTAAAAGCCGGATATGTTACAAAGAAAGATACGATTTCTGTTACAGAAGACACCGAGAAAACCATCACAATGGAAAAAGCACCGGAGAGCACCAGAAAAGATGTATCCGCAGCATGGAAAAACTTCCGTAACAGTGATGACAACATGGGTATTACCTCTGCAAAAACACCAACGAGCGAGGCGACAACCTACGAAAAATGGTTTAAGAAACTGGGAAGCGGCTGGGGTGCAGCACCGAGTGTGCAGATCATCGTGGATAATTCCCTGATCGTCATGAGTGCAAACCATATTTACAAACTGGATCTGAATACAGGTGATATCCTGCAGACAGGCGATATGGTAGCAGCGACAAACTTTGGATACACACCGCCAACCTATGCAGACGGCATGATCTTTGCACCGCTGGCAGACGGACGTGTACAGGCGTTCAATGCAGAGACACTGGAATCTCTGTGGGTTTACCAGGATACGCTGAAAGGCCAGTCCTTAAGCCCGATCACTTACAGTGACGGTTATATTTATACCGGATTCTGGAATGCAGAGACAAAAGATGCAAACTATGTGTGCATCCCGGTTACGGATGAAGATCCGACGAACACACAGGAAGCAAAAGAAGCAGCATGGCAGTACACAAGCCTTGGCGGTTTCTACTGGGCAGGTTCTGTGGTACGCGGTGACTATGTTGTATTTGGTACGGATGACGGCACAAGCGGTTCAGACGGAACCGGACATGTATTATCTCTGAACAAGAAGACCGGAGCAGTTATGGACAGCGTTGATGTGATCGGTGACCAGCGTTCTACGATTGCTTATGACAAAGAAACAGACAGACTGTATTTCACAACAAAAGGCGGCTACCTCTACAGTCTAAAACTGAAATCCGACGGAACCTTTGATAAAGATACGCTGAAATCCGTACAGCCTGGAAGCATGAGCACCAGCACACCGGTTGTATACAACGGAAGAATCTATATCGGTGTGACAAGCGGAAGTAACTTCAGCGGAACCTATTCGATCAGCGTGATTGATGCGGCAACGATGACAGAGATCTACAAAGCACCGCTGAAAGGATATCCACAGTGCTCTGTACTTCTGTCAACCGCTTACGAAAAAGAAGACGGAAGTGTTTATCTGTATGCAACTTATAACAACAATCCGGGCGGTATCACTCTGATCCGTGATAAAAAAGGACAGACAACTCCGGATGTAGAAGAAATTTTCACACCGGAAAAAGCAAGACAGCAGTACTGCATCACAAGTATTATCTGTGACGAAAACGGTACGCTGTACTATAAGAACGACAGTGCATGCGTTATGGCGGTTGCATCCAGTGAGGCATATATGACCGGCGTAACATCAAGTGCAGAGGGCAGCAGTATTGACGCAGGTGCAGCATTTGATCCAAAAGCAAATTCACATAAGATCAATATTTTTTCAGAAGCAGAAAAGACAACACTGATGGTAAAAGCGTCCGCAGGAAGTACTGTGACCATTAATGGTGTAGAAGGAAACATTTACAATCTGGATCTTACGGATGAAGAAATTACGGTACCAGTTGTTGTGAAAAAGGGTGTGGAGAGCAGAACTTATACGCTGATCGTACAGAGAAAAGAGCCAAATGTAAAACTTAGTGAGCTTTGTGTGACTACCAGTAATGGAGTACCAAGTTCAAGCAGTATGGTGCCAATGACACCGACATTCAGCAACGATGTGCATGAATATCGTGCAGAATACAGCAGTACAAAGAGCTTTTTAAATGTATGGGCACTGGCACAGGATGCAAATGCAACCGTAAAAGTATATCCGGTTCTGGTCGGAAGCAGTACAGCAGTAAATTCAGATGGAACAATTCCGGTTACAGCAACAACGAATACACATAACCGCTATGCTATTTATTTTGGAAATAATGACTGTGCGAAGGTACGTGTGGAAGTTATTTCAGAAGGCGGTTACGCAGAGGCTTCTTATTTTGTAACTATAAAACAGAAAGCAGGAAATACACCGGTTATTTCGAATGCTGCAGGCGTAAGCAAAGATGAAGCAGCCGGAAGTATCACCCTTACTTCGAACGAGTATGGAGCATTCTATTATAAAGCAGTACCGTATGGAGAAACTGCACCAGAATCTATTGATACAACAGGAGAAGGAAGCGGCATTGAGGTTGGCGAGTCAACCGTAGAAGTCACAAATCTGCCTTCTGCAATCAGTGATGTTTATATGGTTGTAAAAGATAACGATGCACAGCCACATACCAGCAATATGCTGAAAGTGACGATTGTAAACAAAGAAGCAGCTATCACAGAACTGAACGCATACAAAAATGCAGATGATTACCGTGATGCTGAAAAAGCCAAGATCACAAAGATCCTTGCAAATGCAAAGGTATTGATCAACAATGCAGAATCAGCAGAGGACGTTGCAGAACAGTTAAGCGATGCAAAAGCAGATCTGGACAAACTGAAAACAAGTGCAGAACTTGCAGCGGATGAAAAGACACAGACCGATGCAGATGCAGTAAAAGCACTGATCGAAGCACTTGGAGATGTAACACTCGAGAAAAAAGAAAGCGTAGAAGCAGCAAGAAATGCATACGATGCACTTTCCACAGATGCGAAGAAACTGGTTTCCAATTATGATGTTCTGGTTCAGGCAGAAAAGACCATTCAGACTCTGGAAGCAAAGAAACAGCAGGAAGAACTGAAAAACCAGATGGATGCAGCGGCAGCAGCATCCGTAAGCAGTGCGATCACAGCAATCGAAGAAGTAACGCTGGATAAGAGAGGTGTGGTAGAAGCAGCAAGAGCCGCATACAACACACTGACAGAAGATCAGAAAGCTCTGGTAACAAACTACACAGATCTGACCGCAGCAGAGAACCGCATTGCAGAACTTGTAAAAGAGGCAACGGACAAAGCAGAAGCAGACAAGGCAGAGCAGGCAAAACAGGAAGCTCTGAAAGCCAAAGCACAGCCGGTAGTCGATGCGATCGCAGCAATCGGAGAAGTAACACTTGACGGTGAAGAAGCGATCACAGCAGCAAGAAGTGCATATGAAGCACTGGAAGCAGATGTGAAAGCAAAAGTAACAAACCTGTCTGACCTGGTCGTAGCAGAGAAGAATCTGGCACTGCTGAAAGCAGAGAAAGAGAGTCAGGACAAAGATGCAGCGGCAGCAGCATCGATAAGCAATGCAATCACAGCGATCGGAGAAGTAACGCTGGATAAGAGAGGCGTAGTCGCAGCAGCAAGAGCCGCATACGATACTCTGAGTGATGTCCAGAAATCACTGGTAAGCAACTACAAAGATCTGCAGTCAGCAGAGAGCAAGATCGCAGATCTGGTAAAAGAGGCAGCAGACAAAGCAGAAGCAGACAAGGCAGAGCAGGCAAAACAGGAAGCTCTGAAAACCAAAGCACAGCCGCTAGTTGATGCCATTGCAGCAATCGGAGAAGTAACACTTGACAGTGAAGAAGCGATCACAGCAGCAAGAAGTGCATATGAAGCACTGGAAGCAGATGTGAAAGAAAAAGTAACGAACCTGTCTGACCTGGTTATCGCAGAAAAAGACCTGGCTGCACTTAAAGCAGCAGAAGACCTGAAAGCTCAGCAGGATGCTGCAAAGAAACAGGAAGAAGAAGCCAAGAAAGCACTTGAAGAGGCACAGAAGGCTCAGGATGCAAAACTGAAAGAGCAGGAAGAAAAACTGAAAGCAGAGAAAGACAAGTATGGATTTAATGAGAAGACAACTTTGAAATCTGCAAAGGTGAAAGGCAAAAAAGTAACTCTGAAATGGAACAAGGTTAAGGGTGCAAGTGGATACGAAATCTACTGCAAGACTGGAAAAGGCAAGTGGAAACTTGTGAAGACGCTCAATAAGGGCAGCAAGGCAAGCTACAAACTGAAAGGAAAAGCAGGTAAGAAATATACCTACAAAGTACGTGTATTCCAGAAAGTAGAAAATAAAGTGATCTACGGTCAGTACTCAAATACCAAGTCTGCAAAGATTAAAAAATAACAATTAAATTTCCGTATGCTGAGAGCATAAAAATATGAAATATATGCTTATCAGCAAGGAAGATGGATGATCAGGGGGGGCAGAAATCTGCCCCCGGATCACCATTACAAAGATTACAATCTCAGAAAAAGAGATGCACTTACAGAAAGAACAGGAGTGTGGAGAAATGAGCAGAAAAACAAAAAAATGTGGTTATAGAAAACGGATTCTTGCAGGGGTTCTGTCGGCAGTTGTAGCTCTGTCATCTGTCCAGATGCCTGTTACTGCTGTCCATGCGGCAGCGTGGGATCAGAATAAATTTTCAGACAGTCTGAAGCTGCGTTTCTGGAACAATGAAAAGCCGGGAGTGCGTTTTTATATCAATGCAGCGGCAAAATATATTCTGGAAAACCAGCAGGAGCAGTCAGAAAAAACAGGAAACAGCTACCCGACCGTAGGAAGTACGTTTGGAGAATGGTCAGTATGGGATCTGCTGCGCGGCATGTATACAGGGGCAGATTATATTAACAGCATACCGGAGAATTATTTTTCTGACTATTTAAAACGTGTGGAAGCACATGTAGAAAATAAGAAAGGAAATCTGCATGCGGCAAAGTCTACCGAGTGGTCAAGACTGATCTTGCCGCTGACTGCAATGGGATATGATATACGAAGTGTGGCAGGCTATGATTTTATTGAAAAACTATCTGATTCATTCAGTTTTTCGTATCGCCAGGGCATTAACGGTCCGATCTGGGAGATCATTTCCATGAACAGCGGCGGTTATGAATTTGACCAGACGGATCATCCGGAAACAGCAAATACCTTTGGAAAAATGCTGGATTACATTCTGAATCTGGAGATCACCGATGCAAACGGAATCAAAGGCGGCTGGGCATTGTCAGGAAATGTACCGGATGCCGATATCACTGGCATGACACTGACAGCATTTGCACCATATTATCTGAGTCAGGAAAAATATGAGCAAACAGATGCAACCTATAGTTATGATGAGTTTGCAAGTGCGGTAGAACGCGGTATTCTCGTGCTGGCAAATATGCAGAAGCCGAACGGCGGTTTTGAGAGCTGGGGAACGGTCAACAGCGAATCGACCGTATGGGCGATGATGCCGCTTCTGGAAATGGGGATCGATCCGAAATCAGATAAGGTAACGTTGCCGCATATCGGAAAAACATGCAGCTTTGTCAAAGAAGGAGCGACACGGGACGGCGTTTACACCGACAATATGGTAGATGCACTTCTGACCTTCTGGGCAGCCGGAAGCGGAAGCAGTGCGTCGATCGGCGGATTTAAACATGTAACGGCAGGCTACGACGGAGGTGGCGGTTCCGGCACAACGGTCAATCCGATGGCAACCGACCAGGCACTTTACGGACTGATTGCATACGACCGTTTTGCACACAAACAGAATTCCCTTTTTGATATGCAGGATCAGCTGGACGGCAGTTATCTGAATGCCACGGCAGATACTTATACGATCACCTATGACGGTCAGAAAGAGGGCGAGACCTTCACAACAGAAGCTTCCCCTTATGCAGAAGTACTCTTATCCGAAGGAAAAGTAACCGATGAACAGGAAACATTTTTGACGGAGTGGAATACCAAATCGGACGGAAGCGGAATCAGCTATTATCCGGGAGAACTCCTTTCCATGCCGGAGCAGGATATCACGCTTTACGCACAGTACGGACAGCCAAGTTATGCACTGAAATTTGAATTAAACGGTGGTACTCTTTCCGATGACATCATTCTTCCGGACACCTACAGTCCGAAAGACCAGATCACACTGCCGACCGCAGATGAGATCACAAAAGCAGGATGTAAATTTGACGGATGGTACACCAATGCGGAATTTACCGGAAGCAAAGTGACCGAAATACCGGCACACAGTTATGGCGATAAGACTTTTTATGCAAAATGGACGGTAAATACTGAAAAAGCAAATCAGTTTTATGCGATCGTGAATCGTCTGTCCGGCCATGCGACAGCCATTTCTGATAAAGAAGACATTGAAAAGGCGAGAGAATTGTATGATTCAATGCTGGATATCGAGCGGGAGCGGATCACGGCAAGTACTTATCATACTTTCCTGAAGAAGGAAAAAGAACTGAAGGAACTGCTTGCAAGCATGGATCAGGCAGAACAGGTCAGTGCGATGATCAAAGCACTGGATAAAGAACTGACGCTTGCAGATGAGCAGCCGGTAGTGCGTGCAAGAAATGCCTACGATGCACTGACAGAAACAGAAAAAGCGATGGTAGAAAATCTGGATATTCTGACGAAAGCAGAAGAAAAGATCTCACAGATGAAGGAGAACAAAGAAAAGGCAGATGCCGTGATCCGTCAGATCGAAGCGATCGGAGATGTGACCTTAGATTCCAGAGAGGAGATCACAGCGGCAAGAGAAGCATTCCAGGCACTGACAGAGAGCCAGCAGGCACTTGTTCCGGAGCGTGTGAGAAAACTTCTGGAGAATGCAGAAAAGAAGATTACAGAGCTTTTGGAGAAGAAAGACAGGATCGATGCATTTTCAAGCTGCGTTAAGCGGATCCCGGAAAAAGTGTCACTTACAGATGACAGTCTTTCACTGCTTATGAATGCCCATGCCGCATGGCTGAAATTGAACGATGAAGAAAGGGCACAGGTAGATGGAAAGCTGATCGAACAGATCAAAGAAAAAGAAAAAGAACTGCAGGAGCTTGCACAGGCAGAGGCAACGGATGAGGATTATACGGCAGTCAAAGAGATGGAAGAGCGGATTGCTGCGGCAAGCGGTGAGGTGAAACTTGAGGATGAAGAGACCCTGAAAAAGATCCGAAGTGATTTTGATGCGATGACAAAGATCCGGCAGGCGATGGTTGTCAATTATTATTCTCTCGTTGCACAGGAAATGGATCTGGAGAAGCTGAAAAAAGATACCGCCATCGCAGAAGCCATCAGCGAGCGAATTGCAGCACTTGGCGAGATCACCTTTGAAAGTGAAGAGACGCTGACGGCACTGCGAAAAGATTACACTGCACTGACAACCGCACAGAAAAATCTGGTCAGAAATTATGAGCTGCTTGCACAGGCAGAAAATAAACTGGCAGATCTCAAATACAACAGAGGCCAGGCAGAGTCAGCTGTTGAAAAAATAAATGCCATAGGAGAAGTGACCCTGAACAGTCGTGAAGCTATCGCAAAAGCAAGGGCGGCGTACGATGCACTTCTGGAAGATCAGAAACAGTATGTCAGCGAAGAAATCTTAAAAATATTGACCGATGCGGAGGCAGAATATGCGAGACTGGAGTCCCTTGTTCTGAAAAACATCACGCTGGATAAAACAGAAGTCAACATGAAAAAAGGAGAACGGGTGACACTTCATGTGACTTACGATCCGGAAGATACGATCAGTGACAAAACCATCATCTGGAATGTGGCAGATCCTTCCGTGGCAACCGTGGAAAACGGCACAGTGACAGCCATCGGCGGCGGAGAAACGGCGGTGTCCGCCCATGTTGGAATGCTGACAGCGACCTGTACCTTAAAAGTGGAAGTTCCGCTGGAGAAACTTACATTTACAGAAAACAGCGTGACGCTGAAAAAGGGCGAGAGTCATATGTTAAAAGTACAGCTCCTCCCGGAAGATTTGAATGTAGCGGTCAGCATCCGTTATCGCAGTGCTAATCCACAGGTGGCATCTGTGGATGCAGACGGACAGGTCCGTGCACTTGCATCCGGAGAGACCCTGATCACAGCGTACTGCGTGGAGCAGCCTCAGATCCTGGCACAGATCAAAGTGACAGTTAAAGAAACGCAGCAGGTACAGCCGAAACCAACCGATCCAAACCAGAATATCACCGTTTCCGTACCAAAAGTTTCCTTTATTTCCCTGAAGGCATCCAGGAGCAAAAAAGCAGTGCTGAAGTGGAAGAAGATCAAAGGCGTGTCTGGATATGAGATTTCCTACGCGATCGGAAAGAAGAAAAACTGGAAGCGGGCGAAGACGATCAAAAAGGCGAACACCACAAAACTGACCTGGAAGAAACTGAAATCCAGGAAAAAATATTACTTTAAGATCCAGGCCTATAAGATCGTCGGAGGAAAGAAATACAGCGGAAAATACAGCAAAATTCGTTCTGTAAAAGTAAAATAAGCGGTGACTGATCCGGAACATCACAATTACAGTGAAAAATGGATCAGAATATTTTACAGTTTCAGAATAACAGGAGGAGCATATGAAAGAGCTTTTTCAAAAAATGATGAAAAAGTTGCGGAAACATTCAGAAGCAGCAGGTGCCATTGCGGCACTGCTGCTTATTGTGCTGTTTTCGGGAGTGATGATCCTGGGAATCCGTACGCAGAGAGAAAGTGTGCCGGAAAATCCAATCGATGGCATGGAGAAAAGCTCGATGGTCATGCTGACCGGCACGAAAGAAGTGCTGGCAGAGCAGACAAAAGAGAATGGAAGCAGCCGGCAGCAGATGCAGAATCAGCAGTCAGAAAATCAGGATATGAAGGAGACGGAGAGCGAATCGTCAAAAGAAAGCGGAGCTGACAGCCAGGGCACAGAAAGCACAGGGAGCGGAAGTAAAAACGAAAACGGCAGTTCAACAGAGGCAAACAGAGATGCTTCCGGAAACAATTCCGGCAATGGCAGCGGGACTGCATCAGGAACAAACGGAGGCAATTACGGAGACGGAACAGGCGGCGAAAAGACGGATGGAGACGATAAAAACAACAAAAAGCCGAATAAGAATCACTCCGGAAATAAAAACAAAGACAAAAACGGCAAAAAAGACAGGCAGTATTTCCGGACAACGATTGAAAACGGCGGGACGGTCACAAAAGCAGATTACAGTTATCAGATTGAACAGCTGACGGATCTGAAAGTACTGAAAACAGAAAACACCTTAAACGACGGCAAAGTGACCACTTACCGGGGAAGTCTGAAACTGGCACACGGCGAAAATAAGATTCTGGTGGCAGTCACTTATCAGCAGAAAGACGGTACCAAATTTACTGTTTCCAAAGAATATACCATCTATTACGACGAAGAAAAACTGCTGATCCAGACAAATCTGTCCGATCAGACGGTAAAAAGCGATCACATTTCCTTCCGTGCCTGGGCACAGCTTGGCAAAGAGACGTTTGCACTGACGGCAACGCTAAACGGTACACCGATCAGTGCCGATGAAAACTGGGATTATAAAGACGTTCCTTTGCAGGAGGGCGAAAATCAGATCGTTCTGGATGCAGAAAAAGACGGAAAGAGCGAACAGCAGGTTTATACCATAACTTATGAACGACCGCAGAATCAGAATATCCGCTTTGACACCGATCTGGAGGACAAAGAAGTATATAAAAAGAAATACCGGTTCTATGCACAGGCCTTTATGGGCAGTGACAAAGTCGAAGATCTGACCGCCTGGCTGAACGGAACGCAGCTTTCACCGACAGATGGTGACAACTATGAAGTGCTGCTGGAAGAGGGCGAAAACCAGATCACGCTGTATGCAGAAAAAAACGGAAGCAGTGAAGAGATTACCTATACCGTAACCTATGTCAAACAGAACAGCGGAGACGGAGACGGCGAAGGCAATGTGGAGGCACCAAGAGTTACCTGTACGCTTGGTGATTCCGGAAACAGTCTTGAGACGCAGCGAAAGAGCTTAAGTTTCCAGGTACAGGCAACCGATTATCATGGAAACGGGCTTGGTGCAGACAACATCCGCATTTCCTGTTTCGGTGACAGCGGAGACAATATTACCGGTCTGATCTGGGAGAACAGCGGCGATGTCAGTTACCATACGGAATTGTCCCAAGGCTATAATACCATGGTGATCACCGTCACCGATGCAGAAGACAACACAACGGAACTGACTTACAGCATTTTCTGTACGGCGGCAGAGAGCGGGGAGCGGATCGGAACGGTCCACATCAGCGTGGAAGCAACGACCGTGGGAAGCGGTATTCTGCTGTCACAGGATGTAGATATTTATGAGGGAGAGACTGCGGCGGAGACGGTAGTACGCATGCTGCAGAATAATGGCTATTCTGTTGACTATACCGGAAACTATGAGACCGGTTTTTATCTGGCAAGGATTAGTTCCGAGAGCAATTTTGTCACCGGAAATATTCCGGAGGATTTAAGGACCAAATTGGAAGAACACGGCTTTGAAATCTATGATTTTACACCGAACAGCCTCGGAGATTATGATTTTACAAAAGGAAGCGGCTGGATGTATCAGGTAAACGGCGTTTACCCGAACTATGGCTTAAGCGATTACTGTTTCCAGAACGGCGATACACTGCGGCTGCGTTTTACGCTGGCATACGGAGCTGATATCGGGCAGGACATGACCGGCGGTTCAGATAACTGGGGGTATGAATGGTAATGAAAAAGGGAAATGATCAAAAACAAAATGCAGAAAAAAGAAAAAACAGAATGACAGCCCTGCTCATGGCACTGATCCTGTGCGTTGGGATGGTTTCCGGCACAAACAAGGAAGTGCGGGCACAGTCTGCATCCCAAAACAGTGAGACGCAAACAGCTTCTGAATCAGACGTTACGACAGAAAATACAGCAAATATAGCAGAAAATACAACAAAAAGTGCAGCAACTGTCACACATTACGAATACACGACAGAAGAAGTAAAAGAAACCATCCAGGGTATTTTTGAGTGGGCCAAGAGCCTCACAAATGCTGACGAGCTGATCGATAAGACCTTTCTGGAAGGGGCGGATACTTCGCTCAATGACTGGTTTGCCTTTGCAGCAGCGAGAAGCGGATACAAGGAAGACTATAAAAGCTATCGAAAAGCGATGGAAACAGCGATCGCCAAAAAATATGGCACAAAAAAAGAAAAACTCGGAAAAGCGACCGAATATCAGAGAGCGGCACTGGTGATCGCGGCTCTTGGCGGTGATCCACAGGCAGTAAGTGACATGGCAGGAGAGAAGACCATCAATCTGATTGCAGACGGAACGTACAACCGCGGAAAGACAGAACCGCTCGATACGCAGGGAACAAATGCACTGATCTGGGCACTGATCGCACTGGATTCCGGGGATTATGAAGTGCCGGAAGATGCATACCAGAGCCGGGAAGAGATCCTGGCAGAACTTTTAAAAGCACAGGAGAGTGACGGCGGATTTTCCCTCTCAGCGGGTTCCGGGCAGATGGATGTAGATATCACTGCCATGGCACTGACTGCCCTGGCACCATATTACGAAGAAAACAGCGAGGCGAAAGCGGCAGCAGATCTTGCACTGTCCTGGATCTCTGAACATCAGGAAAGTGACGGAGGATTCTGTTCTTCCATGGATACCGGCACAGAAAGCTCTGAGAGTTGTGCACAGGTTCTGACGGCTCTTTGCAGTCTAGGCATCGATCCGCAGAGCGACAGTCGTTTTATCAAAAACGGAAATACCGTGCTTGATAATCTGATGAGCTTTCGTCAGGAAGATGGCGGATTTGTCCATGCTTATGTTTATGATGCGTCCAATCCGGCATCCATACCGGATGAATCCGATTTCCTGGCAGGAGGCCAGGCGGCATACGCACTGACCGCATTCTGCCGCTACAAAAACAATATGAAAAATTTATTTAACTTGCGTCCGGAAAAAGCATCCCTGCTTTCGAAAAATGGCAGTGCCATGCCGGTCATGGTCATCGCAGTGGTGATTGCAGTGATCGCAGCGGCAGTGGTACTGATGTTAAAAAGAAGAAACAAAAAAGAATGATCCGGCACAGGAGAAGCATGGGATGCCATGACAGCAAAAACAGGATTCAGGTGTGCAAAAATACGGTTGGGAAGAAAATTTTAACGGATTTTGCAGAAAGTAAACAGTATAAATATAACAGGACAGTTATGAGAAAGAGAGGACATATGAGAAAAACAGAAGCAATGATAAACGAGATTGAAAAAGTAATCATTGGAAAAAGAGAAGTGATCGAACAGGTGCTGATGACAATCCTGGCGAAAGGCCATGTGCTTCTGGAAGATATTCCGGGAGTCGGAAAGACAACGCTGGCACTGAGCTTTGCAAAAGTCATGGGCGTGGACTATCACCGAATTCAGTTTACGCCGGATGTTACCCCTTCCGATGTGGTCGGATTCTCCCTGTACGACAGGCAGAGTGGAGAGTTTCAGTACAAACCGGGGGCAGTCATGTGCAACCTGCTTCTGGCAGATGAGATTAACCGTACTTCCAGCAAGACACAGGCAGCCCTGCTTGAAGTAATGGAAGAAGGAAATGCCACGGTAGATGGAAAAACCTATGAAATCCCGAAGCCATTCACTGTAATTGCCACACAGAATCCGTTCGGTTCTGCCGGAACACAGATGCTCCCGCAGTCTCAGATGGATCGTTTTATGGTCAAACTCTCCATGGGTTATCCGGACTTTGAAAGCCAGATCAATATCCTGCGGGATCGTCAGACGGAGCAGCCGCTGGATTTGCTTCAGATGATCTCATCCCGAGAAGAAGTACAGCAGCTTCAGCAGGAAGTAAAAGAGGTAGAAGTGGCAGATGATATCCTCAGATACATCACACTGCTTGTAGAAGCGACCAGACAGAACGACAAGATCCAGCTCGGCGTCAGCCCGCGAGGAGCACTGGCCCTCAACAACATGGCAAAAGCATCCGCTTACATAAACGGGCGTGATTATGTGATCCCGGATGATGTCCTTCGCGTATTTGCAAAGGTATGTGCACACCGCGTGATCCTGCATCCGCGTGCCAAAGTTGCGGGTATCCAGGCAGAAGAGATCATGGAGCAGATCACACATCAGGTTTCCATTCCGGAGATCAGATAGGAGGAGAACATGAAAAAATCCAGAATCCTTGCCGGCATCTGGATGCTGTTTCTGGTGGTTGCATATCTGGTAAGTGCGAGCATCACCATAGGAATTGCAGCTGTGGCAACCGTTCTGCTCTGCTTTTTCTGCTTTTTTCTTTCGATTGCCATGAAAAATAAAGTAACCTGCTATTTTGAAGTGCCGGACATGGCAGAAAAAGAACAGCAGGTTTACGGGAAACTGATCTTTGAAAACCACAGCCTGCTGCCGGCAGGACGCTTAAGGGCAGAACTTCTGTTTCAAAATCTGCTGACCGGAGAGAAAGAAATCTGCCATCTTGACAGTATGGCAGCGGGGAAAGAAAAGACAGAAACGAAATGGAGTGTTTGCAGCAACTGCTGCGGGGCCATCAGAATATCCGTGCAGAAACTTCTGGTCAGTGATATGCTGGGACTGTTTTTGACCGAGCAGAAGCTTAACATCAGCGATACCATGATCGTGCTTCCGGAAATGAAAACGGTGGAAGTACAGGTCGGGGATAGTTTTACGACCGACTGGGAAAGCATACAATATTCCGAACAGAAAAAAGGGGACGATCCGGGAGAAACCTTCGGGATCCGGGAATACCAGCCAGGTGACAGCACGAAGATGATTCACTGGAAAATCTCACAGAAACTGGGAGAACTTTATGTGAAGGAACCGGGACTTCCGGTAGAAAATGCAGTGCTTCTGTTTTTTGAGACAGCAAAACTGACCGGGGATAGCAGAACTTCAGATCAGGCAGAA
The DNA here is from genome assembly GCF_020687205.1 of Hominisplanchenecus faecis. GTDB lineage: Bacteria > Bacillota > Clostridia > Lachnospirales > Lachnospiraceae > Hominisplanchenecus > Hominisplanchenecus faecis. The sequence continues at coordinate 21,860 of NZ_JAJEQE010000014.1, forward strand.
CTGATGGAAAAATTGATCTCCGTTTCCGAAAATCTGACGGAGAAAGGGATGCATCACAAGATCGGCTGGTACGATCAGAAAAAAGAGCAGCTTTGTATGGAAGAAATCGACTCCGCAGATAACCTTGCCCAGATCATACACGGCTTACTTTCACTGGAGAGAAAAGAAAAAACATTCACAGGCTTGCAGGAATATGCACAGAAATATCAGGAACAGCCATTTGGACATATTCTCTATTTTACCGCAGAAGATCCGGGAAATCTGGCAGATCTCTTTGCATGGCAGTGCAGTTTCCAGACCGTACGGCCAGGAGAAGATGTCGGTATCCTGCTGATTTAGGAGTGAAACATGAAGAAACACAGAAAAATTCAAAAAAAGCAAGAAACAGAACTGTACGTTCAGGTTGCAGAGAAGTCGGAAAACCAGAAAGAAAATGTCGGAGAAGCACTTGCCTGTTTCTGCATTTATGTCGGATGGTATCTTATGGTGATGCAGTTTTGCAGGGCATCTCTGACGATGACTCTTTCTGGCAGTGTGGGAGCGATTCTACTTGTGATGGCCGTTCTTGTAAATGGACAAAAAGAAAAGAAATTCATACGGAAAATCGTGCATGAAATTCTGGCAGCGGCAATTCTTTGTTTTCTGATCAGCTTTACGATCCGAAAGGGCTGGATCTTTCAGGGAGCACTGATCGCCGGAAACGGGCTGCTTGAGACGATCGGGAGAAATATGCGAACCTTTGAGCCGGATTATGCACTTACGATTTCCGAACCTTTGCAGCCATTTGTCACAGCCGTTTTTTATGTGACAGCAGGCATGGTTCTGGCAGCTCTTCTGGAATTTTTAAGGGTCAGCAAAAGCTGCATCGGAATGATTCTCGTCAGCCTTATTCCGGGAGTTCTGCTTCTGATCTGGCAGAAAGAAGCAGTTCTTTTTCCGGTGCTTCTGATCTATGTAGGTTTTCTCTGCCTTGTTGCCTTTCGGAAAAAAGAAAAAGGTCTGGCACAGTTACAGACAGATGTGATGCTACTTGTGTTATTTGCGGCAGTGACGGCAGCCGGATTTTTCATGCTTCGGGGAAAAGCTTCGAGTTTTTCGCCAGACAATCCGTTCTCGCAGAAAGTACAGAAATTTGCAGAACAGATCCGTTATGGGAAAAAGACGGTGGATTCCCTGCCGGAAGGACAGTTCCGGAGGCTTGGAAACCTGAAACTGACCGATGAAGCCGCTCTGAAAGTGACCATGGAACATCCGGATTCTCTCTATCTTCGTGGATTTGTCGGCAGTATTTACACAGAAGACGGCTGGAAACAACAGGATGCAGATGAAATTTATGATAAAAAAGATCTGTTTTACTGGCTTCACAAAGAAAACGTTTCCGGGCTTCAGCAGCTTACCGCTCTTTATCAGCTGGAAAATCCTGCAGACGATGACACCGGAAATATGACGGTCACGACCATTGGTGCGAGCCGGAAATATGCTTATGTGCCGTATGAGCTGAGTACGCTTCCGGATACGCTGGAAAATGTCCGAAGTTTTGGAGATGACCGCCTGATCCCGGAAGGATTCCGGCCGCAAAAGACGATTTCGTTTCCGGTACACAGCAATCTGATCAGAAAGTATCCGCAGATCGCATCCGTATATTATCAGGATCAGGATACGGAGGCATTTGCAGAATACAAAAAATGCGAAAACAGCTACAATGCATATGTATATGACCAGTATCTGCAGGTACCGGATTCTCTGAAACAGATGCTTACAAAAGTGCTTGCTTCTGATTCGGATGAGAAAGACAGCGAAAATGTTACGTCTCATATTTCCTATGAAGAGGCAAATACCAGGATTACCGGATATTTAAATGAGAACATCACTTATACAGAAGAGATCGATCCGAAGAATACAGATGCATCCGGAGAAGATCAGAAAACAGATGCAAAGACCGGAAATTTTGTGACCGATTTTCTGATGACGGAGAAGAAAGGCTATTCCGTGCATTATGCATCGGCGGCTGTTCTGATGTACCGCTGCTTCGGAATCCCGGCACGCTATGTCGAGGGTTATCTGGTCACGCCGGAGATGGCAGAAAATGCTCAGGATGACGGAACGATCTATGTGACTGGAAAAGAGGCCCATGCATGGGTGGAAATCTATCAGGACGGCATCGGATGGATCCCGATGGAAGTGACGCCGCCGTATCTCGATAAGATGGAACGCCCGGATTTCGAGACGGTTTCCTGGCAGGGAGCACAAAATCAGGGAGCTTCTGAGCAGACGGACACAGCAGAACAGATCAAAGATGAAGAGCAGACAAAGCCGGAAACCAGGAAAGGCAGAAAACAGCTGCCGGTCCGGAAAATTCTGATCGTTGTGATCCTTTTGCTGATACTGGCACTGATCCTGTGGATCGCTTATCAGATTTTAAAATACCGCAAAAAATGGAAAGAAAAGAATCGGGCGATGTATTCGAAAGATGCCTCACAGGCGATCCGAAGCTGTTATGCACAGCTAAGGTGCTGGCTTATGTACGACGGAGTCCGGATAAAGGGAGGCTCCAGATATCAGATCTGCGAAGAACTGAGCAGAAAGTATAGCTCCGAGATGGCAGATCAGTATCGGAAAGTGACAAGACTGGCAGAAAAAGCCGCATACAGCAGCCATGCCATGGAAGAAAAACAGGCAGAAGAAGTCCGGGCATTTCTTATGAGTACCCAAAAACAGATATTAAATGAAAAGAATCTGTTTCAGAAATGGAAGATGCAGCTGAAAGTCCTCTCCTGAAACACCGGACAGGATCTCCGGCAGATCACAGGGGCACAAAAGGATAAGCAGAGCCGGTAATTGCTTGACATTTCCGGCAAATCAGCTTATCATACGAATATTGTGACCAGAAATCGGTGCCGTCCGGCATCCATAAAAGGGGTATCATGATCAGCCAAATGGACTGCTGAATGATACAGAAACAGGAAAGGATAACGTATGTCTTATATTATTGTATTTTTCATATCAATGGTTCCACTGATCGAACTTCGAGGAGCGATTCCATATGCCATAGCCCAGGGACTGCCGTATGTGCCGTCCTACATCATAGCAATCCTCGGAAATATGCTTCCGGTGCCGTTCATTTATCTGTTTGCCAGAAAAGTACTGCTCTGGGGAGCCGACAAACCGGTGATCGGAAAGTTCTTCACCTACTGTATCGAGAAAGGTGAAAAAGGCGGAAAGAAACTTCAGGCAACAGCAGGAAAAGGCCTGTTTGTGGCACTGCTGCTGTTCGTAGGTATTCCGCTTCCGGGAACCGGAGCATGGACAGGAACACTTGCGGCAAGCTTTCTGGATATGGATTTTAAGTCCAGTATCATCGCAGTCATGCTCGGCGTTATGCTCGCCGGCATCATCATGGGACTTGCATCCGCAGGACTGCTCGGGGCAGTCAGTGCATTGTTTGCAGTGTAAGGTTTTTTATGGTTGACCTTATTTTCAGATAATGGTATGCTAAGAGATAAGGGAAACAGATAGTTTCCTTTCAATAAAGCGTGGTATCTGATACCGGGAAAGGAGAATTGTTATGGTAAAAAGAAATATCGTACTTGGCAATGTAGCAAATGTTCAGGAGTTCAACAGAATCTGCGGACATATGGATTTTGATGTAGATCTGGCACAGGGCAAATACCTGGTAGATGCAAAATCCATCATGGGCATTTTCAGTCTGGACATGGAAAAACCATTAGAGCTGTGTGCAAATACAAACGATGAAGCTTTGATTGACGAAAAGTTCAAAGCTTTTATCCAGTAATTGCAGATGTTAAAAAAAGCAATACAAAGATATGCAGTCGCTTTTGGCATGGCAGCAGCCATGTTCGCCGCAGGAGCCGGGGGGATACAGAGAGCAAATGCGGCAGAGATTGCAGATCAGGCAGGAAGTGTACAGGAGTCTGAGACCGTGCGGCAAAGTGAAACGCCGCAGGAGTCCGAGATGCAGAGGCAGCCTGAGACTACACAGCAGTCCGAAACGACCGGCCAAAGTGAGACACTTCCTCTGAAAAATGTTAAAAAAGCACCGAAGCTTTCTGGAAAATGGGTAAAACAGCACGGGAAGATTCGGTTTCTTTTACAGGATAAGACTTATGCAACAAAGACCTGGGCAAACATAAAAGGCAGATATTATTATTTTGATAAAAACGGTTTCCGCCGCCAGGGGCTGTTCCGCTATCGCAATGGAAAGACGTACTATCTTGGCAAAAAGGGAGCGATGGTCACCGGATGGCAGAAGATCAGAAAGCACTGGTACTATTTCGGCAAAAACGGTTCCATGAAGAAAGCGTCCTGGATCAGGACAAAGACCGGTTATGCCTATGTAGATGCAAAAGGAAAGCGGCTGGTAAGCAGCTGGGTCAAAGTAAAAGGCAAAAAGTACTATATCGATGAAAAAGGCGTCAAAGTGACAAAGAGCCGTTACATTGGCAACAAAGCTTATTATTTTGACAAAAAAGGTGTTTATCATAAGGACAAAAAGATCAAAGAGCGGCTGATCAACCCGAAAGGAAAGATGGTGGCACTGACGTTTGACGATGGTCCGGGACCTTATACCGACCGTCTGTTAAAATGCCTGAAGAACAACCGGGCAGCAGCGACTTTCTTCCTGGTTGGGACGAGTATCGCAAATTATCCGGATACGATACAGCAGATGGCGAAGCAGGGATGCGAGATCGGAAATCACACCTGGGATCATGCAAGCCTTTCATCTTTAAACGGCAGTTCCATACAGAGTGAGATCAGCAGCACAAATGCTCAGATCCGTGCACTCACCGGCCACAATGCGACGCTGGTGCGTCCGCCGTATGGAGCCTACAACAGCAATGTGCAGATCAATGCGGGAGCACCGCTGATCCTGTGGAGCATTGATACCCTGGACTGGAAGACAAGAAACGCCAAGAATACGATAAATGTGGTTATGAATGAAGTGAAAGACGGTTCGATCATCCTGATGCACGATATCCACAGCCCGTCTGTGGATGCAGCAGAAGTGCTGATCCCGAAACTGATCGCATCCGGTTATCAGTTAGTTACGGTCAGTGAACTGGCAAAATACCGCAGTGTGGCTATGTACAGCGGAGGCGTGTACAATGCCTTTTACCGCTGAGTGGATTTTACGGATCCAAGTAGCAAAGCGGATTGCGAATATCCGCTTGATATGAAATAAAGCTGGAGTATAATCGAAAGATATACCCCAGCTTTTCGTTACTTTGTGATGTGAGATTTATGATGCCTGCGGATTGTTCCGTGCGTCGCACTCCCACAATCCCTGGCATCATATCTATTCTGCTTCGTGTTTTGCGACAGCGGCTTCTACGAATCCACGGAACAGCGGATGCGGACGGTTCGGGCGGGACTTCAGTTCCGGATGAGCCTGTGTTCCGATGAAGAACGGGTGATCCGGAAGTTCTACCATTTCCACGATACGTCCATCCGGAGAAATACCGGAGAGCATCATGCCGTTTTCTGTGAGCACTTTGCGGTAATCGTTGTTAAATTCATAACGATGACGATGACGTTCATGGATCGTTTCTTCACCGTAAAGCTTATAAGCCAGGGAAGATTTATCCAGTACACAAGGATAAGAACCAAGTCTTAAGGTACCGCCGATATCCTCGATGCCGTCCTGCTCCGGCAGAAGTGCAATGACCGGATGGGTAGTCTTAGGATCCAGTTCGATGCTGTGTGCGTCATTGTAGCCAACCACATGGCGGGCGAATTCAACAACCGATAACTGCATGCCAAGGCAGAGCCCAAGGAATGGGATCTTGCGGATACGGGCAAATTCGATTGCCGTGATCTTGCCTTCGATGCCACGGTCACCGAAACCGCCAGGGACCAGGATGCCATCCATATCACAGAGTACTTCTTCGACGTTACTGTTGTTGAGCAGTTCGGAATCCACCCACTTGATATTTACAGTCGCATGCTGTGCGATACCGCCGTGTTTCAGAGCCTCCACAACACTGATGTAAGCATCGTGCAGCTGGATATATTTGCCTACCAGAGCGATATTTACTTCTTTTGTCGGATGACGCAGAGCATTTACCATAGCTTTCCAGTCTTCCAGATCTGGCTCCGGGCAGTCAAGCTTCAGGCAGTCGCAGACAACCTGTGCCAGATGTTCTTTTTCCATGGCAAGCGGTGCTTCGTAGAGATATTCCACATCAAGATTCTGCAGAACATGGTCACTTGGCACGTTACAGAACAGTGCGATCTTGTCCTTGATGCTATTGTCAAGCGGCAGCTCGGAACGGCACACGATCACATCCGGCTGAATTCCCATACCCTGGAGCTCCTTTACGCTGGCCTGTGTCGGCTTGGTTTTCATTTCACCTGAGGCACGCAGGTAAGGGATCAGAGTAACGTGGATCAGGATCGCATTTTCATGTCCGACATCGTGCTGGAACTGACGGATGGATTCCAGGAACGGCTGACTTTCGATATCGCCGACCGTACCGCCAACTTCAATGATCGCAATGCTGGTTTCGTCTGATGTAAAATCGCGATGGAAACGGCTCTTGATCTCATTGGTGATATGAGGGATGACCTGTACCGTTCCACCGCCGAAATCTCCGCGGCGTTCTTTCTGCAGAACGGACCAGTAAATCTTACCGGTTGTGACATTGGAATTTTTCGTCAGACTTTCGTCGATAAAACGCTCATAATGTCCAAGGTCCAGGTCTGTCTCAGCACCGTCGTCGGTTACAAATACCTCACCATGCTGGATCGGATTCATCGTTCCCGGGTCGATATTGATATAAGGATCGAATTTCTGCATCGTTACTTTGTAGCCACGTGCTTTCAGAAGTCGTCCGAGGGATGCGGCTGTGATACCCTTTCCCAGTCCGGAAACAACACCTCCTGTTACAAATACATATTTTACTGACATAATTTCCTCCGTTCTGTGCACAAAACACGCATTTTTTTTGACCAGATATTAAGTTCCTAAAAAAAATACGGAAAAGATTATACACTATGCAAAGAAAAAAATCCAGTAAATCATACTGGATTTTTCAAAAAAGTACAAAGAAATTTTAGTGATAGTTTTTGTTGTTCTCATATTTTGCTTCCATCGTGAACTGGATACCGAGCTGTTTCAGCTTTTTGATATCCACCGGGGAGAGCATAACAGAAGTATGTGCCTGGCATTCGGCAAGTTTCGGCAGCTGTTTCATAGCCAGAGCAGCATCTTCATGAGCGGCGGCACTGATGGACAGGGCGATCAGGACCTCATCGGTATGCAGTCTCGGATTGCGGCTTCCGAGGTAAGCAGTTTTCAGACGCTGGATCGGCTCCAGAGATTCCGGTGCAATGATATTTTTCTCGTGGTCAATGCCGGCAAGCTCTTTTAAGGCATTTAACAGAACCGCAGAAGCGGCACCGAGCAGGTCAGAAGTCTTTCCGGTGATGATCCTGCCGTCCGGCAGTTCTATAGCAGCAGCCGGAGCACCGGTCAGTTCTGCGACACGTCTTGCAGCCGGAACAACCTTGCGGTCGGTTGCAGTAACGCCGGCCTGGTTCATGATCAGCTCGATCTTATAAACTTCCTCTTCCTGATTGCGTCCGGTCAGAAGTCCGTTCAGTGCGTTGAAGTAGCGGCGGATGATCTCCTGGCGGGAAGCTTCCTGGCAGAGTGCATCATCGCAGATGCAGTTCCCGGCCATGTTGACGCCCATGTCAGTCGGAGACTGATAAGGGCTTTCGCCGTAGATCTTTTCAAACATTGCTTTTAAAACCGGGAAGATTTCCACATCACGGTTGTAGTTTACCGTGGTAAATCCATAAGCTTCCAGATGGAACGGATCAATCATGTTGACATCGTTCAGGTCAGCCGTTGCTGCCTCATATGCCAGGTTGATCGGATGTTTCAGCGGAATGTTCCAGATCGGGAAAGTCTCGAATTTCGCATATCCGGCACGGATACCTCTGCGATGCTCCTGATAAAGCTGAGATAAGCAGGTAGCCATCTTTCCGCTTCCAGGACCAGGGGCAGTGATCACGACCAGAGGGCGGGAAGTTTCGATGTAGTCATTTTTACCGAATCCCTCATCACTTACGATATGAGAAACATTATTCGGATAACCCGGAATCATATAGAGGGTGTAAACCTTGATGCCGAGTTTGATCAGACGTTGTTTAAACAGGTCTGCACTGGTCTGTCCGGAGTATTTTGTGATAACGACACTTCCGACAAAAAGTCCACGTTCTTCGAAAGAGTCGATCAGACGCAGTACATCGGTATCGTAAGTGATGCCGAGGTCGCCGCGGATTTTATTTTTTTCAATATCCACCGCACTGATGACGATGACGATCTCTGCGTGCTCGGACAGCTGCATCAGAAGCTGAAGCTTGGAATCCGGCTCAAATCCCGGCAGTACACGGGAAGCGTGGTAGTCATCAAATAACTTTCCGCCAAATTCCAGATAAAGTTTGTCTCCGAATTTGTCAATACGCTCGCGGATACAGCGAGACTGTGTAGCAAGATATTTTTCGTTGTCAAATCCTTTTTTCATATGATTAAGAACCTTTCCTAAAAATTCAAGTCGGATGCACGCAAGAACCGGCGTGCATTTCCTTGTTACAAAGTAACTCTTGCACTAGTATACAATAAATCATACCCGTTCGGCTACCGTTTTTTTAGAAAAGATTCATAATTGTGAGCTTTTTTTCACAATCTATATATTGATTTCTTCTGAAACTGTACTTATAATGGGATAAGTTGGAGTTTGCATATGAGGAGGACAAAAATGGACAACAATCAGATGCAGGGCGGCGGTCCTGGCAGACCACAGGGACCGGGTGGACAAAAACAGCCGGACAATGGTCGCAATAAGAACAATGGGAAAAAGCAAGGCGGCGGCAAAAGCATTCTGGTTTTTCTGGTGATTACTTTGATTGTGATGCTTGCCACGAATATCGTTACCAGTATGGTAAAAGATACAACCGAGCGTAAGATCAGCTATAATCAGTTTATTAACATGGTTGACCGTGGAGAGGTCGAATCTGTAGAGATCGGTTCCAACCGAATCGACATCAACCTGAAAAATCAGCCAATACCGGGTGTGAAGATCACCTGTTATACCGGTATCATGGACGATCCGACACTGACAGACCGACTGCTCAAGGCAGGTGTACAGTGTAGCAAAACCGTACCGGACAATTCTTCTTACCTGATCTTAAATATCGTGGCAAATGTTCTGCCGCTGGTTATGATCGGATTTATTTTCTACTTTTTCATGCGTCGTATGGGATCAGGCGGCGGAGTCATGGGTGTCGGCAAGAGCAAGGCAAAAGTTTACGGCGAGAAGGAAACCGGTGTGACCTTCCAGGATGTTGCCGGACAGGATGAAGCAAAAGAATCGCTTCAGGAAGTCGTAGGATTTCTCGAAGATCCGCAGAAATACGTGAAGATCGGAGCGAAGCTGCCGAAAGGAGCACTGCTTGTCGGCCCTCCGGGTACCGGTAAGACACTGCTGGCAAAGGCAGTCGCAGGAGAGGCACACGTGCCGTTCTTCTCCATTTCCGGTTCCGATTTCGTGGAAATGTTTGTCGGTGTCGGTGCATCGCGTGTGCGAGACCTGTTTGAAGAGGCCAAAAAGAGTGCACCGTGTATCATTTTTATCGATGAGATCGATGCGATCGGTAAGAGCCGTGACAGCCGTTATGGCGGCGGAAACGACGAGCGTGAGCAGACACTGAACCAGCTGCTTGCGGAGATGGATGGTTTTGATTCCTCCAAAGGTGTGCTGATCCTTGCAGCAACGAACCGTCCGGAAGTTCTGGACTCTGCACTTCTGCGTCCGGGACGTTTTGACCGCCGAGTGATCGTAGACCGCCCGGATCTCAAAGGAAGAGAAGATATTCTGCGTGTACACGCAAAGAACGTTAATCTTGATGAGACGGTCAATTTCAAAGAAATCGCCCTGGCAACAGCCGGAGCTGTCGGATCAGACCTAGCAAATATGGTCAATGAAGCAGCCATCCTTGCTGTAAAAGCAGGAAGAAGTGCCGTATCTCAGGCAGATTTATCAGAAGCAGTCGAGCTGGTTGAAATGGGAAAAGAAAAGAAAAACAAGATCCTGAGCAAAAAAGAGCGGGAGATCGTTTCCTATCATGAAGTCGGACACGCACTGGTCAGTGCACTGCAAAAAGATGCAGAGCCGGTACAGAAAATCACGATCGTGCCGCGTACATCCGGAGCACTCGGCTATGTCATGAACATTCCGGAAGAGGAGAAATGCCTCTATACAAAAGAAGAACTGTGGGCGAGACTGGTAGAATTTACCGGCGGCCGTGCAGCAGAGGAGATCGTATTTGGTTCAGTGACAACCGGAGCATCCAATGATATCGAGAAAGCAACTTCCATTGCCCGCTCAATGATCACACGCTACGGTATGTCTGAGAAATTCGGACTGACCGGTCTGGAGCGTGCGGCAAACCAGTACCTCGATAATCAGACGGTTCTGGACTGCAGTGAGGTGACACAGGCCGAGGTCGATAAAGAGATCACTGCTATGCTCAAAAAGGCATATAAGGAAGCAAAAGACATGCTTACGGCAAACCGCAGCATTCTGGATCACATCGCCGCTTTCCTGATCGAGAAAGAGACGATCACCGGAAAGGAATTTATGGAGATCCTGCGTAAAGTACAGGCAGAAGAAGCACAGAAAAACAGCGAAATACAGACCGAAGAAAATAGCACAAAAGTAAATCTTTCAAAAGAGAACACAGCAGACACCGCAACCGAGTAAGTGAGGATGTAAAAGCAGATGTTTGATATTCAGGAAGAATTAAAAAAGCTCCCGGCTAAGCCGGGAGTTTATATTATGCATGATGACAGAGATGCCATTATTTATGTGGGCAAGGCGATCAGCCTGAAGAACAGGGTGCGGCAGTATTTTCAGACCAGCCGCAATAAAGGTGCCAAAATCGAGCAGATGGTCACAAGGATCGCCAGATTTGAATATATCGTGACGGATTCCGAGCTGGAGGCACTGGTTCTGGAGTGCAATCTGATCAAGGAACACCGCCCGAAGTACAATACGATGCTCAAGGATGATAAGACTTATCCATTTATAAAAGTAACGACATCGGAGGCATATCCTCGGATTTTGTTTTCAAGGAGCATGAAAAAGGATAAAAATAAATATTACGGACCCTACACCAGTGCCGGGGCAGTCAAAGATACGATCGAGCTGATCCGTAAGATCTACAAAGTCCGTACCTGTAATCGCAGACTGCCGCAGGATATCGGAAAAGAGCGTCCCTGCCTGAATTATCACATCAAACAGTGTGATGCACCATGTCAGGGCTATATCAGTCAGGAAGAGTACCGCAGATCCTTAAACGGAGCGATGGATTTTCTGAATGGAAACTACGGACCAATCCTGAAAATGCTCGAAAAGCGGATGCTGGATGCCTCGGAGCGTATGGAGTACGAGGAGGCAGCGGCCTGGCGTGACCTCAAAAACAGCGTCAGCCAGATCGCACAGAAGCAGAAGATCACAAGCAGCGACGGCGAGGACAAAGATGTGATCGCCGTGAAAATGGATGGCAGCGACGCAGTAGCCCAGGTATTTTTTATCAGACAGGGCAGGCTGATCGGCAGAGACCATTTCTTCCTGCGGATCGCACCGCACGATTCGCAGAATATCGTGATCTCCAGTTTTATGAAGCAGTTCTATTCCGGCACGCCGTTTATTCCAAGGGAGATCATGATCCCGTGTGAGATCGAAGATCAGTCCGTCTTAGAAGAGTGGCTCGGAAAGCGAAAAGGGCAGAAGGTGCACATCAAAGTACCGAAAAAAGGTACCAGGGAAAAACTGGTTGAGCTTGCCACGCAGAATGCAGAGATTGTCCTGCGACAGGACAAAGATCGTATCAAACGAGAAGAAGGACGCACAATCGGGGCGATGAAAGAAATTGCCGGCTGGCTGGATCTGCCAGATCTGGTACGAGTGGAAGCCTATGATATTTCCAATATCAGTGGCTTTGAGTCGGTCGGATCCATGGCAGTCTTTGAACGCGGCAAACCAAAACGAAGCGATTACCGCAAATTCCGTATCAAAACCGTGCAGGGGCCAAACGACTACGCAAGCATGGAAGAAGTCCTGACAAGACGTTTTACACACGAGAGTGACCCTGAGAAAAAAGAGTATGACAGTTTCGGAAAACTGCCGGATTTGATCATGATGGACGGCGGCCGCGGTCAGGTCAATATCGCACTTGGCGTTCTGGAAAAGCTGGATCTTAACATCCCGGTCTGCGGTATGGTAAAAGATGACCGGCACCGCACCAGAGGCCTGTATTATAATAACGTAGAGATCCCGATCGACCGCGACAGCGAGGGATTTAAACTGATCACCCGCGTGCAGGATGAAGCCCACCGTTTTGCCATCGAGTATCACCGCTCCCTGCGAAGCAAAGATCAGGTACATTCGATTCTGGATGACATTGACGGTATCGGTCCGGCAAGAAGAAAGGCACTGATGCGTCATTTCCTCTCCCTGGAAGCGATCCGCGAGGCGAGCGAAGAGGAACTGGCAGCAGTGCCTTCAATGACCGCCTTAAGTGCAGGAAAAGTCTACGCTTTCTTCCATGAAAAGAAAAAAGAAGAACAAAGATGATTGTATGCAGCAAGAATGCCTCTGGCATTCTTGAATTTTCATGTGAACAGTATACAATTTTTTACAGAATCTGTTTTGTTTCTTGTATGATGTGTACGGATGTGATAGAATGAGAGCATGAAATCGAAGGAACGTGCATGGATTTGACGATGTTGTGTGCGTTCATGAGCAAGTAGCGAAGCGGATTGTGAATGTCCGCTTTACTGACAGGAAAGGACAAAAACAGATGAACAGTAACAGTAGTGTAGAATTGACAAAAATTGCAAAAAGCATGGAACTGAAGAATCTGACACCGGATGTTGATATTTCATCGATCGTGGTGACCACACCGGATATCAACAGACCGGCACTGCAGCTGACCGGATATTTCGAACATTTCGCATCCGAGCGTGTACAGATTGTCGGTTATGTGGAATTTACTTATCTGGAACATATGACGAGAAATCAGAGAGTGCATGCCTATGAGCAGTTCTGTGCCCATAAGGTTCCGTGCATTATCTTTACATCGAGAACGGATCCGGATGAAGATATCCTGCGTATCGCCACAGAGAACGGTATTCCGGTCTTTACCACAGAGAAAAATACATCTCCGTTTATGGCAGAGATCATCCGCTGGCTGAATGTAGAGCTGGCTCCTTGTATTTCTATCCACGGCGTGCTGGTAGATGTATACGGCGAAGGTGTCCTGATCATGGGCGAGAGCGGCATCGGTAAGAGTGAGGCAGCTCTGGAGCTGATCAAGAGAGGCCATCGTCTGGTATCCGATGACGTCGTAGAGATCCGCAAAGTCAGCGATGCGAGCCTGGTCGGAAGTGCTCCGGATATCACCCGCCACTTTATCGAGCTTCGCGGTATCGGTATCATTGATGCCAAGACCTTATTTGGTGTGGAGAGCGTGAAAAATACACAGACCATTGACCTGGTTATCAAATTGGAAGAGTGGGACAAGGACAAAGAATACGACAGACTCGGACTTCAGGAAGAATACACCGAGTTCCTCGGCAACCGCGTTGTATGCCATTCCATTCCGATCCGTCCGGGACGAAGCCTGGCTGTGATCGTAGAGTCTGCTGCTGTCAACCACAGACAGAAAAAGATGGGTTATAATGCAGCTCAGGAGCTTTATAACCGTGTTCAGAAGTCACTTGCAAAGAAAAAAGAGGAGCAGAAGAAATGAAAAAATATTGTTTTGGAATCGATATCGGAGGAACAACCGTAAAATGCGGACTTTTTAATGTAGACGGAGAAGTCCTGGATAAATGGGAAATTAAGACAAGAACCGAAAACAACGGCGAAAATATCATCGCAGACATCGCAGAGACGATGAATGCCAAGATCGCAGAAAAAGGTCTGGACAAAGAAGAGATCGTTGGAGCAGGCGTTGGTGTACCGGGACCGGCAGATGAAGAAGGCAACGTTCCGGTAGCCGTCAATCTGCACTGGGGATTTGTACCACTTTCCAAAGAGCTTTCCGAAAAGACAGGTCTTGCGGTACGCGTCGGAAACGATGCAAACGTGGCAGCACTCGGCGAAATGTGGAAAGGCGGAGCAGTCGGCTATCACAATGTTGTTATGGTGACACTTGGAACCGGTGTCGGCGGCGGCATCATCATCAATGGCAAGATCGTAACCGGAAGCAACGGAGCCGGCGGTGAGATCGGACATATCCATGTAACCGACAGCGTTGACAAACCTTGCAACTGTGGCAACACCGGATGTCTGGAACAGGTTGCATCTGCAACAGGTGTCGTATATCTGGCAAACAAAAAGCTGGCATCCTGCGATACCCCTTCCGTTCTGCGTGACGGAGAAGTCAGTGCAAAAAGCGTCTTTGATGCCGTAAAAGCAGGCGATGCAGTTGCACAGGAAATCGCAGAAGAATTCGGCAGATACCTCGGTCTTGCATGTGCAAACATCGCAGGTGTGGTAGATCCGCAGGTATTTGTAATCGGCGGCGGCGTCTCCAAAGCCGGAAAGATACTCTTTGATTATATCGAGAAATATTACAAAAAATATGCATTTCCATCCTGCAAAGATGTAAAATTTGCACTGGCAACACTGGGCAATGATGCCGGTATCTACGGTGCAGCAAAACTGATGCTGTAATAAAACAATGGCAGTCAGCACCGCAATACTTGCAGAAGTGAGAGTCTTCTCCGACTGAGATAAATAAAAATTCCATGAGAATTTACTTGATTTAAGTAATATCCTCATGGAATTTTTTGTATCCAAATGAAATTTTAAGATTCAGACAACAAATGCTTTGAACACCAGAGCAGATGCTTTTATGGAATGATCTCCAGGATCTTATCTCCGCCCGGAGCCGTGGTGCCTCCGGAGTCTCCGCCGGAGCTATCGCCGGAAGTGCTGCCGCCGGAGCCGGAACCTGTGCCAGAGCCGGTATCTCCGCTTCCGGAAGAATCGCCGGAGCCGGAATTGCCGTCAGGTGTAGTTGTTGAACCGGAATTTGCATCAGAACCCGGCGTGGTCGCACCATCCTTCTTCGAATCATCGGCATCCATATCTGCCGCATCTTTTTTCGGATTCAGGATATCCGTGATCTTATCCAGGATGTTGTGACCTTTGCAGGTCGCACTTGGCGGAGCATAAGCGGAATCTTCCGTTGTGCCCTCGCTTCCGGCCGGTCGTTTGACAAAGATTTTCGTTGTCGTGGTACAGGTCGCAGTCGGGAGCAGTCCGGTGGAAGAGCAGACCTTTACAGCCGTGTGCACATCGCAGCTCTTGGTCGGTGTCGTGCCTTTTGCAAAATATTCCGTGTAAGCCATGGAGCCTCGCGGATCTCCGGTGCAGACACCATCCACGGCGAGCAGTCCGGATTTCTTACATACATAGGCAGTTTCCACACTGTCCGGCTGTTCAAACTGTCTGACCGGAAGATTTTCGTGGATGCGGCTCATGATCGCAGTCCACAGTTTTTTGTGATACGTGTGGTAAAGATCGCCGGACGGGAGCGTATCGTGGTTGTCATAGCCGCCCCAGACCGTACACGTATAATACGGGCTGTATGCGGCAAACCAGATATCACGGTCGTCCGAAGTCGTACCGGTCTTGCCGGCGATCGGCATCTCGCCGAGGCTGACATCGGAGGCTGTTCCGCCGGCTTTTACAACATCCATCATCGCCTGTGTCAGCAGGAAAGCGGTGCTGTCCTTTAAAACTGTCTTTTCTTCCGGAGTATTGTCAATGATCACTTTTCCTTCGGAATCCTCGATACGGGAATAAAACTTCGCTTCGTTGTATTTGCCGCCGTTAGCAATCGTTGCATAGGCATCGCACAGCTCGATGTTTACGACACCGTCCGTGATACCGCCAAGAGCCAGCGGCTGGCGTACGTCCAGATTTTCATCATCGTAAAGTGTGCTGATGCCGAGAGCTTCGGCATACTCAAAACCAAGCCGCGGTGTGATCTCGGTCAGACATTTGACTGCTACTACGTTAATTGAACCTGCGATCGCCTGACGGATCGTAGTCAGTCCGGTGTAGGCATTTTTACCTGCCCAGTTATTGACCGGGACACCGTTTGTGTAATTGTAAGGTGCATTGTCGAATACCGTAGCAAGCGTCATATTCTCGGCATCAAGAGCCGGAGCGTATGTGCTGACGATCTTAAAAGTCGAACCAGGCTGTCTGCGGGTTTCCGTGGCACGGTTCAGCGTCAGGCTGGCTTCCTTTTCGCCACGTCCGCCGACGATCGCCTTCACATATCCGGTCTCATTGTCGATGATCACGACAGAGGCCTGTGGCTGCGGAACAAGAGAAACACGCTCGCCAAGCACAGTATCGCCTTTTTCAACCATGGCGTTTTTGTAAGTCTCTGCGGCAGCTTTTGCAGATTCCTCATCGTCAAACATCATGTTAAAAGAGCTGTCCTGTTTCTGGAACCAGCTGCGGAGCATTTCACTGCTGTAATTGATAATCTCGCCGTCGGATTTCTGGATACTCAGAGCATAATCGAGACCAATCAGCGTCACCGAAGGATAATTCTCCGGGTTGGCAAACTCCGCATCGCAGATTTTTTGAATCTCTTCATCCTGATTGGAATAAATCTTCAGACCGCCGGAGTAAACAGCTTTGTAAGCCTGCTGTCTGGTGTATCCCTTGACTTCCACAAGGTCATCCATGACCTGTTCGATCAGAGCGTCCGTATAGTAACTGTAAATAGAAACCTCGTCCGTCTCCTGAGCCGTTTTCTGGATACGGGAATACACATCGTCCGCAAGGGCATCCTGCTGCTGCTGTTCGCTGATATAGCCCTGATCGACCATTTTCTGAAGAATGATCTTGCGTCGCTTTGCATTCTCATCCGGATTGATGATCGGATTGTACAGCGTCGGATTCTGTGTAATGCCGGCAATGACCGTAGATTCCGAGAGATTCAGCTGAGATACATCTTTATTAAAATAGCGTTTGGCAGCAGCCTGTACGCCGTACGAGCTGGCACCTAAGTTGATCGTGTTCAGATAATCCTGCAAAATCTGGTCCTTCGACATCTTTTTCTCCAGCTGCAGAGCCAGATACTGCTCCTGGAACTTACGACGCAGCTTCTGAGAAAGAGCCGTCTGCGTCACCCAGTCCGTAAAAACATTATTCTTGATCAGCTGCTGCGTGATCGTACTGGCACCCTCTGAGAAATCCCCACTGGTGATGCCGATCACTGCGGCACGGGCGATACCCTGGATATCGATGCCGTGATGCTTGTAAAAACGCTCATCCTCGACGGCAACGATCGCATGCTGCAGATCCTCCGGGATCTGATCCAGCTTCACAAGAATACGGTTGGAAGTTGATTCGGCAAGCTTCTGGACCGGTTTATTGCCGGTGTTATAGATGTAGGTGGCCGATTCTGCCGGTGCAACCGAGAGAGAATCGATGTTAGGGGCACTGGCGATCAGCCCTTTGATCATGCCGACACCGGCCGCCGTGCCAAGGATGACGCAAAACAGCAGAAGTACCAGAAAAATCTTCAGAGCCGTAAGCGAAATACGCCGGAAGATCCTGGTTCCCGTTGGAATGCTCTTCTTGCGGGCAACGTGGTTTTTGTCAAAATTCATATAAAATACCTCCGAAAAAAGACAGTAAATTTTGCTATGTAAAAACGATAACGTTTAAAAAGCAGGATGTGCTACAAAATCATTCGAAATTCGCTCATTTTTCAGCGAAAAATGGCTGCTTTCTCATGATTTAGCGGAACCCATGATGCCATACGGATTGTTCCGTACTGCGTACTTTCACAATCCTACCCAACATTCGCATATCGTGAAGCTTACGCTCCACTTTTATGCGCATATTGGGGCGGGTCATTAAGCCATAAAACCACTCCTGTGCAAGCACATCGTGGTTTCAGGCTTTTGACCCTGGCATCTTAGTATTTTATCACACAACTTTCAGGAAAGAAAGAGCAAAGGAGGATTTCTGCTGTTGCTTCTTTTGGGGGACTCTGGTAAGATAGCATAAGTATTACCGAATTCTGGAATTTTAATCGGAGGGTTTTGGCATATGAAAGAATATAAAATTGTCTATTGCGGCGGAGAGGGCGAGATCGTTGAGAAAAAATCACGTTTTATCGCGACCGTAAAGCCGGTGGACTCGGAGGAGGAAGCATCTGCATTTATTGCAGAGATGAAAAAGAAATACTGGGATGCCAGACATAACTGTTCTGCATTTGTGATCGGGGAACATAATGAAATACAGAGAAGCAGTGACGACGGGGAACCGGCAGGAACAGCAGGTCATCCGATGCTGGACGTGCTGCTCGGAGAGGGCATCCACAACACAGCCGTTGTGGTGACACGTTATTTCGGCGGAACACTGCTTGGAACAGGCGGGCTTGTCCGTGCGTATTCAAAATCTGTACAGGCAGGGCTTGCGGCCAGCACCGTACTCGAAAAGAAAAAAGGCTTTCTGCTGGCGATGGAAACCGATTATTCCGGGATCGGTAAGATCCAGTATCTGCTCGGACAGAGAGGGCTTCTGATCACAGATTCTCAGTATACGGACAAAGTGACCGTCGAGACGCTGGTTCCGCAGGAAGAGCTTGTCTTTGTCAAAGAAGAGATCACAGAAGGGACGAACGGCAAGACGGTCTTTGCAAAAGAAGAACCGGTTGCCTATGCATTTGACGGGAAAACACCGGTCTTTTTCTAAGCAGGGAAAGGACTGCTTGCAATTTACAGGGGTTCGACGTAAAATATAAGGGATTAATTCGGAGGAAAATAATTTATGAGTGACAAATGTAATGCTCCGGTAGGAGTTTTTGATTCCGGCGTTGGCGGTCTTACGGTGGCTCGTGAGATCATGCGAAACCTGCCGGAAGAGAATATCGTATATTTCGGGGACACAGCCCGTGTTCCTTATGGAACAAAATCAAAAGATACGGTGCTGCGTTATTCCAGACAGATCATCCGCTTTTTAAAAACACAGGATGTCAAAGCGATCGTGATCGCCTGCAATACGGCAAGTGCCTATGCACTGGAAGATGTGGAAAAAGAGCTGGATATTCCGATCATTGGTGTAGTAAAGCCGGGAGCGAAAGTAGCATGTGAGGCAACCCACAACAAAAAGATCGGTGTTATCGCTACAGAAGCAACAATAAATTCGGGAATTTATTCTTCTTATATCACCAGACAGGACCCGCAGATCCAGGTGATCGGCAAGGCATGTCCGCTGTTTGTGCCGCTCGTAGAAGAAGGATGGCTGAAAGACTCGGTGACATTTGAAGTTGCGGGCAGATATCTGCGGAAACTGATGGAGCAGGACATCGATACCCTGATTCTTGGATGCACCCACTATCCGCTTCTGCGTTCCACACTGCGTGAAATTGTCGGAGAAAAGGTGACACTGGTCAATCCGGCTTATGAGACTGCACGTGAGCTGAAACAGCTTCTTGCAGAAAAAGGACTGACAAACATCCAGTCTCAGGAAGAAGCACGTAAATATCAGTTTTATGTCAGCGACCAGGCAGATAAATTTATGAGATTTGCAGATTCGATTCTGCCATTTGATGTAAATACCACAAAGAAGATCAGCATAGAGGAGTACTAAATGACAAAAGATATAATCCTCCGCATCAGCGGTGTACAATTTCCGGATGGAGAAGAAAACAGTGAAGAGATGGAAGTGATCACTTCCGGCAGCTACTTTGAAAAAGACGGCCGCCATTATATCAAGTACGATGAAGTACAGGAAGATTCCAATGAAGTGATTCGCAATCTTCTGAAAATCGAAAACGGCAGTCTGGAACTGACCAGACGCGGGATGACAAACGTGCATATGGTGTTCGAAAAAGACAAAAAAAGCGAATCTTATTACGACACCCCATTTGGAAGATTCCTGGTCGGGATCTCCGCAACACATCTGGATGTCAGCGAAAAAGAAGACAGCATTGATGTGCAGGTAAAATACGCACTGGAGATCAACAGTGAGTATATTGCAGACTGCAGCATCAGCATTTGTGCAAATTCCAAATAAAAAGTGCATCCATATCTCTCGATACGCATGCACTTGAAAGTTTTTATTTCTTCTTTTTCTTTCCCTTGGAATCTTCGGCAGCAGATGCATTGAGCTCTTTTGACTTGCGAAGAAGCTTTTCGGAAAGACGGACACGCAGGCTCTTTTTCTGCTGCGGTGCCTCAACTCGTCCGCCGCGGACACTCTTGATCTCAGTTATGTAGATACCGCTGACAACAGCCTTGATCTCTTTCTTTACCGGAATAGAATCAAAAATAGTTGTTTCGCTGATCAGCGTCTGGATCTTAGGACCGATCTTTGCTTTGACAACCGGGATCTTCGTACGACGCATATACCACGGTGTCTGATCGATGACAATCTGAGGAAGACCGGATTCCTTTAGTTTGAGGCGTTTCTTATCAATAATAAGCATAGAGACGACCTGACGAGTCGCTTCGAGCTGTTCCTGTTGTGCGGCCTGTTTTTTCTGTGCTTTCTGTCCAAAGTAATAAAGAAGTGCAAGTGCGATTACCAGCACGAGCAGAATTACAATGAGGACATTCCAAAATGTAGACATAGTACACCCTCCTAAATAAGTTCATATATTTCAATATTGTACCATTTATTTGCAGAAAGTGCAAGAAGCGGTACCGAATAATTACAATTTTATGAATATCATCAATTTAGGGTGGTAATTTCTATTATAGATGTGATATTATGATGCAAGGGTTAAAAAGTCATGCGTTTCATGTTTACATGAAAACGCATGACTTTGGAACCCGTAAAAACATGAGAAAGTAGTCCGCCAGGACGGATTTCGAATGTTTTCAGGATTGCGGGAGCATGAAATGCGGAGCAATCCGTAGCATCATAATATGTGGGCAGGACAGTATGTCTATGGAGCCCGTAAAAACATGAGAAAGTAGTCCGCCAGGACGGATTTCGAATGTTTTCAGGATTGCGGGAGCATGAAATGCGGAGCAATCCGTGGAATCATAATAATGCAAGGTGGCCAGAGTATGACTTTGGAATCCGCTAAACATGAGAAAGTAGTCCGAAGGGCGAATTTATCACCAGTGTGGAGGGGAATATGAACGAAAGTGAAAAACAGAAGCGAGCGGATGCCCGCAAAAAAAGAAAAAGGCGACAGATGTTTATAGGGAGGATGATCATAGTCCTTCTTCTGGTCATCATCCTTGGCCTGTGTGCATTTCTTGGAAAAGATATGCTTGAAAAGAAAAAGCTTCGGGACAACCGGGAGCAGGCAGCGACCAGTGCTGAAAGTGAGAGTACGGCAGATACCGCAGGCACAGAGAGTGCAGCCGAGACAGAAACACAGGCACAGAAAAAAGAAGACGATATCATGTCTCAGGCAGAATTAAAGGCAGCACAGTATGATTATGACGGTGCAATTGAGCTTTTAAAGGCATCTTCTGATTTCGCAGACAGTCAGGATATGCAGGATAAAGTGGCAGAGTACGAGCAGGCAAAATCGGAGCTTGTAGAATATCCACTTGACCAGGTGACGCATGTATTTTATCATACATTAATATATGACACCTCGAAAGCATTTGATGGTGATTCCAAAGAAGCCGGATATAATCAGGTTATGACTACCATCGATGAGTTCAACAAGATCACACAGTCTATGTATGACAAAGGATATGTGATGGTAAGTCTGCATGATATGTGTACGGTCAATGAAGATGGTACCGTATCACCGGGCAAGATCATGCTTCCGCCGGGCAAAAAGGCATTTGTCCTTTCACAGGACGATGTCAGTTACTATCATTATATGGATGGTGATGGCATGGCAACGAAGCTGATTGTGGATGAAAATGGCGATATTAAAAATGAATATAAAGAAGATGACGGAAGTATATCAGTAGGCGATTACGATATGGTGCCTCTGATCGATCGCTTTGTGGAAGAGCATCCGGATTTCTCCTATCACGGACATAAGGGAATCATTGCTCTGACCGGATACAACGGTATACTCGGTTATCGCACCGATATCGCATACAAGACAAGAAAAGACCTGGATGAGTACCAGGAGAAATTCTTCGAAGAGAACCCGGATTTCGACAAAGCAGCCTGGAAAAAGGAAAGACAGCAGGCAAAAAAAGTGGCAGATGCCATGAAAGAAGAAGGATGGGAGTTTGCAAGTCATACATGGGGACATATCAATGTTGGCGAAGCAAGTCTTGAAAGACTGCAGACCGATACACAGAAATGGCTGGACTATGTAAAACCGCTTGTCGGAGACACCAATGTGATCATTTTTGCCTTTGGTTCCGACCTTGGCGACTGGCAGCCATACACATCAGATAACGAAAAATTCGCTTATCTTAAGAGCATGGGATTTGATATTTACTGTAATGTAGATTCCACGCAGTACTGGGTACAGTTTGGAGAAAATTATATGCGTCAGGGAAGAAGAAATCTGGACGGCTACCGTATGTATTATAATCCGGAAATGCTGGAAGATCTTTTTAATGCCGGAGAAGTCTTTGATAAAGCAAGACCGACACCGGTACCGGAAATGTAAAGCGACGCAAGATCTGAAAGGAGAAACAACTACAATGAAAAGAAAAGTAATCGCAGCCCTGCTTCTTGGCATGGCGATCACCGTGACAGGATGTTCAGGAAACACGACAAAAGATACAGACACCACAACCGAAGCAGCATCGGATGCGTCTTCTGAGACAACCGCAGACAGCTCATCTGAGAGTGAAGCAGCAACAGAAGCAGCAGAACGCCCGGACTACAAAGCACTGGATTATGTCAAACTGGGAGACTACAAAGGACTGGAAGTAACACTGGCATCCATCGATGTCACAGACGAAGAAGTCGAGCAGCAGGTTGAGACAAACTTAAACAACAACGACAAATCCGAAGAGCTCAAAGAAGGTACCGTAGAAAACGGTGATGTGGCAAACATCGACTACGAAGGAAAATTAAACGGAAAAGCATTTGACGGCGGCACAGCAGAAGGCTACGATCTGACGATCGGCTCCGGCAGCTTCATCGACGGCTTTGAAGACGGACTGATTGGCAAAAAGATCGGAGATACCGTAGATCTGAACCTGACTTTCCCGAAAGATTACAGTTCCACCGACCTGGCAGGCAAAGAAGTTGTATTTACCGTTAAGATCAATTCCGTAAAACGTGCACCAAAGCTGACAGATGAGCTTGCAGCGGAAATTTCCAATAATGAATACAAAACAGTAGAAGCATACAACAACTATATAAAAGAAGAACTGGAAAACACGAAAAAAGAAAACCAGCACAACCAGGAACTCAATGATCTGGTAGCACTTGCATACCAGAATGCAACCGTAAACGATTATCCGCAGGAAATGATCGATTATCAGCTGGAGCAGGTTACCTCCTATTATAAATCCTACGCAGATCAGTATGGCATGGAATATGCAGATTTCCTGAAACAGCAGGTAGGCATGACGGAAGAAGAATTTGTAAAGAAAATGACAGAAACCGTAAAACAGAGCCTTGGCCAGGAAATGGTACTGCGTGCGATCGCAGAGACAGAAGGCGTTGAGATTTCCGATGAAAAATTCCAGGAAAAAGCAAGCAAATACGCAGCACAGATGGGATCAACAGATGTAGATGCATTTATCAGCCAGTATGGTAAGAGCACGATCATGGCAAGCATTCTGCAGGATGAAGCAGTGGAGATCCTTGAGAAAAATGCCGTTGTAAAAAATGCAGACGGTACACTGGCAGAGACAACAGCAGAAACCGAGACAGAAACAGCATCTAAATAAAAAAATGTCTGTAATGATCCGGTGCAGGCCGAAGCACTTGCTGCCGGGCCATTACAGGTGTTTCATAAGAAAAATTGTAATTGCGAAGTTGCTGAGCATTACATAAGTAAAATAAGTGAGGAGGAAACTTAATGATTACGTTACAGGGAAAAGGTGTTTTTGGTGGAATCGCAATTGGAGAGATCGCTTTCTTTAAGAGAGATTCCGGTGTAGTACAGCGAAAAAAAGTAGAAGATCCGCAGGCTGAGATCCAGCGTTTCGAAAATGCAAAAGCAAAAGCCATTGAAGAACTCGGTGAACTGTATGACAAAGCCGTTTCTGAAGTTGGCGAGAGCAATGCCATGCTTTTCCAGACACATCAGTTCATGCTGGAAGATCTGGACTATGTAGAAGCAATCGAAAACATGATCCAGACACAGTCTGTAAATGCAGAATATGCAGTCAGCGTTACCGGAGATAATTTCTCACAGATGTTTGCTTCCATGGATGATGACTATATGCGTGAGCGTGCTGCTGACGTAAAGGATATTTCAGCCCGTGTAGTGAAAATCCTTACCGGAGCAGGTGAGAGCGGACTGGTAACGGACAAGCCGGTCATTCTGGCATCAGACGATCTTGCACCGAGCGAGACCGTACAGCTCAATAAAGATATGGTATTGTCTTTTGTGACACAGGGCGGTTCTACGAACTCCCATACCGCAATTCTTGCAAAGACGATGAACATCCCGGCAATCATCGGTATCGGTGATGCACTGGATGAGAAATACGAAGGAAAAGAAGCCATCGTGGATGGAGCAAACGGATGCCTGATCATCGAGCCGGATGAAGAGACCATGAAAGAATATCAGGCAAAGAAACAGGAGTATCTGGCACAGCAGGAGCTTCTGCAGCAGTTCCGCGGAAAAGAGACCGTATCTTTGGACGGACAGAAAGTAAAACTGTATGCCAATATCGGAAATGCATCTGATATCGGAGCTGTGATCAAAAATGATGCAGCAGGCATCGGACTGTTCCGAAGCGAGTTTCTGTATCTGGAAAATGACAATTTCCCGACCGAAGAAGAACAGTTTAAAGTATATAAATATGTGGCTGAGACGATGGGACAGAAACAGGTCATCATCCGTACACTGGATATCGGAGCAGACAAGCAGATTGATTACTTTAACCTGCCTCACGAAGAAAATCCGGCAATGGGTTACCGTGCGATCCGTATCTGCCTGAAACAGCAGGATATTTTCCGTACACAGCTGCGTGCTCTGCTGCGTGCATCTGCATTTGGAAACATTGCCATCATGTTCCCGATGATCGTGGCACTGGAAGAAGTACTGCAGATCAAAGAGATCGTAAAGAGTGTTATGGCAGAATTAGATGCAAGTGGCATCCCGTACAACAAAGAGATCCAGCTTGGTATCATGATCGAGACACCGGCAGCAGCCATGATCAGCGATGACCTGGCAAAAGAAGTCGATTTCTTCAGCGTCGGAACAAACGACCTGACACAGTATACAACCGCTGTAGACAGACAGAATGCAAACCTGGAGGGATTCTACTATCCGCATCACAAAGGTCTGCTGCGTCTGATCAAAATGGCAGCAGACAATGCACATAAGAACGGCATCTGGATCGGTATCTGCGGTGAACTCGGAGCAGATATGGAGATGACAGAAGCATTCCTGGCAATGGGCATCGACGAACTGTCTGTATCACCGGCATGTGTTCTGCCGCTGCGTAAGAAGATCCGCGAGACTTCAGTCAAAGAAAGACAGGAAGAAATCTTAAAAAATGTGCTCTAAAATATTTTGTTTTGATTTAGATATGACACTTCTGGATCACAAGACTTTTCACATTTCCGAAAAAGTGCTTAAGGATCTGGAAACACTGAAAAAAGAAGGTCATGTGGTAGCTGTCGCAACCGGTCGCGATATGGACAGTGAATTCAGCAAAGCTTATAAAAAGCAGCTGAATCCGGATGCGATCGTCCACAGCAACGGACAGAAAGTAACCGTAGGCGAGAAGAAGATCCGGGAAGTCTTCATGGATCCGAAGCTGATTGCACGTATGATGGAGTTCTGCCGTGAGCATCATCTTTGCATCGGCATGAACATCGGCAAATACGGCTGCTATGTCAACAAAGAAGTGCTGATCGAGCATGAAAAGCGGATTTTCGGAGACGGAGACCGCGAGTACATAGACGAGTCCAACCTTCTGACACACCCGTTTTACGGACTGGCATACTTTGGCGATCCAAAAGGTACCGATCTGCTCCGGGAAGCATTTCCGGAAATCAAGACGCCGCTTTTTGCCGACCGCAGAGGGGCAGATGTCATCACAAAAGAAGTTTCCAAGGCAAACGGCATCCAGGCACTTCTGGACTATTACCAGAAAGACTGGTCTGACATCGTGGCATTTGGAGACAGCATGAACGATTACGAAATGATAGAGAAGGCAGGAAACGGCATCGCCATGGGAAATGCTGTGGATAAGCTCAAAGAAGTGGCAGATTACGTGACCAGGCCGATCGAAGAAGAAGGCGTGAGCTTTGCACTTCGCCATTTCGGTTATCTTTCGGCGGATCAGTAGATTATAAAGCAAGGTCAGATGTGCACTCATCAGGATGAGAATGCACAGTCTGACCTGCTTTTTTATTGTTCTGCGTTCATTTCGGATATAGTAAAGACAGAAAAAGATATTTAACGAAGCTCTGCGATGCGGGTCACGCCGACATAGATCTCCTGGATTTTATACCAGGTGCGATAGTCCACAATACCGGTCACCGGAAGATTGAAAATATCCTGAAAAACTTCCACCGCCTTCTGTGTCTCTTCTCCGTAAATACCATCTACGGCGATCCGCGGGATCAGAGGATAATTATTTGAAATCGCATTTAACTGTTCCTGCATCTGCTCCACTTTCGGCCCGGTTGCCCCGATGTCGAGATCGTATCCAGGCCAGGAAGAAGGAATCCCGGAAATCTCCTCCGCTGAATTGATATAGATGTTGTCGCCATAGTAGTAGCGGAGGATTTCTGTGGCTGTGTATCCCTGATCTGCCAGAGACTTTGAACCCCACTGTGACAACCAGTTCGGACAGCTGACCCGTTTGCCGTCGCAGTACTGCGTCAGGATTGGCTGTTTGACGTTCGGGCGGGATAAATAATCGGCAAAAAGCTCATCCACAACCTCCGAGATACTCTCAAAAATATTTCGGCTGTAGATCCATTTGTGGTCAAATGCAGTCGAGGACGTGATCGTAAAATCAAATCCTTTATTGCGGTACCATTCCGTGTATACACGGTTTAAGGTAAACGACATGATCGCCAGCACATTGGCACGGATGGCGGCCTTCGGCCAGGTGGCATAGATTTCGCTGGAAGCCACATTTTTGATATAATCGCGGTAACGCACATAATAATCGCCCGCAGTGCTGTCCGTCGGGGCACCGTCGTGCACCACGATAAATTCCGGGATCACTACGCGGCTTAGGACGATCTCGCCGCTCTGCGAGAGAGGTTTGATCTCCGCCTCTGCGATTTTTGGCGGATAATCGCCATAGAGCGTGTGAGCCGGGATCACGACATTGTCATATGCTTCCGGGCCGGCGAGCGGTTTCAGCCGGATATCCTGCAAAGCCAGCTGATTTGCGAGGATTTCCGCACCGGAGATCGTAAGCGGCTCATAGCCCGGAGCCGTAATGCGGAAATTGTACTCCGAGTAAGGCTGCATTTCGCCGGGACTTAAACTGTATTCCTCCGGCGGAGCCTCCAGCTCCAACGTATCCGTCTGTCCGACACTGTCCGTTCTGACTTCTTCCAGGATCTGATCCGGTTCCCCGGTGCTTGAAATATCGATCACGGCATCCTCCACGGGAGCAGCACGCAGCTGGGAAGTAACCTGTATCTGTAATTTTCCGGTAGCCATAGAACACCTCAAAAATTCCCTTGAAAAAGTATATGCAGAAGAACGGAAAAGATGCCAGAAAACAATTCCTGTGCCGGCACATCGTGCTTTCAGGCTTTTGAACCTGACATTATTTGTATAACTAATCATAAAAATGCATAAAAATTCGCAAACAAGTACTTGCAATCTTGATTATCTTGTGGTAGAATCTTAACAATTTGAGCATTTATGTATCCAGGGCTGAGGGGGGCGTAGTAGGGACTTACTATTACGTACCCTTTTTTAGAGTCCGGGGTACAGACAAAGATACAATAACCATTGGATTAAACGCGAAAGGGGAAGACGAATGAAAGCATATTTGATTCTGGAGGACGGTACTGTTTTCACTGGAAAAAGTATCGGATCGACAAAAGAAATCATCAGCGAGATCGTATTTAACACATCCATGACCGGATATCTGGAGGTGCTGACTGATCCATCTTATGCAGGACAGGCCGTTGTGATGACCTATCCGCTGATTGGAAACTATGGCATCTGCTACGAAGATATGGAATCCGCAAAGCCATGGCCGGACGGATACATTGTTCGTGAACTTTCCAGAATGCCGAGCAATTTCCGCTGTGAAGGAACGATTCAGGAATTTCTGGAAAAACACGACATTCCTGGTATTGCCGGGATCGATACAAGAGCACTGACCAAGATCCTGAGAGAAAAGGGAACCATGAATGGCATGATCACCACCTGCGAATATGAAGATTTAAGTGAGGTTCTTCCGAAGATCGCAGCATATAATACAGGCAAAGTGGTAGAAAAAGTGACCTGCACAGAGAAATACGTCCTGGAAGGAAACGGACCGAAAGTAGCACTTCTTGACCTCGGTGCAAAGAGAAACATCGCCCGCAATCTGAACAGACGCGGCTGCGAAGTGACCGTATATCCGGCACTGACCACAGCAGAAGAGATCATAGCATCCAATCCGGACGGCATCATGCTTTCCAACGGACCTGGAGATCCGAAAGAATGTACTTCCATTATTGAAGAGATCCGCAAACTGTACAATACCGATATCCCGATCTTTGCAATCTGCCTCGGACATCAGCTGATGGCACTGGCAACCGGTGCGGATACGCACAAAATGAAATACGGACACCGCGGCGGCAACCACCCGGTCAAAGATCTGCAGACCGGCCGTGTATACATTTCCTCCCAGAACCATGGCTATGTGGTAGATACCGATAAACTGGATCCGTCCGTAGCAGTACCGGCATTTGTCAATGTAAACGACGGTACAAACGAAGGACTGTCCTACACCGGGAAAAATATTTTTACGGTACAGTTCCACCCGGAAGCATGCCCGGGACCATTAGATTCCGGTTACCTGTTTGACCGCTTTATGAAAATGATGGAGGTGTCAGAATAATGCCAAAGAATCCAGAGATTAAAAAAGTACTTGTGATCGGCTCCGGTCCTATTGTCATCGGACAGGCAGCAGAATTTGACTATGCAGGAACACAGGCGTGCCGTTCCCTGAAAGAAGAAGGCATCGAAGTCGTACTTCTGAACTCAAACCCGGCAACGATCATGACCGACAAAGATATCGCAGACCGTGTATACATCGAGCCTCTGACCGTAGAAGTCGTAGAGCAGCTGATCCTGAAAGAAAAGCCGGACAGCGTACTGCCGACCCTTGGCGGACAGGCAGGACTGAACCTTGCCATGGAGCTCGAAGAAGCCGGATTCTTACGTGAGAATAACGTACGTCTGATCGGAACCACTTCCCAGACCATCAAAAAAGCAGAAGACCGCCTGGAATTCAAACAGACCATGGAAAAGATCGGTGAGCCGATCGCAGCATCCCGTGTCGTAGAAAACGTAGAAGACGGTATAGAATTTACCAAGATCATCGGATACCCAGTAGTACTGCGTCCGGCATACACCCTCGGCGGAAGCGGCGGCGGAATCGCCCACAACTATGAAGAACTCGTAGAAATCCTCGAAAACGGTCTGCGTCTGTCACGAGTAGGACAGGTTCTGGTAGAACGCTGCATCGCCGGATGGAAAGAGATTGAGTACGAAGTCATGCGAGATAGTGCCGGCAACTGCATCACCGTCTGCAACATGGAAAACATCGACCCGGTCGGCGTGCACACCGGAGACAGTATCGTCGTAGCACCTTCCCAGACCCTTGGCGATAAAGAATATCAGATGCTGCGTACCTCCGCCCTGAACATCATCAGCGAGCTTGGCATCACCGGCGGATGCAACGTACAGTACGCCCTGAATCCGGAAAGCTTCGAATACTGTGTAATCGAAGTAAACCCACGAGTATCCCGTTCCTCCGCACTGGCATCCAAAGCAACCGGCTACCCGATTGCAAAAGTTGCCGCAAAGATCGCACTGGGCTACACACTGGATGAGATCAAAAATGCCATCACAGGCAAAACGTATGCAAGTTTCGAGCCGATGCTGGACTACTGCGTTGTCAAGATCCCGCGTCTGCCGTTCGATAAATTCATCAGTGCCAAGAGAACACTGACCACGCAGATGAAAGCAACCGGCGAAGTCATGAGCATCTGCGACAACTTCGAAGGAGCCCTGATGAAAGCCATCCGCTCCCTGGAGCAGCACGTAGACTGTCTGATGTCCTACGATTTCACACACCTGGATGATGAGGAACTGACCGGACAGCTTGCTGTAGTCGATGACCGCCGTATCTGGGTGATCGCAGAAGCACTCAGAAGAGGCTTTTCCTATGATAAGATCCATGAGATCACCAGGATCGACAAATGGTTCATCGACAAACTGTGCATCTTAACAGAAATGGAAATGGCCCTGAAGACACAGCCACTGACGGCAGAATTATTAAAAGAAGCAAAACGCATCGAATTCCCGGACAACGTGATCGCACGCCTGACCGGAAAGACCGAAGAAGAGATCAAAGACATGCGTTATGCAAACGGCATCACAGCAGCCTACAAAATGGTAGATACCTGTGCCGCAGAATTTGCCGCAGAGACACCGTACTACTATTCTGTATTCGGCAGCGAAAACGAAGCCATCGAGACAAACGACCGCAAAAAAGTCCTCGTCCTTGGTTCCGGTCCGATCCGTATCGGTCAGGGTATCGAGTTTGACTTCTGCTCCGTACACTGTACCTGGGCATTTGCAAAAGAAGGATACGAGACCATCATCATCAACAACAACCCGGAAACCGTAAGTACCGACTTCGACATCGCAGACAAACTGTATTTCGAGCCACTGACACCGGAAGACGTAGAGAGCATCGTAAACCTCGAAAAACCGGACGGAGCCGTAGTGCAGTTCGGCGGACAGACAGCGATCAAGCTGACAGAAGCCCTGATGAAGATGGGCGTGCCGATCCTCGGAACATCCGCAGAGAACGTCGATGCAGCCGAAGACCGTGAGCTGTTCGATGAGATCCTGGAGAAATGCGGCATCCCAAGACCGTCAGGCCACACCGTATTTACCGCAGAAGAAGCCAAAAAAGCAGCAAACGAACTCGGCTACCCGGTACTTGTCCGCCCGTCCTATGTACTTGGCGGACAGGGTATGCAGATTGCGATCAATGACGAAGATGTGGATGAATTTATCGGCATCATCAACCGGATCGCACAGGAACACCCGATCCTCGTAGATAAATATCTGGTCGGAAAAGAGATCGAAGTCGATGCCGTATGCGACGGCGAAGATATCCTGATCCCTGGTATCATGGAGCATATCGAACGTGCCGGAATCCATTCCGGAGACAGTATTTCCGTGTACCCGGCACAGAGCCTTGATGACCACGTAAAAGCAACGATCGTAGACTACACCAGAAAACTGGCACAGTCCCTGCATGTCATCGGACTGATCAACATCCAGTTCATCGTCTGCGGCGAAGACGTATATGTCATCGAAGTAAACCCACGTTCCAGCCGTACCGTACCGTACATCAGCAAAGTGACCGGAATCCCGATCGTACCGCTGGCAACCAGAGTGATCCTCGGCAAAAAATTAAAAGAACTCGGCTATCCGACCGGACTTGCACCGGAAGCAGACTATATCGCGATCAAAATGCCGGTATTCTCCTTCGAGAAGATCCGCGGTGCTGACATCAGCCTCGGCCCGGAAATGAAGTCCACCGGAGAATGTCTCGGTATCGCAAAGACCTTCAACGAAGCACTCTACAAAGCATTTATCGGTGCCGGCATCAAACTGCCGAAGCATAAAAATATGATCATGACACTGAAAGATGCCGACAAAGAAGAAGGAATCGAGATCGCCAGAAGATTCGAGAAGATCGGATACCGCATCTACGCAACACGCGGCACCGCAAAAGTCCTGCAGGAAGCAGGCGTAAATGCGATCCGCACCAACAAGATCGAGCAGGAGTCACCGAACCTCCTCGACCTGATCCTCGGCCACAAGATCGACCTTGTCATCGATACCCCGTCCCAGGGCGTAGAGCACTCCAGAGACGGATTCCTCATCCGCAGGACAGCCATCGAGACAGGCGTTAACGTCCTGACCGCTATGGATACCGCCAGGGCACTCGTGACCAGCCTGGAGAACACCGATATCAAGAAGCTGACCCTGATCGATATCGCAACCGTGAAAAATATCTAAACAAAAAGATGATTACAGGGAGCATTTTATACTCTGTACAGAAATAATTCCCTGAGCATTGCAAAATGCCGGATACAAAAGTCCAAGAACAGATGAAATGCATGATGAAGCATAAAATCGTTATGGAGACTTTGCGTATCCGGCATTTTTTTCTTTTTTTTAAAATGATGTGGGTGTCAAAAGTCCCCAACTATGATGCCTACGGATTGTTCCGTGCGTTGCACTCCCACAATCCGCCCCAATATTCGCATATCGTGGGATTATCATCCCACTTTTATGCTCATATCGGGGCGGGTCCCAAGGTCTTTCATCCACCTATGAGCAAGCTCATGTGGATTTAGACCTTTTGACCCTGGCATCTTAAAATAAGTAGAAACAAAAAGATTGACAGATATCACATAAACGATTATAATAAACACAAAAACATAGAAAAAGTAAACATAAGACTTGACTTTTAACTATGGAACTGATATTATGAAGACATAAAGAAAGTTTACCACTGACCGATATGTGGTATATAAATG
The DNA here is from genome assembly GCF_020687205.1 of Hominisplanchenecus faecis. Lineage (GTDB taxonomy): Bacteria > Bacillota > Clostridia > Lachnospirales > Lachnospiraceae > Hominisplanchenecus > Hominisplanchenecus faecis. Next base: position 54,820 of record NZ_JAJEQE010000014.1, read on the forward strand.
GTCGGGTTGAAAGTTTACCACTGACCGATATGTGGTATATAAATGGTCGGGTTGAAAGTTGAGTCCTTTACCAGATGGTAGAGGACTTTTTATTATGCTGGTGAGGAAAATACAATAATGAAAAAATCAGGATTCTATATTATAAAAGAACAATTTTTTGAAGATATGAATGAACCATATCTTAAAGGAAATAAAAAAGAAAACAGACCACACTATTATTGCTTTGAGGATGAGAATACAGGAATTTACTGGATGATTCCACTTTCAAGTAAAATAGAAAAATATAGAAAAATCATGGAAAAAAGAGAAGCAAAAGGAAAAACTTGTGATATATTACATATCTTAAGACTGGATGATAAGAGCGAAAGTGTATTTTTGATACAAGACATGTTTCCGATTACAGAACAATACATTGAACGAGAATATAAAATAGCAAATAATCATTTAATGCTGACCAGCGAACAAAATGTAAAAGTAATAGAAAGAAAAGCAAAAAAAGTTCGAGGGATGTTAAAACGTAGAGTGAAATTTATGACAACACAGCCAGACGTAGCAAGAATGTTAGATAAGTTAAAAAAATAAGAAAAAACGGACGTTTTTGCTTACACACATCCACCCACCCATTTCTCATATTTGAAATCTGAAATACGGTATAGCACAAAAATCATAGCAGGAGAGCATCGTGTAGAAAAAAACACGAAAAAGAAAGAAAAATATTGCCGGAAAACTATTGAAAACGCAGAGAAACTTTGTTATAATAAAAAAGCTGAATAACAAGCAATTCATTCATACTAATTTGGCTTCTTGCATCCCCAAACTGCAAGAAGCCGCTTTGTGAAAGCAAGGCATCAGGAAGAGAAAAAAAGAAAGATATGTAAAGCAAAAAGACACGAAGAAGAACAAATTCTTTTTTCGTGTCTTTTGCTGTGGAAAAGAGGTAACTTTTAATTTGGATGTTTTCAAGAAAAGAAACAAAAAGGTTGACACGTATCACATACACAAGTATAATAAACACAAACAAAATCAACACATCAAATCTTATTCGATATTCTATGCCATTCGGCAGGAAAATCCAAACATTAAAGACCTGCACGAAGCGGCAATAAACAGCAGTAATCCAGTCCTGGCAGCTTCGTGCCAAAAACAGAAGAAAAGGAGCGAGGCTTATGGGGCAAAAAGATATTACAGAAAAGGTATTGGAAGATTATAATGATGTTTTTGCAGATATCATAAATGGATTATTATTTGATGGAGTTCAGGAAATCAAACCGGAAGCTCTGGAAAATACAACCGTTCATGCACAGTACAAGGCAGAGGATGAGAAGGTTCACGAACTGGAGCGTGATATTGCAAAATACTGGAAAGAGGAAAAGGTAGAACTTGCAATCTGTGGGATTGAGAACCAGAGCAAGGTGGAGAAGAACATGCCGTTTCGCATCGTTGGATATGATGGGGCGGCATACCGCAGTCAGTTACAGCAGGAAAGAAAAAAGATGCTGCCGGTAGTGACGATCGTGTTATATTTTGGGACGGACAGACATTGGAACAGCAGGAAAAAGATCAAAGAACTGATGGAAATCCCAAGATGTCTTGATACCTATGTGAATGATTATCAGATGCATGTCTTTGAGGTTGCGTGGCTGACGGAAGAGCAGATCAGTCACTTTCACAGTGACTTCAAAGTGGTGGCAAATTTTTTTGTACAGAAAAGAAAAAACAAAGATTATATACCGGATGATCCAACAGAGATCAGACATGTTATTATGACAGTATCCCATATGGGAGACAAAATTATAGGTCATTTTGGGAATGGCTCAAATCTGGGTGTGTCAATCCAGTATTATAATGAGGTCACGCCGCTTGGAAATGCTGGTGCACTTTTTAAGTTGCGAGAGCAATTGGGAGAGGAGCCATTTCTGCTTCTGAACGCAGATGCGGTTTTTGATGTTGACTTTAATCGAATGGTCGGATTTCATCAAGAACATGGTGGATTGGTGACGCTGTTCACTCATCCGAATAACCATCCTTACGATAGTGGACTCATCATTGCGGACAAGGACATGTCGGTTCAATCTTGGTTAGCTAAGGAAGATGTTCGCCCGACATATTACAAAAATAGAGTTAATGCAGGTTTGCATGTGATTGATCCTAAAATCCTTGATATGGCATCAATTGATGTAGATAAAATCGGTACTGTGGACGAGATGACAGGAAAGACCGTAAAAGTTGATTTGGATCGGCAGCTTCTAAAACCACTAGCAGGAACCGGTGAGATGTTCTGCTATGACTCTCCAGAGTATGTAAAGGATATGGGAACTCCGGATCGCTTCCATCAGGTAGAAGATGATTTCAAGGTAGGAAGAGTGTCGGCTAAGAATCTTTCAAACAAGCAGAAAGCAGTGTTCCTCGACCGGGATGGTACGATCAATAAATATGTTGGCTTCCTTAGAAACATTAATGACTTTGAGTTGATTGATGGTGTGGCAGAGGCAATCAAGAAAATTAATGCGTCTGGTTATCTTGCAATTGTAGTCACAAATCAGCCTGTTATTGCTAGAGGAGAGGTGGCATTCCAGGAACTGGAGGAAATCCATAATAAGATGGAGACAGAACTCGGCTTGCAGGGAGCCTACCTTGATGCAATCTATTATTGCCCTCATCATCCACACAAGGGATATGAAGGAGAAATCCCAGAGTTAAAGATTGAATGCGATTGTCGCAAACCGAAGCCGGGAATGTTGCTGAAGGCGGCCGGCGATTATAATATTGATTTGAGCCAGAGCTATATGATTGGCGATGGTGAGAATGATATTAAGGCGGGCTTGGCCGCAGGATGTAAAACAGTTCTGATTAATGGTGAAGGAACAGATGCCAAGAATGAAGATTTTGGACAGGTAGACACACTGTCCTCTGTACTGGAGTTCGTAGACAAGTATTTGCATTGAAGAAAGCCTAGAATGATTTTGGGGTTTAATTAAATTGCGAGCACAGTAAAGGAGAGAGTTATGAACACAACATTACTTATTATGGCCGCCGGAATCGGTAGCCGCTTCGGAACAGGGATTAAGCAGTTGGAGCCGGTGGATGATGCTGGACATATCATTATGGACTACTCAGTCCATGATGCAATCGAAGCAGGCTTCAACCATGTGGTTTTTATTATCCGGAAGGATATCGAGAAAGAGTTCAAAGAGGTCATAGGTGATCGCATTGCCTCCATTTGCTCTTCTCATAACGTAACAGTAGACTACGCTTTCCAGGATATCAACGACATCCCGGGAGCTCTGTCTGAAGATCGGACGAAGCCGTGGGGAACTGGTCAGGCCGTGCTTGCAGCGAAGGATGTAATTAAAACTCCGTTCATCGTCATTAACGCAGACGATTACTACGGCAAGGAAGGCTTCAAGGTCGTCCATGAGTATCTGGTGAATGGCGGCAAGTCCTGCATGGCAGGCTTTGTGCTGAAGAATACGCTGTCTGATAACGGTGGCGTGACTCGTGGCATCTGCAAGATGGACGAGGATAACAACCTAACCGAAGTTGTGGAGACTAAGAACATCGTAAAGACCGCAACTGGAGCAGAAGCAGACGGAAAAGTGATTGATGTTGATTCTCTTGTTTCCATGAATATGTGGGGTTTAACTCCTGAGTTTCTGGATGTTCTGGAAGAAGGTTTCAAAGAGTTCTTCGAGAAGGAAGTGCCTGGTAATCCTTTGAAAGCAGAATATCTAATCCCAATCTTCATCGGTGAACTGCTGGAGCAGGGAAAGATGTCAGTGAAGGTTCTGAAAACCAACGATACATGGTATGGTATGACCTACCATGAAGATGTCGCAGCAGTAAAGGACAGCTTCAAGAAGATGCTGGCGGATGGCGTGTACAAGGCTGACCTGTTCAGTGATCTGTAAACGACGATGAAAGAAACGATTGATCTACTCGGGAAAATATTAACCAACATCCTGATAGCACTCTATGAGCCATTTGGATTCTCGCTTCTTCTTTCTTTCCTAGCCATGTTTTTCTATCTTTATGCTTATGAGCCTACCGCAGCAGGAAAAGGCTGGAAGAGTGCCATAGTGACATGGTATCAGAAATTCAAGGAGAGTGTGTTCTTTCGGAAGTTGTTTTTCTTATTTTTTGTGACCTCACTTATTCTGTTCCGAACCCTGTTAAACCGGAACTTGTGGATGAACCCATTGTCCGACGTTATGGGCGGATGGGGCATCTGGGAGACAGTGAACGGAGAGCAGAAGCTGACAACCGAGTGCATCGAGAACGTAATCATGATGGTGCCGTTTTCTGCCGTAGTGATGTGGACATTCGAAGAAAAGACAGGAAACGACTGGAAGGAGGTCCTGTGTCAAAGCGGTAAGATAGCATTTATCTTTTCTGTAAGCATTGAGATGCTGCAATTATTGCTTCGCTTGGGAACGTTCCAGCTATCAGACATCTTCTATAACACAGTGGGTGGAATGATTGGCGGATTGATGTATTGTGCAGTGATGAAGGCAAGAAAGCGTCTGTAAAATTGGATGAAATTGTGATATACTGGGAGCGGTAGCTCCCTACGCTGCTCGGATAATCACACACCTCTTCGTGGTGAGCAGTAGGCAACGATCTTATGATCGGCTGAGATGTGAGAAAGAAAAATATACCAGAAATAGACTAACCAAGGGAGAATAAACATGGCGGATGATTTAATGAAGAAAGAGTTAATTGCTCATAAAGTTTATTCGGCGTGGCAGTTTATCACATACACCGAAAAAAATATTAATACCGTGCAGTATTGTGCAGATACAATAGATAATGTCATTGGTAAGATGACAATGAAAACTGTGCGTTGGCAACAGGATATTTCTACTGATTTTGTTGATGATATTACTGAAGATGGAAAAAAAGTAAAACGATTATCAGTTACAACGGAAAACTCTCCAGTGTACGAAGTAAGAGTTGCGGGGGAGAAAGTTGATCCGTGGTTTTTGTTTGACAAATTGTTGCGTGATTTTTTTCAGTATACGATGAATGCATTTGACTCTATGAGTCAAATTATTAATGCTGGACTGTTGGCTAATAGAGGGAAAAAGATTGACTCTGTTGATATTCAGAAAATGATGACGACCTTCAATCAGCAAACATATAGTACTGCTTTTCCTAAAATGCAAGCGTGGCTAAATAAAATAGCGCAGTCTCAGGATTTTCAGTATATAGAAGCCATAAATAATAGAACTAAGCACACAGCTGATATTGCAAATAAGCTCTCGATGGGTATCTTGGGAAGTTCCAATACTACTGAAATCGGCTCATTCGTCCGTAAAGACGTGCAGCATGACAAGATAGAGTTATCTGATCAGCTTCAAGCAACATTAGATTTTTTGGATAGTTCTTGGAATGAATTCTTGACCGTGTTTCAAGAGGAGTATGTGAAAGATATTTATATTGAAAATCGGAAGCATGCCATTTCGGGTGTTCGACAGCAGAAATTAAAGGATGAACCGGATCAAGATTTGTCTTATGCATATATTTCGGCAGATACTACTTTTGATGCTATGCCAGATGAACTGTATATTTTACTGGTAAGCGAAAATGAAAATGAAGTATATGCTCATGAGTGTTCATTTGATACAATTCTTGTTACAGGAACGAACAACCTCGATGTGTTAGGAAGATACTGTGCTGAGGATGCAATAGGTGATGACTGTCTTTTACATTATCGTAAATATGTAAAAGATAAAACGGTTACTGGTGGTGCATGTATGTTTTATGTACACCAAGAAAATACCGTATTCTATCATAAAAATCCATATTTTAATGTTGAGTCTGTGTCAGATGATGAAACATTTCTTGCACGTACATCGTTACCTTTTTAATAGCTAAAAATATATAAAAGGAAGGAAAGAGGTTATCACCTATGCCCAGAACGAAAGGCAGCAAAAACCGTCCCAAAACCAATACCACCAAAGACTACGTATCCCAGATCGCTGAGAAGCAGGAATTTATCGTTTCCTTGACTGCTGAGATCGCATCCATCACCGCCAATATTGACACTTTGAGGGCTGATCTGAAAGAGAAGAAGTCTGCTCTGAAGAAGGCCGAAAAAGAAGTGGCTTCCCTGGAAGCGAAGAAGGCAAAGGCAGATGCTAAGGCCGCTGAAGCAGAGGTTGTGCTGAAGAAGCTGCTGGCTGGCGGCATGAGCGCAGATGAGATTCTGGAAAAGTTGAAATAAGAACCCAAGAAAAAAGAAATGCCGTGTGGACAAACTGAACTTCAGGAGTTCACACGGTATATTTTGAGGATTGCTGTATAGCTTATAACGGAAATAAAAAGGAGCGTGAGAACAATGAACTTATCAAAAATACATCACATCGCAATCAGATAGGTACATGCAAGTTTATCATAACGGGTCGCTATCCTTCGATACGCTTTTAATTTCAAGAACAGCTTTTCTACAAGATGCCGCTCTTTATAAAGCCACCAGTCACAAGAACGTTGTATTTTTGCATTCCTTTTGGATGGAATCGTCGCTTTTGCACCATTTGCATGGATGTATTTTAATACTTTGTTACTGTTATAGCCTCGATCTGCCAAAATCTTGCTTCCATTAATGTTGATTTGTTTTAAAAGAGGAATTGCATATGGAATATCATTTTTCTGGCCTTTGCTAATCATAATACGGACTGGGTTCCTGAATATTACGGTGCGGCAGAGCCGCCAGTCCGGTGTGGCGAGAGCCACCTGTCCGGACTAACGGAGCCACCCCATTTTGTTTATTAAGTTACTTTGCCATTGCTG
>NZ_JAJEQE010000015.1 GCF_020687205.1 Hominisplanchenecus faecis
TAATACCTCCATAGGTATATTTAAACACATTTAACCATATTAAGCAATATATTTAGTTACTTATAAATTCCTCCTTTTTTCTCTCCGGCCCACTTGCCAATTACAAGTATTGATTAAGATCCAAATATCTTTTGATCTCAACATCTCATTATTTATTTCTGCTTCTTTAGCAGCTCCTGAAGTGCCTTTATAACCCCTTTTTCTTCGTAGCTTTCAACGATATGTTTTGCTGCCTCTTTGACTGCGGTTCTTGCGGTAGAAACTGCACATCCCTCTCCTGCTGCCAGGATCATTCCAAGATCGTTGTGATTATCCCCGAATGCCAGCGTCTCTTCTTTTTTTACCTGAAAATACTGCTGTACGAACTGAAGTGCTGCACCTTTATCGGTTCCTGGCTTCATAAAATCAATCCACGGTGCACCTGCCACTACGGTGTTTAATCTGCCCTGCCAGTAATCTTCGATTTCTTTTGCATAAGGCCGAATCCCGCTTTCACAGTACAGAGACATTTTAATCACTTTCAGTTTGGTGCCGTCTTCGTCATCATCAAAAACCATGTCATTCTGATAGCCATCCACCATCATTTTCCGATAGGACAGGTCATCACTTCCGGTAGAATGCATCGCTTTTGTTGTCGATAAGGTCAGATGCATATTCGGGAAATGTTTTGCATATTCCTGCATCTCTTTTATCAGGTTCGGATCGATCACGGAAGCATAAAGTTCTTCGTCCTTCCATACAACGTTGGAACCATTTTCACTGATAAAAAGCATCTGATCTGCCACCGGAGCAAACAGTCGTTTCAGTCCCATGTACTGTCTTCCGCTTGCTGCCGCAAAATAGATATCACGTTTTCGAAGTTCCCGGATCAGATCAAAAATTTCTTCCGGCAGCACAGAACTGCTCTCCCGTATCAGTGTGCCGTCAATATCGGTTGCTACCAGTTTTATCACTTGTTGTCTCCTCCGTTTATCTTTTCCAGGATCTCAATCAGTTCCTGTGGTTTTTCAATCACATATTCACTGTGATTTTTTTCTAATTCTTTTCGGTCGCGGAATCCCCACAGAACCCCTACTGGATGCATATGTGCCGCATTGCCGGTCTGCATGTCCGTGTTTGTATCTCCGACATAAAGACATTCTCCGGTCTCTACTGCAAACTTTTCTGCAATGGCAAACGCTCCGTCCGGTGCGGGTTTGCGTCGGATCGTTTCGGTCTGTCCCTGGATGTAATCAAAATAATCTTTTCCAAACAGACTCTCCACCACATCGATGGCCTGAGCATACGGTTTATTGGAAAGCACGGCGATCCGAATCCCTCTTTTTTTCAGTTCTGAAAGCATCTCACAAATACCCGGAAACGGCTTTACATGGTACATGCAGTCTTTTGCAAAATATGCTTTATAGATGCTTTTCATCTGCTCAAACTGACTGCAGTTCGTATCACCGGAATCCCGCAGAGTACGGCGGACCAGTTCATCTACGCCATCACCTGCATAATATTTATAATTTTCCACCGGAAATGCCTGGTATCCGATATCCCTGAGGGCACGATTGGCACTGTAAGCGATGGATTCCACGGTATCTCCGATCGTACCGTCAAGATCAAAAATAGCTGCTTTTATCATAAGATCACTCCTCTTTTGTGAACGGTTTTCTGCCGCTACAGCATAACACGAAACTGGTTTTCCGTCAAATTTCTGTAACACTTTTCATGCAATCTTTGTCATCTCTACCGACATTTATCGGACAGAGGCACGGTCGCACATCATATCTGCGAACTGGCTGCCGCAGTGTTCCACCTCTTTGAGTACCAAACAGATACCGTACTCGCTCTGATACCAATTTTCTTTTGAAACACCCCTGGTAATGACCGGTGAGACGATAAATTCGATTTCCGGGAAAACAAACTGATAATACATCAGACATCTTCTGGCGTGATATGCCTGACAGGACAGGATCACTTTTTTTAAATGCAGCCCTTTTTTCTCGAGAAGATTCTTGGTAAATAATGCATTCTGATAAGTATAAGATGCTTCTTTTTCCTGCAGAATATCGCTTTTTTTTACTCCTTCATCCACAAGGATCTGCGTCAGAAAATCACTTTCTGTCTCAAAATATCTGCCTTTATATTTCTCCGGTGACTGTACCTCAGTAAATTTTCCTTCCACAATGCTGTACTTTCCAGAAGGCACGATAAGTGATGCAAAGCCCTGCTGATAAAGCTCTGCCGCATGCTGTGCGATCTCACCATACAATCCGCCCGGAACAAAGATCGCATCTGCTTTTTCCGGTTTCTGTTCTGTGAAAATAAAATCTGTTAATGCATCATAAAATTTCATGCTTTTTTCTCCTGTATTTTGACATATTTCACCCACCATGCTATACTAATTGCTGATACATTTCAAGGAGGAAATGAACATGAAAAGCAAAGCATTCAGGTCTGCCTTTCCTCACACACTTCCGGTTATGGCAGGCTATCTTTTTCTTGGTATGGGCTTTGGCATACTGCTTGAAAGCAACGGATATTCTTTTATCTGGGCTTTCTTTATGTCCATCTTTATTTATGCCGGCTCGATGCAGTATGTGGCGATCGACCTGCTCGCAAGCGGTGCCAGCCTGATCTCCACCGCGATCATGACACTGATGATCCAGGTACGGCATCTCTTCTACGGTCTTTCCATCATCGACAAATACAAAGACACCGGAAAGAAAAAGCTTCTGCTGATCCATGAGCTGACCGATGAGACCTATTCTCTGATTGCTACAACCCCGGTTCCGGACGGTGTGGACAAGGGATGGTTCTATTTGTTTATCTCCATGCTGGATCACGTTTACTGGATCATCGGCTGCACGTTCGGTGCACTCTTTGGTTCCCTGGTCAACTTCAATACAAAAGGTGTGGATTTTGTCATGACAGCACTGTTTATTGTAATCTTTACTGATCAGTGGCTGAACAGCAAAAATCATATCCCGGCAATCACCGGTGTGATCTGCTCTGTGATCTGTCTGCTTCTTTTCGGGCCAGACCGTTTTATCATTCCTGCCATGCTCTCCATTCTTACGATCCTGACACTGCTTCGTAAGCCGCTGGAGGAGCATATGGAAAGAGAAGATCAGAAAGGAGATGATTCACATGCGTAGTATCCCGGATTCTCAGGCAATCGCCATGATCGCGATCATGTCCTTACTGACTTTTTTTGTACGCGGACTTCCGTTCCTTTTGTTTTCCGGAAAATCCAAGACACCTGCTTACATCATGTACCTCGGAAAAGTACTTCCTTACGCTATCATCGGTATGCTGGTGGTTTACTGCTTCAAGAATGTTTCCCTGCTGCAGGCACCGTTCGGACTGCCAGAGCTGATCGCCGGCATTGCCATCGTTCTGGTACACTGCTGGAAGAAAAACACGCTTCTCTCCGTTGGAGGAGGGACACTGTTTTACATGTTTCTTGTTCAGATAATTTTTAAATAAACCCCTTTTCTTTTTTATAGAAAAGTATTACAATACCATATATAAAATATTATATATGCCAGTGTCAAAATTTCAAAATATCGTTCTTACCTGCAAGCTAAGACATTGGGATCTAGGGCACTTGGTACTGACTGAAGCATAGCTCAGAATTGCGAAAATTACCTTATAACAGAGCAATTCGCAGACATCAGTCAGGAGTTTAAAACAGGAGAAAGGAGTTCGTTTATGTCAAAAAAATACAGCAAATGGCTGGTAGGTGCTGCACTTTTGGGAGCTGCCGCAGGTGCCGGACTTGCATATTTCAAAAAACATAAAAAAGAGAAAGAGAATTGGGAGGATGATTTTGAAGATTTCGAGGATGATTTCTTAGATGATGACCTTGAGGATTTTGATGGTGAAGATGCTGCCGATGCCCGCGAGTATGTTACCATTCCATCCTCTTCCGTACCGGAGGAAGCAGCGGAAAATGCCGCTGATACGGCCGAAGCCATTTTCGAAAAAGAAGCAGAAGAAGAGACCGTCAAAGCTGAGGCAGAAGAACCGAAAGAGACAGCTGAGGCTGTCCCTGAACATGCAGAAGCAGAAAGCAAGCCGGAAGACGCTGACGAAGAAGAAACTGTTCCGGAAGAGGCAGAAAAAATGGTTGCTGATGCTGCCGAAGAAAAAGCAGAGGAAGATTAAGTTCTGATTTGCTTCTGTTAAAATTCAAGAGTGTGCAAATTGCAATTCCATCCCTTTTGCAGTTTGCACACTTTTTGTTTCTGCCTTTTTTTAAGAGATTTTTTTGAAAATTTATTGTTCTTATCTACAGAGGTATGCGTCATCCCACATCTGATATGCAAAAAAGGAATATCCGATTTTTCATTGATCGGATATTCCTTTTTACACATTATCATTATTTCTATATTCTTTTTCCTTACTGCTGTTTCGGCAGTCTGAAGGAACTTTTCAGTGCCACGATACGGTTAAATACCGGTGCCCCTTCTTTGGAATCTCTGACATCTGCACAGAAATAACCCTGACGTACAAACTGGAAGCTTTCATATGGTTTTGCTTCTGCAAGTGCAGGCTCTACGAAGCATTCTTTTACAGTCAGTGAATTTGGATTCAGATTCAGGCTGCCGTCCTCGTTATATACGCCTTTGGATTCATCGATAATGTTCTCATAGAGACGTACGGTCACTTTTTTGGCAGTCTTTGCTGCTACCCAGTGGATGGTTCCTTTGACTTTACGTCCGGTAAATCCGGTTCCGCATTTTGTCTCCGGATCGTAAGTACAGTGGATTTCTGTCACATTTCCGTTTTCATCTTTTTCAAAACCTGTGCATTTCACGAAATATGCATTCATCAGACGCACTTCGTTTCCAGGGAAGAGACGGAAATATTTCTTCGGCGGATTCTCCATGAAATCTTCACGGTCAATGTAAAGTTCACGTCCGAACGGAACCTGACGTTTTCCAAGAGACTCGTTCTCCAGATTGTTGTCTGCTTCCAGGTACTCGATCTGATCTTCCGGATAATTGTCAATGATCAGTTTGACCGGATCAAGGACTGCCATCATACGCGGACGTTTCAGTTTGAGGTCTTCGCGGATGCAGTACTCCAGCATTGCATAGTCAACGGAGCTCTGAGCTTTACTGACACCGCACAGGTCAACGAACATCTTGATGGATTCTGGTGTGAATCCTCTTCTTCGAAGGGCTGCGATCGATACCAGACGCGGATCATCCCAGCCGTCCACGATACCTTCTTCTACCAGTTTTTTGATGTAACGTTTACCGGTAACAACGTTGGTCAGATACAGTTTTGCAAACTCGATCTGTTTTGGTGGATGCGGATACTCCAGTTCACGTACGACCCAGTCATAGAGCGGACGGTGATCCTCAAACTCCAGGGTACAGATAGAATGTGTCACGCCTTCGATTGCATCTTCGATCGGATGTGCAAAATCATACATCGGATAGATGCACCATTTATCTCCGGTATTATGGTGTGTCATATGTGCCACACGGTAAATGATCGGATCACGCATATTGATATTCGGAGATGCCATATCAATCTTTGCACGCAGTACCTTTTCTCCGTCTGCATATTTGCCATCCTTCATTGCTTCAAACAGCTCCAGATTTTCTTCGATGCTGCGGTTACGGTACGGGCTTTCTTTTCCAGGTTCTGTCAGTGTCCCTCTGTACTCGCGAATCTGCTCCGGTGTCAGGTCACAGACATAGGCTTTGCCTTTTTTGATCAGCTTCACTGCTGCTTCATACATCTGGTCAAAGTAATTAGATGCGAAAAACAGTCTGTCTTCCCAGTCAGCACCCAGCCATTTGATATCCGCCTTGATGGACTCTACAAACTCAACTCGCTCCTTGGTCGGGTTGGTGTCATCAAAACGCATGTTAAACTTGCCGTGATATTTCTGTGCAAGTCCATAATTTAACAGAATGGCTTTGGCATGTCCGATATGCAGATAGCCATTTGGTTCCGGCGGAAAACGAGTACAGATCGTATCGTATTTGCCCTCTGCCAGATCTTTTTCTATAATCTGTTCAATAAAATTTTTGGAAACCGTTTCCTCTCCCATGTTGTCCTCCTAAAATATCCATTTTTTCAACTGTGAAAATTCTACCATAAATCTCACAGAATTACAACGTCCTATCTCTGTCGCTTTTGTATCAGTTGAATCCATAAAATTTCTGTGAGATCTTATAGGCTGCAACCGAAAGTTTTCTTCCTCCTCTGCCCGGCAAATTCATCGTACGTCCAAACAGACCGTGACGCAGGCGGAAATACAGACCGCCGTCTTTTGCTTTTAAATACTGCCACAGTTCTTTTTTCTTTTCCAGATTTTCTTCTGTGCCGGAACGGATCAGCATAACGGAAGTAACCGTTGTAATGATATCCAGATAACTTGTCATATACTGGCGGATCCGCTTGTCTGCGATTTTATTGTCAGCCATGGTGTCGATCATGATTTTATTGACACGGATCTGCTGATCGATGCGGGAGATCATGACTTTTTCGTTGACGGACTGATCATCCCTGCCGATAAAATAATGATAGAAATTCACATTTTTATAATAAAGATTTTTTACATACGGAAGCGGCTGGAACACAAACAGATTGTCCACGTAAAAGGTATGTTTTGGAAGCTCCAGGTTGCATTCCCGCAGCAGCATGGTACGGTAGATCACGGAATGCATCAGAATGTAACGTCCGATGTGCAGTTTTTTTGCATGATCCCACTGGAATACTTCATTTTCAGGAAATGCCTTGTACCGCATCACTTTTTTGTGCTTCGCACCTGCCTTGTCGTAGACAAAATTGCTGATGAACATATCAACAGTCTGCGGACCTGCCACCAGTTCTTTCAAAGTTTTGATAATATCGAGATAAACATCCACATCTACCCAATCATCGCTGTCCACCACTTTATAGTATACTCCGGTTGCATTACGCAGTCCGGCATTGACTGCCTCTCCATGTCCGCCGTTCTCTTGATGGATCGCCTTTACGATCCCCGGATAATTTTTTTCATACTCATCTGCGATCTCTGCGGTATTGTCTTTTGTGGAACCGTCATCCACAATTAAAATCTCCACATCTTCTCCGCCAGAAAGCAGAGAATCAATACATCTTCTCATATAGGCTGCAGAATTATAACAGGGAATTGCTATTGATAATATTTTCACGTTTTTTCCTCCATACACGTTTCTGTTTTATTTTTCGTCATATTTTTCCTGTCCGAGTCTGATCTGAAGATAGGCTGTGTAAGCTGAAAAAGCTGCCGGGATCGGGTATTCTTCTTCTGTTCTTTTCGGCTCAATAAAAAGCATATCTTTTCCGGAATCGTTTTCCAGTTCTTCCACCAGGACCACATATCCTGTCATATGCCATTCAATATGACTGAAAATATGTTTCGCATCCGATAATCTCCGGATACGGATCGGTGACAGCCCTTCCTGTTTCAGCCAGTCCAGAACTTCATCCTGACTTAACCATCCAGAGAGATTAGGAAGCTCATATAAACCTGCCAGAAGTCCTTTTGCCGGACGTTTGCGGATTGCTGCCCTGCTGCCGTCCCTTATCACCAGAACGGTCTTTTTCTCGATTTTACGCGGCTTTTTCTGTGCTTTTTTCGGATAGTCCATCTCTTTGCCGTTCTGATGTGCAAGGCATACGCCTGACAGCGGACATTCCTCACACTTCGGTGCCCCGTTTGGCACACATACAGTCGCCCCAAGTTCCATCAGTGCCTGATTAAAGGCTCCGGATCTTCCTTTTGGCATTACTGCCAGAAGCTCCTCCTCGACCTGACGTTTGACAGACTGCTTCAAAATATCTCCGTCATTCTGCGTGATCCTTGTGATCACCCGCAGGACATTTCCGTCAACAGCCGGAACCGGGAGCTCAAAGGCAATGGAAGCTACTGCTCCTGCCGTATAAGGACCGATCCCGGGAAGACCCAGCAGTTTTTCATAGTCTGCCGGCATTTCGCCGTCATAAAATTCCACCATATTCTGTGCTGCTTTCTGCATATTTCGGACGCGGTTATAATAGCCAAGCCCCTCCCATAACTTCAAAAGCTTATCTTCCGGACATTCCGCAAGGGATCGAACGTCCGGCAGAGCCTGCGTAAAACGTTCAAAAAAGGGTTTTACCGCCTCTACACGTGTCTGCTGCAGCATAATTTCAGAAACCCAGACGCGATATGGCTGCGGCTGTTCTCTCCACGGGAGAATCCGTGCATGTTCCCCGAACCACCCAAGCAGTGGCTCTACAATCTGTTCGAGCATACATTTCCTCTTTCTTTTTTCATTTAAGAATGCCTCTGCCATTCTTGCTGCGAGGTGCACGTCATGCATCGCATGACATATGAATCATCTCACATCTAATATTTATACTCACCGTTCCGATAGAAGCAAATAACCAGATAGTCTTTTTCGATATTCTGGTAAATCGTCTGTGCGGCACTGTACGGAAGATTAATGCAGCCATGAGAACCGCTGTTCCAGAAGATCTGACCGCCGAAGCTTCCTCTCCAGGTGGCATCGTGGAATCCGATCCCGCCGTTAAACGGCATCCAGAAAGAAACCGGTGTCTCGTAACTGTCGCCCGGTTTTGTGCTTCGAAGAACAGCCGGTGATTTTTTATAGTATAACCGGAAAATGCCGGGCGGTGTCACACGAGCCGGTGTCATTGTTCCGGATACGAAATCCGATTCTACGATCAATTTCCCTTCTTTGTACATCCACAGATGTTGTTTTGTCAGATCAACTTCCACATACGTGTCACCCATGTCACCATTTTCCCAGCTATCTGCTTCCTGGGCAAAAATCGGTGTACGTTCCATGTGCGGCTCTTCTTCCATCAGCTTTGTCAGCTCTTCTGCCTCCGCTGTCTGGTCGATTTTCCATCCATATGAACCGCCCTCCACAGTCACATACGTTCCGTCACTTGTCTTGAACTTCCGTGGCTTGTCATAGGTATCATACTTGTCTGCCAGAGATGCGATATAGTCGCTGATCGCACCGTCTTTTACCAGCACTTTCCCTTTTTTATCATAGGTCAGCCAGTCTTTTACCACACTGCCGTCCAGAACCTCCTTCTGGTTTCCAAAACAGTATGTAATCTCGATATCCACATAATGATTGAGATTCTCTACCAGCTGGTTTAAGTCTTTGTCATCACTTGTCACTTTTGGTGTCTGATAACAGGATTCTTTCTCCAGATCCAGCAGACCGTCTCTTTCTGAAATTGTCTCTGTAAGCAGTTTCCAGAATTTTTTCTGTTTGAGCTTTGCACCCTGCTTCTCTTTTTTGATCACATACTTGTTTTCGCTTTCCTGAAAGACCATTTTCGCATCTTCCGGTGCTTTAGCTGTTGCTTTATCAAAACATTTAAGGCTGTCCGCTTTTTCTTTCAGCAATGTTTCATCATACTGCACTGCCGTCTCAAACGCATAAGATGCCGGTCGGAAATAACTTACAAACCACAGGGCGTATGGCTGGGATTTTTGGAAATTTTCGATTTCCCCATTGGAAACATAATGATAACCGATCTCTTCTGCCGTGATCGTCTCACTGTTATTTCCGCGTTCTTTTAACGTGATCTGATAATCTTCTACCTGCTCTCTGATCAGTTTCTCTGCCTCTTCCACTGTCATATCTGAAACATCCATGCCATTAATGTCCGTGTTCTTCAAGAATTTTCCATGAAAGGCGGCAATCCCACCGATATACACCCCCACGATAACCAGTGCCATAATTCCAAGTGTGATTTTTAACCATTTTTTCTTTTTATCCATACTCCACTCTCCGGTAATATTATTATTTACCCTATGTATATATGATGTTGGGGTCAAAAGCCCCCAACTCTGATGCCTACGGATTGTTCCGTGCATCGCACTCCCACAATCCTGGCATCATACTATGTTTACAGTTACTTTCTCCGTTTTACATCTAGGAAAACTCTGCTATATGTGCAGAGGGCAGACAGACATACCGCCCTCCTATGCACACCATAAAATGGTACCTTTCTTCCAAGCCCATTCTCTGCTCCTTAGTATACCTCAGGAAACAAAAAGTGTAAAGATTTACGTTTCTTGTTTTTTTCTTATTCCTTTACTGTACGATATAGGTGGAAAATCCTGCTTTTCGCAGTGTTTGCTCCATTTTTGCCGCATTATCCAGTTTTTCAAAAGATCCACTGTAAACCCGGTAAGTCCCATCCTCTCCAGGTTCGATCACAGCATCGTATCCCAAAAAGAGCAGCTGTGCCTGCAGTGCCCTGGCATTTTCTTCCAGATTAAAAAAACCAAGCTGGATGCGATAAGGTGTTTCTGCTTCTTTTTTGTATTCATAAGATTCGACTTCCTGTGCATAGATGGTTTGCAAAATACCGTCGGCGATCGCCTGTGCGACTTCCTCAAAATTTTCATCAAAGATCCGGTTGTCTTCTCCGTTGTTGATAAACCCTGCTTCCACCAGTACTGCCGGCATTTTAGTCCTGCGAAGGACGACAAGTCCCGGTCTTTCTTTGACACCGAGATTTTCAAAACCGGTTTCCTCCAGTTCCCGGTTGATGTTTTCTGCCATCTCTTCTTTGATGCCGCTTCGCTCATAGACCAGTGTTTCCACACCGGAATACTGCCCGACAACCGGACTGGAATTGCGATGTATGGAAACAAAAAAATCGGCTCTCGCTTCGTTTCCGATCGTTGCTTTCTGAAATGGTGTCTGATAAACATCGGTTGTTCTGGTATAGATCACATTCTGTCCGTTTTCCTCCAGAATCTTTCCCACTGCCAGTGCCAGCCGCAGTGTATCGTCTTTTTCCTGTCTTCCTTCAAAAACAGCTCCCGGGTCTGCTCCTCCATGTCCGGCATCTATCACGATCGTTGCCATAACAGCCCTCCTGTTCCTCTTTCTATTCAGAATATGCAAAAAATCTTCCACTGACCGTTTTTTTGCTGCATTTTCCTTAATGCCGCAAAAAAAACCTCCCGGAAAGGAAACGCTCCGGGAGGTTTTTCTCAGCCTGAAATCACAGACAGAGATTCTGGATTTTTAATAATTCGTGCAGGCACCGTTTTTGCCAAAGATATAGATTTTCTGCGTTCCGTCTGCCAAAGAGAAACGGATGGAAATCTTTCTCGCCATACTACCCTGCGGATAGACGGTTCCATTATGCTCTGCCGGTGTGCGGAAGAAATAATAATACTTGTTTTTGATCTTGCACCAGCCGGTCATCATCTGTCCATAAGTGGCACTTCTGGTATCCATATAATACGTATGCCCCTGATCTTTCAGCCATCCGGCACGCATATAGCCGTCCGAGCCAAAGAAATACCTCTTCTCACCAATGGTGATCCATCCGGTCACCAGTTTGTTCTTCCGGTAATATCTCCACTGCTGACCGTATCCAACCCATCCGGTTTTACTTTTGTTTGTCCGTCTGTCATCACGATAGCCTTTGATATAAACGCCGTCCGGCCCAAGATACTTGTCATCGATCCAAGTATCTTTCACAAACGTTCCGTCGGATCCAAGATACATCTTTTTACCGTTGTATTTCACCCATTTTTCTTTCTGCAAAACATATCTTTTATTGAAATAATAAATCTTTCCGTCAATCTTCTGCCATCCCGTCAGGGCATGCCCTTTTTTATTAAAGTAGTACGTCTTTCCATTGATGGTAAACCACTGACGTTTCAGGCGGCCGGTACCGTCACCGTAAGAATAGCAGAGTTTTCCGGATGCGGTTGTCCTGAATCCGGCTCTTTCATATGCCTTCAGCAGAATCCCTTTTTTTGAAAATACATAGGTCTTTCCTGCGATCTGCCGCACACCGGTTGCCATGATCCCTGTCTTTGGCAGAAAATAATAAGTTCCTTTTTTGAGTGTGAGCCAGCCTTTCTGCTTTGTACCATCCTCATTATAATAGTAACGGTTACCTTCCTCAACCTTCCACTTTCCTTTTGCAAAAGCGGTTACGGAAAGCAACATACTCAGCATCAGCACTGCGAGCACAGCAAACCCCTTTTTCTTCATTCCTGATTTCCCCTTTCTTTACTTCTTATGTCTTCAGGACTCTTTCCTGGCAACCGGTCCGGTAAACACCTTTCTCGGACAGAGCGATGCACAGGTTCCGCAGTTGGTACATTTTGAAGTATCGATATGTGCAATATTGTTCTCCACTGTAACGGCACCGGAAGGACATTCTCTCTGGCATTTCTTACATCCGATGCACCCTGCCTCACATGCCTGCATAACCAGCTTTCCTTTATCTTTTGAAGCACAGCGTACCAGATAACGGCTTTCATATGGCACAAGCTCGATCAGATGACGCGGACAATGCTCCACGCATGCTCCACACGCTCTGCATTTCTCCTTGTCTACCACTGCTACTCCATTTATAACATGAATCGCATCAAATGAACAGACCTTTTCGCAGGTTCCGTCTCCGATACATCCATAATGACAGGTTTTCGGTCCGCCTCCCGGAATAAAATCCATCATCTCACAGTCGTGAACTCCATAATAATGACAGGATTCTTTTGCTTTGTCACAGGTTCCGCCACATTTTACAAAGGCAACTCTGCGGATGCTCTCGCCTGCTTCCTGCCCCATGATCCTGGCAATCTTTGCTGCCACGGCATCTCCCCCTACCGGGCAGCCATTTACCGGAGCCTCTCCGTTTGCAATCGCCTTTGCCATCGCATCACATCCTGCATATCCGCAGCCGCCGCAGTTATTTCCCGGAAGCTGTTCTCTTACCTGCTGTTCTTTTTCATCAATTTCTACTGCAAATTTTTTCCCTGCCAATCCAAGGAAAAGTCCCAGAAGCAGTCCGGTACCTCCTACGATCACAGCCGCAAGTATGATCTCCATGCTCATCCGCCACTCCTCCTTCCTATTTCAGACTGGAAAATCCAAAGAATGCGATCGCCATCAGACAGGCTGTAAGAAGAACGATCGGTGATCCTTTAAAAGATTCCGGTACATCATTGTATTCTGTTTTTTCACGGATACCGGCCATCAGCACGATCGCGATCGTAAATCCGACCGCCGTTGCCAGGCCATTTACCACGCTCTCTACGATGCCGTAGCTTTTCTGTACATTGATCAGTGCCACACCAAGTACGGCACAGTTTGTCGTGATCAGCGGCAGATAAACGCCAAGTGCATTGTACAGAGACGGGCTGCTCTTTTTCAGAAACATTTCCACAAACTGTACCAGTGCAGCAATGACCAGAATAAACACGATTGTCTGAAGGTAAGTCACATTCAGCGGAAGGAGCAGAAATTTATAGATCAGAGCCGTGACAAAGGATGAGATCGTGATAACAAAGATAACGGCTCCGCCCATGCCTGCTGCGGTATCCATTTTCTTGGATACACCAAGGAATGCACACAGTCCCAAAAACTGGCTCAAAACAACATTGTTGATAAACGCAGTGCCAACTGCGATCATAAGTAATTCTCTCATAACGTCTCCCCTCCTTTACAGGAACTTGCACAGGAGGCACATTCTCCTGTGCAGCCGCTGCCGATCTTTGTCTCTTTACCTTTTTCCTGCATTTTACGTTTCACGCGGTTCTGGGCTGCTGTCAGAAGGGACAGGACCAGAAAAGCTCCCGGTGCAAGGATAAAGATCGTGATCGGCTGATAGAAAGAAGGCATCACCTGCACACCGAAAATGGTTCCGGCTCCGATCAGCTCACGCACGATACCGATACTGGCAAGACCGATGGTAAATCCAAGTCCCATACCGACGCCGTCAAAGAAAGACGGGATGACCGGATTGAAAGAAGCATAGGCTTCCGCTCTTCCAAGGATGATACAGTTTACTACGATCAGAGGGATATAAATACCAAGACTCTGATACAGAGACGGTACATACGCCTGAAGCAAAAACTGTACGATCGTTACGAAAGATGCCACAACCACGATAAAGGCCGGCATACGCACGCCGTTCGGAATGACTTTACGAAGTGCTGAGATCATCAGGTTTGACATGGCAAGGATCACCGTTGTCGTAAGTCCCATGCCAAGTCCGTTCATCGCTGAGGTGGTTACTGCCAGCGTCGGACACATACCAAGCATCAACACAAAGGTCGGGTTTTCTTTGATGATACCGTTATATAAACGTTCTCCTGCTTTGCTCATTGTAAGATACCTCCTTCCTTAAGGCTTTCATAAAAGCGAAGTCCCGCATTGACACCGTTTGTCACCGCTTTGGAAGTAAAGGTTGCTCCGCTGATCGCATCAATCTCGTTTTCCGCGGAAGCACCGTTTTTTGTAACCACGAACTGATCTACGATTTTTCCTGCGAACTGTCCTTTGAATTCTTCGTCTTTTGCACGCATGCCAAGTCCGGCTGTCTCACTTAAGGAAAGCATCTCCACGCCTGTCACCGTTTTGTCCATACTGACACCCATGGAGAAATTGATGTCACCGCCGTATCCTTCATGCGAAGTAATGTTCATAACCACACCTGTCACTGCTCCGTCCTTTTCTGCCAGATAAAAATCTTCCAGAGTGTCAGCTGTGCCAAATCCGGCCTGATCCAGGACATCGGCTGCCTCTGTGAGCAGTTCTTCTTTGTTATCCGGCTCCGTCAGATCCTGTGCATCCGGAAATACAGCAAGATAAGCTTCTTTCTGTGCTTTTTCCTCTGCCTGTGCGATCGGCTGTTTTGTAATGCTGTAGACAGCTCCGAGCAGTAAACCGGAAACCAGTGTGATCGCCATCAGTACCAGTGCTTCTTTTATAATCTTATTCATGCTTTTTTCCTCCTTTCCCAAATGCTGTCGGAGGTGTTACTTTTTCAATCAAAGGCACCAGAAGGTTTGAAAGGATGATCGCATAAGATACGCCCTCCGATGCACTTCCGAGGAAACGAAAAACCCCGGTTAGAATACCGATGATGCATCCATACACGATCTGACCGTTTTTGGTGATCGGTGAGGTTACATAATCCGTTGCCATAAAAAATGTACCAAGCATCAGTCCGCCCGCACACAGCTGTGCTGCCAGAAAATGCAGATCAAATCCATGTCCACCAAATAAAATGGCAAAAACAGAGAAAGAAAGCAGGCAGGACAATGGTATCCTCAGATCGATCACTTTAAATACCAGAAGGATCACCGCACCGATCAGGATCG
This sequence comes from Hominisplanchenecus faecis, assembly GCF_020687205.1. Classification (GTDB taxonomy): domain Bacteria; phylum Bacillota; class Clostridia; order Lachnospirales; family Lachnospiraceae; genus Hominisplanchenecus; species Hominisplanchenecus faecis. Next base: position 15,143 of record NZ_JAJEQE010000015.1, read on the forward strand.
CCAGTGTGGAAGTCTCACCGATCGTTCCGGCTGTTTTTCCGAGAAACAGGTTTAAAACATTCACGCTCTCGCCGGCTTTCATGGCTGCAAGCGGCGTTGCCCCGGATACTGCATCGTATGTAAAGTCCGTCATTTTTCCAGCAAATGAAATCAGGAGAAAACATCTTGCTGCGAGAGCCGGATTCATAAAGTTCTGTCCCAGTCCTCCAAAAAGCTGTTTTACAAACAGAATGGCAAAAACAGAACCGAGTACCGGAAGATACCATGGTGCAGACGCCGGAAGGTTCAGTGCCAGCAGAAGCCCTGTCACTTCTGCACTGCGATCATCGACTGTCACTTTTTTATGCATCAGTTTTTCGTAAACATACTCTGTGAGCACGCTGCCTGTCACAGACAGCACGATTACTTTTAACGCATCGATTCCAAAATTTATGACACCAAATATGGTTGCCGGAAGCAGTGCGATCAGCACAAGGCTCATCAGGTCGCTGCTTTTTCTCTTATCCCGGATGTGCGGATTTGATGATATGTTCCACATTTCAGTCATTTTCCATTCCCCCTCTGTGCAGCTTTTTTCCGATCCGCAAGCACGATCTTACGCATGGATTTGATGTATTGTGTCAGCGGTCGTTTTGCCGGACAGCTATAGCTGCAGCATCCACATTCACAGCACTCCATTCCATTTGCTTTTTCAAACGCTTCTTTATCATGTCTTTTTGCATAATCCGCCAGTCTTGCCGGAATGATCCGGCCCGGACAGACGGATACACAACGTCCGCAGTTGATACACGCTGTCTCTTCGCAGGCTGCGACCTCGTCTTTTGTCATGCACAGGATCGCAGAAGATGTCTTGACAACCGGAACATCCAGAGAAATCAGTGGGATTCCCATCATCGGACCTCCGGCGATGATTTTCTCCGGTTCGGAAGTAAAACCTCCCGCCTCTTCGATCAGTTCCCGGAAGTTCGTACCGGTGCGGACACGCAGGTTCTGCGGTTCTTTGATCGCATTTCCGGTGATCGTCATCACTTTTTTCATGACCGGTCTGCCAAAATGTACCGCCTCATAGATTGCATGGATCGTGTCACAGTTGTTGACTACACATCCTGCATCTGCCGGAAGCATGGAAGAATTGATCTTTCTTCCTGTGACTGCAAAAATAAGCTGTCGCTCTGCTCCCTGCGGATACTTGGTTTTTAATTCTACAACTTCAATATCCGGTATCCCCTTTGCTGCTTCCCGCAGTTTTGCTGCCGCATCTTTTTTATTGTCTTCAACTGCCAGTACGCCTTTTGCCCTTCCGTCAAAAATCTTCATTGCCGCCTGAAGACCGCCCACGATTTTTTCCGGTTCCTCCATCATCCTGCGGTAATCTGATGTCAGATAAGGCTCACACTCCGCACAGTTGACAATGATGTAATCGATCGCAGATGGATCTTTCGGCATGTATTTGACGTGTGTCGGGAATCCGGCTCCGCCCATACCGACAATACCCGCCTCCTTGATGATCTCAATGATCTCTTTTCCGGAAATATCCGCCAGTTTCCGCTCTGGTGAAAACTCTACCTCTTCATACAGGCCATCGTTTTCAATGACAATGGATTCCTGCATGCCTCCGGCTACCCCCAGCCTTGCTTCGATCGCTTTGACCGTTCCTGATACGGATGCAAAAATGTTTGCAGATACAAACCCCCCTGCTTCTGCGATTTTCTGCCCTGCCAGTACATGATCGCCTTTTACTACAATGGCTTTGGCTGGTGCTCCGATATGCTGAGAAAGCGGATAGACGAGCTCTCCTTTGGGCAAAACCTCCCGAATCGGCTTATCTTTGGACATCGCCTTTCCGTCATCTGGATGAATGCCACCCCGAAATGTAAAACGCAGCATACACTTCTCCTCCTTTTTTTATATTTACAGCCATCAAAAAACAATAACTGCTGCTTTCTTTTTCTCTGTTTGCTTATTTTGTTTCTTTCTGATTCCCCTTTTTCTTTCTGGATACTTTATGAATCGTAGGATAAGCTTTCATAAAACGTTTGTTTACGCCGGTGATCCTGGAGACTCTCTCCTGATACTGTTCCCGAAATCCCTTTGAACGAGAGCGAATGCCTTCTGCATATTCAGAAAGACCCTTTTCTTCAATCTTGCCTGCAATGTGCCTTTGATACTCTCCCAGCTTTTCCTGAAATTCTTTTTTCGTCGGCAGATGCTTTTTATAGTTTCCAAACAGTTCTCTTGCCTCTTCCGTCGAACTGTAGACTTTGGTCGTCTGAAGATATTCGGTAAACTCTTCCATGGCAGTCTGCAGGCCTTCCAGTTTTTCGCCGAGCTGCAGTGCTGCAAGTGTCGATACGATAAAGTCCACGCAGTACAGAATCCCGCACAAGATAATAAACGCATGTCCGGTCGCTACATCAAACAGATCGATCACCCACTGTGCAAACGGCTGAAGGATCTCAAACATCAGCAGTGTGAAAAACCCCCATGCGATCGAGCATCCCAGACAGATCCTGCCATGCAGGTTGAACGGCCGTTCGCTGTAATCCCACCAGCTTGTGTGGAAGAGCTTTTCCATTACCCACGAAGTAACATACTCCAGGATGGTTGCCAGAACGATGCCGCCAAGAAACAGCCATAAACCATGATCCTGCAATGGCCTCAGAACCAGATAAACGCTCATGGCTCCCACTCCATAGATCGTACACACCGGACCTGTTACAAATCCACGGTTTACCAGCTTCTTTTCCTTTATCGATACATAGCAGCTTTCCCATATCCATCCCATAAAGCTGTATAAGATCAGCCAGAAAAGAACATGATACAAATCTACTCCAAGAATTTGAATATCCCACATAATTTTCTCCTTTTATTTTTGATTTCTGTTTTTCTTTTATTTTACATTGAATTTTCTGTCTTTTTAATCGCTAAATATCTCTGTATTGCATTTTTATTGAAACACTTTTATAATGATGCCAGAATTCAAAATCAACTTCAAAAATGCCGGAGGCATTCTTGAACACATAAGTTTAAGAAAGGAATTTTTTCATGCTATATAAACAACAATCTTTTTCCGACTTTGAACCAGATCTTCGCTATCTGGACTCTTTTCCTTTTTCCAGAGAAGAATTTCTCTTCTTTGACATTGAAACAACCGGATTTTCCCCGCGAAACACTTCTCTGTATCTGATCGGTGCGGTCTGCTTTCTGGATGAGCACTGGACTTTCCTTCAGTGGTTTGCCGAAACCCCATCGGAAGAATGTGAAATTTTAAACGCATTTCTTGCGTTCTGCCGGTCATTTCGTGCTGTCGTTCATTTCAACGGTGACGGTTTTGATATCCCTTATCTTCTTTTCAAAGCAGAAAAATATACATTGTCAGATACCTTATCATCCATGCAGAGCATTGACCTTTACCGCCTGACCCGGCCATACAAAAAATATCTGAAACTGACGCACATCAACCAGAAAAGTCTGGAATCTTTTCTTGGCATTGAGCGGGAAGACCGCTACAACGGCGGTGAACTGATCAAAATCTATCAGAGCTACTGCCAATTAAAAAATGCGGATGCTCTTTCGCTTCTGCTTCTGCATAATCTGGACGATCTGAAAGGTATGACAAAACTGCTGCCGCTTCTTGCCTATCCGCTGTTTTTGAAAGACCAGGATTATACGCTCCGGAATCTTTTCTGGGAAGATTCTGTGAACGGACAGCCGCTTCTGATTGCAGAGCTGGATCTGAAATATCCTGTTCCAAAGCAGATCTCCAACCGGCTTTCCTCGTGCTATCTTACGCTCCAGGAAGACACTGCCAAACTAATGATCTATGCTTTCGAGGGCGAATTAAAGTATTTCATATCTGACTATAAAAATTATTATTATATTCCTTTGCAGGACTGTGCCATTCATAAGCACGTTGCCTCTTATCTCGATCCACGTGAACGCATCCCTGCAAAAGCCACAACCTGTTACCAGCGTCACCGGGGACTTTTTCTTCCTCAGGAAAAAGCACTGTTCAAACCTGTTTTCCAGGAAAGCTATCATTCGGATTCTTTCTGGTTTGAATGTACGCAACAGTTTATGAATTCGCCCTCTTTATTATGTTTATACATAAAAAGCCTGATTTCCATTTGAAATCAGGCTTTCCTGCCCTGCAGGTTCTCTTTTGTCTGAACCTTACAGGACACTCAGCACTCCCTTTTTGAGATGTGCAATATTACTCTTCTTCTGCCTCTGTTGTGTCGGCAGCAGCTTCTTCTTTCTGCAGTGCTTTCATGCTCAGGCTGATTTTTTTGTCTTCGCCGTTGAAATCTACTACTTTTGCTGTGATAACCTGTCCTACGCTCAGTACGTCAGATGGTTTATCAACATGCTCCTGGGAAATCTGTGATACATGAAGCAGTGCGTCTACACCCGGCTCCAGTTCAACAAATGCACCAAAATCAGTCATTCTTGCAACTTTACCTTCTACCACGTTGCCTGCTGCGTATTTCTCGCCAGCTGTCAGCCATGGGTTCTGATCCGGGAATTTCAGGCTCAGTGCAATCTTATCGCCGCTGATGTCTTTGATCAGAACAGAAAGTTTTTCGCCAACTTTGAATACTTTCTTTGGATTTTCAACACGTCCCCAGGACATCTCTGAGATGTGCAGCAGACCGTCTGCTCCGCCCAGGTCGATGAATGCACCGAAGTCTGTAACGTTTTTGATAACGCCTTCTACTACATCACCAACGTGGATTCTTGCAAAGAGTTCTTTCTGCATTTCTGCTTTCTTTGCAACCAACAGCTGTTTACGGTCGCCGATGATTCTTCTTCTGCGTGGATTGAACTCGCTGATCACAAACTCGATTTCCTGACCTGCATATTTGCCAAGATTTCTTTCGTAAGTATCAGATACCAGGCTTGCCGGGATAAATACTCTTGCTTCGTCGATCACAACGCTCAGACCACCATCGAGTACCTGTGCAACTGGTGCTTTCAGTACTTCGTGATTTTCAAAAGCTTCTTCCAGTCTCTTGTTTCCTTTTTCTGCTGCCAGACGTTTGTAAGTCAGCAGAACCTGTCCTTCACCATCGTTTACTTTCAGGACTTTTGCTTCCATTTTGTCGTTAACATGAACAACATCCTGGAGATTTACGCTTGAATCGTTGGTATATTCACTTTTTGTGATGATACCGTCAGCTTTGTATCCAATATTTAAGATGATCTCGTCTTCTTTGACATCGATGACCGTACCTTCGACTACCTCTCCATTATGAATTGTTTTTAATGATTCCTCCAGCATTTGTTCAAAGCTCATTTCTGACATTCCTTGTGAACCTCCTCAATAATATTATTTGGGGTTGATGCCCCTGCTGTAATACCTACGCAACTCATGGACTGCATCGAATGTACATCCAAATCTTCAAGTGTCTGTATATAGTAAGTATTCTTGCATTCTTCTTTACATATTTCAAATAGTTTCTGCGTATTGGAACTGTGTCTGCCTCCAATTACGATCATGGCATCCACATCGGCGGCAATTTTTCTCGCCTCCTGCTGACGCTCTTCGGTCGCATTGCAAATCGTATTTAAAACAAGTATATCATAACGCTTTTTTGAAAGAATTTCAACTAATTTATTAAATTTCTTGTAATTAAATGTCGTCTGAGACACAACACAGACTCCTGTGTCTGAATTTGGTTCAAATTCTTCTGCTTCTTCTTCTGTTCCGATCACCGTCACTTTAGAAACACACCATCCTCGGATGCCTTCTACCTCCGGATGATTGGCATTTCCGATGATCACGATCTCTCTTCCGTTTTCGCCTTCCCGCCTGACAATGCGATGTATTTTCTTTACAAATGGACAGGTCGCATCGGCAAGATTCAGTCCGTTTTCGCAGATCAGATCATAAACTTCTTCCGCAACGCCATGGGAACGGATCACAACGGTACCCTTTTTTACCGAAAGCAGATCTTCTTTTCCATTCAGCACCTGTACGCCTTTTTCTTCCAGATCCCGCACTACCTCTTCGTTGTGGATGATCGGCCCGTAAGTGTAAACCGGCTCTTTTTCTTTTGCTGCCAGATCATAGACCTGGTCAACGGCACGTTTTACGCCAAAACAAAAACCCGCAGTCTGTGCTTTTATCACTTTCATTGCTTCACTTCCCTGTAACATTCTTTAATACGCTCAACCACCTCATCGATCGACAGATCCGAAGAATCTACCAGAATGGCATCCTCTGCCTGGCGAAGTGGTGCGATCTCTCTTGACATGTCACGCTGATCACGGTCCCGGATCTCCTCTTCGATCTCTTCCAGTGTGTGCGTATCTCCCTTTTCCTGCTGTTCCAGGAAACGTCTCTTTGCACGCGTTTCCACGCTTGCAGTCAGATAAATTTTCAGCTGTGCATGTGGCAGGATATTGGTGCCGATGTCTCTTCCGTCCATCAGGACATCTTCTTTTGCCGCCAGATCTCTTTGTAGGTCAAGCAGTGTGGCTCGCACGGCCGGGTTTGCGGAAGTCACAGATGCCATCTTGCTCACTTCTTCTGTGCGGATCAGTCCGGTCACGTTCTCCCCGTTTAAGATCACCTGCTGTTCGCCGTCATCACTGTAGGCGATCGATATGGAAATCTTGCTGCAGGCTTTCTGCACTGCCGCATCGTCGTGGATATCGATCTGATTCTGCATCATATAAACTGCGATCGCACGATACATTGCCCCGGTATCGACATAAATAAATCCAAGCTCTTTTGACACACGTTTTGCGATCGTGCTTTTTCCGGCTCCTGCCGGTCCGTCAATTGCAATATTAAAACTCATATTTTCCTCCTGCATGGTATCTATGCTTCGCTCATCGCCAGTGCTGCCGCATAGGCAGTGGACCAGGCGATCTGCAGATTGAATCCTCCGGTCACAGCATCCAGATCCAGTACCTCACCTGCAAAATACAGTCCCTGCACCAGTTTGGACTCCATCGTGGACGGATTGACTTCTTTTACACTGACACCACCTTTTGTGATAATAGCTTCATTATAATCGCGAAGCCCTGTTACGGTCAATGGCAAATTTTTGATCAGCTCCACAAATCCGAGGCGTTCTTCTCTTGATACCTCATTTACCTTTTTCTCCGGATTGATGCCGGACAACTCGATCATGACCGGAGTCAGTTTTGCCGGGAAAAGTCCGCCCAGTGCGTTTTTAAACTGTCTGTTTTTTGCTTCCTCAAAATCACGCAGGATTCGGTGATCCAGTTGTTCTTTTGACAATGCCGGCTTCAGGTCGATAAACATAGAAAGTTCTTTTTTTCGTGCCGTTTTCGCAGTGTAACTGCTGGCACTTAAGATCAGAGGACCAGTCACGCCAAAGTGGGTGAACATCATCTCGCCAAAACCATCATAGAGTTTCTTTTTACCGTCCATCACTTTGACATCCACATTTTTCAGTGAAAGACCCTGAAGGCTTTTCGCCCACGCTTCTTTTGTATTAAACGGAACCAGCGATGGATATAATTCCGTCACTTTATGTCCGAGTTCTTCTGCGAAACGGTAACCGTCTCCGGTAGAACCTGTCGTTTTATAAGAAATCCCTCCGGTTGCCACAAGTACGGCATCTGCCGGAAAAAGTTTCTTTTCTCCATCTGACAAAACACCGGTTACTTTTCCATCTTTGGCTTCCACCTTGGAAACTTCGGTATTTAAATGCACCTGCACTTTATATTCCCGCATTTTCCTGCGAAGTGCATCAATAACATCCGCAGAATGATCTGATACCGGAAAAACACGGTCCCCACGTTCAATTTTGGTCTTTGTACCGGCTTTTTCAAAAAAATCGATCACATCATGATTCGTGTAGCCATAGAAAGCACTGTACAGGAATTTCGGATTGCTGACAACTGCCTGAAACAGTTCTTCCGTATCACAGGCATTGGTCAGATTACATCTGCCTTTTCCTGTAATATAGATCTTTTTGCCCAGTTTTTCATTTTTTTCAAACAGATGGACTTCGCACCCGCGTTCTGCCGCATTCAGTGCTGCAAACATGCCTGCCGCCCCTCCGCCTATCACTGCTATTTTCTTTTTCATTTATAATTCCTTTCCTTACCGGCTTCTTTTCTTTTTTCTCTTCGGAAATAAAATCTCCAGTTTTTCGTATATGCGATCTCGGATCCGGTAACAGCACAGGATCAGACGTATCAGTTCATGATACAGAAGAATGGCCATGCACACAAGCGGGATCGCCAGTACCATCTGCCAGCAGAAGATGCTGTGGATTCCAAGAAATCCCGGGAACAGTAGCACACCCACCGAAAAAACTGCGATCACGCAGACACAGAGAATGCCTCTCAGCCAGTTCAACGGCCTGCACACACGAAATACGACCATGATCCCGACTGCTCCTCCGACCAGGAGATCAAAGGTATAGGTAAACACTTCTGTTTCTTTCCAGAACGGTGACAAAACCTGAACCACAAGCAGGGTGACAACCATAGTAATCGCCGCCGGAAGTGCCGTCTGCATCACATGACGCAAAAATCCAGTACTTGTCACCTCTTCGGTATGCTCCAGTGTCAGCACAAAACTCGGGAAACCGATGCAGGCTGCACTGATCAGAGACAGCTGCACCGGGATAAACGGATACGCCCGTCCGAGAAGAATAAAAATGACACACAGCAGGATGGAATACAGTGTCTTGGTCAGATACAGTGCGCTGACCCGCTCGATGTTGGCAATGATCGTCCTTCCTTCGCTTACAATATTCCGAAGGCAGGCAAAATCCGAATCCAGCAGGACAATATGTGCCGACTGTTTTGCCGCATCACTTCCGGCTGCCATCGCAATACCGCACTCTGCATCCTTCAGTGCAAGCACGTCGTTGACACCATCACCAACCATACCGACCACTTTCTTTTCCGACTGATAAGCATGGACAAGCTTCTGCTTCTGTTCCGGCTTCACGCGTCCAAAGACATTATATTTCTGCACGGCTTCCCGGTAACTTTGCGGATCATCTCCGAGTGCGGAGGCATCCACGTATTTTTCTGCCCCCAGAAGTCCTGCTTTTCCGGCAATCTTCGATACCGTCACCGGATTGTCACCGGAGATCACCTTGATCTCTACCTTCTGCCCACGGAAGTACTGAAAGACGTCCGGTGCTTCTTTCCGGATGCAGTCCAGGATCACGATCAGTCCCATCGGTGACACCTCACTGACACTTCCATCTTCCGCCTGAACAGAACCGCATTTTCCAAGCAACAGGACACGATAGCCCTCCTCTGAATACTGATTGACTTTTCGAAGGATTTCCGCCCCTTCTTCGTCATCCTGCAATAAAAACTCCGGTGCACCAAGGACATAACAGCCCTTTTCTTCGAACTCGATCGCACGGTACTTTCGTTCGGAAGAAAACGGAATTTTCTGAACGACCGTAAAACGGTCCATACGGTGAAAATAACGTTTTAATGCTTCCTGCGTGTTGTTGCTGTCTTCAAAAGCAAACGTAAGCTCATTCATGATCTCGCTTACTTCTTCTTTTTTCACCTCTCCAAGGCCAAGCACCTCTGTAACTTCCAGTTCCCCGGTCGTGATCGTTCCGGTTTTGTCAAGGCAGAGCACGTTGATGCGTGCCAGTGCTTCGATTGCTTCCATCTCCTGCACGAGTGCCCGCTTTTTTGCAAGTCTTCCGACGCCCAGGATAAACGAGATGCTGGTCAGCAGCACCAGTCCCTCCGGAATCATACCGATGATTCCGGCAACGGTTGCCACGATAGCTTCGTTCCTGGTCATCCCCTGAGCACTGATCTGAGAACGGAACAGCAGAATGCCGATCGGAATGATCAGAATACTGATCACCGCTATGATCCGCTTGATCGTATTCTGCATTTCCGAAGTGGCACGTTTTTTCGTCTTGGCTTTCCTTGTCAGCTCTGCGGCATAATTCTCATCACCGACATGAACCACACGGCCGACACCGCCGCCCGCAACTACAAAACTGCCGGACATCAGCTCATCTCCTGCTTTTTTCTTTACAGGTTTTGATTCTCCGGTCAGCATAGATTCATTAACCTCCAAACCGTCACATTCAAGAACCGTACAGTCTGCACAGATCTGATCGCCGTTTGTCACAATCAGAATGTCATCTTTCACCACTTCTTCTATATCTATCTCATATTTTTCACCTTCTCTTACCACATGAGCTTTTGAAGCCGTCAGAACCGTCAGCTTGTCTACTACTTTTTTAACTTTCAGTTCCTGCACGATCCCGATTACCGCATTGACGATCACGACTCCCATAAAAGTCATGTTCTTGAACTGTCCGGTGATCAGAACCAGAATGGCCAGAAAAAGGTTCAGAAAATTGAAATAAGTAAGCAAATGTGCTTTTACGATCTCCTTATTGGTTTTCACCATATGATTTTCCATCCTGTTTACTTGACCGCTTCGGATACGCTCCTCCACCTCCTGCCCGGTAAGTCCCGCTTGCTTTTCCATTGGCAGATCCTCCTTTGTATTCAGGCCGGTTTTCATCCAGTCTTTTCCTCTCAGTATAGCGAATCTGCTTCTTTTTGTAAATGGTCATTCTTTTCGTTTTCTTGCGCTTTATATGGAAATTTTGCTTTTCCCTTTTGATGCTTTTCCAGCAAAAACTACGTACTTCCAACATTTTTACAAAAATTCCGTATTTTTTTTGCTAAAAAGCACTATTTTTTTCTTTACTTTGCCACGCTGATTTGCTATAATCTGCAATGAAAAAAACGTAACTGTTTTTTGCATAGCTCTGAATGGTTACAGAAATCAATGTATGAAGATAAGGAGGACACAATCATGTCATACGTAGATGAGGTTATTGCCAAAGTTGTAGAGCAGAATCCATCTGAACCTGAATTTCATCAGGCAGTAAAAGAGGTTCTGGAGTCTCTGAGAGTCGTTATCGAGGCAAATGAAGAAAAATACAGAAAGGATGCTCTTCTGGAAAGAATGGTAAATCCGGAAAGACAGTTCAAATTCCGTGTACCATGGGTTGACGATAAAGGTCAGGTTCAGGTAAATACCGGTTACCGTGTACAGTTCAACAGTGCGATCGGACCTTACAAGGGCGGTATCCGTCTGCATCCGTCTGTAAACATTGGTATCATCAAATTCCTTGGTTTTGAACAGGTTTTCAAAAACTCTCTGACTGGTCTGCCGATCGGTGGCGGCAAAGGTGGTTCTGACTTCGATCCTAAGGGCAAATCAGACCGCGAAGTTATGGCATTCTGCCAGAGCTTTATGACAGAGCTGTGCAAATACATCGGTGCTGATACAGATGTACCGGCAGGTGATATCGGAACAGGTGCAAGAGAGATCGGCTATATGTTCGGTCAGTACAAGAGAATCCGTGGCCTGTATGAAGGTGTTCTGACAGGTAAAGGCTTAAGCTACGGTGGATCCCTTGCAAGAACAGAAGCTACCGGTTATGGTCTGCTCTACCTGACACAGGAACTGCTGAAACTGAACGGTATCGAACTGGCTGGCAAGACTGTTTGTGTATCCGGTGCCGGCAACGTTGCTATCTATGCGATCGAAAAAGCTCAGCAGCTGGGTGCAAAAGTGGTTACTGCAAGTGATTCTACCGGCTGGGTATACGATCCGGACGGAATCGATGTAGCAGCACTTAAAGAGATCAAAGAAGTAAAACGTGCAAGACTGACCGAATACAAAAACTACAGACCAAACGCTGAATACCATGAAGGACGCGGCGTATGGAGCGTAAAATGTGATGTTGCTCTTCCATGTGCAACTCAGAATGAACTGCTGATCGACGATGCAAAACAGCTGGCAGCAAACGGATGCCTGGCTGTATGCGAAGGTGCTAATATGCCTACTACTATGGATGCAACAGAATATCTGCAGAAAAACGGCGTGATCTTTGCTCCTGGTAAAGCTGCAAACGCCGGCGGTGTTGCTACATCTGCTCTGGAAATGACCCAGAACAGCGAACGTCTGAGCTGGACATTTGAAGAAGTAGACGCAAAACTGCAGGGTATCATGGTTAATATCTGCCACAACATGGTTGATGCTGCTGAACGTTACGGCATGAAAGGCAACTATGTAGCCGGTGCAAACATCGCAGGCTTCGAAAAAGTTGTAGATGCTATGAACGCTCAGGGTATTGTTTAATCTAAAGATAACAAAATATCTATCAGTCAAAAACAGATCTTGTCGGTCACAATCGACAAGGTCTGTTTTTTATGATACATCAGATGTATACAGAAGAATGTCAGAGGCATTTTTGAATTAGAGACAGCGGCACAATAAAAAAAGCCATCGCAGACATTTCACATGTTCAGCAATGACTTTTTTTATTTTTATGTATTATTTTTGAGTGCTCTTTACTCTTCTACTACTTCCAGTACATCCATCGGACAGGCTTTTGCACAGATACCGCATGCGATACATTTGGATGCCGGATTGCCCTCTGTCTTGACGATCAGTCCAAACGGACAGGCTTTTGCACAGGCTCCGCAACCGGTACATTTCTTTTTGTTGATCATGTAAACGCCTTTTGCATTCTGAGTGATCGCACCTTCCGGACAGGCTTCTGCACATTTGCCACACTGTGGACAGGCCATCGGGCGTACACTCTTCTTCTCTACGATCTGGATACAGGACTTGTCCGGATGAAACTCCTTATAAAAAGCCTCAGAACATGCTTCTACGCATGCAAGACAAGCCATACAGGTACTTCCTTTTTTTACTTTCAGTTTTTTCATGTTAATCCTCCGCATTTATGTTTTTTTTTATTCTACCATTTTCAACAAAATTTCTCAATAGAGATTTTATATTTTGATGTGGGTGTCAAAAGTCCCCAACTATGAGCAAGCTCATGTGGATTTAGACCTTTGACCCTGGCATCATATTTTCAGTAAAATCCAGCAAATACAGAGGCTCCGATCACAGTCAGAAGACCGGCTACCGCGATCGCCAGGCTGCTCATCGCACCTTCCACTTCGCCCATTTCCAGTGCTTTGGCCGTCCCGATCGCATGGGAGGATGTGCCAAGTGCCAGTCCTTTTGCGATCGGCTCATAAATACGAAACAGCTTGCAGACTGCCTCTCCGATCACATTTCCGATCACGCCGGTAACAATGATCACAGCCACCGTGATGGTCACCAAACCGCCCAGTTCTTCGGAAACGCCCATTCCGATTGCTGTTGTGATAGACTTTGGAAGCAGCGTAACATAGACATCATGCTCAAGTCCGAACAAAAATGCCAGAAGCAGGACGCTTCCAAGACTTGCCAGCACACCTGCGAGGATGCCGCAGGCAACGGCTGCCAGATTTTTCTTTAAAAGTGTCATCTGCTGATAAAGCGGCACCGCCAGACATACCGTCGCCGGAGTCAGAAGATAACTTAAATATTGGGCAGAATTTTCATAACTTTCATAATCCACCCCGCACAACATCACCACGCCGATCACAAAAATGATTGAGATCAGCAGCGGATTTAAAAATGCATACTTGAACTTTTTCTTCAGCATAATGCCAGCTCCATATCCGATCAGACTGACCGTCACGCCAAAATATGCCGAGTTACACAATATCTCTTTCATGTCTTTAACCTCCTGAGATCACCTTATTAATCCTGCTTCTCCATCTTCTGTGCTGCCATGTTTTCTTTCAGATGCATTACTGCCTGTGCCGTTCTTCCGGTCACAACCATAACAAAGACGGTCGTGATACAAGTGATCACAAGAACCGGTACCAGAATTGCCTTTAAATCACTCCAGGTCACGATCAGACCAACGGCGGCCGGGATAAACATCGGCGGCATGATCTCGATCAGAAAGTCCGCTGCGATCTTGACCTGCTCCAGTTTGATCACTTTTGTCATCAGACCCGCCAGCATCAGAAGCAAACCGTAGATACTTGCCGGGATCGGCAACGGAATCAGACAGTGCAGAAATTCTCCGAGAAAGGTTACAAACATGATAATCCCAAACTGATACAATAGTTTCACTTTTATTACCTCCTGTGCCATCTGGCAAACTTTTTTGATTTCCCCCGTAAAACATTTTTGCCTGCCCCAGACAGCTATTTCCGTCTCAAGGCAAAAAAAGGTCGATTGAATACACTATATATCCAATCGACCCACCCCAAAGTATTAAGCGCGAGACGGGACTCGAACCCGCGGCCTCGACCTTGGCAAGGTCGCGCTCCACCAACTGAGCCACTCGCGCATTTTTTATTTCTGCCTGTCTCTCAGGCACGTTTCATATGATACAACAGGTTTCTGGATTTGTCAACTGCTTTTTTTGTTTTTTTGCCATATTTTTTTTATTTTCCTGCTATACTTTTTTTATACATCCCATAGCCATTGTTTATTGTTTTTTTATTAGCAAAATTCACTGTTTTATGGTAAAATAGTAAGTATATTTTGGTGATGCCAAGACGAAAAGAATTACTTTTCCGGTAACAAAGCGATTCATTGGCATCATTTCGAATACTATATAGAGATGCCAGGGTCAAAAGCCTGAAACCACGATGTGCTTGCACAAGAGTGGTTTTATGGCTTAATGACCCGCCCCGATATGAGCATAAAAGTGAAGCGTAAGCTTTACGATATGCGAATATTGGGGTGCTATGTGCCAGTGGCACATGTTTAGCACCGACCGAAGCGGAGCGTAGAAAGAATTGTGGGAGTACGAAGTACGGAACAATTCGTATGGCATCTTTTGACCCCAACATCATATAAAAGAAATAATGAAACGGAGGAACTGCCAATGAATATTTATTCAGAAATTACACCTGAAATATTGTCTCTGACAAAACTTGCAGAAAGTACCAGCAAGATTGACCCTGCCCTTTACACCAAATATGATGTAAAACGCGGACTGCGTGATATCAATGGTAAGGGTGTGCTGGCAGGTCTTACTGATATCGGCAATGTCCATGCTTATGATATGGTAGACGGAAAACAGGTTCCATGCGAAGGAAAGCTTTACTACCGCGGATATAATATCGAAGATCTTGTAAACGGTTTTATCAGAGATCAGCGTTTTGGCTTTGAAGAAGTTACTTACCTGCTTCTGTTCGGAAAGCTCCCATCAAAAGAGGACCTGAAAGAATTTTCCAATATGTTGGCAGCATATCGTTCTCTTCCTACCAGCTTTGTCAGAGATATTATTTTAAAAGCACCGAGCCAAGACATGATGAATACGCTTGCCCGCAGTGTTCTGACACTCTATACTTACGATGACCGTGCAGACGACATCTCACTTCCGAATGTACTGCGTCAGTGCTTGCAGCTGATTGCACTGTTTCCGATGCTTTCCGTATATGGCTATCAGGCATACAGCCATTATCACGATGGAAAGAGTCTTTATATCCATATGCCTGATCCATCACTTTCCACTGCGGAAAATCTGCTCCATATTCTCCGTCCGGACAGTAAATACACCAATCTCGAGGCCCACATCCTTGACATTGCACTGGTGCTGCATATGGAACACGGCGGTGGTAACAACTCTACGTTCACCACTCATGTGGTATCTTCTTCTGGTACAGACACCTACTCTACTATAGCATCTTCCCTTGGCTCTTTAAAAGGTCCGAAACACGGCGGTGCCAACATCAAAGTTGTCCGTATGTTTGAAGATATGAAGAAAACCGTCAAAGACTGTAACAACGAAAAAGAAGTTGGTGATTATCTGCGTGCCCTGCTGAACAAAGACGCTTTCGATCACGCCGGTCTGATCTATGGTATGGGACATGCTGTTTACTCTCTTTCTGATCCGCGTGCCAATATTTTCAAGGGTTTCGTAGAGAAACTTTCCAAAGAAAAAGGCAGAGAAGAAGAGTTCCAGCTTTATTCTATGGTGGAACGCCTTGCACCACAGATCATTGCCGAAGAACGCAAGATCTACAAAGGTGTCAGTGCCAACGTGGACTTCTACAGCGGATTTGTATACAGTATGCTGGATCTGCCTACGCAGCTCTTCACACCGATCTTTGCGATCGCCCGTGTGGTTGGCTGGAGTGCCCACCGCCTCGAAGAGCTTGCCAATAACGGAAAAATTATCCGTCCTGCATACAAAGGCATTTCTGAGATTAAAGATTATGTTCCGATTGAAAAACGTTAAGATTACAAAAACATTTTTAAATACAAAGCGACACAAAAGTGCCGGAAGAACCTTTCATTCTTCCGACACTTTTTCTTTTTACATCTCAGATGTCTAATTCCGGCGGTTCATCCATTGTTTCGGATACATACTTGCCGTTTTTTTTACGTTGCCTTACACATTCTGTGAGCAGATATTCAATCTGCCCGTTTACGGAGCGAAAATCATCTTCTGCCCAGGCTGCGATCTGATCATACAGTTTTGCCGAGAGCCTGAGCGGGATCTGTTTCTTCGGTCTGCCCTCTGTCATATCAGTACAGACTTCCTGAATTTACAACCGGCTGTGCATCGTGATTTCCACAGAGCACGACAAGAAGATTGGAGACCATGGCAGCTTTTCGCTCCTCATCTAATTCGACTACCTGATTCTCATTCAGACGCTCCAGTGCCATCTCAACCATACCGACTGCTCCGTCAACGATCATCTTTCTCGCATCAATGATCGCTGATGCCTGCTGTCTCTGAAGCATAACGGCTGCGATCTCCGGTGCATAGGCAAGATAGGTGATACGTGCCTCTATGATCTCCAGACCGGCTTCTGCTACTTTCTTCTGGATCTCATCGCGGATGCGTCCTGCAACAATTTCGCTGGAACCACGCAGGCTGCCTTCATCGGCAATGCCGTCACCGGTCGTATCGACATTCGGTGCCACATCGTAAGGATAAATACGCACGATATTTCGCAGGGCACTGTCACACTGCAGGGAAAGATATTCCTTGTAGTTGTCGACATGGAAAACAGCTTTTGCCGTATCGGTCACACGCCACATCACAGCGATCCCAATTTCCACCGGATTACCGAGGCAGTCATTGATCTTCTGACGGTTGTTGTTGAGTGTCATGATCTTCAGGGAAATCTTTTTGTTTGGAACCGATGCATTTGCAGAAGCATTTGCACCTGTTGCCGCAACCAGCACGGATTTCGCACTGTTTCCGCCATCCACATCCCCGCTCTGGTTCAGTTTGGTCTTTGCTGCCGGGTTCACACTGCTGCAGAATGGATTTACCCAGTAAAATCCTGCATCTTTCAAAGTGCCGACATACTTACCGAACAGAGTAAGCACCAAAGCTTCCTGCGGTTTCAGAACTTTAAGTCCCAGAAACGGGATCCAGCCGATGGAAATCCAGATGATTGCCAGTAGCATAAGCGGAATCAACTCGGTAATCGCACTGACAAGCATGATGCCTGCAGCTGCTGCATAAAAAATGATAAACAGCAACATCATTGCCATGCCATTTTTCCTGTTGTTCAAAACTTTTTCCTTGATATCCATAATCCTTTCCTCCTTTAATTATTTTTGTGATGCCAGGGTTAAAAGGTCAAAATGTCGTTCTTGCTTGCGAGATAAGACATTCGAACTTGAAACCCGCTAAACACGAGGAAGCAGCTATTTACGCAGTAAATCTGCGGATTCCGAATGTTTATAGAATTGCGGGAGTTATTTTATAACGGAGCAATTCGCAGGCATCATTTAGTTTTAAAACATCTTTTCGGTTTATTAAAATGATATCATTTTAATATCAGTTTGTCAATATTTTCTTATGGTAATGTTTAAAGTCAAACGCATGCAAGATCTGCACTCGATCTTGATCAGCCTGACTGACCATTGATCCGACAAAAAAAAATCGCCACCTGCTCTCAGGTGACGATTTCTTTTCAAAATACCAGAAGCATTAAGCCAAATGGTATTTCAGTCTCGCATATATTTGATTTGAACGCAGAGAAGCATTCCCCCGCTTCAAGTGTGCAGAGCACTAAGCGGTGAGTGAGGGGGATGCTTATGTCAGTGGGAATTGAAAGCTCACACTGACAGGTCGCGAAGCGACTGCGTTCATGAGCAAGTAGCGAAGCGGATTGTGAATGTCCGCTTTACGATTACTCCTTATACTCAAAAAAGATTTCATATCTGATAAAAATCAGATACGAAATCTTTTTTATGATTCAGACTATTATTTAATCAATTGAGCACTTTGCCTACAACGCTTTAGTTCTTTCCATTAATATAGGAAATAAGGCCTTCTGCTTTGATGATCTTCTGCATAAACTCCGGGAACGCCTGTCCTTTAAACTCGGTTCCTTTTGTGCGATTGTAGATCATGCCGCTGTCAAAATCTACTTCTACATCATCGCCGTCCTCGATGCCTTTGGATGCTTCCGGACACTCGATGATCGGCAGTCCGATGTTGATCGCATTGCGGTAGAAAATACGTGCAAAAGTCTCTGCGATGACACAGCTTACACCTGCTGCCTTGATGGCGATCGGTGCATGTTCTCTGGAAGATCCGCAGCCGAAATTTTTCTCAGCTACAATGATATCTCCCTTATGAACTTTGTTTACAAACTCTTTATCAATATCTTCCATGCAGTGTGTTGCCAGTTCTGCCGGATCGGAAGAATTCAGATATCTTGCCGGAATGATAACATCGGTATCTACATTGTTTCCATATTTAAATACTTTACCATGTGCTTTCATCTTATCTTCCTCCTATAATCCAAGCTCTGCCGGTGCGGAAATCTTTCCGGTCACTGCACTTGCTGCTGCAACTGCAGGGTTTGCCAGATATACTTCTGATTTTACATGTCCCATACGGCCCACGAAGTTACGGTTGGTAGTGGAGATACAACGCTCACCCTCTGCCAGGATACCCATGTAGCCGCCAAGGCATGGTCCGCAGGTCGGTGTGCTGACAACTGCTCCTGCTTCGATGAAGATTTCCAGCAGTCCTTCTCTCATAGCCTGCAGATAAATCTGCTGTGTTGCCGGGATCACGATACAGCGGACACCTTTTTTCACTTTGCGTCCTTTTAAGATCTCTGCTGCACAACGCAGATCTTCGATACGTCCGTTTGTACAGGAACCGATCACAGACTGATCGATCACAACATCTTCTGTGATCTCATCGATGCTCCTGGTGTTTTCTGGAAGATGCGGGAATGCTACGGTTGATTTCAGAGTGCTGAGGTCAATGGTATATTCCTGTTCGTATACGGCATCTTCATCTGCTTCATAGACTTTATATGGACGTTTGGAATGTTCTTTCATATATGCAACGGTCAGGTCATCTACCGGGAAGATACCGTTCTTGCCACCGGCTTCGATCGCCATGTTTGCGATCGTGAAACGGTCATCCATGCTCAGGTATTTGATTCCTTCACCAACAAATTCCATGGATTTGTAAAGAGCTCCGTCCACACCGATCAGTCCGATGATGTGCAGGATCACATCTTTGCCGCTTACCCATTTTGCCGGTTTGCCGACCAGGTTAAATTTAATTGCAGACGGTACTTTAAACCATGCTTTTCCGGTTACCATACCGGCTGCCATGTCGGTACTTCCAACACCGGTGGAGAATGCTCCCAGTGCTCCGTATGTACAGGTATGAGAATCTGCACCAATGATCACATCTCCTGCCACGGTCAGTCCTTTTTCCGGAAGCAGTGCGTGTTCGATTCCCATCTCTCCTACGTCAAAATAATTGGTGATCTCATTTTTACAGGCAAATTCACGTACACATTTGCAGTGTTCTGCTGATTTGATATCTTTATTCGGGATAAAATGATCCATTACCAGTGCGATCTTATCCTTGTCAAATACTTCCTGTTTTTTAAACTTGTCCATCTCATGAATGGCAACCGGGGAAGTAATATCATTTCCCAGGACCAGATCCAGATCTGCCTCGATCAGCTGACCGGCTTCTACACTTGGTAATCCTGCATGAGCTGCAAGAATTTTCTGTGTCATCGTCATTCCCATGTCTTGTTTCCTCCTCATTCTCGTGTTTCATGCAGAAACTTTTCTTTCTGCATACTCTGGCATTGAAATACCGCCTTTTGCGGATTTTAAACCTGTTTTTTATCATAGCATAAATATTGGTAAATTACAACAAAACTGCCGTGTATTTTATGGGCAAAACTTTTATCTGTAAAAAAGATGCCACCCGTTATTACAGGTGACACCTCTCTTCTATACTTATCTTAAAACATCTGCAAATGCTCTGTCTAAAAAGACACCACAAACATCTTATTTATTGCTCAGGAATTCATGGATACCTTTTGCTGCTGCTTTACCTGCACCCATAGCCAGGATAACGGTAGCTGCTCCGGTAACGGCATCTCCACCTGCGTATACACCATCTTTTGATGTCTTTCCGGTTTCTTCGTCCGCAATAATGCATTTTCTCTTATTGACATCCAGACCGATGGTCGTTGAAGAAATCAACGGGTTCGGTGAAGTTCCAAGGGACATGATAACGGTATCTACATCCAGGACAAATTCAGATCCCGGGATCTCTACCGGTCTTCTTCTTCCGGAAGCATCCGGCTCGCCAAGCTCCATACGGATACATTTCATGCCGGCTACTGCATCGTTCTCATCTACCAGGATTTCCGTTGGGTTGGTCAGCAGATCAAAGATGATACCTTCTTCTTTTGCATGATGTACTTCTTCTGCTCGTGCAGGAAGTTCTGCTTCACTTCTTCTGTATACGATATGTACTTCTGCACCGAGACGAAGTGCGGTTCTTGCAGCATCCATTGCTACGTTTCCGCCGCCGACAACAGCTACTTTCTTGCCATGTACGATCGGTGTATCGTAATCTTCACGGAATGCTTTCATCAGGTTGTTTCTTGTCAGGTACTCGTTTGCAGAAAATACACCTTTGGCGGTTTCTCCAGGGATTCCCATGAACATCGGCAGACCTGCACCGGAACCGATGAAGACTGCTTCAAAACCTTCTTCATCCATCAGTTCATCAATGGTGATAGAACGTCCGATGATCACGTTTGTCTCGATCTTAACACCGAGTGCTTTTACGTTTTCTACTTCTTTTGCAACAACATCCAGTTTCGGAAGACGGAATTCTGGAATACCATATACCAGTACACCGCCTGCCTCATGCAGTGCTTCAAAGATGGTTACGTCATAACCTAATTTTGCCAGATCACCTGCACAGGTCAGACCGGATGGACCGGACCCGATAACAGCTACTTTCTTGCCGTTCTTTTCTGCCGGAGCTGCCGGACGGATGCCGTTCTGCCTTGCCCAGTCAGCTACAAAACGCTCCAGTTTTCCGATGGAAATGGCTTCGCCTTTGATACCGCGGATACATTTTCCTTCACACTGGCTCTCCTGCGGACATACACGGCCGCAGATTGCTGGAAGTGCACTGGACTCAGAAATGATCTGATATGCTTTTTCAAAGTTTCCTTCTTTTACTTCATGTACAAATGCCGGGATATTGATGGATACCGGACATCCCTGCATACATTTTGCATTTTTACAGTTGATGCAGCGGGAAGCTTCTTCCATTGCTTCGTCTGCATTATATCCAAGGCAAACCTCATCAAAGTTGGTTGCTCTTACTTTTGGTGCCTGTTCTCTTACAGGAACTTTCTTTAATACATCTGCCATTATTTGTCACCTCCGCAATTTCCACATCCGCCATGATGTGTGTCACCTTCACGCAGTTTCAGAAGTGCACGTCCCTCTTCTGTCTTGTAGAGAGTCTGTCTCTTCATTGCCACATCAAAATCAATCTTATGACCGTCAAATTCCGGACCGTCTACGCAGGCAAATTTCACTTCATCTCCTACCATAACACGACAGGCTCCGCACATGCCGGTACCGTCCACCATGATCGGGTTCATGCTGACAATAGTCGGAATGTTCAGTTTCTTTGTTGTCAGGCAGCAGAATTTCATCATGATCATCGGACCAATCGCTACGCAGTGATCATATACTTTTCCTTCTTTTGTTACCAGGTCTTCGATCACTTTTGTTACCATTCCGCTTCTTCCGTAAGAACCGTCATCGGTTGTAACATAGAGATTGCCTGCCACTTCGGAAAGTTCCTTTTCCAGGATAACCAGGTCTTTTGTCTTTGCACCGACAATAACATCCGCATCAATGCCGTGCTCATGCAGCCATTTCACCTGTGGATATACTGGTGCGGTACCTACACCACCAGCTACAAAAAGGATCTTTTTCTTTTTTACTTCTTCGAGCGGCTCTGTGCACAGGTCAGACGGCTGTCCCAGAGGACCTACGAAATCACGGAAAGTATCTCCTGCCTTCAGTGTGGTAAATTTCTCTGTGGACGCTCCGATCGGCTGGAATACAATAGTAACTGTACCGGCTTCTCTGTCATAGTCACAAATAGTCAGCGGAATACGCTCGCCGACTTCATCCATTTTTACGATGATAAACTGTCCCGGCAGACAATGCTTTGCAACACGCGGAGCCTCTACAACCATCTCGTAGATATTGCCTGCAAGTTTTCCTGCTTTTAAAATCTTGTACATATCATACCTCCATATTTTTGTTTTATAAAAGCACACCTGACTGTGTTTTTTGTATACAGTCGCAAGGTTCTACAAAACACTACATTAAAGTATAAAACAATCCCTTAAAAATTTCAATACTTATTGCCCCTGCTCAAGATAATTTTCGAACTGTTCCATGCTCATCAGCACTTTCCTCGGTTTGGTTCCTTCTTCCGGACCGACAACACCGGCATCCGAAAGCTGATCCATGATGCGTGCCGCCCGGTTAAACCCGATCTTGAACATTCGCTGGAGCATACCGATCGATGCTTTGTCTTTTTCAATGATAAACTTTCCGGCATCTGCAAAGTATTCATCTACATCGCTTCCGCTATTTTTCAGATCCTGGGCAGCCTGTGTCACCTGCGATAACTGCACCTGCATTTCTGCATTGTATGTTTCTGGGTTATTCTGCTGCGTTAAAAATTCTACGACCTGTTCCACTTCACTGTCTTTGACAAACGCTCCCTGAAGTCTTGCCGGTTTCTGGTAATTCTGCGGATAGAACAACATATCTCCTTTTCCAAGCAGTTTTTCCGCCCCGTTCATATCCAGGATCGTCCTGGAATCCACACCGGAAGAAGCCTTGAACGCAATCCTTGACGGCATATTTGCCTTGATCAGACCAGTGATAACATTGACGGAAGGCCGCTGTGTTGCAAGGATCAGATGGATGCCGGCTGCTCTTGCAAGCTGTGCCAGACGGCAGACTGCATCTTCCACTTCTCCGGGAGCAACCATCATCAGATCGGCAAGCTCGTCCACGATGATCACGATCTGTGGCATTTTCTTCATTTCTTCCGTCCGCTGTTCTTCCGGGATCGATTCGATCTTCTGATTATAGCCTTTCAGATCACGCACGCCCTGGGTAGCAAACTGCTGGTAACGTTTCGTCATCTCCGCTACTGCCCAGTTCAGAGCACCGGCTGCCTTTTTCGGATCGGTGACAACCGGGATAAACAGATGCGGGATCCCATTGTAAACACTCAGTTCCACGACTTTTGGATCGATCATGATCAGCTTGACATCTTCCGGCGAAGCTTTGTAGATCAGACTCATGATGATCGTATTGACGCATACAGACTTACCGGATCCTGTTGCACCGGCAATCAGAAGATGCGGCATTTTTGCAATATCCGCCACCACAATCTTTCCTGCCAAGTCCTTTCCAACTGCAATTGACAGCTTGGATTTGGCTTCCTGAAACTCCGATGACTCCAAAAGTTCTCTTAAATAAACTTCGCTGCTTTCCTTATTCGGGACTTCAATGCCGACCGCTGCTTTCCCCGGGATCGGTGCCTCGATCCGGATATCTTCTGCCGCAAGGTTCAGCTTGATATCATCTGCCAGATTGACGATACGGCTGACTTTGACTCCCTGCTCAGGTGTCAGTTCGTACCGGGTGACAGAAGGTCCGCAGCTGACATTGGTGACATGAGCCTCCACGCCAAAACTGTGCAGTGTACTCTGCAGCTTCTGGGCCGTCGTTTTCAGCACCTCACTGCTGTTTCCGTTTTTTCCGCGTCTTGGAAGACCGAGGATCTCCATCGGCGGGAAGGCATACTGTGGTTTCTGCACCTTTTCTGCCGCTTCAATCTCCTCGCTGACACTTTCCAGCTGGACTTTCTGCTCTTTTGCGGAAGATCTTGGATTTTTCCGGTTTTTCTCTTTTTCCGTTTCTGCCGAACCGCCGGATTCTTCTGCATGATCTGGCACTGGATGCGGTGACGGTTCCGTATCAGAATGGTCTTCTTCATCCAGTCCTTCAATGGAAAGCATATTCAGAAAATCAAAGGATTCTTCCGGCTCCTCTTCATAGATTTCCTCTCTCCTGCCCGGTTCCTCTTCGATGATCGGCTGTGCCTCGATGATCTCTCTTGGAATTTCACTTTTCTCCGAAACCAGATTTTCACCTACCGTCTGATAAGTCACACCGGTCACTTTATGATCAAGACGTCGTTTCTTTTCTTCTTCAAACGCCTCTTTTCTCCGCTCCAGAGCTTCCCTTTCATTCATCAGCTGCTGTTCCCGGCAAAGTGCCTGCTCTTCACGGTGTATCCTTGCCTGCTCCATTCTTCGTCTGGCATCTTCCTTTGCAGAACAGTAGACTTTTTTGCTGCTTTTTTGCATACCACGAAACAGAGAACGCTGCGTGATCAGAACCAGGGCAATCACAGCCAGAAGGATCACGATCACATAAGCTCCCGCAATGCCGACGGACGGACAGAACACTTTGCAGAAAATGCCTCCGATAATCCCGCCGCCTGTATGTTCCTCGATGCTGTACTTATAATAGTCCATCAGATTTCTGCTCTTATCGTATCCGTTGATCAGTTCGCAGAAAATGGACATGGCAAGCCACATCAGACAACATCCGCCCAGTTTGACCCACATAATGCTTTTTTCCTTGTTTACAACTGCAAAAGCCACTCCCAGAAAAAGGGCAAATGGGAACAGATACGCCATCAGCCCAAATGCTCCGAGACTGATATGGCTTACCGTATTGCCGATAAAGCCGCCGACACCGAAATTTCCGATCAGGATCAGAACGGACAGAGCAAGCACCAGCCAGACCAGAATTTCCTCCCAGACAGAGAATCCTTCATTTCCTGGATTTTCGATTCTTTCCGGTTTCTGATAATCCGTTTTTCTTGGTCTGCCGACCTTTCCCTTTTTCGGTACCGCAGTCTCTTTCTTCGGCATTGCTGTCGTTTTCCTGCTGTTGTTTCCCTTCTTTGGTGCAGAATTGCTTCTTCTTGTACTTTGCACCGTTTTTTTCCTTTCTGCCATAAATTGTTGCTCCCCTTTATCTGTTTTCCTCGTCATATCACATTTTTCGTCGCTATAGCAAAGATAAAACACGCTTTGTAGATTTTATCAGCTGATCCGCGGTCTCCATAACAAAAAACTGTTACAGAATCCATACCGTAACAGTCTTTTTGCATATAAAACATTCCTTTGTAAAATCGATTCTGTTATACCAGGAAGTTTGCAATAATCGCAATCACTCCTACTGCAAAACAGTAAATCGCAAATCCCATAAATTTTTTCTTACGCACGACTGTAAGCATCGTTTTAATGCATACATAACCAACGCATCCTGCAACGATCGCTCCGATCAGTCCGTTGAGTACGATGCCCCCGGTGATCGCTTCACTTCCCAGATCCTTGATCTCAAGAACAGCCGCTCCCAGAATCGCCGGGATCGACATAATGAAAGAATAGCGAACTGCAAAACGTCTGTCATATCCGCTCATCAGGCACGCCGCGATCGTCGTACCGGAGCGGGAAAGTCCCGGAAGTGTGGCACAGCCCTGTGCTGCACCGATCAAAAATCCGCTTCTGTAACTGATATCCTTTGGTATCTTTTTGCCGTTCGGTGTTTTCTCGGATACCACCAGCAAAATGGAAGTCAGGATCAGGCAAATCCCCGGAACGATCAGTGTCGCACTCGCTTTTTCCACCATTCCCTTTCCGATATAACCAATGATACCTGTCGGTATGGTAGATACCAGCACCAGTACCACAAACTTGCGATAGTTGTTTTTTACAATCTTGCGGTAACGCAGCGCACTGTAGGAACGCTGATTCTGAATATAACTTTTCAGATTGTAAATAATATCACCACACATATTGACCGTCTCAACGATCATACGCAGAATGTCCTTGCGGTAAACCACGAAAATCGCCACCAGGGTACCAAGATGCAGCATAACATCAAAAAATAATCCCCCGTCTGTCTGGATATGAAATATATTCTGGATGATCGCCAGATGTCCGGAACTGCTGACCGGCAAGAACTCCGTAATGCCCTGTACAATTCCCAATATGATCGCCTGTATAATTGACATAATAACCTCCCATACCGCATTTGAAACGGCTTAATCGAACTTTTTAAATTATAGCATACTTTCTATAAACTTACAAATACTTATTTTCAAATTCCACAATACGACAAGTCCTGTCCTCAAAACCGAAAAAACTTCTTATTTTTTATAGACATTTGTCAGAAGAAGAGATACACTGTTACCAACATAGCATAAGTCAGCGGACAGATGGGATAACTTGTATCTTTCTCTGTTTATCCGTCTGCTTATAGTATACGTGGAAGGAGGTTTTATTTATGGATACTTTACATATTGCTGTTTGTGATAATCATGTTTCTTCCCTGACTTTTATCACCAGTGAGATCACCAAGCAGATTATGAACATGAATGTCCAGGCAGATGTTGCTTCCTTTTCTTCCGGCGAAGATGTCATGTGCCGTGTATCGGAGGGAATGTTTTTTGACCTGTACATTTTAAATATTGAAATGCCAAAGCTCGATGGCATCACACTTGCTCTGCAGATCCGCAGGCATCAGAAGAATCCGGTCATCATCTTTGTATCTGCAAGAGAAGAATATGTTTTTGATTCTTTCAAAGCACATCCTTACAGTTTCGTCCGCAAAGATCATTTTCATGAAGATTTGAGTTCCACACTGAAAGCATTCATGCTGGAATACCATAAACGGGAAGACTCGTTTCTTTATATTCTCCGCACACCGGATGCCCTGCACAAGTTAAATCTCAGACAGATCCTCTACATCCGGGATATCCGAGATGGTTTTATTGAGCTTTTGAAAAACGACGGCACTGCCAAGCGGATCCGCTATAACATAAACGACCTGGAAAAAGAGCTGGAGCCCTGTGATTTTGTCCGCATCCATCCTCTGGAGCTGGTCAACTGCGACTATGTTTTCCGGATCAAAAACGGAAAAATTATGCTTGATAACGGAACAGAACTTGCGATTGCCGATCCTTACCGGGAAAATATCCTGGAAAAATTCGGTGAAATATAGCCGCTCTTTTTCTCAGCAGCAGAACATAAAATAGCCAAGAAGCAGCAGCCCGAAGATAAAGAGAACCGACACAAAGACATTCGGCATAAAAAATGCGATCGTCATACCAAATGCGATCCAGAACACGGTATAGCCTATGATCCTTTTCATTGGATTTCTCCGAATCTCTTTATTACCAGAATATGCATCTGCAAAGGCATCGTAGCACAAAAGGTCATGGATTTTACGGAACTGTCCGATCCCCATGACCTTTTGTTATCTTTTTCTTTATTCTTTTTCTTCTTTTGCCTCTGAAATGATCTCGTCGTCATCTTTTGATGAGAAAAATTTTCCATCGGTAAATTTATTAACAAAATCCGGAACCATATCCAGGATCTTGGTCAGACCGTCCTGATTTTTGACATTGACCAGTTTAGTCGTCCCGTTCTGGATCACAAGCACGGCACTCGGACTCATTTTTCCGCCCATGCCACCGCCGCCGTTCTGTTTCTTGTCTTCATTTTTTGCTGTCGCAGCAACACCAAACGTGACATCTACAAGTGGCAGGATGATCGTGTCACCCACTGTGATCGCATCTCCCACAACGGTTTTGGTCGTGATAAAACTGTCCATGCCTTTGAAAAGAGAATTTACTGTACTCTGAAAGTTGTTGTTTTCTGATGCCATATTAAGCCCTCCTTAATCGTCTGAATCGTTTCCAGTATATTTTTAATTTTTTATCAAAAAATATCTTCGCTCCTGTCAGTGCAAGATGGCAGATGCGGATATGTCCCAAAGCCAAAACTTCTCCTTCGCAGACCTGATCTTCAAAATCAGGCTTAAGATCCAGTTCCTCGCACTTCGCCGGAAGGATCAGATAGAGAATCCCCGTAAACTCTCCGGTGAGTGCCGGATCTCCGAAACCATAATGTACATAGCCTTTGATCTTATGCGGGCGAATATGTCTCAGAAGATAAAAGAGATGATTCTTCAAGATCTGATAAACTTCCCGCGAAAGATCTGAACGCAGAAAATCAAGATATCGCTTCAGTGTCTCTTTTGATTTTGTAATAGAACGGATCGTTTTTTTCGCCTGCTCTTTTGCGGTGAGGATACGATTTCTGATCTTTTCGATCTGCATGCGTACCTTTTCGATTATATTGAAAAAACGATGTCGCTTTTCCGGTTCAGCCGCATCTTCTGCCTGCAATTCTGACATTTCACCATCCTGTGTTTCTGATTTCGAAGCCTTATTTTCCTGTGTTTCGGTTTTCGGAGACGGTTCTGGGTTCGGTTTCGTTTTCTCTTCTAACACAGGCATTGGCTTTTTCTCTTCCGAAACATCCTCTGTTTTTTCTGTCTCGCAGTTCTTTGTTTCATTGTTTTCTGCCTCTTCTGAAAAATCCTCCGTCTGCCCGGTATTTTTTTTAGCGAAATCGATCTTTTTTCCGAAAATCTGCGGTACAAAGGATATCTGCCCATTCCGGTAGCCTGCTTTTACCTTCAGGATGCCAAACAGCCAGCTCACACTGACGTTTGCAGTACTTTTTTTCAGTTCCCCGTGTTTTTCTGCACATATGCGATACCGCAGAGGCAAAAACAAAACGGTCAGAAGGATCAGCAGGACCAGTCCCAGAAGAACGGCCAGAAGAATCCCCACTATTTTCAGTATAGCCAGTATGATATGTATCATATACAAACACCCGTTAATTTCTTTCCTGATTATGATTCTGCAACGCCTGCCAGAATCACCTGCCAGACCTCACATAAGCCTGCCCTGTCTTTCACTGCATCTGCTTTTCAGATAACGGAGGATATCTCCGTTTCCGGTCTCTCTGTACGTCTCTTCCGCCATCTGGACCACCAGATCCACGGCTTCCTCATAGCCTTTGGCAATGCCGTAGATCATCGGCAGCTTTTTTCTCACTGCTCTTTGTTTCAGCCACGCAGAAGAAAGGATATCAAACTGATCCTCGCCGTTTGCTGCCTCGGTGATCACCCACACATCGATCATTCCCGCACCGATCTTCAGTTTCCGGATGATCTTGTTTTTCTTTTTTGATGCACCTTCCCCCACATAGAGATATGGATACCATTTCATATTTTTTCCTTTCTCCTGCCATCGAATTCTTGTTCTATTTTACCAGACACAGAAACATAATGCAACGACTAACGAACTTCTCTTATCATGCAGTACTGTTTCAGGGAGAAATTTTTTTCAAGCACACCATATACCTTAAATCCAGATTTCTGATAAAACTCCACATTATTCTGATTGTGTGTCTCCAGCGAGATCATCATCCGGTGCTGATCTGCGTAGCGTATGGTTTCCTCCAGAAGTCCTGCCGCAATCCCATGATGCTGCATCTGCGGATTAACTGCCAGATAGATCACGTGGAGCCTGCGATTCTGATGAAGCTGATCCGTCCAGTTCGAGTTCAGATAGTCTCCGCCCTTGATAAAATTGTAAAATGTGTGCAGAGACGGATCTTCTTTTATCAGAAAACCATCCGTATGTAATACTGCTTTTGCTTCTGTATAAAGAAAGCGGAAAATATTGCAGGATTTTGTTTCATCAGATACCACAAGAACGCTGTTCAGCTCTTCGCTGTCTGAAAAAATCTCACATGTCTCATAAAATTCATCCATATCACAATGAAACAATTCCGGCATCAGTTTCTTTCGGATTTCCGCATTTGGTATCAGTGTCTCATAAAGTGGATCATGTGCAAAGCACAGATTCAGAAGTTTTTCCAGTTTTGGCAGATCCTCTCTCTGCACGCGGTATAAATTTTCGCTGTCCATAAATTTCTGATTTTCTCCCTTTCTGTATGCTCAGTTCAGATACGTTTCTTTCAGAACTTCTGTTATCTTGTCAGTATATTTTTCCAGTAATGTATACTGTTTTTCACATACTTTTTTCAGTCGGAGAATCTCACTTTCAAAATCAGATCCCGCAGTTTTTTCTTTTTCCAGCAGGCTTCTCACCAGAGTATAAAGCTTTTCATGCTCCATAATCCTTCCATAGCCCCATTTCAGCCGTTCCCTTGGCTGATGGAAAACATAGTCCGTGAAATGATTGTATACATCTTCATCAAACATAAACGCATAAGCATTGTTGTCAACCTGATAGAGCCGTCCAAGTGCCTTTGATACTTCTGCTTTTTCAAGATCTTCTATCGCATCTTCTAAAAGCCTGATATTTTTCAGAAGGATCTCATGTGGATAAAGTACGTTTCCGTACCAGTCGATGCGTACAAACGTATCCTGTTCTTTTTTGAAGTTTGCAAGCTGTTTCTGTTCCAGAGGACGCAGGCTTTCAAACAGCTCTTCTGCTTCTTCAAAGCGTTCCTCCTTAAGAAGGCGGCGGTAAGCACGGTTCTGTTCCTGTACCTTCTGATAATCCTGCTCTGCTTTTTTTTCTGCTTCTTTCAGATATTGCTTCATAACATCCAGTTTCTTTGAAAGTACACCTTTTGCAGCTTCCGCTCCGGGAAACTTCCCTGCCCGGCTCATAACCGGGGCAAAACACAACGGAACGACCGCCGTCTGATCCAGTTCACAGATCAGCAGCAGAAACAGTTCGTGATGCAGGCGGTATACCTGTTCATCGTAATAATCATCGTTATCAAACTGTGAATGGTAGTGCGTCTCCATAAAACTTCCACCGGTAAAATCATTGACCATGGACGGAATGCCGGCGATCGCCATGGAAAAGTCATCCGACCAGGTCTCGATCGGTGCCGTAATCCTCGTCTCCTCCGGATAGGCCTGTGTCAGAAGCGGCAGATTAGAAAGAAATTCTTCCAGATAACGCACATATTCATAACAGCTGCGGATCCTGGCTCTTGTTCCATGTGCCAGTGCAGGAAGTTCAAAATTAAGATCTGCGATCACTTTGCCGACCCACTCCGGATGTGCTGTAAAAATCTGCTCGTAAGCACCCGCTGACCAGTCAAAATCAGAATCGATCACACCCCATTCCTCTGCCGCCATTGCACAGAATACGATTGTATTGTTTGGCTGATAACCACTCTCCAGCAAAGACTTTGCGATGCCGAACATCAGGGCAACCGCAGTATTGTCATCCTGAAAGCCGCTGAAATAAGAATCATAATGTGCGGAGAGCAGGATCATACGCTCCGGATGCTTTCCAGGAATCCTTCCGCAGATATTGTAGGTGGTGCACGACGGCATCACCTGGCTGTCCGCGTCAAAAAAGACCTGGATCTCTTCTTTTTCTTTCAACAGCTCTTTAAGCACTTCTGCATCTTTTCTGGAGATTGAAAAAGCTGCCGCATCGGAAGGTCCTGCAATATCCTGTGCATTTAAGGCTTCGTTGTCAATCTCACCATATCCGCCGTCCTGGACAGCGATCAGGGCTTTTGCCCCTTTTAAATGTGCCTGATAAACCGGGTAATTGATCCACCATTCATCTCTCTGGTTGATATCGACAAGTACCAGTTTCCCCTGCACTTCCCGGCCCTCATAATCCTTTTCCGTTCCTTTTCCCACATAAGTCAGGGAAAAAGGTTCAAAGCCATCAGTCTTAAAGTCTGTCTGATATGCTCCAAGCTGAAATTCTCGGCGTTTGCCTTTTGTCTCCACCGCAAGGACTGCCTTTTTAAATTCCCAGCCATCCACGGTGACGGCATCTTTTGTAACCTGTGAAAGCCCGATGCTTTCCATTTCTTTTTTCAGCATCTCACCGGTCTTAAATTCTGCCTGCGAACCTGCCGGGCGGTATCCCAGTACCTCGTTGGAGCGAAACTGCTCCATGCGTCTTGCCAGTTTGTAAGAATATTCAATATCCAGATGTTCTAATAAATGTTCTCTTGTATGCATATCCAGACCTCCTATTTGATCTACCCACACGCATTTTTATCTTAGTCGGAGAAGACTCCCATTTCTATAAGAATGTCTGCAAAGTCCATGATATGAAAATGGAGTCTGCGGCGAACCGAGACTCCAGCTTTCACTCCTTCTGGTGCAGTAATTTGTCAAAAATATTTTTTGTTACCCCAGAGATTCCGCCTCTTTAATTCCAGATATTCATTATACGCTTTTTCCAAAATCGCTTTTTCATTTGAAAACTTCAGCAGATGATATGCTTCATGGTACTTATAATATCCGGAATCCACGAAATATTCTTCTCTCTGTGGCTTGCTGTAATAACTGTCCGCCATCATCAGATACCAGTGTACATCCTTGGAAACGATGTCCTCCGGGACATTGAATGTATACTGACTTTTTCCGACATACTTGATAATGGAAGCATCGACACCCGTTTCCTCCAACACTTCCCTGGCAGCGGTATCTTTATACTCTTCGCCAGCTTCTACAGTTCCTTTCGGCAAGACCCAGCCCTCATACTTGTTCTTATAGCTTTTGTACAACAGCAGGATCTTCCCGCGAAAGATTACCACACCGCCACAGCTCGTTGCCTCAATCATTGCAATTCCTCCTGTATGCGTTGTGTCTAAAACTGTTTTTAGTATACCCCTTTTTTCAGCTGAACGCAAGCTATAAAAATATTCTCTTTTGCATTACTGCTGATACTGGAGTTCGTACCACCATTTGTCAAATACCATCTTGGCTGCCGGGACTGCGGAAGAACTTCCGGAACCGCCGTCTTCGATGATCACACTGATCGCCAGTTTTGGATTTTCCGCATCCAGATAACCTACAAACCAGGAGTGAGTTCCTTCTGCTCCTCCTTCGCTGCCGTATTCTGCAGATCCGGTCTTCCCTGCCGCCGTATATTCTTCCCCGGAAATCTTTCTTGCCGTTCCGTCGGTGACTACTTCCTTCATAAATCCGGACAGGATATCGACTTCTTCTTCTGACATCAGTTCTTTGTATTTGACCGGTGCATACTGCTTTACAATGTCTCCGTCATACGTTTCGATGTGATCGATGTAGTATGGATTCATCATAGTGCCGCCGTTTGCCACGGTTGCAGCCACGAGTGCCATCTCAAACGGTGACACGACCGTCTCTCCCTGTCCAATCGCAGTCATCATCTCTTCTCCGTAGGAGGCATTGGATGACAGACGGAAAAGGCTCTGGCTGGACGGAAGATCGATCGGCAGATCTTTGTTAAAGAGGAACGACTCGCAGAGTTTCCGGTACGAATCATTGTTCACTTCCATACCGATCTGTGCAAAGGCACCGTTGCAGGAGTGGACAAATGCCTGCTCCAGATTTTCATATCCATGGACTTCTCCTTCGTAGCAGGTGATCCGCACATCTTCTTTGGAAATGCTTCCGTTACAGGTATAGTTGAAATTCTGGTAATCATCCGGATGTTCCCGGATATATTCCAGCGTTGTGAGGATCTTAAAGGTAGATCCCGGCGGATACTGCCCCTGCAGTGCACGGTTAAAAAGGGAACTGTTGCTGTCGTCATTGATCAGTGCATCCCAGTCCTGCTCGATCGTATTCGGATCAAAATCCGGTTTGGAAACCATCGCCAGTACCTTTCCGGTGGAGGGCTCCAGCACCACGATCGCACCTTTGTTGTCACCAAGTGCATCATAACATACCTGCTGCAGCTGTGTGTTCAGTGTCAGCACAAGGCTGTCCCCCTGTACTTTGGTATCCAGCTTTTCTTCCCGGATCTGATCCAGGATGGAGGCATGACTGCTCAGCAGATCATAATTATGGACCGACTCGATACCGGACTTACCATTTGTTGCATAACCGACAATATGTGCAAACAGATTGCTGTACGGATAGCTTCTGCTCTCTGTCCCGTCTTCTGCAATGTCTGTCTGTGCCAGGACGTTGCCGTCCGCAGAATAAATATTGCCTCGGATGATCTGTTCCTGGTAAGCAGACTGTTTTGTATTGTACTGGTTATTATTAATATCATCCCGCAGCACCACATTAAAATAGATCAGATAACCTGCCATTGAGAGAAACAACGCCACCATCAGATAACTGACACGAACCAGCCCCTTGTTCTTGATACGGCGGATGCGTTCTTCTTCCTCGTTATCATAGTCATCATAATCCTGATCCAGATAATCCTCATCCGGATCAGCCTGTGCATCTCTTCCTTTTCGCCTAGTACTATCGGTAGTTTTGCGGCTCTTCATAATATTCTTCATCTTCAAATGAATCATCCTCGTCTTTTCTTAGTATATAGAGTCCCTGGATCACAGAGAACATGATCAGTGTACTGAGCATGGAACTTCCTCCGGAGCTGACAAACGGAAGCGTGACACCGGTCATCGGGATCATCTTCATGGAACCGCCGATCGTTAAAAATACCTGGATCGCATACGTGCAGGCAAGTCCAAGTGCCACATAACGGTAAAAATTCTTCGTCATTTTCATTGCGATATTGACAAACATGATAAAGCAGCTCATACAGATCAGAATCGTGCAAATGCAGAAAATACTTCCCATCTCTTCGGCGATCGCCGCAAACATAAAGTCCTGATCCACATAAGGGATCTCGGTCGGTGATCCCTGATACAGACCGGTACCGAACCAACCGCCGGCCGCGATCGCAAACAGTGCCTGTGCCACCTGATAGCCGCTTCCTTCATAAACACTGAATGGATCTTTCCAGATCTCCACGCGGACACGGACATGGGCAAACAGGAAATACGCTGCCACGGCTGCCACCACAAACGCTCCGAATCCAAGAGCCAGCCATTTCCAGTCACGCGTTGCCACATAAAGCATGATCAGATAGGTCATAAAATAGATCAGTGCACTTCCAAGGTCTGTGGAGATCACAAGGATCAGTACATGGACAGCCGCCAAAATGGTAGTTTTGACAATCTGCGAAAATTCGGTCGATTTTGATAACATTCCGGCAATGCAGAATACATAAATAATCTTGACAAACTCCGATGGCTGCAGGGTAATGCCGGCAATCGTCAGTGACAGTTTTGCACCATTTGTCACCGTTGCCATGACCGCAACCGCTACCAGAAGTCCGATGCCAAGGATAGCATAAACCACAGCAAATTTCGTGATAAATTTCAGCTTGCTGATCAGCCACGGCACGATCAGAGCGATCACCGTTCCGATCACACAGATCTGAAACTGTTTGACCGACTGATCATAAGACAGTCTTGTAACCATAATAAAACCGATCGTGATCAGCATACACATGTTATTGATCGCAAGTTTGGAAGCTTTCGGATACAGATGCCTGAAAAAGATCAGTGTCGCTGCCAGATACAATGCCTGTTCCCCGTAAAAAAACAGAATCTGGGACTGGTTCATCTGAAGGTACAGTACCATAAAAGCCACAAAATGGAGACAGAACATCACCACATTCTGTCTGATAAAGAGGAATTCTCTCGCTTCCTCGCTCCGCTTAGCAAAGATCAGAATACTTTGCAGCGTATAGATCACCATCAAAGTGATCAGAACATATTTTGAAAATTCTATGATCAGTTTATCCACCGTTTCACCTACTCCACTCCTCGTTTGTAGTGTCCTCTTGTAAATTCATATCCCGGCTCTCCCAGTTCTTCTCCCCAAAGATATTCTTTCACAAATCGCTTCGCGACTGCCGCCGCTTCTTTGTTGCTTTCTGTCGTAAACGCCAGCCGTACAGATGCCGGGCTGCATTTTCGCACCTCTTCGCTCCATCCGTGCAGCGAAACCGGAACAGAATTGTAAATCACATTATAACAGTAACTGCAACAGTTTTTTACCGGGAATTCTTTCCCCTTGCGATCACGTACCTTAAAAAGATCCGGCGTTTTCTGACAGTGTCCGGCACTTTTTTTCAGACACTGTGTGCTTGTCATGACCGGAATCCTTCCGTAGACCAGCATTTCATCGCCATCGCAGTCACGCTCTTTCAATTCTTTGAACGTAAGCTCTGCAGGGCAGACAAAAAAACTGCAGCCCAGATTTCTTAAAAACGCTTTCGCTTCTTTATTATAAGCATAAACATTGTAATCTGCTGCCCAGGTTCCGTCATATCCGATCTGCTCCAGATATGCGATCTGCTCTGGATTTTTGACCATCATTCCGTCAAAACAGGTCATATACTGCTTCATCTGCTGATCCCACAGTTCCTGATCTTTTGTCCGGAACAGAGACGGAAAAATGTACCAGAGCTCCTTTTTCTGCCCCTGGCATCTCTGTGCCATCGACGGAATCTGTTCACACATCCGGAAATCCAGAAAGCATTTGCTGTCAAGATAAATCCTTTTGACACCTTCTATTTGCAGCATTTCTTCAAACAGGTCTGCCCGTTCGATCGATACAGAAAGCTTTGCTTTCTTTTCTTGCTTCCCGTCATTGGCAGATTTTTCTGCTTCCACTTTTTCCATCTCCGGGCTGTTTTCTCCTGTTTTCCCGGATTTGTCAGATTTTCTCTGATAAGCCTGCAGCTGTTTTTCCTGTAATGCTTCCAGAGCCCCCCGTCGAAGTTCATTGAAACTCTGCATCGGAAGAAAACAGTCCTCATCCATCACAACCTGAAGATGTTCAAACAGATACGGCGAATTTCCGGTACGCATCATCTGTTTTCTTACACGTTCCTCCGCAATCGGCTGTTTCTGTGCCGCCTGTACAATCGATCCGCTCTGGGAGGCCGTGATCCTGCCTTCCGGCCCGTCATATGTCACCGTCAGTATAACAGGTTTCCCTTTAAAAATCATTAACTTGCCCTTAATTTTTTCATAGAGGATCTTCCCGATATACTTCTCTTTCAGTCCTTCCATCAGTTTTGCATTGTACGTGCGATTCCAGATGCCTCCCTTCTGCAGTCTGCCCGCATCGCGGACTTTCATGGAAAAGATCCTGCCTTTTTTCACATCTTCCGCTACCGTTGCGGACTCCAGCATATCACCTTTTTGCAGATTTTCCAGTGCTTTAAAAGTAAGCTGTCCGCCTTTTCTCTGTTCCATAAGCATGGCACCTTCTGTCCCGTAGTGATTCTGCCGCTTCATGGACATCATCGACACACCATGGTATCTCTGATAATATCCTGTGGAAAAACCGCCCCGGTTATACAGATCCATCAAATCCTGGATATCTTTTTTCTCCACATGATATCCTTCTTTTCCTTTTTTACGATAAAGATCCACATATTTGCGGTACATGGCTGCCACACCTGCCGCATACTCCGTTCGCTTCATCCTGCCTTCGATCTTCAAAGAATCCACGCCCGCTTCCAAAATCTCCGGCAAAATCTGCAAAGTACAGATGTCTTTCGGACTTAGCCAGAACTGCTCTTTTCCTTCATATACATAAGGAAGTCTGCACGGCTGTGCACAGCGTCCACGGTTCCCGCTGCGTCCTCCGATCATACTGCTCATCAGACACTGACCGGAATAACAGTAACAAAGTGCCCCGTGCACAAAACATTCGATTTCCAGAGAAGTATTCTGCCGGATCGCTGCGATCTCCTCCAGGCTGATCTCTCTTGCCGGAACAACTCTGGATGCTCCCAGTTTTTCCAATAAAGCTGCACTTTGCACGGAATGGACCGACATCTGTGTGCTGGCATGAAGATCCAGATTAGGAAATTCTCTTTTCAAAAAAGCAAATGCCCCGAAATCCTGCACGATCACGGCATCCAGACCCTGCTCATAAAACGGCACCAGCCAGTCTGCCAGTTGATAAATCTCCGACTGTTTCATTAGCGTATTGGTTGTCAGATATAATTTTTTATTGTGCAGATGACAGTAATCGATGCATTCTGACAACTCCTCATCAGACAGATTGTTTGCATACGCCCTCGCACCAAACATTCTGCCTCCTGTATAGACTGCATCTGCACCTGCATACAATGCAGCTTTTAATCCTTCGATCGAACCTGCCGGTGCCAGAACTTCTGTTTCCACAAAATCCCTCCTGTACTTTTCATGGCAAAAGCCACCTGTTTTCATGTAAACTTAAAAAGGTTGGCAGACGCAATGCCGAACTGCCTTTTCTCCGG
Organism: Hominisplanchenecus faecis; assembly: GCF_020687205.1. GTDB lineage: Bacteria > Bacillota > Clostridia > Lachnospirales > Lachnospiraceae > Hominisplanchenecus > Hominisplanchenecus faecis. Next base: position 53,350 of record NZ_JAJEQE010000015.1, read on the forward strand.
CTCTTTGTGTCGTTCCAACCTCTGTCTGTATTACTTGCCCAACTCTGTCTCCAGTTTTACAATCTGCTTCTGGTACTCTGTTGTCTGTTCTTTTAAAGCTTCCAGCTCTTTTGCTGCATCTTCCAGCTTGATCTGAGTGGAGATCAGTTCATGTTTCAAATCGTACAGTTCCTGATCTTTCTGTGCCAACTCTTCTTCGACCATCTCCACCTGATTCTTGGCTTTAAAATAATCATCTGCAACATTCAACTCCAGCAGGATGCTTTTCAACTCCTGGGACAGTCTTGCGTAACCATCCAGTTTTTTTAATTCTGCCAGTTTGTTATTGATATATGTGGCAACCCGCTGCAGATACTCTTCACTCTCATATCCACTCAGGGTATAAATCTTCCCATCAATGAGTACTTCCGTTTTGTTTTTGGATGACATCCTGTGTACTTCCTCTCTTTCGGTAATTACTTGACGCATGATCTTTCCCTATTATAACCTCATATCGCAATTATTTACAAGAGAATATTACAAATCTTTTTCATTTCGTTTCTTCTTTTTCAATTCCAAGGTGCTGATACGTAAGATCTGTGACCACTCTTCCCCTCGGTGTACGCATGATAAACCCGTTTTTGATCAGAAACGGCTCATAAACTTCTTCGATCGTTCCGGCATCCTCACCGATTGCCGCTGCCAGGGTATCCAGCCCGACCGGACGGCCCATAAATTTCTCTGTCATCGTATAGAGGATCCGGCGGTCCGTCTGATCAAGTCCACAGGAATCCACCTCCAGAAGATCCAGGGCGAAGGATGCCACTTCTCCTGTGATCTTTCCATCGTAACGCACCTGTGCAAAATCGCGGACACGTTTCAAAAGACGGTTTGCAAGCCTTGGCGTTCCCCTGGAACGTTTGGCAAGCTCGGCGGCTCCCTGCGGATCGATCTCCACATTCAGTACATCCGCCGACCGCATGATGATCGTCTGCAGCTCTTTTTCTGTATAAAATTCCAGGTGATGTACCACTCCGAAACGATCCCGCAAAGGTGCCGTCAGAAGGCCTGCCCTTGTCGTTGCCCCGACCAGTGTAAATTTCGGCAGATCCAGGCGGATCGATCTGGCGGAAGCTCCTTTTCCGATCACAATGTCGATCGCATAGTCTTCCATGGCCGGATAGAGTACCTCCTCCACCTGACGGTTCAGACGGTGGATCTCATCTACGAAAAGCACATCGCCCTCCTGCAGATTATTAAGGATTGCCGCCATCTCCCCCGGTTTTTCGATCGCCGGTCCCGAGGTGATCTTGATATTTACCCCCATCTCATTGGCAATGATACCGGCAAGCGTCGTCTTTCCAAGTCCCGGAGGTCCATAGAAAAGGACATGATCCAGCGTATCGCCTCTCTGCTTCGCCGCTTCGATATAAACTTTTAAATTTTCTTTTGCTTTTTCCTGTCCAATATACTGTTCTAATGTCTGCGGTCGCAGATTTTTTTCAGAAGATATATCTTCCTCCAGAATATCCGTTGTGATAATTCGCTTTGCCATTTTTTTCCTCTTTTTATTTATTCTAAGATCTTAAAGTCAGAAGATGCCCTGCGATTTCAGACTTTTAACCCCGGCATCATTCCAATTTCAGATCAGATCATTCTTTTCAGTGCTGCTTTCAGTATTGCCTCGGTGTCCATATCATCTCCCGGCTCCACCTTCTGCACGGCACGCAGAGCATCCGCCGGACTGTAGCCGAGAGCTGTCAGGGCTTCCACTGCTTCTCCTCTTGCATCCGGAAGCGTCTCTTCTGCTTCCTGTTCATGCAGAAGCTTCTTCTCAAATACATCCTCCAGATCCAGCTTGTCTTTCAGTTCCAGGATCATTTTTTTCGCCGTCTTCACACCGATCCCCGGTGCTTTGGCGATGGTTTTTGCATCTTCCGACAAAACGGCAAATCTCAAATCATCTGCTGAAAATGCAGTCAGGATCCCAAGTGCCGCCTTCGGTCCGATCCCGCTGACACCAAGCAGCAGTGAAAAAACTTCCAGATCATCCTTGTGCTGAAATCCATAGAGCTGCATCGCATCCTCTTTTACGTGAAAATAAGTGTGAAGCTTCACCTGACTGCTCATTTTCGTCAGCTGCTCCGACTCTCTTCCCGATATATAAATACGATATCCGATTCCATGGACATCCAAAATCACACTTCCCGGAAGTGTCTCCACAAGTTCCCCTTTGATATACGCGATCATATTTTCCCCTCTGTTGTTCTGTTTTATATTCCAAACCGTTACGTGATTTTTTCCAGAACGGTTAATCTCTGTCTTTTTTTCCATGTCTCATCTGATATATACAGATGATATCCCATCGCATTTCCAACCTGCCAGTCATAAAATGCCTTTTTTTCTTCCGCCAGTGCTTCCAGAATACTCATAATTGTTCCGCCATGGACGACGATCGCCGCAGAATATTTCTTTTGCTCCAAAAGTTCCGCCACAATCGTTTTAAAAGCTTCCACACAGCGTTTCCGGAAATGGCTCTGCTCTTCGCCCGCCGGAAACGGCAGTGTCCCGTTGCTGTCAAGCCATCTTTGATAATCCGCATCACCGGATAATTCCTGAAAATTTTTGTTTTCATATCTGCCGAAATCGCATTCCCGCAGATCTGAAACCACAGAAATAGACTGCTTTGGAAACAGGATCTTCGCACTTTCCCTGCACCGCAGCATCGGACTTACAAAAAGTGCCTCCACTGCCGGATACTTTTTCGCATCTGCCATCTGCATAAGACTTTGCTTTCCTTCTTCGCAGAGCGGTTCGTCCGTTGTCCCGATATATCGCCCTTCCAGATTTCCTTTTGTTTTTCCGTGTCGTATCAGATAAATATCCATATTATATCGTTCCCTTTTTTTGTTTGCTGTCCACTGCTCACAGTGATGCACACCATGCATCGCAATGCCCGGTTCTTCTGTGCACCTCTGCCATCCACCAGGATGCTGCATCATTTGATTTTTGTTCCGATACCGCAGACTACACGATACACTGCATCTGCCCAAGAAGCAATCTCCGTGCAGACACGCCCGGTTGTCTCCCGGTAGTTCCGGTCAAACACATCCATCGGAACCACGCCGTATCCGAGTTCGTTGCTGATCAGGACAAGATCCGGATTCTTCATCCACAGCTGTTCTGCCAGATCCTGCACACTCATTTCCTGCTCCAACATTCTTCGGATATACTCATGGAAATGAAACAGCACTTTTGCATGGTAAATATCCGAAAAAGCACAGCTTGTGCCATCCGTAAAATCTTCTCTTTTCTCGTTCAGAAGTTTCTCTGCAAACGCCTTTTTCCCCTGAAACGTTCCTCCTACGATCAATATCATATATGATATCTCCATTTCTCATATGATTTTTATCTTTTGACATCCTTATCGCAAGATACACAGTCGACCTTGTATGACAAGCTCTTAACGTAAAACAATACGAAGTCCGATCACGCAGACTGCCATAAACAGTTCGCAGTTCTGAAGGAAGAATCCTGCCAGATCGCCGGTGATCCCGCCAAATTTTTCATAAGATAAATGGCGGTACCAGAAAAATACCAGCAATGCCCCGATCAGCTCTGCCGTTCCGTACAGTGGATCCAGATACAGCAAAAGTCCGGCACATACGATCAGATAACAGATCATCACGATCCGCACTCTGCTCTTTAATGCCATGTCTGAAAACGTCGCTGCAAGCCCTGTATTTTTCGCCATACGGAAAGATACCAGTGAAAGTCCGCTCAATGTCCTGGAAATGACAAAACCGATTGCCAGAAGTCCTATTGTATGGGCATCTGCCTCGGAATAAATCCCGAAATCCAGAACAAACCAGCAGATCCCTATGATAATCGCAAATGCTCCGGCATGCGAATCTTTCAAGATCTCAAGCTTTTCTTCTTTTGTTTTATAAGAACTGAGTGCATCTGCTGTATCCAGAAGACCATCCAAATGGATCCCTCCGGTAATCAAAACCGGGATCAGGATCAGAACTGCTGTAAAAAGCAGACTTCCAGAGAGCTTCGCTCCGACAAGCATATTCCACAGAAGCGTTGCCGCTCCGATCACAGCCCCGACTGCCGGAAAAAAGCAGATACAGTACTGCATACTTTCTTTTGTCCATTCCACCTGCGGCATTGGGATCTTCGAATACATCGAAAAAGCAACGCACAAACTTCTTCCTATATTTTTCATGCCATTCTCTTCTTTCCTGCTGCCAGAAACAGCAGCTGTGATATCAAAATTTTTTTACTTTATCCGAAGCGGGATACCGTAGACTACTTCATAGCAGACATCGGAAATTTCCGCCAGATATGCATTGATCCTTCCGAGCAGCCTCTGATAATTTTCCGTCTCTTTATCATAGACCATACCATCTGAAAAAATCTCATTCGTGACAACGCAGACATCTGCCGCCTGCTCTTTCAGATGTAAAATCCCATCACAGATTGCCTCATAAGCGTGTTCTTTTGCCCCTTCCGGCGAAAAAACTTCATTTGCCGCCAGATTGGACATACATTCCAGGAGCACCGCCGTGTCCTTTGGAATCCTGACATGGACAAGATCCGTCGGACATTCCAAGGTATCAAAATGCTTCTCTTTTCGCATTTTTCTGTGGCGTTTCACACGCTGTCTGCTCTCTTCATCAAAACAGACCATCGTCGCAATATAGAGCCTGTTTTTCTCCGGAAATTTCAGGATCTGTTCTTCCGCAAAGGCAGATTTCCCGCTGCCGCTGCCGCCTGTCACCGTAACAAACATCGCATCCCCCTCCTCAGACCAAGTGCTCATACTGCTCAATGCTTGCCTCTTCAAAGGTACTCATGCTGTTATAAACCACACAGGCAAGATCAAGGATTGGAAACAGTGTCAGGGCTCCGGTCCCCTCTCCAAGATGCATCTCACAGTCCAGCATGGCATCTAATCCCAGTTTCGATAGAATCATCTGTGCCGCCGGTTCTTTTGACAGATGAGAAGCAATCATATAATTTACGCAGTTCGGGCAGATTACATACGCTGCCAATGCTGCAGCTTCAGAAATGATCCCATCGATCACAACCGGAATCCCCTCTGCCGCACCGCCGAGGAACAGACCTGCCATCCCGGCAAGGTCAAATCCTCCGACTTTTGCAAGCACATCGATGCCGTCCGCCGGATCCGGCTGATTTACCTGGATTGCCTGATGGATCGCAGATATCTTCTTTGTCAGCCCGGAAGTAGAAAGCCCTGCACCTCTTCCTGTTACCGCCTCAACCGGAATCCCCAGAAAAACGGCTGCCAGAGCACTGCTGGTGGTGGTATTTCCAATCCCCATCTCTCCGGTTGCAAGGATCTGATAACCTTTTTCCTTTAATTCCCGAACAATGCGGATGCCAGTCTCGATTGCCTGCACTGCTTCCTGCCTGGTCATCGCCGGACCTTTTGCCATATTTTTCGTGCCATACGCCACTTTTTCATTTCGAAGAGAAGTGTCTCTTGCGATCCCGATATCGACCGGGAAGATATCCGCTCCGGTCGATCGGCACATAATGCTGGAAGTTGCCTTGCCAGACAGCATATTTTCTGAAACAATCGCTGTCACTTCCTGCCCGGACTGCGTGACTCCCTCTTCTACCACACCATTATCTGCACACATCACAACCAGTGCCTTTTTATCCAGATGAATCCTTTCATTTCCGGTCATCCCGGCGATTCGCACCAGAGCATCCTCCAGTTTGCCAAGACTGTGCAGCGGCTTTGCGATCGAATCCCAGTGCTGCCTGCACCGCTCCATCGCTTCCTGTGATGGTTTCTTGATTTTCTCTAATGTCTCTTCCAGAATCATGATCGTCCTCTATTCTTCTATTTCCTGTAAATTATTTTGCTTTGTTTCAAGTCGAACGCATGTGAGACTTGGTGCGTGATTCTGGTCAGCGAAAACTGACATATTCTTCTCAGAATCACTGCACATTCTACACTTCGTTCCGGTCGGCACAAAACGAGTGTCACCGATATCCAATTCATTATAACAGGAAAAAAACGGCTTCGCAACAAAAAACAGCAGTCAGTTCGAAAATATGTTCTCTTCGTCTGACCGCTGTCTTTTTTACAATAAAGATAATGCAAGGGAAAGTTCTTCGTTGTAACGCGTGGTATACGCCGGATATGTTTTTTTGCGGTATGCATACAGTTTCTGTAAAAACTGCTCGTCCGTCGTACTGTTTTTGATTCCGGCCGCTTTGACTGCTCCTGCTGCCGTCCACTGACCGTGCTGGATGGAATAGCTAAATACTGCTCCTTTTACAATATCCGGTCTTGCATCCATATTGATATTAAATTTGCTCTGCAGATATCCTGCCGTCACATCATAATATTCACGCTTTGCATAAGCATCCTGATAAGAAGCAAAGCCTTTCGGCGATTTGTTGTAGATCGTTCTCCATGCCGCATAGAATTTCGTATTTCCCTTCAGCAGTGATTTCTGACTGTCAGTGTATGCCGCATATTTTTTAAATTCTGCAAAAAATGTCGGATTGCTCTCATAACAATATTTCACAAATGGAAGCAGTGAATAGCGATAGTCAAACTGATATTTGCCACAGGCATTGCCATTGTCTCCACCAACCTGTGCATAGGCTGCCGTTCCTGACTCAAACGTCGTAAAAAACAACATCTTGTCTGTGATATTATCATCCCTGTCCTGAATGTTTGCTGTACACCTTCCATTCAGGTCAATGTTATAGACAACGCCGTCAATCGTGACTGCCTTGTTTTTCTGCATGACACCTTTGGCATTGAAATAATATGTAACACGGTCAACAGAAAGCAGACCAACTGCTGCAGCAGAACCATTGTCCGGATCCAGATAATATTTCTTTCCTTTCGAATCAAGCCAGCCGCTCTGCAAACCTCCGTCTTTTGCAAAATAATAACGTTTTCCGTCAATCACCTGCCATCCGGTCACACGGTAATATTTTTCACCGGTATAGTAGGTTTTACCGATCCAGTGAAACCAGCCCTGAAGACAGATTCCTGTATTTTTCTGAAAAAAGTAATACTGCTTGTTGATATATCTCCAGCCTGTCAGCATATAACCTTTCTTTTTTCTGAAATAATAGCGATATCCCTCGATCCTTCTCCAGCCGGTCGCTCTCGCACCATTTTTCTTCGGATCCAGATAATACTTCCGTTTTCCGAGCTGGATCCAGCCAAGCTGCTTTTCACCTTCCGGGGTATAGTAATAATATTTTTTGTTGATCTTATACCAGCCACCCTTGAAGTTCTGGATCCACTTTCCGTCCTCACCTACGAAATACTCTCCGATCCACTGATTTTTCACAAGGGAACCGTCCGAACCGGCATAATAATCGCCAACCCACTTGTTCCTGACTAATTTGCTGCCTCTGTATGCATACCAGACACCATCAACATCCTTCCAGACTGCCTTTCTTGCAGCCTCTGCCCTCTGCGGCATACAAAGCATCGCAAACATCACTGCGAATACAGCCAACATGATTTTTCTTTTTCTCTTCATTATTTATCCTTTCCCCCACACTTGTCAAAACCGATCTGTAACTAAATATCAAATTATTTGTTACAAATCTGTTACATTTCATCGCCATTATAGACGAATTTCCTGTATTTGTCAAATGGATTCCCATAAAAATACAACCTGTACCTGTGGGGAAAATGAAAATGTATGAAAGAAAGTTCTGCCTTACTTTCATTTTATATGTTTTTCAAGCCACCAGATCAAAATCCCGACATACGGAATCTTCGGATCATCCATCGCCTGAATCTTTTCTAACCTTCGTTTGCAATACAAAGATATATCACCATTTCCACATCTTTTTTTCACATCAAAAATCAGACTTTCCAGCACTTGTTTTCTGTTTTCTTGAAATGATGAATTTGCTCCAGTGAACTACCCATTGTCTAAAGCCAATGGGCTTCCTGCTTCGCAGACCTCGTAACCTACTATCTCCACAGGCGTTAATTCGGGCAGTCCCTGCCCTATATTGTTATTTTTATGCTATTCGTCTTAATCCTTCTTCCAGTATATTTTTTGCTGC
>NZ_JAJEQE010000016.1 GCF_020687205.1 Hominisplanchenecus faecis
TGAACGCCTGTGGAGATAGTAGGTTACGAGGTCTGCGAAGCAGGAAGCCCATTGGCTTTAGACAATGGGTAGTTCACTTCAAAAATATCTTTTAGAGATATCTTTGCGTGGAAAAGGAGTGACATCAAATGATAGATATATATACAGATAAAAAAGAATCAAAGGACTGGATTCTTCAAAACGACTTGTATTTCAATTTGAATACAGGTAATGAAGAAATGTCTCAAAATGAAATAAATCTCATTCAGCAAGTGGATGAGGCAAGGTTGACACCAGATAAGCACATTGAAACAAAATATGGACTAGGTACAATCCGTAATTTGTCATCCGGATGCAAGACATTACTTAATATTGTAAAGCATCCTGATAAGGTGGTGAATGTAGAAGAATGTGGTCCGAATGTGCTTGAAATTATTTTTACTCTGGATAATATAAAGATTTATATGTCCAGACCAACGCTTTTTGATATCCCGGATGATGTGCAAATCAGATTCAATGATTCTGATATAGTGACCGGAGGGAGAGGATATAATGCCTGGTGGGGCAAGGAGTATGAAAGGAGAGAAGCAGATGATTTATAAAAATATTACATTTAAAGCTGATCCATTTTCATACAATCTGGAATTTGATGACAGAATAACTCTTGTTGGTGGAGATAGTGGTACCGGTAAAACTGTGCTTTATGAAATGTTAGAAGATTTACGATTAACTGATGAATATAAAGCTATAAAATTGTTTAATTACAAATCAGATCATTTCTCAGAGTCGATTGAAAAGTGCAGAGATAGTTTTATTGTGGTCGATAATGCTGATAATTTGATGAATGATGAGGTCAGAAGGTTTATTAATTTTGAGCCGTCGAATCAATATATGCTTTTCCTACGAAATTGCGATGGTCTCAATGTTTCTAATAGGAGTTTTAAGGTGCTGAAGTTTGACAATAATAGGATAACACTGGAAGAGGAGCTATGATATGAAATATTTATGGACAGAAGACACTGGTGCTGGACTCCATTTCTGGAAGTTGGTCAATCAGCTTTTCTTTGATGATGCCCTTGTGGTCGAAAGTAAAGAAAGTAATCAGGGCTTATTGGATGCGTTGGCGGACATAGACATGAAAGAGGACGATAAGTATTATATCGCATTTGATTATGTAGTTGATAATCAGGATATTCGTAACAAGTATCGTATGTTGAAATCAATAGCAGATAAGGCAGAAGGAAAGATCATAATTCTGGATATGATTTGTTTTGAATACCTGATTCTTGTTTTTGATAAGCTGGTGGCATGGACGGGTACCGGAAAGATAGATAAAATCAAGATTCGTGAAGAGGTATTGGCTGCAGTTGAGGACCACAGAATTAATTTGTCAAAGATTGATGACGAGAAGACTTTGCAGTATATAGCAGGTTTTAAGAGATATTCTACAGAACGTGTGATGAAGTCGTTAGTAGGTGAATTTACACAAAACGAAAAGTGGTCTGTTAAAGGAGTGCATATGGGGGAATGTTGGTATAAGGATTGCTGTGTGTCGGAACATCCGGATAATCTGAGGTGTGGTAAGCCGGAAGTTGAGGATGGAAGTGAGAAGATGCGGATGCTGATGCAGTCGGAGGAAGTACATAAAATTATATCGATTATTATAGGATAAAAGAAAGAGGTAGTATGAGAGCAGAAGATGATCTTACATATCAGGAATATAAAGAAGGCGTTGAGGATGCTATGCGTTTTATGGAACATTCTGGTTGGACAGTGAGGCAGGTTACCGACAGAATGACGGATGAAGATAATGAGCTGCTCATCGGCACGTCGGAAGCACTCTGGATCATTTCTATCGGAGCTTATGAAGTGGAGCATGACATTCTGGAGGAGAGAGTACTGGAGCAGCTGTCGTATCATATTCCACGCTATGAGATGGGAAAATACAACGACATCACGCCGGAAGAGCGGGAGCTTCTGGAAAAAGATATCGCATTGATCCGATCAAAGGGAGAACTGTGGAAACTGAAGAGTTATGAAGATTAAAGGTAAACGCAAAATAGCAAGTACCTGTTCAAAATCATCCAATGTGAGATAATAGACTCATCACTACAAAGTCCAAATAGTTTAGTACTCAACTTTTTAGACTTTACCATAGGAGGTGAGTCATGAAATATCACACAAGTTTAGTTGCACAGCAAACCCGTCTGAGTGAATGGGCTGATCAGATCAGAGACTGTCAAAACCGTCCGCAAGGAATGAAGATCGATGAATGGTGTCAGCTGCATAACATTACAAAAGCGAGTTATTACTGGAGGCTCCGAAAAGTCCGTGAGGCTTACCTGGAAACTGCGGGGCAGACACAAATATTTGTAGAAGTTCCGTCTCCTACAATCCATCCGGTAAATATGACATCGGAGCATAAAATTGCTGCCGTGATCAGAGGTAGAAACCACCTTACTTTGGAAATCACGGAACAGGCATCTGCCTCATTTCTAAAAACACTTTTGGGAGTGATCAGCAATGTTCAATGATGGCTCTGGGTTCAAAAAAGTGTATCTGGCGACCGGATTTACAGATCTGCACAGAGGAATTGATGGCTTAGCCAGGATTATACGTTTTCAGTTCCAGTTGGATCCTTACGATAAGAATACATTCTTCTTATTTTGTGGCAAACGCACAGATCGCATAAAAGGACTTATCTGGGAAGGAGACGGATTTCTCCTTCTGTACAAGCGGATTGAAAATGGGAACTTCCGATGGCCCCGTACAAAAGAGGAAGCACGGGAGATCACCATAGACCAGTATCAGATGCTGATGCAGGGTCTGGAAATTGCTGCCCGACACCCAATAGAAGAGATTACAGATCCTGGATTTTCCTTGTGATTTGTGCAAAATGCAGAAAATAAAATCATTTTCGTCCATGTTAGGTTATCCTGTGCGATATAAAATTTAAAGTTATTCACATCCTGAAAGTTTTCTGTGAGTTTCTATATACTCCTGATTCCAAAACTTTTCAGATTGTGGATAACAGTCATAAATATCTGAAATCCAGGCTTTTATTTTCAGGTATTCATGACTGTTATCCACCGTCAAAATGACGAAGGTGACAGAATTCAAAAATAGTCAACAACCGTTGGCTCTGCTATAATAGCACTCAGGAAAGTGAGGTTAGGTTATGGCAGTTAAGTATACGGAGGAACAATTAAACAGTGCTGATAAATCGTTTCTTATCCAGCTTCTTTTACAACAGCAGGAGCAATTGGAAGCCATAACAAAAGAGCTTCACGCATCAAATGAAAAAATGGTTCTTTGTTAAGGGCGTGTAGCTCAGCAATATCAAGGTAGGCGGTGACAATCTTATTGAGAGCGTCAAGCTTTTATCCAAAAATGAACCTTTCTAAACATATGCAACAGGCTAAAGTCTGCCCGTATCTGCTACGTAACGCCGTTATCGACCGTCCAAATCAGGCATGGTCAATCGACATTACATACATCCCCATCAAGCGTGGATTCCTGTATCTGACTGCTGTGATTGACTGGTACAGCCGCTGTATCGTTGGCTGGGAAGTCGATGATACTCTGGATACCAGAATGGTCATAACTGCGTTAAAAAAGGCGTTTATGGTGGCAAAACCTGTTATCCTGAATTCAGATCAGGGCTGTCAGTTTACAAGCAATGAGTACATAAACTTTCTCAAAGAAAACCAGATCCGTCAAAGCATGGATGGTAAAAGCCGGTGAGCTGACAATAGCATGATCGAACGATGGTTCCGGAGCTTCAAGTACGAGGAAGCCTATCTGACCCAATATAACAATATCAGAGAAGCACGGAAGGCAATCGGTAAATATGTGCACACTTACAACTTTGAACGTTGTCATTCTGCACTCGATAATCAGACACCGGCATCCTGCTATTATCCGATTCTGTTACTGGATGATTATGCAGCCTAAGGGGGGATTTTCTCCCCTACCTAGTTACATATATCAGTTCATTATAAAAAGCTTAGATTTTTGTCTTGACAACTGAACCACTATACCTTTGTGCAATATTTAATTTTCAAACACGCTCTAGTTAAAGGTTTTTAACTTTCCTGATTTTAAAATAATACCGATCAATAATATCCTGCAATGTAATGGATTTCATTTTTTCATCTACCATATTTTGAATTTCATGATAGAAGTCCCCAATAGCGAATTGAATGTTAATACCGATTCCACAATCCGGATTGGTATCTGTGTCCAGGTGAAGCAGCGGCTTATCGCCCTCTACGGCTCGGTAGATGTCATACATATTGATTTTATCTGCCGATTTTGCAAGAGCGGCATTCGCATGACCTTGTGTGTTAACAACAATGCCTGCATTTTTCAGGGTTGCCATAAGCTGTCTGACATAAGCCGGGTTTGTCTTGATACTTTCTGCAATTTTTGTGCTGGAGAGTTGTTCGTCATCTCCAAGAGCAATAAATATAAGAATATGAATGGTGTCACTAAGCTTTGTGGAATATTTCATTTGTCACCTCGAATTTTCTTCTTGCAATTTTTAAATTTACATGATAATATGATTTTAATGCTTGATGTAAATTTAATTTTAACAAGTAAAAAAATAAAAGTCAAGCGAAATAAAAAGTGTGGAATCTGATATAAAAAAGGAGATAAAGTGGTGTATGCAAAAGGAGGGGGTTGGTGAGATGACACCCAGTATTATTAAACTTCCTTTTTGGGAAATGACATACAAAAATGAAAAGGTGTTTTATGCCTGTCTGAATCAGAAGAAATCCTCAGCTCCAGAGCATATAAAAGACAAAGGCATTTATATAGCAGGAGATTTGGCAGAAACCCTGCGGGATTTAAAAGAAAACATAGTGGGAAAGGAAATGTGATGAAGATGAATGTATATCAAGAGATAAGTCAAATCATCAAAGAAGCAGATGGTATTTTGATTGGAGCCAGTAATGGTTTGTCTATCGCAGAGGGATATAATATTTTTGCAGATGACGCATGGTTTCAGGAAAATATGGGAGATTTCAGAGAAAAATACGGACTGCACTGTGTTTTACACGGATTTTCAGTGCCAATGAAGGTAGAAGAAAAGTGGGCGTTTGTAAGCAGACTTGTTAAGGCAAAAGCTATGCAGGATGAGCCGAGTGAGATTATGAAAAACATCTATGCACTAGTAAAGAATAAAGAATATTTCGTAGTAACTTCCAATGCGGAGGATCATTTTGTGCCGGCAGGTTTTGAGGCAGACCGTGTTTTTGAAATGGAAGGGAAATTAACCCAGATGAGGTGCAAGAACAGGTGTCATGACGAGGTCTATCCTAATCAAAAAGCAGTTCTCGCCATGACAGAAGAGGAAGTAAACGGAAGAGTACCCAAAGAGTTACTGCCGAAATGTCCAAAATGCGGTGGAGATATGGAAGTAAATTGGGGTGAGATGTCTTCATTTACAGAAACGAAAAATTGGAAGGAAAAGGCTGCCCGCTATCAAGAATTTATTCAGAATTTACATGGAAAGAAGCTGGTAATTCTGGAATTTGGCATTGGTTGGAGAAATCAGATGATTAAAGCTCCTTTGATGCAGCTTGCAGCAGTAGAACCACAGGCAAGATATATCACATTTAACAAGGGCGAAATTTACATTCCAGAGGAAATCAAAGAAAAATCCATCGGTGTGGATGGTAATCTTACGGCAGCGTTAAAGGAAATCAGAAAGGAAATCTAAGGAAAATGACAAGAGAAGAAAAAGCAGTATATTACAAACATAATGGATTCAATTGCTGTCAGTCGGTTATCAAGGCAATGATCGATTTATCAGATTCTGATAAGGAAATACTGACGAATGCTGCATCCGGATTTGCGGTAGGTATGGGAGGTATGGAAGCAACTTGTGGTGCATTGATTGGAGCAACCATGATGGCGGGAATTGTAAAGCCGGGGAAGAAAAGTGCGATAACGGCACGGGAGATATTAAACAAATTTCAGGAATATTCAGGTGCAACCATATGTAAAGACCTAAAGGGAAAGGATACAGGTGTTGTACTCTGTGAATGCGATGATTGCATTCGCAATGCAATACGGGCTTTTGCTGAGGTGTTGCCGATGGAATCAGAAAGGGAAGGATAGGCTAAGTAAAGCGGTTAAAGATATTACAGTTGTGAGATAGGAGAATGAAAAAAATGAGCTGTTATGAAAATTTGGTAATGAAAACACAAATGAACTATTCCAGACACTATAGTACCTATGCATCCGGTGGTACTGCTGTAGTGTTGAGTAAACAAAAACCACTTTCTTATGAGGAACAGATTCAGGAATTTGTTCGCAGAGTGCAGGAGGCAGAGTGTATCGTAGTAGGCGGAGCATCCGGTTTATCAGCGGCTGGAGGTGGTGACTTTTATTATAGTGATACCCCTTCTTTTCGTGAGCATTTTGGAAAATTTGCAGATAAGTATGGATTCAAAGGTGCTTTTAGCGGCATGATGCATCGGTTTTCTACAAGAAATGAACACTGGGGATATGTGGCAACCTTTTTAAATACTACACAAAATGCCCCTATCAGAGAACCATATCTGGATTTGGATAGAATCTTGCAGGGAAAGGATTTTCATATCTTAACGACTAATCAGGATACACAGTTTGTAAAGATTTATCCGGAAGAAAAGGTCAGTGAGATTCAGGGAGATCATCGTTTCTTCCAGTGTTCTCAGTGCTGTCAGGATGAAACATGGGATGCCGTACAACCTGTGGCAGATATGATTGCGGCTATGGGAGAGGGGACAATGGTGCCGGATGAACTGATTCCTCGCTGCCCTCATTGTGGTGCGGAAATGTTTCCGTGGGTAAGAGGATATGGGAATTTTCTGCAAGGGAAAAAATACGAAGAAGAATATGAGAAAATCTCAAAATACATTCAAAAGAACAAAGATAGAAAAATTCTCTTTATAGAACTTGGAGTAGGGCGCATGACACCGATGTTTATACAGGAACCGTTTTGGGAACTGACAAACAGCTTGAAAGATGCATATTATATCTCCGTAAATTCAGAATATCAGTTTTTGCCGGAATTCATTGAAGATAAGGGGATTGCTATTTTGGGAGATATAGGAACAGTGTTAAAAGATTTGCAGAAAGCAAAAGAGAAAAGTGCATTTGAGAAAGCCTATAAGGGGTTGCAAGGCTGGGGAGATCGTTTTGAAAAGGCTTCTTTAAAAAGCATGGTCGGTGGCGGTAGAATTGATGCGGCAAATACAGCTGCAGATCATGTGAATATAATGAAGAAAGAATATGAACTTGGGAAAAATATATAAGTTGAAAAAATAATCCTAATTGCAAATAAATCAGGCTTCTTACCCTTGTTTTATATATAACAGTTGTTGAATGGCAGGTCAAGAGCAGGCGGTTTTCCGCCCGTTTGAGACTTTTTCTCACAGTCTCGAAAAAACAGCCAGTTCTCTTCTGGATAAGGTTCAGTGATTTACAGCCTCCATATGGCTGGCAATTAAAGTTGCATTTGGAGCAACTTTCCATAATTCATATACATCTTCTTTTCCCATGATGAGTAATTCGGAATTTAGCATACGGTTAGTTCCGGCTTTTAACAGTTCATCAACGGGAACAGGAAGCTTCACCAGAGGATTATTTTGAGCCTGGCGAATCGAATTAGGAAAAGGAGGCCAACTTCCTTTTGGAGCTAATACAGGATCAATTAAAAATTTTTTCTGCCATAATATAAAAAATGGTGACATTTCGTATTTGCTGAAGGTACATGAAAGTGTTCTCCTGTTAAATAATATTTTGTAAGTTATTTTCTGAAGATATCCGCTGATAGTAGGTATCTATGATATCCTGTAAAGTAATCGTATTCATTTTTTCTTCTGCAGTCTTTTGAATTTCATTGTAAAATCCCTTCAAAGATAACTGAATGTTAATGCCGACGCCACAATCTGGATTGGTATGAGTATCTAAATGAAGCAATGGTTTATCACCTTCAACTGCTTTATAAATATCCAGCAATGTAATCTGATCTGCTGTTTTTGAAAGAGAAGGACGGGCATGTCCGGCTACACTGGTCATAAGTCCCGCTTTTTTTAGTTTTAACATAAGCTGGCGTACAAAGCCGGGATTTGTATGGACACTTTCTGCAATTGAGGCACTGGAGAGGGATTTTTCCTGGTTGATAGCAATCAGAACCATCACATGAACAGTATCACTTAATTTCGTTGAGTATTTCATGATAAGAAACTCCTTGTAGTATGATATAATGATCTTGTTTTCACGTTTTTGGGGTGAAAATATTTCTGGTTTGTTTAAAACATCCTAAGTTCTCAACAGTTCTTTTTAATGTGTTGAGAAACTATACATTTTTTAATGTTTTGATGATTGTAAATAATATAATTACAACTATAATGGGGATCAAAGGAAAAGTCAATACAGTAATGAAACTTACGGCAAAGGAGAGCTTATGGAATACAAAAATCAAACAGAAAATCGTGCATTTCAGGAAATGTTGCAGGCAGCAGTAAAACGGTTACAAAATCGTTCCGGAGAGGAGATTGCTGCAAAAAGCGGGGCTGTTTTTTATAGCAGCCGAAATGTCCTTGAGATAATGAGTTTTTATGAAACGATTAAAATTCAACTTCCTGAATTCTATATTAACTCAGACATAGATGAATGGCATTATCTGACATTGCTGCATTATCTGGATATGGCCGATGGCACAGAAGGCTCACAGAAGCTCATTACTTTTGGTAACCTGAAAGATGGATTGATCCGGGGAACCAAGTTTGACCGGACAGCAGAGCAGAAACTGGAAAAGCTTTTGCGGGATAAAGATCCTGAGAAAATTCAGAAAGCATGTACAAGTCTGGGTGCAGAATTCACAGAGACAACGGCGGATCTGTGTGCTGTTTTTCCAGTTCTGCCAAGATATCCGGTAACTTTAAAGATATGGTTTGCAGATGAAGAATTTCCTGTATCTGGAAAAATATTTCTTCAGGATCATGCCGATCATTATCTAAGTGTAGAAGATGCAGTAACAGTTGGAGAAATTTTGTTGCAAAAATTATCGGAAGCATTTTCTTCCCTTTGATCATGAATCAGAAAACTTTCCAGTCCGGCTTTGATAAATTTGTCAATTGTTGTCTGAATCTGTTTCCAGTCATTACAGTGATTGCGGAGCATCAGTCTGTTGATGGAAAGACAGCCATTCATTTGAAAATAAAAAACCGATTCTGCCTGCTCAAAGGTCAGGAGGCTGTGTGACATAAGCCAGGTCACATAGCCTTCTTTTGTATTTTCTGCTATTTTTTCCAGAAGAATGGGAGCAATTGTATCATCCAGAAACAGAGATCTGTATTTTGTTTCCATCTGAATCTTTTGGCAGAAGGGATAGGAACAGTTTTTCTGGTTTGGGCAAAATAAATGTTCTACCGTTGTTTTCATATCCTGTGTTATATCATTTAAAATATCTTCCAACACGTCATGGATATCGTAATAATGCAGATAAAAAGTACCTCTGTTTATTTCAGAAATTTTACAGATTTCAGTGACCGTGATTTTTGTGAAATTTTTTTGCTTTAATAATTCTAAAAAAGTTTCCTTTATGCTTTGCCTGGTATATCTAGTACGGCGGTCTTGCTTGCTTGTTTTTTCCGACATAATGGCCTCCATTGAATGTATGCTTTACAATGTATCATTTCTCAACAGTTTTTGGGATGTGTTGAGGAACAGAACAGATTTTATAGATTGATTATTGTAATTTATATAATGACAACTATAATGAGGCTTAAGTAAAAAGTCAACAGATTGTTCAGAATTTTAGGAGGAAAAATATGGGACATGTAATTGCTGTATCAGGAAAAGGCGGTGTAGGGAAAACAACCCTTTGTGGGTTGTTGATTCAATACTTATGTGAAAATGGAAAACATCCGGTTTTAGCTGTAGATGCAGATGCAAATGCGAATTTGAATGAAGTGCTCGGCGTTGAACCGGAGATTACACTCGGAGAACTGAGAGAAGAGATTGAACGTGCAGGAGTTGACCCACGATATCAGATCCCATCCGGTATGACGAAGCAGGCATATCTGGAAATGCGTCTTTCTGATGCGATTGTGGAAGAAGATGATTATGATCTGATGGTAATGGGGCGAACCCAGGGACAGGGCTGCTATTGCTTTGTAAATGGTCTTGTACAGACCCAGGTTCAGAAACTGCAAAGCCATTATCCATATATTGTGGTTGATAACGAAGCGGGTATGGAACACATCAGCAGAGGAATCCTGCCAATGATGGAAGTTGCGATTCTTGTGAGTGACTGTTCCAGAAGAGGTGTTCAGGCAGCCGGACGTATTGCAAAGCTGATGAATGAATTAAACTTTAAACCACAGAAAACGGGATTAATCGTGAATCGTGTTCCAGATGGAAAATTGGATGCCGGAACTCTGGAAGAAATCCGAAATCAGGGACTGGAACTGTTAGGCGTTGTACCACATGATGACCAGGTATATCAGTATGACTGTGATGGAAAGCCGATCATACGGCTTCCGAAAGATTCTCCTGTAAGAAGTGCACTGGGAGAAATTGTAAAGAAGTTAGGATTGTGAGTTGGAAGATTGAAAGTATGAAGATTACAGTATGTGGCAAAGGTGGCTGTGGAAAAAGTACAGTATCAGTGCTGCTTACTGGATATGATTTTGAGTAAGCAGAAATATTATCTGATTTGGTATAACCAATTGCAAAGAAAGGAAAATCTTCATGAGAAATCATTGGACAGAAATAGAAAAATATTTAGAAGACCAGAAGATAGCGCAGGAACTGATTGGAGAACTGAGAGATTTTCACATGCGTTATGAGGTAGAGAATCAGGTAAAAGAACGGGTAGAAAAACCGGATATCCTATTTTATGGGAAAAAGATTCTGGAAATGTCAATAGCAGCACTTCTTCAGGGAGATAACCTGTTACTTTCCGGTGCGAAAGCTACAGGAAAAAATGTACTATGTGAGACACTGGCATGGATATTCGGAAGACCGGAATACGACATTTCTTTTCATGTAAATACGGACAGTGCCGATCTGATTGGAACGGATACCTTTATAAATAATGAGGTTCGCCTTCGGAAAGGCCCCATCTACCAATGTGCGGAATTTGGAGGATTTGGAATTCTGGACGAAATCAATATGGCAAAAAATGATGCGGTTTCTGTACTGCATGCCACACTGGATCATCGGCGAAGAATCGATATTCCAGGATATAACAGGATTTTACTTCATCCGGCAACACGATTTATCGGCACGATGAATTATGGTTATGCAGGTACCAGAGAGCTAAATGAAGCATTGGTTTCAAGGTTTATGGTAATTGATATGCCTGAAATGGATGAGGACAGTGTCCTTTTTGTATTAAGACAACATTTTCCAGATGGGGAAAAAAGTGCACTGAAAGCTTTTGCAGGACTGTTTCTGGATTTGCAGATCAAAGCTTATCATGGAGAAATCTCAACAAAATCTCTTGACCTGAGAGGATTGGTTTCTGCTGTAAAAGCAACAAGAAGCGGACTTTCTCCAATTGATGCAATTCGGATGGGGATCATAAATAAAAGTTTTGATGTATTTGAAAAAGAAATCGTAGAAGATGTGGTTTCTACAAGAATCCCATCTTCCTGGACCGGAAAAGACATATGGGGGTAAACTTGTATGGAGGATGTCAGATGGCCGGCGGAACAACTGGAAGAACATCGTCTGGAAATCAGCAATCGTATCAGAAATCTTTTTTGGACAGTCAGTGGTGATTATGATACGGAATTTGAACCGGACACAGAAAAATATGTTTATTCAAAACAAACGGTTCTGTATGAGGCAGTGAAGCAGGGTGCCTTTGCACGATATTTTGATCAGAAGAAACTTGGCATGTATTTGATGAAAAAATTACATTTTTCTGCTGGAGAAGATATGCTTTTGCCTCTTGCTGGATTATGTATGGATGCTGCAGTGAATCGTTTTATCATTCGAGAACGTTTGGGAACAAAGGAAATCAGAGAACAGGCGTTCAGAGAATTGGAAAAGGCAGAGGAAGAGCAGGTATCAGACAAAGCTGGAACAGACCTGATTCACAGGATTAGGCTTCTGTATATAAGGCATGTTCTGGAAAACACAGACGATAAGGGAGTGAATCCACAGACAGAGATTGCATTGTACAAGATTCTTTCTCTGAAGGATGCGGAAAATACGGAAGATGTCATAAACGTGATAGATGAGATTTATAATCATGTTCTGGATCCCTTTTTTGAAAAAAGAAATGGAAATCTGGAGAAGATTCTGAATTTACCGGATATGGCATTGGCCAATGACGCGTGGCAAGAATGCATGACAGATGAACAGATGGAAGACATCATTCAAAAATATCTTTCTAATCTCAAAAAAAAGATGATGAGTCTGGATATCAGAAACAAAAAGAAAAAAAGATCTTATTTCTCGCCGGAAAATGAAGAAGTTCCGGAAAGCCCGGAGAATATAAATCCACAGGCAGTGCGACGGATACGGGAATATGTGGAACTGAATTACGGAAAATCGTATCTAAGTGAATCGGAGCAGGCCAGAGTCAACCGGAAAATCTGTACAGGAATCCACAAAAACTGTAACCTGTATCTTACAGATGGAATTTTACAGAGCCCTGTGATAAAAAATAATCAATACCGTTTTGCTCAGCTGCAGTTTGAAAAAAATAAAGCCTATTATGGAAATAATCACTGGATCATCAAAAGAAATATTTCTGTGTTGGCAGAGTCACTGAAACGGGCATTTATAATCCGAAAGGATGATTTTGTCAGCAGATCTGATGCAGGGCAGCTTGTTCCAGAACGGTTATGGAAAATTGGAAGAACAGACGATGACAAGTTATTTAATAGAAAAAAGAGATCAGAAGATTCTGAGTTTGTAATAGACGTCCTGATTGATTCCAGTGGTTCCCAGGCTGGCAGACAGCCTCAGGTAGCGGCACAGGGATATATTATCAGTGAAGCATTAAGCCAGGCAGGAATTCCTCATCGGGTGACAGGATACTGTGCTTTCTGGGGATATACAGTACTTCAGAGATTTCGGGATTATGAAGATCCAAGGGAAACAAATGAAAGAATCTTTCAATTTCGGGCATATGCCAATAACAGAGACGGGCTTGCATTGAAAACTGTCTGTTCCTCTCTCGTGGAGCGACCGGAAAAAAATAAGATTTTAATCGTATTAAGTGATGGAAAACCCTGTGATATGAGCATACAACGACCAGGAACCCGCCAGCCCAGGATCTATGACGGAGAAGGAGCTGTGAAAGATACTGCATATGAGGTGCGTCGGGCCAGAAATCAGGGAATTTTCGTAATTGGTATTTTTGTAGGGAATGAAGAAGAACTCTCCGTGGAAAAGAGAATCTATGGAAAAGACTTTGCTTATATTCGTAATATCAGCAATTTTTCCCGTATGGTAGGAACTTTTTTGCGAAGACAAATTGATATGGAATGAAAATGGAGGAATCACTATGGGTAAAATTGAATTTGCCAATTGCCAGGATGTAAGAAATCAGAAAAAGATACGGGAATTAGATTGTCCACGCTGTCATGAACCGGGAGGCATTGAAGCCTTTGTGAAAGACGGAATACTTGCAGAGGACGGAGTATGTGATAACTGCGGATATATTCTTCCGAAAGGAACAGAACTGGAGGAAGTGGAGTAAGAAGCATTTAAGGAGATATTTGATGTAATGGCAAAATAGACATTATATTAATTTAATTATTTTTCGAAAACAGTTTGAAGTATGGTCATATGTAATGCTTATTATTTAGAAAAAAGAAAAGGAGTAAATATAGAGATGAAAATAGCAGTTTGCGGAAAAGGTGGATGTGGAAAAAGTACAGTAACCAGTCTTTTGGCTAAGGCTTTAGCCAGACGAGGAAAAGAAATTTTGGTAATTGATTCCGATGAATCTAATTATGGTCTACACCGACAGCTAGGTATGAAGCTTCCCAGAGATTTTACAGACTATTTCGGTGGTAAGCAAAATGTTTTGAATGATATGATGTTATCAAAATTTACTCATCAGTTTTTTGAGGAAACCTGGACTATAGATGATATACCGGAAGATTATTATAGTCTGAAGGACGGTGTAAAACTGATGAGCAGTGGAAAAATTCATCAGGCAAATGAAGGGTGTTCTTGTGCTATGGGAACTGTTATGACTCAATTTATCCAAAATCTCAGGCTTACAGAAGACCAATTTGCGCTAATGGATATGGAGGCTGGTATTGAACACTTTGGACGTGGAATTGATAACGGTGTAGATTTGATATTGATAATCATAGATCCATCTTATGAATCCCTACAGCTTTCCAAAAAAATCGGGGAATTATCGGAAAGTATTCGAAAACCATTTTATTACGTTCTCAATAAAGTAACAAAAGAGAATCAGGAAATGATGTATGAAGCTGTATGGAATTCAAGTCGAGTCGCTGTATCTCTTAGTGCGGATCCTGGTATTATGGGAGAGGGACTGATTGGGAAAGAACTATCAGAAAAACCAGATGCTATTGAAAACTTAACAGAATTTCTACTTTCTATTTAATGTGGATATATGATAAAAGAAAACCAGATTATACAGCTATAATTTGTAATATTACATCCACTTGACGCAAGAAATAAGCAGTGATATACTGGAACAAAAGTTATTTATAAAATAACAATAAAATCTGGGACTATATTGTGTGATTGAACAGTTACAAAGAATGCAATTCTTGTGGAGGGTATAGGATGATACAGATTGCAATTGTGGAAGATGAAGAAATTTACGTAAAACAATTAACAGAGTATATCCGAAAATATCAAACGGAAAGGGGAAGATCAATAAAGGTTACAGTATTTGGTGATGGAGAAGATATCACTGAGAATTACAGAGGCGGTTTTGATATTATTCTGATGGATATTCAGATGCGGTTCATGGACGGTATGACAACAGCAGAAAAAATCCGTCAGATGGATCAAAAAGTAATTATTATGTTTATTACAAATATGATTCAATATGCAGTACGTGGATATGAAGTTGATGCAATGGATTATGTAGTAAAACCAGTTGAGTACTTTTCTTTTTCGCAGAAACTGGACAAAGCAGTTGGACGTATGCGCTCTGAGGTCAAAGAATTTCTTACGATTCCGATTGGGGAAGGAGTTGTAAAAATAGATATAGCAGATATCTATTTTATTGAGGGGCAGAGACATAATGTAATTTATTATACTTCGAGAGGAGATTACTGTTCAAGAATTACGATGAAAGAACTCGAAGAAAAACTTGCGGTACATAATTTTTTTCGATGTGCAAAGGGATATCTGGTAAATATGAATCATGTAGAGGGATTTGTTGGTTCTGATTGTGTGATCCATAATGTACATATACCTGTCAGCAGAACCAGAAAAAAAGAATTCATGAATCTGCTTCTGCAAAACCTCAATATGGAATGATTTCATGCGAAATGGAGGATACTATGTTATATCAGGATATTCCAAGAATCTATACAGCAATAGCAGAGTGGGGATCATGTCTGGTTTATCTTTATATCTTAAAAAAAGAAAACATGAAATCTGTACATTTTCTTACAGGCAGTCTTTTCATGTTGGCAATGCAGAGTATCTTTCTGACTTTGACAGGTAGCGTAACTGAAATTTTGTGGATTCCCTGTATGATAATCGCTGCAGGTATGATGTATGGATTTCTTATGGTCGGAGGAAATATGAAGCCTCTGGGAGCGGCTTATTGCTGTGCCCGTGCATTTGTTCTTGCTGAGTTTGCAGCTTCGCTGCAGTGGCAGATGGTATCTAGTGTACAGACATGGGGGAATCAGAGCATTTGGGTTGAAATTCTGATCACGATGGTTATTTTTGGAGGCTGCTTTACGATTGATATTTATTTAGAAAAAGATCTTCTGAAGCAGAATTATCTTGAACAGATGACAGTAAAGGAAGTAGCAGCGGCGGCAATCATGGCTGTTGCAACCTTTGCTTTTAGTAATCTGAGCTTTTTAAATGAAAATGTACCATTTGCGAGCAGAGAACGTGCAGATATTTTTTCTATCAGAACACTGATCGATTTTGGAGGAATTGCAATCCTGCATGCTTATCAGAGCAGGATCAGTGAATATGTTGCAGAGAAAGAACTTTCAGTAATGAACGTGATGCTGAAAAGCCAGTATGATCAATATCGAAATTATCAGGACAGCCTGGATCTCATACAAATGAAATACCATGATCTGAAGCATCAGATAATGGGACTTCGTGCGGAATCAGATGAAGAGAAACGAAAAAAATGGATTGATTCCATGGAAAAGGAAATCGCTGCTTTTGAAAATATAAGCAAAACGGGGAATCAGGTACTTGATACGATTTTGGCAGCTAAGATTTTCCATTGTCGAAAAAATCATATACAGATTACTTGTGTGGCAGATGGAAAATTATTGGATCATATGCATGTAACAGATATATGTTCTATATTTGGAAATGCTTTGGATAATGCAATTGAACATGTAATTTTGATTCCAGATCCGAAAAAAAGACTGATCCATCTGACAGTATCCGCTCAAAAAGGATTTGTGTTTATCAAGATAGAGAATTATTGTGAAGCAGAAATTTCCAAAAATGAAGAAGATCTGATTACAACAACAAAAAAGGATAGTAAAAACCATGGTTTTGGATTGAAGAGTATTCGTAAAGCTGTAGAAAAATATGATGGTTCTGTAGTATTTGGAGTACAGCAGAACTGGTTTGAATTAAAAATTCTTTTACCCAGAGTATTGTAATGCTCTGGGTATTTTTGTTGCCAAGCATACGATAAAAAGGTCCGGTGGACCTTTTTTAGTATTTTGTGCCATATTTGCTGCATCTTGTGCCAAAAACGGCACGAAATAATAACCATGTTATAGTAATGCCAACAGGAAATGATACCTGAAAAAGACGAGAGAGTCAAAGGAGGAAAAAAGAGAATGATCAGTGTTGAAATGGAAGATGTTCTGGCGGTATTACAATTATGCAAACCGTATATTATCGGTATTATTGCTGCACTTGTAATTGGAATCGTAATTATGATCGCATGCCGCAGGATGTCCAGGGGCAAAAAATTTCTGATAAGAGGAGAAGCTGCGATCGCAATGGTTCTTGCAGTTGTTGTCTGCGTGAATATGATCTGCTTTGGGCCAATGGCTACGTTGATTGGACTGGCAACGGGAAATGGAACTTTAAGCGATGAAACAAATGAAGAAGCTGCGAAAGTAGCAGAAGAAATTATGGAAGACGGAATTGTTCTTCTGAAGAATGAAAGCCTGCTTCCTTTAAATGAAACAAAAAAACTGAATATTTTTGGCTGGGAATCTATTAATCCGGCTTACGGAGGAGCTGGTTCCGGTGGAATTAATGATCTGTATGATATTGTCAGCCTGAATCAGGGACTTGAAAATGCCGGATTTTCTATTAACCAGGAACTGGTTGATTTTTATAACAATTATGGTGCAGATAATCCGGAAATGTCTATCCAGAAACAGAGCTGGACATTACCGGAGCCACCTGTAGATACTTACAGTGATGAACTTATTAAAAGTGCGAAAGAGTATTCTGATGTGGCAGTTGTGGTTCTTTCCAGAAAAGCAGGTGAAGGTCATAATGATATTCCTATGGATGTAAGAAAAGCAGCATATGATAATAATTCAGATGAATATGATGATTTTCCTGAGGGAGAGCATTATTTACAGCTTTCACAAACTGAGAGAGATATGGTGGATATGGTTTGCTCAAACTTTGATAATGTGATTGTGATTTATAATGGAGCAAATCAGTTTGAGCTTGGTTTCGCAGATGAATATCCTCAGATTAAATCTGTTGTATGGTGCCCTGGAACAGGAAATGTGGGATTTAATGCACTTGGTAAAGTATTTTCAGGTGAAGTCAATCCTTCCGGAAAAACACCGGATACCTTTATTTATGATATGACGACTGCTCCGTGGTGGAATAATGCAGAAAAAACGGAGTATACAAATCTGGCAGATATGGCCGTTGAAGGAATGAACGCAGGAACTGCACAGATGTATGCTCCGGCATTTACCAATTATGTGGAAGGCATTTATGTAGGATACAAGTACTATGAAACAGCTGCACAGGAAGGTGCGATTGATTACGATAAGACTGTACAGTATCCATTTGGATATGGTCTGAGTTACACAGAATTTGAACAGAAAATGGGTGAACTGGAGGAAAAAGACGGACAAATTTCTGTAGATGTAGAAGTAACTAACACCGGAGATGTTGCCGGAAAAGATGTAGTAGAAGTGTATTATCAACCGCCATATACAAATGGCGGAATTGAAAAATCTTCTGCAAATCTAATCGAGTTTGCAAAAACAGATCTGCTTCAGCCGGGAGAATCTCAGATGGTTACAGTTACATTTAGTATAGAAGATATGGCCTCTTATGATGAGAATAATGCAAAAGCATATGTTCTTGAAAAAGGTGACTATGTAATCTCTATTAACAGCGATTCACACACTGTGCTGGATCAGAAAACTTATACCGCAGATGCTGATGTAGTATATAAGGGAGAAAATAAAAGAGCATCCGATGATACTGCTGCAATAAATGTATTTGAAGATGCAAAAGGAGATATAACATATCTGTCACGTGCAGATCATTTTGCAAATTATGAAGAGGCTACAGCAGCACCGGAATCTGCAGAGCTGGGTGAGCCATATGTTTCTGAATATCATCTGAACAGCAACTTTGATAAGACTACATACCTCAATGATGAGGATGTAATGCCGACAACGGGAGCAGATAATGGACTTACATTAGCTGATATGCGTGATGCTGATTATAACGATCCTCGTTGGGAAAAACTTCTGGATCAGCTTACTGTTGATGAAATGGCAAATATGATTGCAATGGCTGGTTATCAGACAGCAGCCATGGATTCTGTGGGAAAAGTGGCTACACTTGATTTCGATGGACCGGCAGCAATTAATAACAACTTTACAGGAGTTGGTTCTATTGGATTTCCAATTGAAGTTGTGGTTGCTTCCACATGGAATAAGGAACTTGCACAGGCCTGGGGTGAATGCATGGGCAAAATCAGTCAGGAAATGGGTGCAGAGGGCTGGTATGCGCCAGGTATGAATACTCATAGAACCGCATTTGGAGCAAGAAACTATGAATACTTTTCAGAAGATGGAATTCTTGCAGGAAATATGGGAGCAAAAGCAGTAGAAGGAGCAAGAAAATATGGAGTTTATTCTTATATCAAACATTTTGCTATGTATGAGGGAAATGCAAAGATGGTAAGTGTCTGGTCAAATGAGCAGGCAATCCGGGAAATCTATCTGAAACCATTTGAAATTTCTGTAAAACAGGGTGGCGCAAATGCGGTTATGGTTTCCTGGAGTTTCCTTGGAGATAAATGGACTGGAGAAAGCAGTAACCTTATGAATACAGTTCTCAGAGATGAATGGGGGTTCAGGGGAATGGCACTTACAGACTTCTTCCGAAACAATGGTCATGGATTTATGAATGCAGATGCAGCTTTGGCGAATGGAGTAGATGCAATGTTGTCCACATTCAATGGAGAAGAGAACAATGTAGCCAATTCGGAACATCCAACATCTGTACTTCAGATGAGGAATGCATGCAAAAATGTCATGTATACAGTTGTAAGCAGCTGGGCTTATGATGGAGAACACGAAAAAACAGGCATGGAAAACTGGAAAAAAGCAGGAATTGGTATCGACATTGTAATAGCATTTTTCATGGCAGGAATGGAAGTACTGGTAATCAGAGGATATAAGAAAAGAAAGAATGCTGAATAAGGATGAAAGTGGGATGGAAAACAGTTATGAAACAGCAAAAATTAGTTGAAAAGATGACAATAGAAGAAAAGGCAGCGATCCTTAGTGGAAAAACTGTCTGGCAGACCAGAGAAATTGACAGGCTTTCCATCCCGTCCATCTTTCTTTCAGATGGACCGCATGGAATTAGAAAACAGGCAGGAGCAGGAGACCATCTGGGACTGAATGCATCCTTGAATGCAACTTGTTTTCCCACAGCAGCAACAATCGCAAACAGCTGGAATCAGGATCTGGGAGAAGAGATTGGACAGGCTCTTGGAGAAGAAGCAGCAAGTATGGATGTAAATATTCTGCTTGGCCCGGGATTGAATATTAAAAGAAGCCCATTATGTGGAAGAAATTTTGAATATTTTTCGGAAGATCCATATCTTTCCGGGAAGATGGCAGCGTCATATATTCGTGGAATACAGAGTAAAGGCGTTTATGCCTGCCCGAAGCATCTGGCGGTTAACAGTCAGGAACTCCGGAGAATGGCAATGGACGCAGTTGTTGACGAACGGACATTAAGAGAAATTTATCTGACCGGTTTTGAGATAGCTGTTAAAGAAGGACACGCAAAAGCAATCATGAGCAGTTACAACCAGATTAATGGGATTTATGCTAATGAGGACAAACATCTTTTGACAGATATCCTGCGCAAAGAATGGGGATTTGATGGAATTGTAGTAACGGACTGGGGCGGAAGCAATGACCATGTGAAAGGTGTTGCTGCCGGCTCAAATCTGGAGATGCCGTCCTGTGGGTATGATTCTGCAAGAGAAGTGATTGATGCTGTCCGAAATGGAAAGCTGAAGGAAGCGGATTTGGATGAAAGAGTTGGAGAACTGGTGGATGCAGTGATGGAATTGACATCAGGGAAGAAGCTTTCAGATAAAAACTTTGACAGAGATGCACATCATCAACTGGCAAGGAAAGCAGCAGCAGAAAGCATGATTCTTCTGAAAAATGAAAAACAGATTCTTCCGCTGAATACTAAAAAATCCATCGCTGTTATTGGAGATTTTGCTTTTTCACCCAGATATCAGGGGGCAGGATCTTCTATGGTCAATCCAACAAAAGTAGAAAACATATCATCGATTTTGCAACAATATGATTTGAATATTCTGGGAATGACAAGAGGCTATCAGAGAAATGGGGATGTAGATGAGAATGACAGAAAGTTTGCATTAAATTTGTCTATGAATGCGGATATTGTGATTTTCTGCTTTGGTCTTGATGAGATCAGCGAATCAGAAGGACTGGACAGAACACATATGCGTATTCCACAGAATCAGATCGATCTTCTGCAGGATATCAGTAAAGTGAATGAAAATATTATTGGAATACTGAGTGCAGGATCTGCGATAGAAATGCCATGGCACACCTGCTGCAAAGCGATTTTGCATGGTTATCTGAATGGACAGGCAGGTGCTTCTGCAACATTGGATATTCTGACCGGAAAAGTGAATCCATCAGGAAGACTGGCAGAAACATATCCCATAACTTATGAACAGACACCGGCATTCCGATATTATCCGAGTAATGAGAAGACATCAGAATACCGCGAAAGTGTTTATGTAGGATATCGCTATTATGATACTTCAAAAGTCCGGGTGCAATATCCATTTGGCTTTGGGCTTTCCTATACGGAATTTACATATTCTGATCTTATCATAGAAGAGGATGGAATCAAAGTTTCGGTTACCAATACAGGTGACAAAGATGGAGCAGAGGTTGTTCAGATGTATGTAGGACTTCCTAATGCAATCGTGTTCCGACCGGAAAAAGAACTGAAAGGTTTTGCAAAAGTTTATCTGAAGGCGGGAGAACGCAGACAGATCAGAATTCCCTTTGATGATAAGACATTCCGTTATTGGAATATAAAAACGGGACAGTGGGAAATAGAAACAGGAACTTATCAGATTATGGTAGGAGCCAGTGTTGTAGATATTCGTTTAACAGGTATGACCGAAAGAACAGGAAACAGTAAAGGGTATCCTTATAATCCGGCAAAAATGCCTTACTATTATACAGGAATCGTGCAGAAAATATCAGATAAGGAATTTCGTGAACTTCTTGGCCATGAGATACCGAACAGAAGATGGAGTGGAAATCTGGAAATCAATGATGCAATTTGTCAGATGTATTATGCAAAAAGCCAACTTGCAAGACTGATATATAGATGTCTCACAAAAATGAAAAAGAAGAGTGAGGCACAGGGAAAGCCGGATCTGAATATTCTTTTTATTTACAATATGCCGTTTCGAGGGATTGCCAAGATGACCGGTGGGGCAGTCAGTATGGAAATGGTATATGGAATTGTCGATGCTGTGAATGGCCACTTTATGCTTGGGGTAAAAAAAATAATTGGCGGATATTTCAGAAACAGAAGAAATAATAAGAAATATGAAAAATTATTAAAAGGAGCCGGAGGAAAGTGCAGATGAATCATATAAAAAATATATGGAAATGTTTTGAAGAGAAACATTCTGCTATTGCAAAATGGCTTTATCAGATATTCTATTTTGTTATATTCAGTATGGGCGTGACAGTATTCCAGTATCTTGTATTTACATTTTTACCAGGGATTTTGGGAATTGGTCTGGCTGGTACAGAATTTATGTGGCCAAAGGTTTCCATGAATCTGTTTGGAGTAAAATTTACATGGAGTTTGCTTGGGTATAATGTATTGCGTGATGCAACGGGAAATATATTGATCGGTGGTGGACTTGGCTATTTTATCAGTTATGAATTAGGGTCATTTCTTGCACAGTGTATCAATTTTCCGCTTCAGAGAAATATTACTTTTAAAAGCCATGGAAATCCCGTATATCAGGCAATCTGGTATTTTGTTGCATGGGTGGTAATTTCACTGATTTGTAATGGATTTAATAATCTGTGGATGCCAGTTGCATCTGCATATGTGGCCCCGGCAGTCTATAACATGCTTGTGACAATTATTACAGGTGGAGTTTCCATGGTGATTTTTTTCTTTGTGTTTAAAATTATTTTCCCAGAGGGGAAGGCTGAATAGAAGAAATTAGCAAGTATGCCTGAAATCTAATCCTCGGCAATTCAATTACCGAGATGAAAGCACAGGAGTGTGCATGTCCGCTTTATTGTGGTGAAGGAGACCATGTCCACTGCTTTGTAACAGCTCCACCAAAGCTGTCCATAACAGCAATCGTCAAGTATCTGAAGGGGATTACTGGCAGAAAACTGTTCGAACGTTTTCCGGAAATAAGAAACCAGCTATGGAAGGAGAAAGGAAGTAGAAAAGCGAAGCTGGCAAAACGGAATGAGATGTTTCTGGCGAAAGTTTAATCAGACATACTCCAAAATCCCTCTGCATACATTGTAAAAAGATGCATGCAGAGGGATTTTTTTGAAGGATTATATTGAAGAGCGGGCAGTGGAAGTTGCGTATTATATAATTGAAACGAAGGCTACGGTGCGTCAGGCAGCAAAGAAATTTGGGATCAGCAAGAGTACGGTACATAAGGACTGCACGGAACGTTTGCGGCAGATTGATGCGGGGCTGGCGGCTCAGGCACGCGAGGTTCTTGATGTGAACAAATCAGAGCGTCATATCCGCGGTGGTGTAGCAACCAGGGAAAAGTACAGGCATTTGCATGAGCTGCAGGAACGTCATGTATGAAAATAAAAAATGCAAAAAGCAAAATTTCGAATGGAAATATGAGAATTCTTTGCAGATCATTATATAAAAAATGAAAAAGTGCGATATAATGGAAGATAAATGCAGTTGAAAAACAAAAGAAGAAAGAGGACATAATTTTGCAGGAATATCAGACAGTTACTCATCAATTTGAACCGGTTTTTGATGAGCATTCGAAGGTACTGATCCTGGGGACATTTCCGTCAGTGAAGTCCAGGGAGCAGAATTTTTATTACGGACATCCGCAGAACCGATTCTGGAAGGTGCTTGCGAATCTGACGGGATGTGAGGTTCCGGGGACGGTGGAGGAAAAGAACGGTTTTTTGTTAAGAGAACATATCGCGGTGTGGGATGTGATCGCGAAGTGTGATATCATCGGTTCGAGTGACAGTTCGATCCGAAATGTAGTTCCGGCAGATCTGTCAAGGATTTTAGATCATGCACCGATCCGGCAGATTTATGCAAATGGCGGGAAGGCTTATGAATTGTATCAGAAATATGCATATCCGATCACGGGAAGGGAGATCGTAAAACTGCCATCGACAAGTCCGGCGAATGCGGCATGGCAGATGGAACGTCTTCTGGAAGCATGGGCGGCAGTGAAAGAGAATCTGGGATAAACGGATTCTCTTTTTTTGTTTCATGAATCTGATTGTTTTTTAACCAAATCAAGTAAGTCCCCTGCTTCAATTGAGAAAAGCAATAAGCAGTGGGTGGGGACTTGCTTGTATCAGGAGGAGTGCAAGCACCTTCTGATAAACTGCGGAGCAGTTATTTGGTTATGAGCAAGTAGCAAAGCGGATTGCGAATATCCGCTTGACTGTAAAACAATAAAAAGTATAGATCCGGATAATGTGAAAAAAAAGATAATTTTTTAAAAGAATATGAAAAAATTTCTTGCAAAATTGTATTAAATTTTGTGAAAACAGAAAGCAAATTTATGTTATACTAATTAGCAAATAAGATGGAATATAAATGAAAAAGAGTGTGATACCAGAGAAAAAGAAACGAAATGCCGGAAGCAAAAAAATGTAATATATGACAGGGGAATGGCGGAGGCATTTTTTAACTGAAGGTGAGAAAAAAAGTGAACAGGAGAGAAAAAGAACCAATAGATTTTGTAATTACCTGGGTAGATGGAAATGACCCAAAATGGCAGGAAGAAAAGGATAAGACGCTGATTGCTCAGGGACTGGGTGTTCATATAGATGGCAGGAAGGAGCGTTACCGGGACTGGGACAATCTGCAGTACTGGTTCCGGGGTGTTGAGAAGTATGCACCGTGGGTGCGGAAGATCCATTTTGTTACCTGGGGACATATGCCGGAATGGTTGAACGTGGATCACCCGAAGCTGCATATCGTAAAGCATGAGGATTTTATTCCAAAGGAGTTTCTGCCGACGTTTAATTCGCATACGATCGAGTGGAATTTTCACAGGATCGAGGGACTGTCGGAGCATTTTCTGTATTTTAATGATGATATGTTTTTGTTAAATAAAGTGAAACCGACGCATTTTTTCAAACACGGGAAACCGGTGGATATGCTGGCTCTGCAGCCGGTGGTGGCGAATAAGGATAATGAAGTGATGTCCTACATTTATTTAAATAATGCGATACTGCTGGCAAAGCATTTTGATAAGTATGAAAATATGAAAAAGCAGCCGGGAGCTTATTTCCATGTGGGATACCCACTGAAGTATTACTGCTATAATGTGATGGAGATGGCTTTTCCGAGGTTTACGGGCTTTTATACGGTACATGGTCCGTCGCCGCTTAAAAAGAGCACGTATGAGATGCTGTGGCAGGCGGAGCCGGAGCTTCTGAGGAAGGTGTGCAGCCATCCGTTTCGTCACAAGGAGGATGTCAGCCAGTATGTGATCCGGGAATGGCAGAAGCTCAGCGGTGATTTTGTGAATAAAAACAGCTACTGGCTCTGTAAATATTTTGATGTGTCAGATCACAATGAAAAGCTGCTCAGAATGATCAGAAAGCACACAGGAAAAATTGCCTGTGTCAATGACAGCAATCACGGCATTGATTTTGAAAAGGCGAAAGCGGAGATCAATGCAGCATTTGCGGAGGGATTTCCGGAGAGGTCTGCATTTGAGTGTGAATAGAAAAAGGCGAAAGCGGAACGCAAATCTTTGATTTACAACTAACTGAAAAAGGGGAAATGTATGAATATTCTGTTGGTAGGCGGCACTTGCAGCCTGATGAATAATATCATTCTCAAGCTTCGAAAAGAAGGGCACAGAGTTTTTCTGCTGACGGGAGATAAATATAAACACAACAAATATGAAAAAGTATTTGAACGGTACGATTTTCCGTATGACAGTGAGAATCTTAATGAGATCATCGAGAGTGTCAATCCGGATGTAACGATCCTGCTGGGAGCTTTTGATACGAACTATCTCTGGAATGGCGAGGAGCGAGAGACGGTTCATTTTATTTCGCATATGGTGAATATCCTGGTGGCCTATTCGGTGGTGAACCGAGGCAAACTGATTTATCTGTCTTCGGATGAGGTTTTCAGTGGCGATTATCCGGATGATATCACAGAAGGAGAGAAATTTTCCGGATATGGAATACGCCCGGCAGCGTTGTCACAGGCAGAGGAGCTGTGTGAGAATTTCCGGGTGAACCGGGGACTGGATATCACGGTTCTGCGGCTGGATCATCTGTACAGCATTCCGAAGGATAAAAATGATATCAACAATATCTGTGCGGGCATGTGTCTGGAGTATCTGCGTGACGGATATATCAAAGCGGATGAGAACCACACCTTTTCGATGTTGTACGAGAAAGATGCCGTGGAATATATTTACAAGGTAGTAAAAAGTAAGAAAAGGGCACATTCGATCTATCATCTGTCATCCAATGATGTGGTAAATGAGGTAGAGCTGGCATCCTGGATCTTGCAGGTGATGCAAAGTGAAGCAAACATCGTGACGACACCGGGGAAAAACGGAAGATGTGTGCTTTCCGGAAGAAAATTTGAAGAAGAATTTGATGTTTACACATTCTGCGACTGCAAAAAGATCATTGAAAAGATGGCTCTTTATATGCAGAAGCACAAGGATGTATTTGTAAATGAAGATAAAGAGGGATCCATCCTGAAAAACCTCTGGGAGAAATGGAAATGGCTGGTGCGGGCACTGGTACCGTTTATTGAGAACCTGATCTGTTTTATTCCGTTTTTCATGCTCAATAACCGAACGGTCGGCAGTCAATATTTTGCAAATCTGGACCCGTTTCTGCTCTATGTGCTGCTGTTTGCAATCGTGTACGGGCAGCAGCAGGCAACGTTCTCGGCAATCTGTGCGGTAGCCGGATATATGTTCCGGCAGATGTATACGAGGACCGGTTTTGAGGTACTTTTAGATTATAATACTTATGTCTGGATCGCACAGCTGTTTATTCTGGGACTGGTTGTGGGCTATATGAGAGATCAGATCCGTACGATGCGGGCGGAGAGTGCGGAGCTGGAGGAGCATTTATCAAGGCAGATCGTGGATATCCGTGATATCAACGAGAGCAACGTGCGTGTGCGTGAGGTCATGGAACAGCAGCTGGTCGGCCAGAAAGACAGTCTTGGAAAGATTTACAGTATCACAAGACAGCTGGATCAGAGTATGCCGGATGAGGTTGTCTTCCATGCGGTTGAAATGCTCACAAAACTGATGGAAACAAAAGATGTGGCATTTTACAGTGTGGTGAATGATGATTATGCACGTCTCTTTTCGGCATCTTCGGAAAAGGCGAGAAGTCTTGGAAACTCCATCCGCTACCGTGAAATGACGGAAATCTATGATGAACTTCTGGAAGAAAAGGTGTATATCAATAAAACGATGGATGAACGTTATCCGCTTATGGTACGGGGCATTTATGAGGATGGAAAACTGCAGATGGTCATTATGCTCTGGGGCTTAAACTGGGAGAAGATGACACTTGGACGGGCAAACTTCCTGACGGTTGTCAGCTACCTGATCCAGAATGCCGTGCTGCGGGCACAAAGATATATACAGGCCCTAGAAGAAAAGCGTTACAGCTATGGCTCCCGTATTCTGGAAAAAGATGCGTTTGAGTCTCTGGTTCAGGCCTATGTGAAAGCAGAAGAAAAGAACCTGGTAGAATGTACGCTGCTGAAAGTCTGTGTACAGCCGGAACAGTATCAGGAGGTTGGCCAGAAAATGGTTGAAAAGATGCGAGACAGTGATTACATCGGTGTTATGGAAGATGCTCAGCTTTATGTGCTGCTTGCTAATACCGGTCAGGAAAATGCCGTGATCGTTCAGAAGCGATTTGAGGAGAATGGATATCGTACAGAAATTGTGGAGTAGATAAAGTATGTCCCGGAGAATGAAATTTTTTATATTTTTACTTGTGATAAACTTTATTGTGGTTGTGATCTATGTGATCTGGAACCATTTGAGAGGAAAAGAAAAAAATCTCAGTACATGGATGAAGGCGATCGTGATGCTTTTATGCCCGGTGGTCGGACCGACGTTTCTCTGTGCGGCCTTTTTGCTGTACAAGCTGTTTATGGCACAGGCGATGGATCTTTCAGATGTTGTTTTCAGCAAAGAGAGAGTCAAAACCTTTATTCCTCCGGATGAAGAGCGGGGAAGAAATATGGTTTCCATCGAAGAAGCTCTGGAGGTTACGGATAAAAAGAGCCTTCGTACATTTATGATGAATGTGATCCGGGGAGATTACCGAAAATATTTGTCTTCGATCTCACTGGCTTTGAATAATGAGGATACGGAGACAGCACATTATGCAGCTTCGATCCTTCAGGATGTACTTGGAGAATTTCGAGAAAACGTACAGGAGAAGTATCAGTTAAGCCAGGTGGAGGATGAACAGCAGGTGCAGCACTGCATTGAGCTGATCGAGTATATGAATCCGATCTTGGAACAGAAAATTCTGACAAATCTGGAACAAAATTCCATGATTGAGCGAATGGATGAGGTACTTGAGAAGGCCTGGAGTCTGGAACCGGAAAAGATCAGCAGTGTGGTCTACGAAAAACTGTGTGCAAGGTTGATGGAGATTCCAGATTATGAAAAATGCGGCAAGTGGGCACAGCGTTCCATGGAGCAGTATCCAGGAGTGCTCTCGAGCTATACCTGCCAGCTGAAACTGTTCTTTTCCAACGGGGATAAGGAGAATTTTTTCCGTGTCATGAACGAGCTGAAGGCTTCGGACATCACGATTGATAAAGAAACACTGGAACTGATCCGAATATTTATGTAATGCAGAAGGATGAAATGATATGTCAATGACAACACTGGTAATTTTAAGATTTCTGGGCATTTTTGCAGCCTATATGGGTGTGACACTGGCACTTCCGGCACTGATGTTCCGCAGGATCCTGCGGGGCAGAAGTCTGGCAGAACAGTTTCTGATGTGTTACACCTTCGGTAATTTTTATATTATCAATATTGTGTTCTTACTGCAGCTGTTGCATATTTCAAATTTCCTTACGCTTGCCGGGCTGACTGCGGTATTGAGTATTGTAATCGGAGGCAGAGTCAATCGGATTCCTTTAAAGCAGCAGGCGGGAAATACCTGGCATTTGTTTGGCAAACTTCTGAGAGGAAGAATGAAATTAAAATCAGCAATTTTTCTTTTCCTTGGAAAATGTGCAGAGGGAATAAAGAGACTGGCGAAATTTTTCTATCGTCATATTGTGAAAAATCCGATCCAGAGTATGCTTCTGCTGGGAATCGGAGTGTGTCTGTGCTGGATCTACGGAAGACAGATTATCTTAGTCTATGGTTATCGTGCATCGGATATCCCGGTGCATATGAGCTGGATCAATGAGATGAGCAGAGGAAAGATTTTTGCGAAAGGTGTCTATCCGTTTGGTTTTCACTGCATAATCTATTATCTGCATGCAGTCTTTCGCTTTGATACGTATGTGATCTTATGCCAGTTCTTTTTTGCTCAGGTAATCTTTATGCATCTGGTATTGCTGGCGATGATGAAGCAGCTCTGCAAAACAAAATACATTCCATACATCGGAACTTTTGTATTTCTGCTTGGAAATTTCTGGTCCGGCCAGACTTACTCACGATTTTATGCGACTCTGCCGCAGGAATTTGGTATGATTTTTGTGATCCCTTCCATTTATTTCCTGATCCGGTTTTTTCAGATACCGAAGCAGAAACTGGCGAATAAAGAGACGAGGCTTACGCTGCAGTGCTTTGCGATGACGTTTTCTCTGACACTGGCGATCCATTTTTACGGCACGATGATCGCCGGACTTTGCTGTATCGGGATCGCGTGCGGATTTTGTTTTCGCTTTTTGCGTAAAGAATATTTTCGCCGTATCATGTTTACGGGAATCTGCAGCGTTTTTCTGGCGGTGCTGCCGATGGGGATTGCTTTTGCGACCGGAACGCCGCTTCAGGGTTCCCTCGGATGGGGCTTAAGTGTCATCAATGGAGGCAAAAGTTCTTCTTCGACAGAGACAGAGGCAGACGAAGCAGAAACATTGGAAGTCTCCACCGGAGATGACAAAAATACGGTGCGGGTTGTGAAGCCGGATGGTACGGTTATGGAGATTGATGTCAGTGATCTGCCGTCTGCACAGGAGAACGAAAGCGGCGGACAGACGCAGACAGAAACCACGGCACCGGCCGTGCCAAAAGTATCTTTTGGCGAAAAAATTCGAAAAATTCCGGGGAAAGCAAAAAATGCTTTATCGGAAATGAGCAGTCGAATCCTGGAATTCATTATTAAACTGGATGTGAAAAACATTGGTTATATGATCCTGGCGTCTTTTGCACTGTTGCTTTTGCTCGGACTGGTCTTCTGTATTTTCCGGCAGCCAGGATATGGAGCAATGCTGATGTCCATGGGATTCTGTATGTGGATCGTGACCATTTTGCTGTGTGCAGGCGTGTTTGGACTGCCGCCGTTGATGGATGGAGCAAGATGCAGTATTTATTATGTTTATCTGCTCAGTGCGGCTCTTACGGCACTGGCAGACGGACTGCTGTATATGGTGCTGCCGTTGCGGAAACTGCGGCTGGTAAGGAATGCTGTGTCGCTGGCTGTTGCGGCAGCGGTTCTGATGGGAATGTTCCAGAATCATATGATCAAACAGTCCGATTTCTCCAGCGGTTTTGTGATGAATGGAGCGATCACCTGCCTGAGCAATATTATCCATGAAAATGAAGATAAGACCTGGACGATCGTATCGGCGAACGATGAGACGCAGATGGGAGTGGATCACGGATGGCATTATGAGACGATTACGTTTCTGCGTGGAATGGAAACTCTGGAAAAAAATACGAAAGTCATCATTCCGACGAAAACGGTTTATTTCTTTATTGAAAAAATACCTTTGGATTACAGCGTTACTTATGATAAGAGCGGTCAGTCGATCTCCAGAAAGGGAGCCAGCCGTTCCCTGCCGAATGTGGGCGGCATCGGTATGTATCAGGGAGAAGGAAGATGGATCGTGATGTCCAGAATGTATTATTGGGCACAGGCGTTTATGGAGCTTTATCCGAATGAAATGAAGGTCTATTATGAGGACAATAAGTTCATCTGCTATAAGATCGAGCAGAATATGTATCATCAGTATGATTT
The DNA here is from genome assembly GCF_020687205.1 of Hominisplanchenecus faecis. Lineage (GTDB taxonomy): Bacteria > Bacillota > Clostridia > Lachnospirales > Lachnospiraceae > Hominisplanchenecus > Hominisplanchenecus faecis. The sequence continues at coordinate 31,146 of NZ_JAJEQE010000016.1, forward strand.
TGCGATAGACTACAGATACAATCAGAACAAGATGCAGGATGAGACAGCCGAAGATACACAGGATGAGACGCAGCAACAGAGTGAAGCAACGAATGAAACGCAGCAACAGAGCGATGCATCCGGAAAACAGGAGGCAGGAAAATAGAGTATGGTTTCAAAAAGAAAATTTTTCAGTATTGTGATTATGATGGTTGTACTGTTATTCCTGACTCAGTTTTCCATGGTACTGCGAGATCAGGCAAACCAGTATGATGCCAATGCCAGTCTGTCTGAGCGAAAAGCAGACGGAAAAGAGGTCATCGAACAGTCGGAAGCAGAAAGAAAGGATCTGTCTTTACTCATTTCGGAAAAAAGCGTGCTTTTTATCGGCGATGTTTCCGGTGCTATGGGAACGGAGGTAAAGAGATGGGCGGACTATGTGAAGTGGGATATGTTTTCCGTTAAATCCATAGACGAATACATTCAAAGCAAGGCTCATCTTCCGGAAATGATCATTCTGGAATCAGAAAAGTATGCACAGGGAGAAGATCTGGACTGCCTGGAGCGTTTTCAGAAACGGGGAGCGATCATTGTCTTCGGATGTCTGGAAGATCCGACTCTGATCGAAAATAATGAAGAACTGATGCAGTTTCTCGGAATCAGTAAGGTTGTTTCAGAAAAAGTAAAGCTTAATGGTGTAAAGTTATTTGAAGGACTGCTTCTTGGCGGAGAGCAGATTTATGAAACACCGGTCAAAGATGACGAGAAAGACAGGCAGGATCTGACGCTCGATGTGCCGTGGTATCAGGTTGGAAGCGGCACCAAGACCTATATGGTCGGAATGTTTAAGGAAGAAACCAGCAGGGATATCAAAAATGAAGATCTGCCGACGCTGATCTGGAGAAATGGTATGTACCGGGGCAGTATTTTTGCAGTGGTCGGCGATTATTTAAAAGATGGCACGGCCAGCGGGATTCTGGATGGAATGCTGACAGAGGCATCAGAGTACAGCATTTATCCGATCGTAAATGCACAGAATCTGTCGATGGTCAATTTCCCGGGATTTGCGGATGAAAATAATGCGGAAATGATGGAGCTGTACAGTCAGTCGGTGACCGGAGTCGGACGTGATGTTATCTGGCCGACCCTGATCTCCATTGTGGAACACAGCGACCTGAAGATGACTTGCTTTATCCAGCCCCAGGCAGATTATAAAGACGGGATTGAGCCGGACAGTGAGTTCCTGGAGTTTTATCTGAAACAGTTCAAGGAGCAAAGTGCCGAAGCAGGTCTTTCCATGGAGTATAAAAGTGCAGATTCGCTGGAGGAAAAAGTGGATCGTGACGGCGAATTTTTTGCAGATGCAGACAGTGATTATCGCTATGGTGCAGCATTTGCGGAAGAACGGGATCTTACCGATGTGCTGAATTTATCGGAGATAAAGCTGCTGAAAAATGTCAGTACGCTGATCTGTGAGTATACCGAGAAGCATCCGGTCGTGTCCTATGCTTCGGACTCGATCACACTGCAGTCGGTAGTCGGTGACGGCATGCATTATACATACAGTGCGGATCTTCGCATGCGAAGCATTCAAAGTGCACTGGGGTATACGAATATCATGCTGAATCTGCAGGATATTTTCTGGCCGCAGAACGAAAAAGACCGCTGGGAGATCATGGAGAGGCGATTTGCGAGCAATCTTCTGACCTACTGGAATAAATTTAACTGTTTTACGGCGACGACACTTTCCGAGAGCGACCGGAGGGTGCGTACCTTCCTGAATGTGGATTATACGGAATCGCGGGAAGAAAATGTGATCACTTTAAATACGACAAAAGCGGACAGCTGGTTTATTTTGCGGACGCACGGAGAAAAGATCGAGGACATCGAAGGCGGAAGTCAGACAAAGATTGAAAAAGATGCTTATCTGATCCATGCGGAAGATCATACCGTAAGGATACAGGTTGACGAACCGGGGCTTTCCTATGATTCCCGGCATCAGTGATAAAGAAGAGGAAGAACATGAAGGTTTGTATTGTAGCAGAGGGCTGTTATCCTTATGTGGTCGGAGGCGTTTCCGGCTGGATCAACAGCATGATCAAGTCATTTCCAAATATTGAATTTATTCTGCTGACGATCGTGGCAAACAGATCCGTGCGAGGCAAGTTTGTGTATGAACTGCCGGAGAATCTGACGCAGGTCTATGAACTGTATCTGGAGGACTGCGAGTGGGAAGAAGGAGAGAGAGAGCGAAAAGTACGAAAGCGTTTCCATCTCTCGAAGAAGGAACGCACCGAGCTGACGAATCTGGTTATGAACCGGAAAATCGAATGGGGTGTGATCTTTGATCTGTTCCAGCGAAAAGGCGTGTCGGTGGATAATCTTCTGATGGGACCGGATTTCTTTCAGATTGTCCGGGAGTGCTGGCCGGTGTGATGCAGATTTGCAGCAGATGGTATTCTGTGTTAAAATAGAGGGGCGAAAAACGGGAATACAGGGAAAGATGGAAAATCATTACAGAGGTGAAAGAGATGGAGGAAAATGCAAAATCAGAGGAGGAGTCATTCAAGACTCCGGGGGAACGTATCGTAAAACTGTGTGAAAAGCAGCAGATCTCCCAGAGGGAGCTGGCAAGGAGGATCGGTGTGACATCTTCACAGATCAGCCGTATTTTAAAAGGGGAGACAAAAACGATCAACAGTGATATGTTGATGGCTCTGGCACAGGAGTTTGGCGTATCCACGGATTATATTCTTGGAATTGTGAACAATCCGGAAAATACGCAAAGTGTGGAAAATACAGAAAACCTGGCAGCAGAATCAAAGGACATGGAGGAACGCAGGGAACAGCCGTTTCACACGCCGATGCTTCTGATGAGTTCTGCTTTTCCGCTTGGCGGCTGCATAGATTTTATTGAGTCACTTGCAGATCAGGACGAAAAGATGATGGCGTACGCAGAATATTATTATTTCAGCGGCCATCACGAGAAGGCGGTAGAATATGCGGAAATGTATCTGGATCATCCGGATATCATGCTGAAGATGTCGGCCTGCCTGATCTATACATTTGCAAATCTGTCGCTGAACCATATCCATTCGGCACGGATGGGGCTGAACAGGCTGACGGAGAATCTCGATCAGGTGATGAAAGGAAATACGGATCGGAAGGCAAAGGCATTTGGTGTCTTTGCAGCTGTCGCGGCACACACACTTCTGCATCTTCCGGTTGGCGATATTCCGCCGCTGTCAGATTATGTCGGAGAATTCGAAAAAGGAAAACAGCTGTGGGGTGTTTACGTGCTTGCACATAAGGCATATCTGGATCGGGAATATCAGCGTTCTCTTGGCATCGTGGAGGCATGTCTGATGACGACAAAAGAGATGTATCCGATCTCGATGATCTACCTGAATCTGGTGGCGGCAATGGATGCCATGAATCTGATGCAGACAGAGTTTGCAAAGAAATATTTTATGCAGGCGTGGGAGATCGCAAGACCGGATGGTCTGATCGAAGGCATCGGCGAACACCACGGACTTCTGCAGGGGCTGATCGAGACTTGTCTTAAGAAAGATTATCCGGAAGATTATGAGCGGATCATCGCAATTACTTATAAGTTCAGTTTTGGCTGGCGGCGGATCCACAACCCGGACACGAATGAATATGTGGCGGATAATTTAACAACCACAGAGTTTACGATCGCCATGCTTGCGAGCCGCGGCTGGACAAATCAGGAAATCGCTGATTATATGAAGATCACGTCAAGAACCGTGAAACAGCATATGACCTGTATTTTCAACAAAATAAGTATCTCCAACCGAAAACAATTAAAAGACTACATGCTGAGATGATGCCGAATGTTTAAAAAATTGCGGGACTTACTTTGTAACGGAGCAATTCGTAGCATCATTATAAAATAACCAGACACTACCTGAAGTTAAAAAAGAAAATTTTTCTTTGTAAATGGACATTCTGAAGAGGAAATGTCCATTTTTTTTGTCAAATGGACGATGTCTGTAAAAATTTTTTGAAGTAAAATATAAAAAAGGAAAATGTGCCGGGGACGGCACAGGGAGAAAATTAAAACAGAAGGAGGCGTAGTTTATGGAGAAATTAAAGCCAAAGATCTCGAAAAAAGTCAAAAAAGTTTTAAGTTCCGTGCTGGCGGCAACGCTTGTGCTTGGAAGTGTTCCGGCGAGTACCTTTTTGGGTGATGCCATACAGGTGCGTGCGGCGGCGTCTTACAGTCCGCAGAAGTATGGTGTGGGCGTACTGTGCCGGGATCTGACGACCGGAGACAAGGCAAAGGAAATTTTCAATGCACTGGTACGGTGCAAGTCCAAGAAAGAGGATTCGCTTTACGGCAGTATTTACAACAATGTTGGTATGGTGAAATACAAATACAGCAAGACGAAAGCCGGCTCCGGGGAGACATTTTCAGTCAAAGTGCAGAAGGACTATCCGGTGCTGTACAATCAGTCCGGACAGATCAGTCAGAATCTGATGGCATACATAACGAATGATAAACATAAGAATTTCGGACATCACTGGGGAAACCGGACGCAGTACGGGAAAATTATCTTTGGTTATCCGACCAATGCAAATAATAACAGTTTCTGGCTCGGGCAGAGCTACAATACAGGCGATCATAATTCAGATGGAAGCTGGACGGTCGGGGATCGTGATACCTGGGCAGCATTTCGGCCATCGCTGGGAGAAAATAAAAGAGCAGCTCTCTATGTGACTACGAAGAAGGGCTGCGGCAGCTGCGGAAGTGCCAAGATCCAGAATGTATCGATTGCATTTAAGGATGAGACCGCTCCGAAGATTAAGAGGATCACGATCACGAGTGATAAAAACTCTGACACACCGGCCTTGTATTTTAAGGAAGGTCAGACGATTTATGTAAAGGTGAAATTCAGCGAGTATGTGCGTCTGGCAGATAACAATGCAGGCAGTACACAGTCAAAAAACATCAGACTGGCGTTGTCGCTTGGACAGAAAAATACGGCAGATGTGGCAACTGCGTATGCGAATCTGGATACTTTGAAAGATGATATTGCAATATTTTCTTATAAAGTTCCAAAAACCATTGATAACAAAACGGTAGATTTTTATGTGTCCGGACTTGCGGATATCGGCTATCAGACATCGATCATTGATCAGAACGGCAGCAAAAATTATGACCGAAATTTTGTCGGTTATGATGGGGGTACCTTGTCTAATGGAAGTGGGACGATGAAAAAACTGAAAGCAGCTGTTGGGAGTTCCAATTATAACACACTGAAAAAAACAAGCAGTGCCATCACAGACCTTGCCGGCAATCCGCTCAGTCTGGACGGATTTCGCAATGTGAAAAAAGGATCCGCAGGATGCAGCGTGACAAGGGCATACCTGGATACGGTAAATCCGATCGTCGAAACAGTTTCGATCACCACGAACCAGAAAAACCAGACACAAAATGCAAACGAAGCCAATTATCTGAAGACCGGAACGACCGTGACGGTATCTGCTGTTTTAAATGAACGCATCCAGAAGATCAGTGATGCCAACCGGAAAAAGATCATCGCTTCTTTAAATATCAAAAAGAAAGACGGCAGTCCGGTGAAACTTGAGGCAAAATATGTTTTTGATCAGTCGTCAACCGGAAAAACGGTTGTCATATTCAAGGATTTTATCGTGGATCGGGATACGGTTTTCCAGAAGCAGGATAAACTGAACTACAAAAAGAAAACGGATTATAAAGTGACGATCACGGAAATTGCAGGACTGAGCGAGATCAAAGATTATTCCGGAAATACACTTTCTGTGGCAAATGATCTGAGAGGCAGTACAAGTAAAGATTTCTATCTGGATAACGAAGCTCCGACGATCATGATCGACAGTCAGGCTGTATCAGAAACAAAAACGTATGAGATGGCGAGAATGACGAAGTCAGAAGATGAAGTGTATTCTCTGGCGTTCAGCGTAAAAGATTATGATACGGTGAGCGGAAATACTTCCGGGCCTCTGGCATCGGGTGTGATTGGCGGAAAAGCCAGCATGACGGTGAACCTTCAGGGACAGGGAGATGCCAATAAATTCTGGTATTATGCATCACAGACGGCACTGAAAGAAGATGAGATCGACCAGACAGGATTCCAAGAGGCACAGTCTGGAAAGACAAAGATCGATCTTGATCTGACCAATGATACAACAGATCTTCATCTGTATCTGAAATTCGACAAAAATATTGATTATTCTTCCGTAAACAACGGAGTCAATGTGCAGGTATCTGCAAGTGATATTAATCATAATACAAAGACCGTAACAGCAAAATACAGCTACACGGCAAAAGACAAGATCGCTCCTGTGATTTCTTATGAGAGCATACAGCTCAAAGAAAACAATGACAACAGTGCATATCAGGAAGCCGTTGTGAGAGTTAAAGATGCAGGCGGCATCAATATCGACAACATCCGCTACTTCTGGCTGGAAGAAGGCAGCACGCTTCCGGGAAGTGACAAATTTACTGCGGCAGCTGTGGGGGATGTGACGGTTGTGAGCCAGTCCGGCGATAAGGTGACCGAGTGCCTGGTTACGATCCGTACAAAAACAGTCGAAGCAAACCAGACTTATCAGGCAGCACTTTATGTCTCGGCAGCCGATATCGCAAAGAATGAAACCATAAGCGAAAAACTTGCAGATGCGACAATCGACCGAAATATTCCGGCAGTGGAAATTATAACACCGGAAACAAAAACGAACGAAGCAAACAAAGAATCTTCGCTGAAAGTCCGCGGACCGATCACTTCTTCCGCAAATGAAGCGGAACTGTTTGTGGCAGTAAAAGATCCGATCGAACAGGATGCTTATTTTATCCGCAGCGTGTCAGGAAAGGCATCAGAAATACTGATCGATAACGAAGAATTTTTGGATGCGGCAAAACTTCCGTATTCTTCCGGATATCAGAGCAGCGAGACCGGAAAATGGTCCTACGGAACGCTTATCATGACCGGAGATCAGAAATATGAGATCACGACAACTTACAACAGTTTAAATGATGCAAATGCGGCGACCGTAAGAGAACGTTTCCTGGCGATCAGCGGAAATAAATACTATGGAAATGTAACCGTTGCAGCAGGGTCCGGTTTTAAGAGCAGTGCTTTTGCGACAAGCGGAAATAAAAAAACATTTGATGCATCAAAAGGAAAACTGGTCACAAAGACCTTTACCATGACTCCTGACGAGTATGGATTTTCCGATAAGAAAGATGTAAAAACCGGAAGTTATCAGATCGATCGGACACCGGCAAATACCGTGACGATCAAAACAAAGGATAATGCAAATTATGGGCAGCAGGTAAAACGGGAAGATTTTGGAGATGCATACAATCCGGAGGTAAACGGAGCAGAATATCTCTCCACACTTACCGGGGCAGCATTTGACATCAGCTTTGCAAATCAGAGAACCAGCCATTTTGTGATGGATGATATGGATTATGCATCGCCGAATACCTATATCTGCCTGAAACAGACAGAAGGTGATAAGGAAACCGAAGTTTACCGGTGGAATATTATAAAGGGAAAATCCAGCCAGACGGTAGAAATTCCGGAAGGTCTGACACTGCCAAACGGACAGTATAAACTGGAAGTTTCTGTCAGCAACAAACAGGGTAATTCGGCAGAACCGGTCATTACGACGGAGCAGTATGACAACATTTATCTTTATAATTATGATGCTGATATGACAGAAGCATTTGGTATCAGCAAAGTGACGGGAAGTATTCATTTTGCAGCAGAAGATCCATATCAGGGAGCAGATAAAGTTCCGTACTATGGATTTGCCGCAACCGGAACATATGAATTTAACCGGACCGTTGTGGATGACCAGAAACCGGATTTTACCGCAACCGGAGCGGATGGCTATACGACAGATGTTCTCTATCTTGGAAACTGTGCAACATCTGAGACAACGGAAGGGATTACTTACAACCGCAGCATTCAGTTTACGGTAAACGGCATGGAAGATTACGATGTCGGCAATTACTGGATCAAAGTCTGGGCGGGTGATAACGAGGCTTCTGCGAAATGGTTCCCGCTTAAGGATTATGATGCAGAAAATAAAGTGATGATGTTTGACGTAAAGCCGACGGATGCAAAAGCAATGTTCCAGGTGGAGGATGCGGCAGCCTTTTATGCAGGCGGATATGCAAATGCAGATGTATGTGCAGTTCCGGTCTTTGAAGGCAGCAACACGATCTCTTATGAACTGATGAACGTTGGAGGCGTAAAGTCACAGCGTCACGAAGTGGAGATTTATTATTCTGCAAAAGCACCGGATTTCAAAATAGAAGTGGAAGAAAGTAAGACTTCCAGGCAGAGTATTTCTGCAGCAGTAACAGAAGCAGACAGTACGATGGTTGCAAAAGATCCGGAAATGTATGAAGTGAATCTTTCTGCTTCTGATGACACTGCGGATACGCTGATAAAAGAGAGAAGTTTTGCTTATACAGAAAACCAGCGACACCTGTATTATCTGCTGGATGGATATGGAAACTTAAGCTATCAGCAGTTTTATATCACAGATGTGGATCATACGGCACCAACAGCAGAGTTTACAGTGTTAAAAAGTGCCACAAGCGAGATTACTGCAACTGGCACAGACAGTAGTGCACAGAACGAAGGAGAAACGGATGAATATATCACAAATCCGAGTTTTGAAATTGAGATCCGCGACGATCGGAATCTGAAAAATGCAAATATTCAGCTGATCATCGATGGAAAAGATCCGATCCACGTGGTACAGACAGACGATGGATATGGATCTGACTGGGATGGCTCTTATTACTGCGGTATGGAGTTCACAAAGGATATCAACCAGAGTCTGGGTTTTCTGAGTGAAAATTATCTGGTGAATAAAGATGGCAGCCACACCCTGCGTCTTATGGGAGATTTCAAGGCAGACATTGATCTTTCCAAAGAGAAAGGACTTCATATGCCGCACAGTATTGAGCTGAGGATTGTCGATGAGGCCGGCAATGTCATGGAAACGATTTCTTCCAAAGACCAGGACTTCTACGGAATCAACCAGCGGCCGAAGATCCGCAGAATGGATGTTTATCCGCAGGACGGCATGGTAAACTTTGAATTCAATATGGAAGTCCATATCAAAAAAATAAATGGGATCGAACTTCCGCAGATCATGTACAGATACATCTATTATGGCTCGTACTTTATGCTTGGAAGGGCAAGAGATATGCTGCGTCAGTTTGATGTGCCGGTGGACGACGAAAACGTCTTGCTGAAGGATTACTGCGGAATCAGTAAGGATGGAACTTACGAGATCGAGTATGAAGATATTTATGGAAATTCATATACGGAGCAGTTTACACTGGAGGACTTTTTCGGAGATTATTCGGCACAGATCCAGTACAGCACGACAGAGAAAACAAAAGAAGATGTAGTGGCAACGATCGAAGGTGTCAGCGAAAACGCACAGATTTCTCTGAAAAAGGCAGATGATACAGGTGAAAGTAGTACGGATGACAGCGAAAACAAAGAAGATACCAGTGACGCTTATACGATCAGCTGGAATAAGCAGAAATCAAAGGCAACGATCGTGTTCCACAAAAACGCAAATATTACATTTGAACTGACCATTCCGGGAGCAGCCGAGCAGAAAACGGTGGATTACAATGTTACGGTAGAAAACATGGATAAAGATGCACCGAAGGATGCAAAGGTTTATTGGAGACTTCTGGAGAACGGAGAAGTACAGGAAGGAAATACACTGGATATTTCAAATCTTGAAGATCAGAGTACCACAGACGGTATTGAAGTCTGGATCGCTTCCGAGAGTGAAGATCTGTATGCTGCAAATGGAAAGGAATTAAAGCATACGTTCCTCTATTCGGAAAACATGGAACGAAGCTATACCTTTGAATACAGTGATGAGTGCGGAAATGAAGGTGCACCGATTACGGTTACACTGCCGGATGAGCTGAACATGAAGCCGTATGAAGCACCGGTGGAAGAAGAAGGTGCTTATGAAAAAGACACAACACCTCCGGAAGTCGTTGCGGAAGTCTATGCGGTCTATGACGGACTGGCAAGTTATTTCAGTTCCTGGACACCGTCAGAAGATGCCTTTGCCGAGCTGGCAGAAAAGATCGGATACAGCGGCGGTTATAAGATTTCTTATACCATTTCTGATGACAGCCGGACGAAACTGATCGTGAAAAACGGACTGCAGGCAGATACGGGAAAACTGAATTTCAACAGTACCTCAGATCAGATTGATGGTGTGAAACTGGATGCGAACAATAACAGCCTGCTTATCACAAAGCCGTGTCAGATCACGGTGATTGCGATCGATCAGGAAGGAAACATATTCTGGCACAGTCTTGAGGCTGCGAAGATCGACCAGGAAGTACCGACGGTCCACGTGGAAAAAGAAGGTATCAGCTTTACTCGCATGAGACTGAAATTCTATGCAGATGACAATTCTGATAAAGACAACGAAAAAGGAACCATCCTTCCGGTGACGTCGGGACTGCAGAAGGGCATGGATGACAAGGGCTATTACTATTTCCGGGAAGTAGAAAATAACGGAACCTACGATACTGTTTTTAAAGACCGAAGCGGCAACCGGGCAAAGATCAGCACAAAAGTAACGGAGATCGACAAGGATGCACCGAAGATCAGCGTATCTTCCTGGAGTCCGTGTTATGTCAAAGACGGAGAATCTTATGAGAAACTGCCGCCGATCGAACCGACAAACAGCTCCGTTCTGCTGAGTCTTGATTTTAACAAGACAGTATCGAAACTGAAAGTATACTATAAACAGAATGATAACTGGGTAGAAGACAATGGAACATTCTCAAAGACAGGAATCGAGCTGGGCGGAAGAAAAGGAAACGTAGAATTTTTCGCAGCGGTTCCAGGAATGGTTAAGATCGTGGCGACTTCGCCGAACGGTGTTTCCGGTGAAATGACCGATATCGACCTGGTTGACATCATTGATAAAAATGCACCGACGATCACAGTGACACAGAAACTGGAAAACAACCAGATGAACGTTATCTTCCGCTCCGATGAAACCGTGTTTGTAAGCGGCGGCGGTCTGAACAGAAAATATGGCGGCAACACCAATATTTCTTTGGCAATCAAAGAAAACGGTGTATATGATTTCACATTTGCGGATGCAGCCGGAAATATGACGCAGCAGCAGATCACGGTGGATTCGATCGATGAAATACCTCCGGTTGTCTACGCATCCGGCATTCCGGAAACGTACATCCGCTCAGAGGACTGCAGCGTAAAGGTTACGATGTCCGAGGCAGGAACGATCACGTTCCGCGGAAAAGAATATCCGGTCAAAGCACCGACGGACAAAAACGGCGATGGCGAATTAAAAGGAGATGAACTGGACTGGATCACACTTCCGATCACGACAAACGGAAGTTATCAGGTCAAAGCAACCGATCAGGCAGGACTGGTTTCTTACCGTGTACTGGAGATCCAGTATCTGGATGATATTGCACCGAGTATTCAGTTTGACCGCTCTGTTGTAAATGTTTTCCAGGGAACGACTGCCGAAGAATTAAGAGAACAGCTTCTGGATGCGACGACATTCCGGCTCTGGGATAACATTGATTCGAATCCGCAGATTTCACTGAAAGACATGCTGACGGAAAAACAGATGAACGAGCAGGGTATTCATGAAGTCACATATTTACTGAGTGACCGTGTGGGAAATGAAAAACTGGTCAAACGGTATGTGAAAGTCATCAGCTCGGCAAATCTGAAGATCACGGCAAACGGCGAATCACTGCTTCCGTGTGATACGACGATTCTGAAAGAAAATCGGGCAGATCTGGTACTGGAAAAATCCAGAAGAACCGGTGAATCCTTTAAGGTATATTACAAAAAGGGAATTCAGAAAGCCGGAGCGATGAAGAAGGCAGATGTTGTGAAAGACGGTAAGCTGACGGATCTGGAGGCAGGATTCTATACGCTCTATATTGTAACGCAGAATAAAGAAACGTATCTGACTTATATTTATATTGATTTAGAACAGTAAAGGAGGGCAGGTATATGGATAAGAGAAAAAACAAGATATTTTTAAAGAGGGCTTTCAGTCTGATGCTTTCTGCGGTTGTGCTCTTTACGGGCCTTCCGCTGGAAATGCTGGCGGCACCGCAGAGTATGGAGAGTAAAGTGGCGGATGAAGATGTGCTGCTTTTGCAGAACGATTCGATATCTGTCCGCATGTCAGGTAAAAACGGCGGATTTTATATCTCAAATGTGGAAGGTGATAAGACAATAAAATCCGACAATAACAAAGATCTGCTGTACCACAGCGATGATTATGACACTTCATTTACTTCCTTCCGCATAACCAGAAACGGAGAGACAAAAGATTACATTTTCGGCGGAGATTATTCTTTTGAAGGAATAAAGTCCGGCGGTGTAACCGTTTCGCAGGATGCAAAGGGACTGTCAGCAAAATGGAGCCTGGGTGAACTGGAATTCACCCAGCGGCTCGAGCTGGCAAATACCGGATCAAACGAACACGGCATGGTCATGATCAACTACGATGTACAGAATCATGGCAGTGAGGACGTAAAAGTTGAGGCGAGAATGCTGCTTGATTCGGCCGTCGGAGATCAGGATTTTGTATATTATGAAATTCCAAATACATCTTATGACAGCGATATTATCAAACGGGAATGTGTGCTGGATGCAGCGAATATTCCGACTGCGTTTTATGCATACGATGACATTTACAGTCCGACGGCAACGGCATCAACCGTAGTCTCTTCCAAAGGAATGTTAAAAAAGTCGCTTTTGCACACTGGAACTCTCTGGCGGCGACCGGCTTTGATTTTGCCCCGGATGAGACTCTGGATTTTACAAGCGATGGCAATGATCAGTACGGGACAGCAGATAGTGCCATGGCAATGTACTATGATCTTGGAACGATCCAATCGGGAAAAGAAGGAATTGTAAACACATACTATGGAGTATTTTCCAATGAAAAAACAGATCTTGAAACAGATCAGGTAACCTTCAATATGACTTCACCGTCCGTTCTGGATCTGTCGGCAGACGGAAAAAATTATGTTTCTACCTGCAACCGCAATACAGACGGAACCTTTAAAGAGGACGGCATCATTGATATTCAGGCAACTTTAAAAAATATTTCTGAGAAAAACGATTATAAAAAAGTAGTCATCGCAGCTTATGCATCAGAAGGTCTCACACCGCTTGACGAAGATCAGAAAGAGCCAATCTACGAGACCAGCTATGCAGTGCCGTATCAGAGCACTTATGTGGATTTCACGAGGGGAACGGAGATCAAGATCCCGTTTTATTTCCGGGCGAAAGTGGACAGTGCATCCAGCTATCGAAAGATTACGTTCCGTGTGTTTAACCTTCCGGATTCTACGGATGCGAGACTGTTATATGAAAATCTTTTGTATGAAGGTTCTACTTACATTCTTTGCCCGGGCGGAAACGGCGAACTGCCGAAGATCACGTTTCACAGTGCGACACCGGAGATCCTCTATAATGATCTGACGAGACATCTCTATGTGAGCGGCAGCAATTTCACCATGCTGGAGGATAAGAGCCGCTACACACTGTATGCACAGGGAGCAAGCGACAGCAAAAAGTACGAAATTCCATCAGAAAACATTTTGATCGATCCGCAGGAAAACAAACTGGATATTCTTTTTACGGAGAAGATGAAACCGGACACATATCAGCTAAGTTTTGATTGGACAGAACCGCCGACCGGCGTTGACAAGATCACAACCGGCGATGCTCTGAAGGTGGTCATGTCGGATGACATCCGCTATCGAAATGATTATTACGGGATTCTCGCAGTTGTGCAGGAAAAAGGCAAAACAGGGGATCAGGCAAAATATCAGCTGAAAACCTATGCAAGCGAAGAAGCTTACGCAGCAGATAAAAACAATTACGAAGAAACGTTGCTGTTCTTCCAGGGAAGCTTTATCAAAGATGATACCTTTGATAAAGGTGCGGACGGAACAAATGTGAAATACGTTGCAAAATCGATCAGCGGCGAAAAAGACAAAGTTGTGATCAACGGCTGTATCGATGCCCTGAACGGTACCGTAGAAGTCAGCCAGAAGGACGGCGTGATCAACACAGATTTTAATGATATTACATTAAATGCTTCTGTAGAGAACACTAGGATCTACAAGGGTAATGCTGCGTTTACAAGCATCGAAAACGGAACAGAATACGGACTTGTGCCTTATAACATGAACGGAGAAGAGATCGAAGGTTTTCAGGATGAGGAGATCACCCTGATTTATCCGGCGGCATTAAATGGTCTGATGACGATCGCCGGGATGGCATTTAATCTTTCTTTTGCAAGGCTTGGCATGATGTATGACGGCGATGCAGATCGGGTGGAAGAACTGAAGGTGGAGGATGCAGAAGGGTTTGTGATGTCATTCTCCGCACAGCTCGACTTAAGCTTTCTGATTCCGACATCCAAAAGAGGAAACACCGGGGAAAAGGTTGATAAAGTAAATCAGAATGTATTTGCAAATGACGGAGCAAAAGCAGATACGCTCCGCAATGCGTATAAAAAAACTTACAAACCGACCGGCAGCTCTTCCGGTTCTCTTACAAAAAACAATAAGAAAACAAAAGTCGCAAACAACCAGAATAACAAAAAAGAAGGGGACGATGATGGCGATACCGATGCAAAAGTAGAGGTAAAAAATGTACTCTACGGCATGAATCAGGGATTTATCGGAGTGAATTTCTCAGCCGAAGTAAAAATTCCGGGCTACACCGATTCCATGCCGAACATCGAAGGAACGCTGGAGGTCAACACAGTGAATGACTGGTCGATGGGTGTGGAAGGAAGTGCATCGTTCCTGAAATCCATCACGCTGGAGATCAAACTGGGGATAAAGAGTAAAAATAAGATCCCGGTTGTGGATAACCTGTATTTCTATGTGGAAGGTATCAAACCTGGCATCAACCTGGATTCCTTCGGTGTATGCTGGATCATCGGCGGTGGCGGCGGATTTGAAAATCTGTATGATACGATCTTCTGCTGCAGCGAAGTACCTCCGATCAAACTGCTGCTGAGCGTATCGTTTAATCTCTTCCAGGTGCTGGAGGCCCGTGCCGATATGAGCCTTGGTCTGACAGGATTCGGCATCAAGGTTTCGAACCTGAAAGTGGCAAACACGGACATCAAGATCATGGAATATGCGAAACTGGAGACACAGTGGATCCCTTATTTTAAGACGCTGGTGCAGTGCAGCATCAACTATATGGGCATCATCGATGGCAAGGGCTATATTGTGATTGATGCCAGCAGTGATGCACAGGAAGCGTTTGAAGCTTATGCACAGGCGATCGTCAGCATTCCGGATGTGATCCCGCTGATCGGCGGTATCCAGATCGGCGGTGCGGCACTTGGACTGAACACAAAGCGTATCTGGGGCGCACTGAAAGTTCTCGGATTCTCAACCGGTATTTCTTATGCCTATGGCGGTGACCTCTCCTTTGGCTCACAGGCAAAAGTAAATCCAACCTATCCGCAGTATCTGGAAGAAGCAAGAAGCACAGAGGGTATTTCCGGCAGATGGTACGCCGTTGGCTATGATGAAGAAAAACAGGATATGCTTTACATGAGCATCGGCCCGAATATTTATCAGAAGGATTCAAGCGAAAACAGCACCCTGGCAGATGCAGACGGAAAAATCAGCTCCAGCCTTCGCTCTGATATTACAAGAACCACGCATAACGTAACGCTTGGCAATTTCCAGGACGGCGTGGCACAGGTTCTGAGCATTGCATTTTCAGCAGAATCACTGGAAGAGGCAAAAGCAGGAAAAGAAGGACTCAAAGTTACCGATGAGAATGGAACGCCATATCCGCTCCAGTATTATGACAATGACAAAACCGATGAACAGAATGAGACTGCAAATGCCAACTTTACTTATGACGAAGAGAAGAAAGAAGCAACCCTTGTTGTCTCCTTTACCGATCCGCCACTGGCAAATAAAACTTATACGATAAAAACAGCAAGTTCTTCTGAACTGATCCTCTATGGCGTAGATCCGCTTCCGGAGGTCACCGCAGTTCAGATGGATAAACAGAACTACAGCAACACAGATAATAAGATAAATCTGACATGGACAGGAAACGACAAAATGTCTGATCTGGAGAAACTTGATATTTACATTCTGGAAAATCCGGATTCGGAAGAAAACGGCGGTACACCGATCGCTTCTCTGACAGGAGCGGATATCGCAAAAGGAAAGGCTGCGATCACAATCCCGGATACGATGGAAAGCGGAAAATATTATGTAAGACTTGTGTACAGTCAGGAAGAAGTCACAACCGGAATCGTTGATACTGCAAATGCATTTGCCTATACGAACAGCAGCCAGCCGGAGACGATCACAGCGATCCATGCGGAAAATGCAGGCGATCTGCAGATTCGTGCTTCCCTTGATACGGTAACGGATGACAAATGTCAGGGTGCACTGTTTAAGGTTTATGAAGTCGGTGCAAATGGCGAAAAAGAAGAACTTTCAGATTACAATGTTTCTGCCGTAAAAGACGAAGAGAATCAGATCTATGCGGTGCTTGGCGGCAGCAGCGAATCCAGAAGTGTCGATGAAAACGGAAAAGAAACCGTTGAGACCATCGGACTGACTGCCGGAACGAAATATGTGATCAGTGCGACACCATTTAACAAACTTTTAGACGGTGACGGCAATCTGACCGGTATCGTTTACGGAAAAGAAACGTTTGGCGAAGTCCTTACCTTAAATGAACCGCAGAAAGCAAAGATCACACTTGCAGCGGATCAGAAGGTTTATCAGGTTGGAAGAAGCGAAAATGAAAAAGATGAGGATGGAAATGTCACAGAAAAGATTGTGATGTACGACACGTATGCAGCATCTTCTGTCAACTTCACGGCAAAAGCCGATATGGCAGTGTCCGGAACCTGGGTGCTGGACGGCGAAGAAGTAAAAACAGGAACGTTTGAACATACATCAGAAATTGCCATTCCATTAAAAGACCTGGCAGACGGAGATCATACCCTTCAGATTTACGGCAAGAATGAAAAAGGTGACGGTTTCGATCAGAGTTTTGTATTTAACATCGATACGACACCGCCGACCCTGATGCTGACCTCCCCGACCAATGGATCTGGATTTGCAGAAGACGGCACGCTGACGATCAGCGGAATCACGGAGCCGGATGCAAAACTGACCATTACGGTGGACGGCAAACCGCTTGCAAGAGAAAAAACGCTTGGGGATCTTGGGACAGCACTTGGCGAAGGAAATGAATTTGCTTATGAAGTGAACATTGGCAGTGGTTATTATAAAAAAGAAGTAGAGATTACAGTAAGCGACGCAGTCGGAAATAAAGAGACTGCAAGAAACAGCGTATACAATGATGGCATGGGTAATATTAAAAATCTGGATATTGCATTAAGTGCAGATACAACCGAAACCACACAGAAACAGTGGATTTCCTACACCAATAAAAATCTGTTCCTGAAAGATGCAGACGGCGTAGAAGTGGCACTGCAGCTGTGTGCCGTGACCGAAAATGATCAGAAGATCATCCTCAATGATCTGGATACGGTGGATCTGGAAGTGCATGCAGTTTCCGGAACAGCCGCGATCGAAGGCAACAAACTGACTGTTTCCAAAGACGGCCATGGATTTGTGCAGGGCAGATGGAACCTGGCAGACGGTGCGGCAATGACGGCCTCCTTCACTTACGGAGCAGAAGTCTTAGGGCAGATCGAAGAGGAAAAAGGTCTTCAGGTGATCTACCATGCAAACGGCGGAAGCGGTGCGATGACAGATCCGAACAGTCCGTATAAAAAATACGATACCGTTCAGGCTGCAAACTGTGGATTTAAGTATAACGGCATGGAATTTGTCAGCTGGAATACAAAGGCAGATGGCAGCGGAACTACGTATCTGCCGGGTGATAAATTCTATATCATAGAAACGACAGAACTGTATGCAATCTGGAAAAAAGTATCCAATCCGACGACCGAAAAACCGTCAACGGAAAAACCGTCTCCGACTCCATCGGATAAGCCGAAGGATGTAGTTATTGGAAAAATTTATCCGGTTGGCAAGGCAAGATATAAAGTGACATCCAAAAAGGCTGTCATGCTGGTATCCTACAAAAAGCCGGGAGCGAAGAAGATGAATATTCCGTCAACGGTCCGCATCAACGGCAGACAGTTCAAGGTGACGGCAATCGGTGCAAATGTATGCAAAGGCAACAAGAAGCTGACAACGGTAACGATCGGCAAGAATGTAAAGAGCATTGCGGCAAAAGCATTCTACAAGAATAAAAATCTGAAGAAGATCAATATCAAGTCAGTGACGATCGCAAAGATCGGTAAAAATGCATTTAAGGGTATTCATAAAAAAGCCGTCTTTGTGGTACCGAAAAAAGCAAAGAAAAAGTTAAGGAAAAAACTGACAGCCAAAGTCGGATTCCAGAAAAAAACCATGAAAATAAAGTAATCATTCGGTGAAGGTTAAAATGCCTGCAACTGAATGACTGCGAAGACAAAGAGACTTGGGGGGAGATTTATATGGCAGAAATACAAAAAAAATGTGCGGAGAAACAATTAAAAATACGTACCGGAAATTGGTTCCTGCCAGGGCTGATGATCGTGCTGCTGCTTTTGGGGGCAGCAGCCGTCACCTGCCTTCATTTTGGAATACAGGATCAGAAACGGGCAGCCAGACTGCTGGATGAAGCAAAACAGGAAAGAGAAATTTTGCTGGAAAACGTCAAAAATCCGGACCGGGATACCTTTTTGAGTGTGGAAGGTAAAGTGGTGGTTGGATTTTTGCAGATTCCGTCACAAAATACAGAGTATGCCATATTAAATACCTTTGATGCAAATACTGCATCATTCTCACTTTGCAGAGATGGGACATCCATGCCGTGGGATACGGAGGGCATGACCGTATATGGAATTGCTGCATTTACAAAAAACCTGTCAGAACTTCAGGTGGGAGATCAGCTGATCTTTGAAGATCTGGCAGGCACACAGTACCATTATCAGTATATAGAAAAATCCGAAGAAGTGATCGATCACGGAATCCAGATCATTTCTTCGGACAAAAACAAAAACGAAAAAACAACATTTCAGTTTAAATTTTTTTCCTGAAATTCTTTTTTAGCGGATTCTTTTTTTAATCTCCGGTCCGAGGAGCATGGCAATAACCATTTTGATCAGGTCGGCCGGGATAAAAGGAATCACACATACCGTCAGTGCGGCACCAACGGTGTAGCTGGCACTGATACAGAACCAGGCAGTTCCGAAAGCGTAGCATACAGCCGTTCCGACGATCATGCCGAGCAGCTGGAGCCAGCGATTATGGCATTTGTCGATCACCAGTCCGGCGATCACTGCCATGGCGATAAAACCGATGATGTAGCCACCGGTAGGACCGGCAAGCTTGCCGATTCCGCCTGTGAACCCGGAGAATACCGGAACGCCGACCAGACCGATCAACAGATAGACCAGATAACTGATCGTGCCGCGTTTCCATCCGAGCAGATATAAAGAAAGATAAATAGCAAGGTTTGTGAAAGAAATCGGAACCGGACCGATCGGAATGGACAGCGGAGCTAAAATACAGGTCACAGCTGTCATCAGTGCGGTGACGGTCATTTCGTAAGTTTTACTGTGCTGCGAGGCAGCAGTTTTTGTAACGTTCATTTGAAAAGTTCTCCTTGTAATATATTTCCATGATTTCACGATTTAAGAATATCTCTGCAATTCGCCGGAGGCTGTATCAGACAGAGTCAGGTCACTTCATATCGGATGTAAAGTACGAAAAATCATGCAGATTCAATTTCATAAGTAAATCCGGCATCGGTGATCGTTTTGATGGTATCTTGGATGCCCTGACCGCCGGCAGTAAGATATCCGGAAGCAAAGATAGAATCCACGACACTGAGCAGTTTCTTTTCCTCTCCTTTGAAGTAGACTTCTCTGCCGGCAGCACAGCGGATGTCGGACTTCGGTACGAGTAGTCTTGCAAGGCAGAGGACTTTCATGCAATATTCCGTTGTCAAGCCGGAAATATCTGCATCCCCAAGCGGTGTGCCCTTGATCGGCAGCAGAAAATTGATTGGCAAAGCCTCCGGCTGGATCTCACGCAGCTCCAGAAGCATATCCACGACGTCCTCTTTGCTTTCACCCATACCGATGATACCGCCGCTGCAGATCTCAAATCCCAGCCCCTGAAGCATGCGGATGTTTGCCACACGCTGCTCAAACGTATGAGTTGTGCAGATGTTGTGATAGTACGCACGGCTGCTGTTCAGATTGTGGTTGATGCGGTCAAGACCGGCATCCTTGAGCATTTTCGCCTGCTTTTCCGTCAGAAATCCGATGGAACAGCAAAGGTGTGTTCCCTGTTCTTTCATTTTACGGATGCGGCGGGCGAGCTCTTCAATCTCGGCATCGGTAAATTTCATGCCGCTAAGGCCGATGCAGTGTCTGGATAAATGATGTTCATTTACAAAATCATTGTCGTGATAGAGCTTTTCCTCATCTACCCACTTGTATTTCTCAATATCCGCTTTGGAACGGCAGGACTGGGCACAGTAGGCACAATCCTGGGAACAGTTGCCGCTGCGGGCATTTGTCAGAATGTGAATGCTGACGCGGTTGCCTTTGTATTTCCGGCGAAGTCCCTCCGCACGGGCGATCAGATCATCGAGTTTTTCATCCGGTGTATCCAGGATGGCGATGGCATCCTCACGGGAGAGGATCGGATCATCCTGATCATAAAAATTTGGGTTCATGATGTTACCTTCCTTGTAAAATTCTTGTAACAATGTAACATGAGAAAAAAAGATTGTCAACCTGAAAATTAAGAAGGTTGACAATTAAAAAACAGTGTAAAAAAGAAAATCTCTGTGGAATAAAAATGTTCTGCGGAGATTTTTTATGTTTGCAAAGCTTACGATGCAATGCTATCATAAAAGAGACAGGAGAGTATATCAGATGGGAGATGACTCTCGCCTCTGCAGGCGGTGAGCAACAAGCTTGTATCAGTGGCGGGAGTCAATCTCCCATCTAATATAGCCTCCGGCGGATTGCAGAGGTGCACAGAAGAATACCGGAAGAATGTTTGAATAAAACAGCAGGAGATAAAAGAAATGGAATTATGGGATATATACGATAAAAATAAAAAACCAACCGGACGCACGATGAAACGAAACGACTGGCACTTAAAAGACGGAGAATATCATCTGACAGTGCTTGGCGTTGTGGCAAGAGAAGACGGCACTTTTCTGATCACAAAGCGTGTGATGACAAAAGCATGGGCACCTGGCTGGTGGGAAGTATCCGGAGGTGCAGCACAGGCCGGAGAAGCTTCTTACGATGCCGTTCTGCGTGAAGTAAAAGAAGAGACCGGGCTTGATGTAAGCAATGCCCAGGGCGGTTATCTGTTCACTTATAAAAGAGAAAACCCGGGCGAAGGGGACAATTATTTTGTGGATGTCTATCGTTTTGTGATGGATATTTCAGATGAAGATCTGAAACTTCAGACAGAAGAGACGGATGGATATATGTTTGCGACGAAAGAGCAGATCAAAGCATTTGCGGCAGAAGGAAAATTCCTGCATTATGACAGTATTAAGCAGGCTTTTGAATTTTGACAGCCGACCTTGCAGAATACAGACAGGGTGATTTGGATCCTTATAATGAATGCAGAATGATGGATGCAGAAAGGAGAAAAATGAAAAAGCGAATGAAAAAGGTTATGGTACTTTTGATGGCAGCGGCACTGGCGGTTCCGGGACAGAGTCTGGCGGGTGCAGCAAAGATGGCTGTCGTAAATGCACAGGAGCAGGAGACGAAAGCAGTTGAGCTTCAGAGTGAATATTTCAATATGGCAAGCCGTTATGAGAAGGTTGTGTACAGCAAAGCAGATCATGGCTTTTATCTGGTAAAAAAAGGTGATCCTTTTTATTCAAATCAGCAGAAATTTGAAGTTTCTTTTTATGATATTGACAGCAATTCTTATGAGCAGAAAACGACCATTTTACGGGCAGAAGACAGTTTTGTGAATGACGAAGGAATCTATTATATAAAAACAGAAAACAAAAGGCTGGCAAATGCCATTGAACAAAATGGGAAAACGTATAGGTATGACTGCAATGCCACGCTGTATGAATATGTTTTTGAAACAGGGGAAACAAAAGAAATCACGCTGGACAGCATGAAAAGCACCGCGAATTTCTCAGGGTTTATCAATGCACTTGGCGTAGATAAAAAGGGAAGGATCTATGTGGCCAATGCCAGCGATGATCTTTGCCTGTACGACAGCACCGGAAAATCTCTGGCAACAGCACCGTATGAAGGAAGCATTTTACAGTTTTACGGATTTGATACGGTCAGCGGCAATTTTTATTACAGAGGAACTTATAACTGGAGATACTGGGGAAACGATCATGACATGGCGTCTTTAATGGCAGGAAATGTCGGTGAGGACAATACACTTCATCTGCCGGAGGCAAATCTGATGATGTTGTATCAGTCTTATTTCTATGAGAGAAATAAACCGGCAGAGATGTTAAATGATAAATATCTGGCAGTGCTCAATACCTTACAGAGTCCGAACGCCATTACGATTCTGGATTCCAACAGCTATGATTACAACGATCACACGGAGCAAAGTACGGTGATCAATATCATTGACAGCAGTGTTTCGGTTTCTTCTCTGAATATTGCAAACAAAGATGCGATCAAATTTGTGGCACTTGCGGGAAAATCAACCTACAAAAATAATTTTGATGTCAGCAGTTACGGAACCAGATGTGCTTTGAGTGAAGATGAAAAGAGCATTTATGTCAAGACAGATACAAACACGCTCACGCAGTATTCCATGGAAGATAGAAAGAAAAAAGTGGACATCGTTACCGAGCATCCGGTCTACAGTTTCTGGGTGGATGGTGATATATGCCGTGTTGTAGAAAAAGAAGAGGATCAGTTTTATCTTGAAACATTGGATCTGAAAATCCCGACAACTTTTGAAGTGCAGGCACCAGAGTCCATGAAGGTATCTGAGAGCGACAAGCTGATCTGTACAACAGAAGGTTCCTGCAAAATGGATTACACTTATGAATCCTCGGATCCGAACATAGTAAGTGTGGATGAAACAGGAGGTCTCAATGCCTGGAAAGCAGGAACAGCGACCATCACGATCACAGCAGAAACGATAGGCGTTACAAAACAGGTCACGATCACGGTGGATGGTTCACAGTACGAAGATGCAGAAGTGTTTTCAAAGGTAAACCTGGAGGGAGCAGCATCCGACAACATTCATCTGCCGCATTATTCTTCTTATTATGGAAGTACCACGAAGTCTTATCTGGCACAGACAGCAGACGGCGGATATCAGCGTGCAGAATATATCAATGATAAGATCGTGGTTGAGACTTACGACAGCAAACTGAATCTGGTCTCTTCTAAAAATGTTGCGGCAGAACTTCCGATTTTTGGTGGGATCTATATTGGCGAAAATTATAATTATGCAGTTTTTGGACAGATGAACAAAGAAGAATCGGATGAGTGTGAAGTATTCCGTTTCGTGAAATATGATAAGAACTGGAATCGCCTTGCACAGTGCAGTGTTAAAGGAGCCAACACCTACATTCCATTTGATGCTGGCGGTCTCAGCATGACGGAAACAGACGGCAAACTTTATATCCACACCTGCCACGAAATGTATCAGTCGGACGACGGATATCATCATCAGGCAAACTGCAGTTTTGTGGTCAATGAAGAAGATATGACACTTGTGGATTCTTATACAGGAGTCATGAATCTGGGAGAAGGTTATGTCAGCCATTCTTTCATGCAGCTGATCAGAACGGACGGAGAATACATTTACCGTGTGGATCTCGGAGATGCTTATCCAAGAGGCATTGCATTTACCATGACCAAGACCGGTGACAAACTGCAAGATCCGAGTCTGTACGGCAGTCTTTTCACAATCGATGGAAATACAGGCTATAATTATACTGGATATTCTCTGACTGGTCTGGAACTGTCAGAAGAATATTATCTGGTTGCAGGTCTTGGTGTCGAAAAACTGAATGATGATCAGAAAAATATATTTATAAGCAGTTCGAGAAAAGCGGAACCTTCCGGAAACAGAACCTGGATCACCAACTATGTAAATGGTGCAGACGTTGATGTTACCACGCCAAAACTGGTTAAGATCACGAAAAATCAGTTCCTGCTGATGTGGGAAGAAAAAGCATCCGGAAAACAGAACTACACCACAAAAATGATGCTGATGAATGCAGACGGAAGCAGGACAAGTAAGGTATATTCCGCACCGCTTGCCCTGTCAGAATGTCAGCCGATCTGTGATACAGACGGAAACGTCGTATGGTATGTCACAGACAACGGCAAACCGGTGATAATCAAGATCAATCCATACTGCCTTGAAGAGGTAAGCAAAGAAACCGGCGGAAGTCTGGAAGAGAATACCGGCGGAAACAATGGCGGAAATACCGGAGGCAATACCGGCGGAAACACCGGAGGTAATATTTCCTGGGGTGATGGTGATATCGACTGGGATTGGGGATTTGATCCAAAACCGGACAATTCAGACACAGATAAAACAGAGAATACTCAGACAAAGCCGCAGAAGACGATAAAAGTCGGCAAGCCAAAGATTACCTTAAAGAGATCTAAAACGAAGATTCAGGTTCAGTTTAAAAAAGTAAAAAATGCGAAGAAATATCAGATTCAGTATGCGACCAACAAGAAATTTAAAAAAGCAAAATCCAAAACGACCACAAAACTGAAATATACGATCAAAGGTTTAAAGAAAAATAAGAAGTATTATGTCCGTGTACGAGGCGTGAACGGAAAGAAAAAAGGAAGCTGGTCAGCAGTAAAAAAGAAATAGTGAGCAGTAAAGAAGGAAGGTTTTTGTTTTGAAAAGCAGTAAATATGAAATTGATATGTGCAATGGAAGTATCATGGACAAATTAATTTCGTTTTCACTCCCGCTGATGTTATCCGGTATTCTGCAGCTGATGTTCAATGCAGTGGACATCATCGTAGTGGGAAGATTCAGTGGGAAACAGGCATTGGCGGCGGTTGGTTCAACCACCGCCCTGATCAATGTTTTCACCAATCTTTTTATTGGTATTTCGCTTGGGGCAAATGTACTGGCGGCAAGGTTTTATGCGATGGGCAAATCAAAAGAAATGTCGGAAACAGTACATACTTCGATCACGCTGGCGATGGTCAGCGGTGTGATCATGGCATTTGTCGGTGTTCTATTTGCGAGAGGTGCACTGGAATTGATGGGAACGCCGGATGATGTCATTGATCAGTCTACGCTGTATATGCGGATTTATTTTATGGGCATGCCGTTTTTTATGCTCTATAACTACGGGGCGGCGATCCTTCGAGCGATCGGAGATACGAAGCGGCCGCTTCTTTTTCTGATCATCTCCGGACTGATCAACGCAGCATTGAATATGCTGCTCGTTATTTACTGTCATATGGCAGTGGAAGGCGTGGCGATCGCTACGGTGATCTCACAGCTGATCTCCTGTATCCTGGTATTATGGTGCCTGTATAAATCGGAAGGCAGCTACCAGCTCCGTTTTTCAAAACTGCAGATCAAAGGCGTTTATCTGAAGCAGATTTTTCAGGTCGGAATCCCGGCAGGGATCCAGAGCATGATCATCAATTTTTCTAACGTACTTTTGCAGTCATCGGTCAATTCCTTTGGTTCTACCGCCATGGCAGGTTATACGGCGGCCAATAATATACTGGGATTTCTCTATGCGGCAGTCAATTCGATCACGCAGGCATGCATGAGTTTCACAAGCCAGAATTATGGTGTCGGCAAATACAAACGTATGGATAAAGTGTTGATCGACTGCCTGATCCTGACGGTTGTTGTTGCCGGAGTGCTTGGATGCGGTTCTTATCTTCTCGGATCGGAGATTCTTCGGATTTACACAGAAGAAGAGAAAGTTATCCGCTGCGGAATGGAAATTTTATCGATCACGACTGTGCCGTATTTTTTGTGCGGTATCATGGATCTGTTTCCGGGAGCACTCAGAGGCATGGGCTATTCTGCCGTACCGATGATCCTTTCGATTATCGGTACCGTAGGTATGCGAGTGGTATGGATTTTTGGAATCTTTCCGCATCATCGTTCTTTGTATGTGCTGTTTATTTCGTATCCGGGTTCCTGGCTGTTCACGATCATTATGCAGGTGATCTGCTTTTATTTTGTAAGGAAAAAGATACATCAGATGTGAGAAAACTCCCATCTGATATAGCCTCCGGCAGATTGCAGAGGTGCACAGAAGAATATATCATGCGATCCATGACGTGCACCCCGCAGCAAGAATGTCGGAGCCATTCTTGATAAAGGAGACCGCAAAATTGTCAGATATCATAGAAATTACGGATTTTGAAGATCCGAAACTGGACGTATATGCAAGAACAAAAGAAATCCAGCTTTTAAACCGTGCAAATCCAGAAGACGGGATTTTTATTGCAGAAAGTCCGAAAGTAGTGGAGCGGGCACTGGATGCGGGGTACGAGCCGATTTCTATTCTGGTGGAAAAGAGACACGTCGAAGGAGAAGCAAAACAGATCATAAAACGTTGCGGGCAGATCCCGGTGTATACGGCAGAATTTGATGTGCTCACAAAGATCACCGGTTTTAAACTGACGCGTGGCATGCTCTGTGCGATGCATCGCCGGAAATTTCCGTCCATGAGGGAAATCTGTGAAAATGCAAAACGCATTGCGGTGCTGGAAGAAGTGGTCAATCCGACTAATATCGGGGCGATTTTTCGCTCAGCGGCAGCAATGCACATGAATGCGGTTCTGCTGACACCGGCATGCAGCAATCCACTTTACCGGCGGGCGATCCGCGTCAGTATGGGGACAGTTTTCCAGATTCCGTGGACTTTTGTGGATAACTCCGTTTCCTGGCCGGAAGGCGGGATTCAGCTTTTACACAAAATGGGATTTAAAATGGCGGCACTTGCCTTAAGCGGTGATTCGATCCGCATCGATGATCCGCTTTTGCAGAAAGAAGAAAAGCTTGCTATCCTCCTTGGAACAGAAGGAGACGGTCTGACATCCCGGACGATCGCAGACTGCGATTACACCGTCAAAATACCGATGTCGCATGGCGTGGATTCTTTAAATGTGGCAGCTGCAAGTGCCGTAGCATTCTGGCAGCTGAGAAAAGAAAAGTAAGAAATGGGAAAACAGAGGAAAACAAAAAATATAGATCTGACGGTCGGAAACATCACCTCGAGCCTGTGGAAATTTGCGGTTCCGCTGATGCTTGGAAATGTGCTTCAGCAGCTCTACAACCTGGTCGATACCTGGGTGGTCGGTCATTATATCGGAGATAATGCACTGGCAGCCGTCGGTTCGTCTTACACGTTAATGACCTTCTTGACATCGATCGTCATCGGGCTTTGTCTTGGAAGCAGTGCATTTTTATCGATGGCTTATGGCAAAAAAAATCAGGATCTGATCCGAAACGGCATTTTTATTTCTGCGGTTATGATCGGCTCACTGGCGGTAATCCTGACCGGGATCATTTATATCTGGATGAATCCGATGATCCGTCTGCTTCAGGTGCCGCAGGAAACGACAGCGGCGATGCGGGAATATCTTTTTTATGTCTTTATCGGATTTTTTGCCACTTTTTTATATAATTATGTTGCAAACGTACTGCGTGGAATCGGAAATTCCGTCACACCGCTTTTTTTCCTTGGAATTTCCGTGATCTTAAATATTTTTCTGGATTTATACTTTGTGCTGGTTCTGCACATGGGGATCAAAGGTGCGGCCGTTGCGACCGTGATCGCACAGTATGTTTCCGGAGTCGGTATTCTGCTGTATTTTCTGATGCGTTATCCGGAATACCATATCAGCAGAAAAGATATGAAATGGAACCGTGAAAACTTAAAACAGATCATGTCACTTTCCGGTTTTACCTGTCTGCAGCAGTCCGTGATGAATTTCGGTATTCTGGTCGTGCAGGGAATTGTCAACAGCTTCGGAGCGACCGTTATGGCAGCATTTGCCGTGGCAGTCAAGATCGACACGATCGCATATATGCCGGTCGGTGATTTCGGAAATGCATTTTCCGTCTTTGTAGCCCAGAACTACGGAGCCGGCAAGAAAGAACGTATCCGTCAGGGGATCCGCCAGTCAGTGATCAGCGTGATCCTGTTCTGCATTGTGATCAGCTGCGGTGTCTTTGTTCTGGCACAGCCGCTGATGCAGCTGTTTGTTTCCGAGACGAGCAGGGAGATCATTGCAGTCGGCGTGCAGTATTTAAGAATCGAAGGAGCCTGTTATGTTGGAATCGGCCTTTTGTTTATGCTCTATGGCTATTACCGTGCTGTGAACCGCCCGAACATGTCGGTGGTGCTCACGGTCATTTCCCTTGGAACAAGAGTGCTGCTGTCTTACACCCTCTCCAAAATCTCGTGGCTTGGTGTGACAGGAATCTGGGTATCCATTCCGATCGGATGGTTCCTTGCGGATGCGGTGGGGATTCTGGTGTATCTGCGTAGCAGGAGATTGGATGAGAAAGGATGATATTATGGAATTAGGGGCATATTTTAAAAGTATTATCGATCAGGATCGTGCAGCTGTTGTGATCTGCAGCCTGGATCACAAAATCATTTATATGAATCCGGCGGCAGCTGCCAATTATCATAAGTATGGCGGAGCAGAATTGCTTGGCAAAAGCCTTCTGGACTGCCACGGGGCACATTCCAACGAAAGAATCAAAGAAGTCGTTGCATGGTTTGCCAAAAGCGAAGAAAACAATCTCATATATACATCTCATAATGAAAAACAGAACAAAGATGTATATATGGTGGCACTTCGTGATGCAGATAAAAAACTGATCGGATATTATGAGAAACATGAATATCGCAATAAAGAAAACATGGAAAAGTATCATATGACTTCAAAGTCAGAAGTCTGAAAATGCAGGAATTGCAGGCAGAATATATCAAATGTAAGATGACTTCCGCCTCCGTAGACGGCGAGTAACAAGTTTGTATCAGTGGCGGGATTCAATCGCCTATCTGATTTGATATAAGCATTGGTGGATTGCAAATATCCGCTTGGCACAGATGAAAAGAGGAATATATGGCAGATCATAAAAATAAAAAACAGAACGAAACAGTCGATGCCGGACTGTGTGGAAACGAAAAAATAGAAGAAGCCATCGCGGCACTTCAGCAGGAACCGACACAGGAAATGCTGGCACATACCCTGACGGTAATCCGCAGGCGTATGCAGGAAAACGGACAGTTTATCGTGGCAGTAGAACCGCCGACCGGAGACGGTCAGATTCGGGTGCAGGCGATAAAGACCGCTGACGGAAAAGCGTGGTGGGCAGCATTTACAAGCTTTGAAGAAGAATTAAAAGGCGGCGGAAGCGTAAAATCCACCTTCCTGGCAAATATCGATAAATTGTTTGCATCCGCTCTGACCGTACCGGAAATCGCAGGAGTCATCATCAATCCATGGAACAGGACGATCCAGCTGGATAAAAACCTGATCCAGATCATAGAAGGTGCGAAAAGATAACCGGATGACAAGATTAAGAGCTGCAGAATGGTTTCTGTGGGAGTGTAAAATAAAGTGTGTAAGTTGAGAAAATAAAATTTCAAAGCTTACGCACTTTGTTTTACACTCCCCAACTTCCAATTTTCATTTTTTCAAATTGCTCATAAAGCCAGAAATTGCAGATATGAGCCAACCCAATCCAATAACAATTAAAGCAATTTTCCATCCTATACCATTATCAAATACAAAGATATGGTCCTATGTCAAGATTGGTCCTATGTCAAGATTTAGTACAAGTTAAAATGAGAAATTTCTCCCCATTTTAACCTGCCAGAAGCTCAGCCTCA
>NZ_JAJEQE010000017.1 GCF_020687205.1 Hominisplanchenecus faecis
GTCCTTCAGGCCAAAAGGCAGAACACGAAAAAACAGAGACACTGTAACGGTAGTAAATTTCCGTCACTGTGCCTCTGCTTTTTTACTATCTTGATGCGGAACGTTTTGATTCTAAAAACTTTCTGCGTGCATCAGCGTGGCAAAAGGCTGTTTCCTGCCAGCGTGTAAAATATGATATGAAGTGTTTTTAAAAACTATGGCCTTTCAAAAACGTACAGCAATGTGCAAAATGAACGAATTCCCAAGAAGGCACTTTTACGTGCCCTTCGGGGAATTCGTTCATTTGCACATGCAATACTATTCTTTTGCAAACACTATTTTAAAATGTGCGGCATTTCAGTTCTTTACACCTGCCGGGAAACCAACGGTAATTTTTTATTTTTTAAAGGAAGCTCTCTTTCTCAGCTTCGGATCCAGAATTTTCTTACGGATACGCAGATGGTTCGGTGTTACTTCCAGAAGTTCATCGGTATCGATGAAGTCCAGGGCTTCTTCCAGGCTTAAGATCTTAGGCGGTGTCAGTTTCAGAGCATCGTCAGATCCGGAAGCACGGGTGTTGGTCAGATGTTTGCTCTTGCAGACATTCAGCTCGATGTCCTCTGCCTTACCGTTCTGTCCGATGACCATACCGGAGTAAACTTTTTCACCAGGTCCGATGAACAGGGTACCACGCTCCTGAGCACTGAACAGACCGTAAGTTACGGATTCGCCATCCTCGAATGCGATCAGAGAACCCTGCTTGCGGTACTGGATATCTCCCTTATAAGGTGCATAACCGTCAAACATGGTATTCATGATACCATTACCCTTTGTATCGGTCATAAATTCGCCACGGTAACCGATCAGCCCACGGGAAGGAATACAGAACTCCAGTCTTGTGTAACCGCTGCTGGCAACGCTCATGCCCTGCAGTTCACCTTTTCTCAGAGACAGCTTCTGGATAACGGTACCGGAGAATTCTTCCGGAACATCCACATAAACCAGCTCCATTGGCTCTAATTTCTTGCCACGTTCATCTGTTTTATACAGAACTTCTGCCTTGCTTACGGCAAATTCATAACCTTCACGACGCATGTTCTCGATCAGTACGGAAAGATGAAGCTCACCACGGCCGGAAACCTTGAAGGATTCGGTTGTCTCGGTTTCCTCGACACGCAGGCTGACGTCTGTGTTCAATTCCTTGAACAGACGGTCGCGCAGGTGGCGGGAAGTGATAAATTTACCGTCTCTTCCGGCGAGCGGACTGTCGTTTACGATGAAATGCATGGCAATCGTCGGCTCGGAGATCTTCTGGAACGGAATTGCTTCCACATGATCCGGCGAGCAGAGTGTGTCACCGATGTGCAGATCAGCGATACCGGAGATCGCTACGATGGAGCCGATCGTTGCTTCATTTACTTCTACTTTATTCAGACCGTCAAACTCATACAGTTTGCTGATCTTTACTTTTTTCTGTTTGTCCGGATCGTGATGGTTGACAAGAACGCAGTCCTGGTTGACACGGATGGTTCCGTTATCTACTTTACCGACACCGATACGTCCAACGTATTCATTGTAGTCGATGGTACTGATTAGAACCTGAGTTCCGGCAGTTTCATCACCCTGCGGAGCAGGAATATAATTTAAGATCGTCTCGAACAGCGGAACCATGTCTTTTGGCTCGTCATCCAGACTTAAAGTTGCATAACCGCCTTTTGCAGAAGCATAAACAAACGGGCAGTCAAGCTGTTCGTCGGAAGCGTCCAGATCCATAAAAAGTTCCAGGATCTCATCGATGACTTCATCCGGTCTTGCTTCCGGACGGTCGATTTTGTTGATACAGACAATAACAGGCAGATCCAGATCCAGTGCCTTACGCAGAACGAATTTTGTCTGAGGCATGGCACCCTCGAAAGCATCTACCACGAGGATAACGCCGTTTACCATTTTCAGTACACGTTCCACCTCACCGCCGAAGTCGGCATGTCCCGGAGTATCAATGATATTGATTTTTGTGTCCTTGTAAAATACGGCGGTATTTTTGGATAAAATGGTGATACCGCGTTCACGTTCAATATCGTTGCTGTCCATAACACGTTCGGCTACTTCCTGATTTGCTCTGAACACACCGCTCTGCTTGAGCAGCTCATCTACTAATGTAGTCTTGCCGTGGTCAACGTGTGCGATAATGGCAATGTTGCGTACATCTTCTCTAATCATAAATAATACACTCTTCCTTTTGTATATGTTGTTTTTCGTTTTTCGCATCTAAACCACTACAGAGTTTATCACATTTTTCCCAGATTACAAGGGATTTAAAAAAATTTTGAAGAAAAATCGGAAAACAGACATATTGAAACCATCCGCAGAATATATAAAACTATGCGGTGTTGCAGATGAAGACACCGGAAAATACAAAAAGAGCTTCATAGGGAAGGGAGAACTGTTATTTATGGCAGATAAGATTATTGAAAACAATCAGGTAACGATCATAGGAGAGGTTGCGTCACCATTTGTATTCAGTCACGAAGTATTCGGGGAAGGTTTTTATATGGCTGACATACTGGTCAAGAGACTGAGCGACTGTTCCGACTGCATTCCGGTTATGATATCGGAACGCCTGATTGACGTAAGCAAAGATTATAGAGGAGAATATGTCCAGATCAACGGTCAGTTCCGTTCATACAACCGGCATGAAGAAAAGAGAAACCGTCTGGTACTTTCTGTATTTGCAAGAGAAGTCAGCTTTGTGGAAGAAGAGACCGATAAAGCAAAGACAAATCAGATTTTTCTGGATGGCTATATATGCAAGGCACCGGTTTACCGGAAAACACCTCTTGGAAGAGAGATTGCAGATATGCTGATCGCAGTGAACCGGCCGTATGGAAAATCGGACTATATCCCATGCATTTGCTGGGGCAGAAATGCCAGATTTGCAGCGGGATTTGAAGTCGGTGGCCATGTACAGATCTGGGGACGTATCCAGAGCCGTGAATATGTGAAAAAATTAGAAGGAGAGGAAGCACAGAAAAGAGTGGCGTATGAAGTGTCCGTCAGTAAATTAGAGTATATCTGAGAAGCAGAGATCTGATATTCTTGCTTTTTTAAAAAAAATAGTGTATAACTGTTCAAAGATATGTGAAACATTCTTGAATTTTTAACGAGGTGCTAATGGATAAAGGTTCTATACATATTTACTGTGGCGAGGGAAAGGGGAAAACCACCGCAGCGATCGGACAGGGGATACAGGAAGCAAGTCAGGGGAGAAGCGTTATCATTATACAGTTCATGAAGGAAAGAAATGCAGAAGCAGTTGGTTTTGTGCAGCGTCTGGAGCCGGAGATTAAACTGTTCCGTTTTCAGAAGGCAGAAGAGGCATTTGAAGATCTTCCGGATGCCGAAAAAGCAGAAGAGATCAAAAATCTCAAAAATGCACTCAATTTTGCAAGAAAAGTACTGGTCACGGAAGAGTGTGATGTGCTGATTCTGGATGAAGTTCTGGGACTTGTGGAAGCAGGGGTGATCGAAGCAGAAGAACTGCGTGCCCTGTTTGAGGCAAAGGGAGAATATACCAGTCTGATCCTGACCGGGATCTATCCGGCGAAAGAAATCTGGCAGTATGCAGACGAAGTGACGGAGATGGTCACAGCATATAAAGCGGACAGTAGCGGACAGTAGTGGGATCTTCTACGCTGAGATAAAAAAGTCAACCCGGCAGTTGACAATATATTTTGACAATGATAAGATTATAAACAAATCAGTGTCTGCACGGAGAAGTACGTGCGTACCGGTTTGAGTATCAAAGGGGGCAAATATCTGTTGACCCCGATATCATGTATAAGTTTGATAGAGGTTGCGTGTTTCAAGAGTAAGTCATCCGATGTATTCAGGTACAGGCGAAGGTGGCCAAAAGGGGAAAACGCCGAAAGCTGGATTGCACCTGAAGCTTGCAGCTTGGGCATGGAGCTAAGAACTCTATGACTGTCATCGAATGACGATGGGGCGCTATCTGAAAGAATACAGTTTTTATCATTTGTTTATTCTTTGGGACAGACCTGATCGCTCGGGTCTGTCCCTTTTATGATACAGAAGCTGTTCTGTTCAAGTCAGATGCACCTGGGATCTGTCATATGGTTCCGGCAGGCTTTACTGACAGTTACCCGACAGGATCGCTGTGCACTCTACAGTACAAGTATCAGTTTTATAGCGTTTCAGCCAGTTCAGATTAGGAGGAAAGACTATGGCTATTTTTACAGGAGCAGGTGTGGCAATTGTAACACCGATGCATGAAAACGGAGACGTAAACTACGAAAAATTAAGTGAGATTCTGGAAGAGCAGATCGCAGGCGGCACAGATGCCATCATTATCTGCGGAACCACCGGAGAATCATCCACACTGACACATGAGGAACATCTGGATGTGATCCGCTATACCGTTGAAAAAGTGGCAAAGAGAATCCCGGTTATCGCCGGAACCGGTTCTAATTGTACAGCAACTGCCATCTACCTTTCCCAGGAGGCAGAGAAGGCAGGAGCAGATGCCCTTCTTCTGGTAACACCGTATTATAATAAAGCAACACAGAACGGACTGATTGCACACTATACAGCAATCGCAGAGTCTGTAAAACTGCCGATCGTTCTCTATAACGTACCGAGCAGAACCGGCTGCAACATCCAGCCGCAGACAGCCGTATATCTTGCAAAAAATGTAGAAAATATTGTGGCGATCAAAGAAGCAAGCGGAGATATTTCACAGGTTGCAACTCTGATGCAGATGGCAGACGGATGCATTGATCTGTATTCCGGAAACGATGACCAGATTGTGCCGATGATGTCCCTTGGAGCAAAAGGTGTGATCTCTGTACTTTCCAATGTAGCACCAAAAGAAACACATGACATTGTTGCTCTTTATAATGAAGGAAAAGTAAAAGAAAGCTGTGATCTGCAGCTGAAGGCACTGCCTTTGATCCATGCACTGTTCAGCGAAGTAAATCCGATCCCGGTCAAAAAAGCTCTCAATCTGATGGGAAAAGAGGTCGGACCGCTTCGCGGACCGCTCTCCGAGATGGAAGAGGAACATGCAGCAAAACTGGCAGAAGAGATGAAAAAGTTCGGCATCAAACTGGCAGAATAATGGATAATGCCAGAGTTACTATGTAACGGAGCAATTCGTAGGCATTATTCTTACATAAATGTAAAGCGAGGAAAAAGCAATGGTAAAAATTATTATGCACGGCTGCTGCGGACACATGGGTCAGGTGATCTCACAGATCGTAAAAGAGGATGCAGATGCACAGATCGTAGCAGGCATTGATCCGTTTGATAACGGAAAAATGGAATACCCGGTATACAAAAGCCTGGAGGACTGCAAAGAAGAAGCAGATGTTGTAATCGATTTCGCATCTGCAAAAGCAGAGGACGCACTGCTTGATTACTGCGGAGCACACAAACTTCCGGTTGTAGTCTGCACAACAGGACTTTCAGAAGAACAGCTTCAGAAAGTGGCAGAGACAGCAAAAAAGACTGCTGTCCTGAAATCTGCAAATATGTCACTTGGTATCAACACCCTGCTGAACCTGTTAAAGAGTGCTGCAAAAGTACTGGCAGAAGCAGGATTTGATATGGAAATCGTAGAAAAGCATCACAAACACAAACTGGATGCACCGAGCGGCACGGCTCTGGCACTGGCAGACAGTATGAATGAGGCACTGGGGAATGCCTATCATTATACTTACGACAGAAGCGACCGAAGAGAAGAGCGTGATCCGAAAGAGATCGGTATTTCCGCAGTTCGCGGCGGTAATATCGTAGGTGAGCATGAAGTGATCTTTGCCGGAACAGACGAAGTGATCGAGTTTAAGCATACTGCATATTCCAAGGCGGTTTTCGGAAAAGGTGCCGTACAGGCAGCCAAATTCCTGGCAGGCAGAGAGCCTGGACTGTATGATATGCAGGATGTGATCGCAGCGAACGCATAAAGAAACAGAAAACCAGAATGTCGTTTTATCATCTTTGGGATGGTGAAACGACATTTTTCGCAAAAGCTTAAGGGGATAAAACAATCGTAAAAAGAATGGAGGAAATTTTATGTACAGACGATTTCTGACGGCAGGAGCAGCCGCAATGCTTGCAACCGCACTTTTGTTATCCGGATGCAGCAAAAAAACGCAGACCGATACCGCAAAACAGACCGAGACGCAAACGGTAACAGAGAGCAGCATGGAAAGTGAAAGTTCCTCTGAAACGGCAAAAGAGACACAGGCGAAGAGCAGCACAAAAGAAACAGCCAAAAAGAAAGCAGAAAGTGAGACTGCAAAAGAGAAAGAAAGTACATCAGAAAAAAACAGGGAAACACAGACTGACAAGGAAAGTGCCGCATCGGAAAAAGAGACAAAGCAGAGCACCGGAAGCAGCGAAACAGTGAACTCTTCGGAGGTACATACCGTGATCGGGACGCTGGAAGAGCTGAGCATGGATCAGGTAGTGTTGCTTTCCGATAATGGAAATGAACTTGCGTTTTCCACGGATGATGTAAAAATCGATCTGCCGTCCGGTATCCGGATCGGCAATCTGGTTTCTATAGATTACACCGGAAAGATCACGCAGAAAGGTAGCGAAAAGGCAACTGCTGTGCGTATTGCGGGATCGGCTGATGTTTTTAAGAGCGATGCAGAAACAGAAACGGAAGCAGCAACTGAGAAAGAAACGGAAAAAGTAACGGAACAGACCACAAGAAAAAATAAAAAAAGCAGTGAGGCTGCGACGGAAGCGAAAACGGACGAGAGCAAGGCAGCAGAAACGAAGGCGGATGCATCAAAGAAGCAGACGGTAAAAGGAACACTGGAAAAGATTTCCATGACCGGCATGACAATTAAAACTTCTGATGGAAAGGAACTGAAGTTCCGGATTGTACAGGTTCCGCTGTATTTAGAAAAAGGTCTTACAAAAGGAATGTCTGTGAAGATCACTTATCGCGGAGAACTGCAAAGCGAGGACTCCGATCAGGAAAGTGTGGAAGTGGTCAGGATCCAGAATGCAGACTGAGGAAAATCGCTGGAAGAAGTGCAGAAAACATGCATTCATGCCGGAATCTGAGAATGCAGACATGAAATCTGAGTTATAAAAACTTTAGAATTGTTTAGAGTTAAACTATTTTTATGTACAGTCAAGTATGCTATGATAATGCAAAGATATCAGGATTATGTGAGTGCAGAGCATGGAATGATCCGCAGAGTATCAAAGTTAATGGCTTTTGACATCAATATCATGCCAGAGGAGGAATCAGGATGGGCGTACAGATTGTATATACAAGCCGCACCGGCAATACGGAGAAACTGGCAGAAGCAGTTTTTGCGGCAGTGCCGGTAAAAGAAAAAAATGTAAAACGAATCGAGGAGAGAACAGAACGGGATGACGGAGAGATGTATCTGGTTGGGTTCTGGACGGATCGCGGGACAGCAAGTTCGGAGATCCTGGATCTGCTTGGAAACCTCCACGGGAAAAAGGTTGCACTGTTTGGAACCTGCGGCATGGGGAATGTGCCGGAATATTATGACCGGATTTTAAACGGAGTTGCAGCATTTATCCCGGAGGACTGTGAATATCTGGGCGGATTTTTATGTCAGGGCAAGATGCCGATCCAGGTTCGCAAACGCTATGAGGCGATGCAGAACACTTCCAATACACAGCAGGTGGAGATGCTGCTTCACAACTTTGACGAGGCACTTCTTCATCCGGACCGTCAGGATCTGAAAGCGGTGGCAGATTTTGTGAAAGGACTGTTCTGAAAAAAAGATGGGAAAATCAAAAGAAGTAAAGACAAATGCCATGCGTATCCTTGAGAGGAACAAGATTCCGTATAAAGAGTATACGTATGAGTGTGATGAATTTGTGGATGCCCTGAAAGTGGCAGACACACTCGGACAGCCATATGAGCTGCTTTATAAGACACTGGTCACGATTGGAAACAGCAGAAATTATTTTGTGTTTGTAATACCGATCGCCGAGGAGCTGGATATGAAAAAGGCAGCCAGATCAGTCGGCGAAAAATCCGTTTCTATGATCCATGTCAAAGACATCAATCAGGTCACCGGTTATATCCGCGGAGGCTGTACGGCAATCGGCATGAAAAAGCAGTATGTGACGAGAATTGATGAAAGTGCACAGAAACTGGAGAAGATGATCGTCAGCGGAGGCCGTCTCGGCGTACAGATCGAGCTGAAACCGGAAGATCTGAAAAAGGCAAGCAGGGGAGAGTTTGCCGATATTATTTTCAAACAGCCGGAATAAGTACGGACAATCAGCAGGGATTTCATTCCCATCGGATACCGCTTCCGGCGGATTGCAGAGTTAAACAACATCTGAGATAAGAGGCAGATGAAAGAGAAGGAGAAGAAAATGGAAAAGAAAAAAAAGAAATGGCTTTCGCTGTTTCTTGCCGTGATCCTGGCATTTGCCGGTCTGCCGGTATCACTGATGGCAGCAGGAAATGCAAAAAGCCAGACACAGGAAACAACGAAGATCCTGCCGAGCCAGACATCGGGAGAGATCAACTGTTTTTCCTACGAATCATTCAGTGGAAAGAGCTGGACGTACAATGATGACGAGGCATATATAGACCTCGGATCATCGAATGAGAAGGCAGAAGAATGTTTTTACAGGGTAACGTTTAAGGGAAATGCCATCGAAGTTTTTGCAAACAAGAGTCACAACCACGGAAAAGTGAAATACCGTGTGGATGACGGAGCAGAGACACTGGTGGATCTTTATGAGAGCAGCCGTACCACGCCGCAGTCTGTATATAAAGCAGAAAACCTTACGGAAGGTGAACATACGCTCTATGCAGTTACGCAGAAGGAACGCAGTGGCAGTGCGGTAGTCAATCAGGTGGCTTATGTACAGGTCACACACAGCCCGTATATTGCAAAAGATTTTAAACTGGAAGATCAGGGGATTTCCTTAAGTGTCGGACAGAGTTATGCAATCTCTTACAGCTATACACCGTCTTATGCGACACTGGATGATATGACCTATGCAGCTTCCGATACAACGGTTGCTTCGGTAAGTACAGATGGCACGGTCACAGCAAAGAAAAGCGGAACGGCAGTGATCACGGCATCCAGCCAGAAGGCAGGGATTTCCAGAACAATGGAAGTGGAAGTGCGAGAGCAGGGAAGTGTACTTGGCGGTACCGTTACCGATCATAACACGCAGTACACGCAGAAACGTTTTGCGGAAGTTTCGGTAAAGAAAAACCGCAGCGAGACGCTGACTGCCTGGAAGAATGACCGTGCAGTCAGTGAACTGGTCTTAAGTGCGATCGGCGGTGATTTCACAAATGTGACAGTTCAGGCATCTGACCTGACGGACGGCAAAAAGAAGATCGCAGCCGAAAATGTGACGGCAACGTTTATTCGTTCTACAAAAGCTTATGTTTATGGATATATCTATGGAAATGATGTTCCGGCGGCAACAGAAGAAAACCGTGCGGAAGCATCGGATATTCTCTGGCAGAGTACGCCGATCGACATAAAAGCAGATACACTCCAGCCGGTCTGGGTTGAGTTTGCGATTCCAAAGACAGCAAAATCCGGCACTTACAAAACACAGCTGACCGTAACAGCAGATCAGCTCGATAAGCCGCTGGTGTTTGAGTATGAAGTGCGTGTGCAGAATGCAGAACTTCCGGACAACTACAGAGATACCTTTGATATTGAACTGTGGCAGTATCCGTATACGAGTGCAGAATATTATAACGTAGAGCCGTTTTCCGATGAGCATCTGGAGATCATGAAGTCCTCCATGGAGCTCTATAAAAAAGCAGGCGGACATGCAATCACTGCTTCTGTCATCGAAGATGCCTGGGACGGACAGACGTACAGTGCAAATGATGTGCATTATCCATCTATGATCAAATGGATAAAGAACGGAGATAGCTTTACGTATGATTATACCGATTTTGATAAGTGGGTAAGCTTCAACAAGTCTCTGGGCATTGGGGATAAAATCGTGCTTTACAGCGTGGCACCGTGGCACAATTCATTCACTTACTGGGAGAACGGCAAGCTGGTAAAAGAAGGATTTTCTGTGGGAAGCACACGTTATACCACACTCTGGACGGATTTCCTTACCAATCTTACCGCACATCTGACCGAAAAAGGCTGGTTTGATGACAGTTACATCGGCATTGATGAGCGTGGATTTTCAGGCACCGCCTTTGATCTGATCGAATCTGTGAAAAACAAGGACGGCAAATGTTTAAAGACAGCCGGAGCGATGGACAGCTTTGTGGAAAAGAAAGAGCTTGCCATGCGAGTGACAGATCTGAACGTCGGAGATACGGCGGCAGCCGCACATCCGGCAGATTTTGAACAGCTGGTAAACGACCGGGAAGCAAAAGGACTTCGCACTACTTTATATTCCTGTACCGGCCACAGACCGGGCAACTTCTCCTTAAGTGCACCGGTGGAAAGTTACTGGTCGATCGTAAATGCAGGCAAATCCGGCACGGCGGGATTTCTTCGCTGGGCGTATGATGCCTGGGTGGAAGATCCGCTTGATGATACCACACACAGCAAATTTGAGCCGGGTGACTGTTTCCTGATCTATCCGGACGAAAAAACAGCACAGAATCCGATCAGCAGAAGCTCGGTAAGACTGGAGCGTATGGCAGAGGGTGTGCGTGATATCAACAAACTTGCCGTGATCAAAAAAGAAGCACCGCAGCTGGCAGATCAGATTCAAAAACTTTATGCAGGTATTTTAACAACTGCACAGGGCGGACATCCGGCCTTTCTGACCGATGCACAGATTGCGACGCTGTCTGCTGAGATGGATACATTCCAGGCAGGCATCGCCAGTCTGACAGATCAGTATATCAAGCTGACGGGAAGAACGGAAGAGAGCGAAACGGAGGCAGAGAGCGAAACAAAGAAGGAGACCGAAAGCGAAACAAAACCGATAGAATCCGAAACAGCCGCAACAGAAAAACCAGATCCGAAGCCGCAGCCGGATACAAAAGAGAGCGAG
The DNA here is from genome assembly GCF_020687205.1 of Hominisplanchenecus faecis. Classification (GTDB taxonomy): domain Bacteria; phylum Bacillota; class Clostridia; order Lachnospirales; family Lachnospiraceae; genus Hominisplanchenecus; species Hominisplanchenecus faecis. The sequence continues at coordinate 11,008 of NZ_JAJEQE010000017.1, forward strand.
ACAAAACAGCAGGTACCATCCACAGAGACACCGGCAAAAGCAAGACCGGCAAAGGTAAGAGGACTTTCCATCAAAGCAGTTTCGAAAGGAAAACTGCTTCTGAAATGGAAAAAAGTCAAAAACGCAGACGGCTATGTAGTTTATCGTGCCGATAAGAAAAAAGGCAAGTATAAGAAAGTTAAAGTCTTAAACGGAGCCAAAAAGATAAGCTTCACCAATAAAAAACTGAAAAAGAAGAAGACGTACTACTATAAAGTATGTGCTTACCACAAAGTGGGTAAAAAGAAAGTATATGGCAGCTGTTCTGCAGTGAAGAGCAGGAAAGTAAAATAAACGAATACAAAAAAAGCAGGAATTATGTTAGTGAATCATGATATGCTCCCTTCTGGGCAGACAAGTGAAATAATAAAAAACTTGTCACTCAGGAGGGAGCATATTTTATCTTGGTCGGAGAAAACTTCTGCTTCTATAAGCAGCGAGCAACAAAGTTGTCTCAGTGAGAGTACAATCTCCGTCCGGAACGGAGTGTAGAAAGCACAGCGATTCTGTCAGGTGAATGGACGTAAATAAAATACAAATGTTTACTGTAAAAAACACATAAAGTGAGCGAAATTGAAAAAAATGACGGAATTTGCACAAGATGCTGAAAAAAGGAAAAACGTTACATTTAGGATCAAATGTAACGTTGTATGTACAAAAAAGATATGCTATTATATAGCTAAATTTCAAAATAACCGTAAAAATGCACAAAAAACAGAGAAAAAAAGTGTGTAAAATAAATGAAAAATCAAAAATCACTTGACTTCAAGTACACTTGAAGTGATATAATAATGATGAAGGTAAACATTTTACTATATGTAAAACTGTCAAACTCATTCAAAAGGAGGAGAAAGGATATGAGACAAAAAAAACTGTTATCTGTTTTACTTGCAGGAGCGATGGTCGTAAGCGGTGGCAGCATTTCCGGTCTGGAGGGGATTATACCGGAAGTTGCAGCGGCAGCATCTTCTACAGAATGGAACGGGCAGCCGGGGGTATTCCAGGTGAACCGCGAGGCGGCAAGAGCGACTTTTTACAGCTTTGACACCGCAGAAAAGGCAAAAGCGAAAGACCAGACGAAATCTTCATTCTACAAGCTTTTAAATGGAGATGACTGGAAATTCAGCTGGGCAGTGAAACCGTCAGACCGTATCGGTGTAAAAGATGCTAACTTTAACCAGAAAGATTACGATGACAGCAGCTGGGATGACATTACCGTTCCGAAGAGCTGGCAGACCTATGTAAAAGAAGATGGTTCCTGGAAATACGATCCGGTGATCTATTCCAACCAGAACTATCCGTGGATGAATGCGGAGGGCAAAAATTACAGCCAGTATAAGGTAGGAGATGCTCCGACAGAATGCAATCCGGTTGGAACTTATCGAAAAACCTTTACGATCGATTCATCCTGGAAAGATCGCAACGTCTTTATTAACTTTGAAGGTGTTGGTTCTGCCATGTATCTGTGGGTAAACGGCAAATACATCGGATATGCAGAAGACAGTTTTACAAGAGATGAATTTAATATTACCGATGCACTTGATTTTTCAGAAGGAAACAAGAACGTGATTACCGTAGAGGTTTATCGCTGGTCTGATGGAAGTTACATCGAAAACCAGGATATGGTAAGACTTTCCGGTATCTTCCGTGATGTATACCTGACATCCAAAGATGACGTGGAAATCCGTGATTATACGGTAGTTACCGATCTGGATGAAACTTATACCGACGCAGATCTGAATATTGATGTAGATGTGAGAAATCTTTCTGCAGAGGATGTGAACGGATGGAGTGTAGAAGGAAACCTTTATGACAGTGATGGCAAACGGGTGACAACCACACCGCTTACCGGAACGGTTACTTCCTTTGACAGCGAGACAAAAGAAGCAAAAGTAAACCTGACACAGCACATCATCGATCCGGAAAAATGGAGTGCAGAGAAACCGAACCTCTACAACCTGGTTTTGGAACTGAAAAAAGACGGTGTGACAAAAGAAGCGACACAGACTGATGTCGGCTTCCGTGAAGTGGAGATCACCGATGCAAATACAGATAATGCAAGACTTCGAGTAAACGGTCAGGTCATCACGATTGCCGGTGTGAACCGTCATGAGAATGATCCACAGGATGGATGGTATCTGACAGAAGAAGATATGAGAAAAGATATTGAGCTGATGAAATCGCTGAATATCAATGCGGTCCGTACTTCTCATTATCCAAATGATCCGACTTTCTACAAACTCTGTGATGAGTATGGGATTTATGTCATGGACGAGGCAAACGTAGAGTCTCACAACGGACGAAGCCAGTATAAAGTTCCGGGAAGTCTGCCAGGCTATGTGGAGGCAGCAGAAGACCGTGCCATCAATATGCTGGAGCGTGATAAAAACTATCCATGTGTTATCATGTGGTCACCGGGAAATGAGACCGGAACCGGTGATTCCCTTCAGGCAGAGATTGATTATTTCCAGAATAACGATGATACCAGAGTTGTTCATTATCAGGGATGGAATGACAATGCCGGTGTGGATGTATGGTCCAATATGTACCCGAATGTTGGAAAACAGGTAAAAAACCAGAAAAAACCGTACCTGATGTGTGAATACCTGCATGCAATGGGAAACAGCTGTGGCGGTATGAAAGAGTATTGGGAAGAAATTCGTGCAAATGGCATCCTGCAGGGTGGATTTATCTGGGATTTCGTAGATCAGAGTTACAATACACCGCTTCTTGATTCTGACGGAACATGGGACGGAAAGAGCACTTACTGGGGCTATGACGGAGACTGGAATCACGGAACTTATACCGATGCAGACGGAAATACGAAGGACTATTCTTCCTGGAAGTCTGGAAACACCGATTTCTGCGTCAATGGTATTGTATCTCCGGATCGTACACTCCAGCCGGAAGCTTATGAAGTAAAACGTATTTATCAGGCACTTCAGATGCAGCTCAAAGATCTGGATTCCAGGACCGTTACGATCAGCAACGAATGGATCGCTACCAATGCAAACGAATATACCATGAAATGGGAAGTGGTAAAGAACGGAACCGCAGTGGAAAACGGAACCATGGATGTGGATATTCCGGCAGGAAGCAGCAAAGAGGTTGTCATTCCATTTACCACACCGACGGATGCAGCAGCAGGTGATGAATATTTCCTGAATATATCTTTTGTAACAAAGAGTGACGATCAGTTCACCTGGGCCAAGAAAGATTTTGCAGTGGCAGAAGCACAGTTTGAACTGGATTTCGCAGGAACGGATGCAGCAGTGGAGGCAGTGGATACCTCCAAACTGGAAGATATCAAGACATTTGAAGAAACCGATGGTGAGGTAAAAGTAGCAGGTGACAACTGGACCGTTTCCTTTGACAAGAAAACCGGTGAGATGACTTCTTACCAGTCAAACGGAAAAGAAATGATTGCAGAAGGCATTGAGCCGAACTACTGGAGAGCTTCTACCGATAATGATAAGAAGGAATCCGTGGATGCAAAATGGAAAACAGCAAACGAGAATGTTCAGATCGATGAAGTGAGCGTTGCAAAAGAAGACAAAGTAGTCTATGTTTCTGTAGCACGTACACTGAAAAACTGTGCGGATTCCAAAGACCGTCTTACCTATGCAGTCTATGCAAACGGTGAAATTGTTGTAAAAGCAACAATGGCTCCGAACTCCAACATGAGCAACCTTCAGAGAGTCGGTACACGCCTGCAGCTGGCAGCCGGACTGGACAACCTGACCTGGTATGGCCGCGGCGAATCGGACAGCTACAGTGACAGAAAGACCGGATACGATGTCGGTGTGTGGAGCAGCACCGTAGATGAACAGTTTACCAATTATGTTTACGCTCAGGAAACCGGCAACAAGACCGACGTCAGATGGATGGCAGTGACCGATGCAGACGGTGACGGACTGCTGGTTGATGCACAGGATCACCTGCTGGAGATGAGTGCACTGAACTGCACACAGGAAGCACTGGAAGCAGCCGGACATCCATACCAGATCGAACGCACAGATAATACGGTTCTGACGATTGACTATGCACAGATGGGTCTTGGAACTGCAAGCTGCGGACAGGCAACTCTGTCTCAGTATCTGCTCGGAACAGGTAAGACATACAGCTATACTTACCGCCTCAAACCGATCAGCAAATCCACAAGCGAAGAACTGATGACAGAGAGCAAAAAGAATTATGCAGATGAAACAGCACTGCTGAACGGCATCAAGATCGGTGACCAGGAACTGGATGGATTTGATAATGACATCACATCTTACAGTGTAAACGTTTCTTCCCTGTCCGGAACAGTTCCGGAGATCACAGTGGAAGCAATATCGGAAGATGTAAAAGTTGAGGTCACAAAACCGGAAAGTCTTCCGGGCACAGCAACCGTAAAAGCAACCGCAAAGAGCGGATTTAGCAGAACTTACACGATCGAGATCAAGAATGATACTTCCATTCAGCTCTCAGATCTTGGATACGATACTGCAAGAAGTACATCCGGATACAACGGAATCCATGTAAACGAGGACAATGCAGGTACAGAACTTGACCTCTATGTGGAAGGCAAACGTACAAAATTTGAAAAAGGATTTGGTGTCAATGCCGATTCCGCACTGTATTTCGATGTTTCCAAACTGAATGCAACACGCCTTCAGGGTTATGTCGGAATCGATGCTCATAAAGCAAAAACACAGGATGGAGCGTATCCGATCATCAAACTGGACGGCAAAGAAGTATGGAAAGGCGAGCTGATGAAACATGGTCAGAACGCACAGTACTTCGACATCGAGATCCCGGCAGGAACAAAGGAAATCTGCCTGTATGCAGACAAAAATGTCAAAGACGGACACGATATGGTGAGCTGGTGCGATACCAAGGTTCAGTTAAGCACAGAAGAACTGACGACAGCATCCCTGACCTTAAAAGAAGATGCAGCAGTCAGAATGGATCGTTCTGCAAATATTCTTTATAATGTTCCGGCAGGCATGACAAAAGCACAGCTCTTTGCAATGTTTGAGCTTGGCGAGGGTGAAACCTTATCTATGGAAGATCCATACAACGCATCCTTTGACGAGGATGGAGCACCGGTAGCAACCGGATATCTTGTAAAACTTCGCAAAGACGGAACGGTAGCAGACACCGTAACCATGGCAGTAAACGGAGATGTGGATGGAAGTGCAAACGGAACACTGGACATCGCTGATATCAATATGCTTCGGGAAGTGCTGGCTGGCAATGCAGTATTTGATGCAGTCAATACTTATGCGGCAGATGTAAACGGTGACGGAAAAACAGATCTTTTCGATCTGGCAGATCTGAAAGTGCTGGCTGGTATTGGGGCTGATATTGACGGTGCAAAAGAAGCAGCAACCGTAAAATTAACCGCAAAAGATAACACAGCAGAAGAAAAAAGAACCGTAGAAGTAACAGGAAGCATTTCCCAGATATCCGAAAGCGGCAACTCTGCAATGATAGCAGGAAGCTTCACACTGAAATATGATACAGTAACTTATAACATTAGCAGCCTTGCACTGGCAGACGGTGTGGAAGGAAATATTTCCGTAAAAGAAACAGAAGACGGTGTGCAGGTAGTTTATGATCTGACAAAAGCAGTTGCAGTACAGGCAGATCTGTTCAAAGCAAGCTTCAGCCTGAATGAAAATGCAGAAAAGAAAGAGACAAGTTTCTCCATTGAAAATCTGACGATTGCCGGAAAAGATGCACAGATCGATGCTTCCGCAGAAGAAGTAAAAGTAACACCGGCAGGCGGAAAAGATACAACACCGGTTACCGGGCAGAAATATGTATACTTAACCGCAAAAGTAGACGAAGCAAACGGAGTATACGGAACCGATACCGAAGAATCTGATAAATATGGTCTGTTATATATGGATGTGGCAAATTCTGTATCCGGATGGGGCGGCTTCCATGTCAACGAATACGATGGCGGAGAGAGCACAAACAAAGGCGAGCTGAGCATGAATGTTGACGGTGTACGCAAAGTCTTTGCACAGGGATTAAGTGCAAATACCGATGCAACCCTGACCTTTGATTTAAGCGGCATCAAAGCAGAACGCTTTGAAGGTTATGTGGGTATTGACTATACAAAATCTACCAAGACAAACCGTGACGGTGCAAACTTTATCTTCTATAAAGACAGCATCAGCGAAGAGAATAAACTGGCAGAGAGCGGTGTGATCCTTCAACCGGACAATGCAAAACTTATGAATGTTGACCTGACAGGTGCAGAAAAACTGATCATCTACATTGATAAAGTCGGTGGAAAGAACGATGACTGCGTGGATATCGCAGATGCAAAAGTTTATGTAAAAGAAGACGATAATACACCGGATCAGCCATCCAAAGACGAACTGGAAAAGATCAAAAACCAGGCAGTCGCAGCAAAGAACGATGCTGAGACCGCAGCAAAAGCAGCAAAAGCAGCAAAAGCAGATGCAGAAGCAGCAAAGGTAAAAGCAGAAGAAGTAAAAGCAGCCGCAGAAGAGGCAAAAAAAGCAGCCGAAGAAGCAAAGGCAGCAGCCGATGTTGACAAAGCAGCAGCAGATGCAGCCCAGGCGAAAGCAGAAGTTGCACAGAAAGCAGCAGAAACTGCAGAAGCAGAGGCAAAGAAAGCACAGACAGCAGCAGAGACAGCACAGACAAAAGCAGATGTAGCCCAGGCAGCCGCAAAAGAAGCAGAGGATGCAGCAAAGAATTATGCAAACGATGCAGCCGCAGCGAAGACAGCAGCCGAAACAGCCAAAACGACAGCAGAAACTGCAAAGAACGATGCAGTACAGGCAAAAGAAGCAGCAGAAGCAGCCAAAGACTCCGTAAGTGCACAGAAAGACCTTGCAGAGGCAGCAGCAAACGCAGCGAAGGCAAGTGCAGAAGCAGCGAAAGCAGCCCAGGCAAATGCAGAAGCCGCAGCGAAAGCAGCCGAAGAAGCACAGAAGAAAGCAGAAGAGATCCTTGCGAAAGCCCAGAAAGAGGCAGAAGAAAAGAGAGCCGAAGCCCAGAAACAGTTAGAAGAAGTGCAGGCAATGCAGAAACGTCTGGAGAGCCAGCTGGCTAAGACAGAATTTGCAGCTAAGAAAGTGAAAGTAAAAGCTGTCAAAGGTGTTAAGAAGTCTGTGAGAGTCAACTGGAAGAGCGTAGAAGGAGCAGACGGCTATGTGATTGAATATGCTAAGAAAGCAAACTTCAAAGGTAAAAAGGCCATTGCGGTTACTGCTGATAAGAAAGCAAAAACGATCAAGAGACTTTCTACAAAGAAAACGTACTATGTAAGAGTAAAAGCATATAAAGTTGTGGACAACGAGAAAGTTTACACTGCTTACAGTGCAAAAAAGAAAGTACGCACAAAATAAAACATAAGAAAGAAAAGCTGGCATGATATAGTGTTTCAGAAAAGGCCGGCAGCAAAAAGACAGAGCATGCGATGGAATTTATTTCCGCCACATGCTTCTGTCTTTTTGTTGTGTATTCAAAAATCATATCCTGCCGGAAGATTGAAAAAACAGGAAAAATATTATATCATTATCTTAATCATGGTGGGAGAAGGGAAAGTGACAATGAAAGGTTTTTTGAGACGGTGTTTTCTGATTTTTATGGTAATGTTGCTGGCAGGGGGATGTGCACGGCAGAAGGAAACGGAAAGTGTAACGAAAGAATCGGACGGGCAGGAAAAAGTTATGCGGTACGTCAATTACAGCATGTTTTCGGGAGAAGGCCTGAATCATCTGAAACTGAAAGGCAGTGCAGAGCAGACGATTTCCTGTTATTTGCTGGAAGGACTTATGCGGGTGTATCAGTACGAACTTCAGTACGGAATGGCAGACCGCTATGAAATTTCGGAGGACCAGAAGGTTTATACATTTTATTTGCGGGATGATGCCTGTTACAGTGATGGTACTCCTGTTACAGCAGATGATTTTCTTGGGGCATTCCAAAAACTGGTGGAACCGGAATATTTTAACTCTTATGCAGCGATCATAAAAAATGCAGAAGACATTTATCAGGGGAAAAAGAGAATCGAAGAACTGGGTGTGACAGTGCTGAATGAAAAAACGCTTCAGATCGAGCTGGAGCATCCGCAGGTTCAGTTTCTGCAGCTTCTGGCTTTACGAAGTTTTGTGCCGATAAGAAAAGATGCGACGGAAATATTGCGGCCGGAAGACTGCAATGGACCATTTACACTGGACACCTGGAGTGAAGAGCTGGTAAGTATGAAAAAGAATCCCTATTACTGGGAACGGGACAACATCCGGCTGGATAGGGTGGAAGCGGTATGCCTGGAGTCAGTGGATGAAGCATATGAAAGGTTTGTAAAAGGAGAGGTCGATGTGATGCCGATCCCGTTAAAAGGAGCGGAAAAATACAATGCCGGAATTCAGAAAAAAGTGATGACCGGGATCTGTGAAAGTCTTTATCTGGATCTGCAGACCGAAGGACCTTTGCAGTGCAGGGAATTTCGCCAGGCGTTAAATTATGCATTGAACCGGGTAGAATACACAGAAAATATGGACAGTGATTTTCTTGTGCCGAATGCACGCTATGTTCCGGAAAACGGTCTTGGTATTTTGAAAACTTACACAGAGAATTATCAGGATCTGCCGTGTACAAAATACGGAAGTCAGAAGCTTGCAGAAGAAAAGCTTGGAGAAGCATTCAAAAAACTGCATATTTCCAGAGCGGAAGATGTGAAAATAAAGCTGCTGGTGAATGATGATCCATGGAGCATACAGGAAGGAACGGAAATCAAACGCCAGTGGGAGAAAAAGCTTGGAATCTCGGTGGAACTGGAAACGGCAACCGGAGATGCATTCTGGGCAGAGAAAAACAACGGTACTGTTACGCTCACTGGTATTATCGCAGAATATGCAGATGTGATGGCCTATCTGCAGAGCTGGAATTATGATTACACTTATGGGGAAGGAGAAAGTCAAAGCGGCACGGTACAGAAATGTCTGAGAGAGGCTGAAAGGCAGACAGATGAGCAGATCAGACTTAGCACCTTATATAAAGCAGAAAAAGCATTGATGGAAGATGTGCCGATGATTCCATTGCAGCTTCGAAAAGAAAGCCTGTTACTGAACCGGAACCTGACCGGTTTTGAGACAAGCATGAATCTTGCAGGTGGAGGATATGAGTTTTTATATGCGGATTTTAAATAGAACAGAAAAAAATCGAAGGTTTCTTTTTCTTGCTGCGGTGTTTGCTGTATGTACTGCAGCAATGCTGACCGTTCTCATGATGCCGCAGAAACAGGTGGTCTGTAAGGGAGAAGCAGATTTCAAACAGTTTGGACTGCAAAGCGGAAAAGCAGTCGATCTGTGCGGAGAATGGGAGTTTTTTGAACAGAAATTCATTGCTACGGAGCTGGATGAAGAGCAGGTTTCCGGGAAGTTTGTCAGGGTGCCTTCTTATATGCCCCGAAAAAATGCAGGGATGTTCAACTGGGGAAGTTACCGTGTAAAACTGAAAAACTGTCCGCCGCAATTTGACGTTTCTGTGAGCCTGAAAGGTATGCCGGCGGCTTATCGGATTTATCTGAATGGAAAATGTATTGAGAAAAGCGGAGTAGTTTCTTCTGATCCGGATGCACTGAAAGTCAGCAGGGATACGTCGATCAGGACGACCATTACGCTTCAGTCTTCGGAATGTGATCTGATCATAGAAACAGCGGGATATCTGCTTCCGGGGCTGTCTTTTACACCGCGGATCCAGGATGAAAGCGTGTGGAGTGAACAGTATGACCGTTATCATACCTGGATGATCCTGTTGCTTGGCATGCATATGTTGTTTTTATGTTCTTATTTATTACAGCTGAAGATCACGCCGGACAGCGGTTACAGCAGAAGTGTTTTTCTGGTGCTGTTCTTATTGGCCATCCATATGATCTATTCCGATGCAGCGTTTTCGGCAGTCATAGGCGGGACTTTGAAATATTATGATCTGATTCTGTTTTCTGTATGCGTGATGGAAAGTCTGGTCTGGGAATTTCTTCTGAAAAACGGTTATAAAAAAGACCGGCAGAAAAAAGATTTCGGAATTCGGGAAGGGATTCTGATCACCGGTGTCATTGTGATGAGCCTTGCAGCTTTTGAAGGGATTTTATCATGGAAGCTGACCATGGACGTGGGTGTCTGGCTGCTACTGCTGATCCGCTTTGCAGGGTATCGCAAAAAAGAAGAAATATCCGGAGAAGATATGATCTGGGAAATAGGCATATTGCTTTTGTATACCGGGATCGTATTGTCAGATTTCGCACATATCGGCATGCTTCCTTATAGTGGAGGTATTTTCATGCTTGTCGGAGTGATCGCTTTTGATCTGAGCGTCAATGTCATTGACCGCTGGCGTATGAATAAAATCCAGCAGAGGGCACTGGAGGCGGCGAAGATTGAGCAGAAGCTCCAGGAAGCTCGGCTGGAGCTTGCACTGCATCAGATCAAACCGCATTTTTGCAAAATGCCCTGATGTCGATCAAAGTGCTCTGCCGGACGCGTCCGAAAGAGGCAGAACAGGCAGTCTACGATTTTGCCGTATTTTTGCGTGGAAATATGAATGCACTGGAATCTGCAGAGATGATTCCGTTTCGGGAAGAATGTAAGACGATTGAGCGGTATCTGCACATTGAAAAGATTCGTTTTGGGGAGAGGCTTCAGGTTCAGTGGGATCTTCAGGAAGAAAAGTTCCGGATACCGCCTCTGACGATCCAACCGCTGGTAGAAAACGCGGTATGTCACGGAATCTGCCAGAAGATGGAGGGCGGCACCGTACAGATCCGAAGTTTTCGGAAAAACGGAGAAATCTGTGTTCAGATCCTGGATGACGGGGCAGGATTTGACACCGAAAAACTGAAAGATGCAGACGGGATTGCCATAAGAAATCTGAAGCTGCGTCTGAAAGAATTTCTAAATGCGGATCTTGAGATTGAGAGCAGAAAAGGAGAAGGGTGCAGGCAGACAATACATATTCCATGGGAGGAGACAGACGATGAAAATTATTCTGATAGATGATGAACCATTGATCCTGGAAGAATTAAGCTATTTATGTGAAAAACACAAAGATATTGAAATTTGCGGAAAATTTGTAAACCCAAAGCAGGCATTGCAGTACGTTGCCGGGCATCCGGTGGATTTTGAATTTTGTGATATCAGGATGCCGGGGATCACGGGACTGGAACTGCTGGATCAGATGCACAAAGAAAAACCGGATCTTCAGGCAGCGTTTGTCACAGCATACGACCAGTACGCATTTGATGCCTATCAGCTGGATGCCTGTGATTATCTGCTGAAGCCGTTTGGACAGGAAGAGGTGGACCGTGCACTGGATAAAGCAAGAAGGCTGGTAAGAACGGAACAAAAAGATGAAATGCAGCTGGAAATCCACACGTTTGGCAGATTTGATCTGTTTTTAAACGGTCATGCGATTGATTTTAGCAGCAGAAAGGCAAAAGAACTGCTTGCACTTCTTGTGGCAAGACGGGGCGGCATTGTGGAAATGGAATTTGCCGTGGATCTGTTATGGGAAGAAGAACCGTTCAGTGAACAGGTGAAAGGACGTTTCCGAAAAGCAGTGATGAACCTGAAAAATACACTGCGGGATCATGGACTTCTCTGGATGCTTCACAGCGAGCGTGGACGAATGTATCTGGAGACAAAGGGCGTTTCCTGTGATTATTATGGACTGATGGAAGGGCAGATCCATGCAGCAGAAAAATTTTCAGATGAATTTATGGCACAGTATTCCTGGAGCGAGGCCTTTCTTCCGGTTCTGGAACGTCAGGCCGGGATTGTAATGTCAAATTACAGTAATTAAAACAGTAAAACAGCAGTAAACACCTCAAAAAGGAACACTTCTGGAACACTTGCTTTCCTATACTTTTTTCAAAAGGGAGAAAATCCCGGAAAAGGAGGAAAGTAAAATGAAAAATGTAACCAGAAGTGTTCGTTTTGTTTTGTCCATGGTTCTTGTCATGGCAATGGTTCTGACTTCCATCGGAAGCCTCGGAACAGTCGCAAAAGCAGAGACCGGCAAAGCAGCGGACGGACTGAAAGGACTCTACCGTATTTATCATACGGAAGATGAGACACAGAGAATGGCTCCTGGAGGAAACCAGGCATCCGAGGGCAATAATCTCTGGCTGTGGGAGCAGGAGGCAAATGCACCGGCAGACTGTGAGATGTTCTATTTTGAACAGGCTGAGGATGGAAGCTATTACTGGTACAATAAGCAGGATGCACAGCTTGTCATGCAGGCAGATACTTCAGCTGTCAGCCTTCAGAGAAAGAATGCCGCATCTGCAAACCAGAAATGGACGATCGAGAAAGTGGCAGGAACAGAAGATCAGTATTATCTGAAAAATGGTTCCCGTTATGCAAGTACTTCTGCAAACCGCCATGCACAGGTAAGCATGTCCGATACGGCACAGGCATGGAGACTGGCAAAGGTTGAGCCGGAAGTAAAGCTCTCACTTGGCAGCAGCACCATAAGAACCGGCGAAAGTACAACCGCAGCTGTGACCGGATTTGATGCGGATGGGGCTGAACTGGATGGAAGCAAGGCCGTGCTCACCAGTGAGAATCCGGATATTGCAGAAGTTTCCGGAAACACCGTTATCGCAAAAAAAGCTGGAACGGCAACGATCAAGGCAGCGTTTGAAGGGAAAGAAGTCAGCACAGAACTGACTGTTCTGGAAGCAGCAAAAGAATGGCCGGGCGTTTATCGCATCGATAACGTAGAATTTGCCGGTTATCTGATCGAGCCTGGAGCAGACAATGTCAGCGAAGGAAACAACCTGTATCTGTGGAATACGGCACTTGCCCAGACACGTATGTGGGTATTTACCGAAGCCGGAGACGGTTATGTATATTGGCATCCACGCAACAATGTATCACTTGTGATCCAGGGAGGAGATCTGGATTCCTATCCTTCCATGGCGAAAAACACAGGCGATGATACACAGAAGTGGAAGATCATCAAAGATGAGACAAGCGGAAATTACCGGATCCAGAACAAGGCATCCGGAAAATATGTTGCAACAGCAAATGATGCAAACCAGCAGCTGATCCAGATGAAAGAAGAAAGTGCAAAAACATCTCTGTGGATCATAAACGAGCTGAAAGCAAGCATCAGTCTGGAAGTTTCTGCAAGCTATCTGCAGACCGGAAAAACAACGAACTTTGCAGCAATCGCAAAAGACGCATCCGGAGCAGTGATCAGCAGCGGTATCCGCACCGTGAGCAGCAATCCGGAAGTTGCTTCTCTGGAAGGAAATCAGATCAAAGGTCTGAAAGCAGGCCATGCTGATATTACAAGTTATCTTACAGCAGGCGGAAAAGAATATACTTCCAACACGATCCGTGTTTACGTTACCGATGAAGCACCGGTATTTACCGGAAAAGAATGGTACAAAGATATTTCAACCGCAGAAGTAAACAGAGAGCCTTCTCATGCAGATTTTGTTCCGTATCAGGATGCAGACACTGCATTCAACAGCGAGAAGAGTGCACTGGATGACCAGAATGAGACAGCAAGCACTTACTATAAGCTGCTGACTCAGAAAGAATGGGATTTTGCACTGGTAGAAAATCCGGAAAAAGCAGATGCAGCGGACGCAAAAGGTTATCTGGAAGAAACACTTCCGGAAGAAGCAAAAGCAGATTTCCAGAAAGAATTTGTACCGCATGCATGGCAGACTTATCGAAACGCAGATAAGACCTTTAAATATTTTGATGAAGCAATCTATACAAACAGTATCTATCCGTGGGGCAGTGCACAGGGAAATACCATCGAGTATGATGATCCTCAGGCACCGACGCACTATAATCCGGTAGGATATTACCGTACTGAGTTTGAGCTTCCGGAAAACTGGGACGGACGTGAAGTATTTCTGTCACTGCAGTCCGTAAGATCTGCTTATTATCTGTTTATCAACGGAAAACAGGTTGGTTATACGGCAGACAGCTTTACGGCTCATGATTTCAACATCACACCATATCTGAATAAAAATGGTAAGAATACGATCGCACTGAAAGTATATCGATGGGGCATCGGAAGTTATCTGGAAAATCAGGATTTCATTCAGCTGAGCGGTATCATGCGTGACATTTATCTGTATTCCAAAGACAGCCGTGCAGAACTTCGTGATTTCTTTGTACAGACAAGTTTTGCAGACCGCACAGATAAGAACAGTGATGTTACGATGAAAGTGGATGTAGATGTCCGCAATCTGACTGACAAAGAAGATACCAGCGGCTATACCGTAGATGTCAAACTGAAAGACATGGACGGAAAAGTGATCGGTCAGGATACGATTTCTTATGATAAGCTGAAAGCACTTCAGGGTGTGACAGGTGCATCCGATCCGAATGCAGCAGATGCAGACGGCGAGAAGAAAGTAAATCTGGGTGATCGCAAAACAGCAACGATCGAAGTTAAGAATCCGAAGAAATGGTTCCCGGATACACCGAACCTGTACATGGTAACGCTGGAATTAAAAGACAGCACCGGAAAAGTGATCGAAGCAGAAGCAGAACATGTAGGTTTCCGTGAAATCTATAAAGTAAACATTAACGATGCAGAACAGGAACAGATGCAGATCACAGGACAGAAGATTATCTTCCGCGGTGTCAACCGTCACGATACCAGCCTGGAAAACGGCAGTGCCGTGACAAATCAGGAGATCATCGATGATCTGAAACTGATGAAACAGTACAATGTCAATGCAGTCCGTACTTCACATTATCCAAATGCAAAGATTTTATATGATCTGGCAGATGAACTTGGTATTTATGTTTATGCAGAAGCAAACGTAGAATCACACTACGGAGCATATGGCGATCATAAAGTGCCGATCCCTGGAGGGGACAGCCGCTGGGTAACTCCGGTTGTAGATCGAAACATGAACATGCTGGAGCTTCTGAAAAACCATGCATCCATCATCGGATGGTCTTATGGAAACGAAGCAACTTACACAAGATGCCCGTTAGACAATACTTACTGCTTCTGGGCAGCAGCCATGGCAGTTCTGAACCGTGATCCGAGCAGACTGCGTATGTACGAACGTGAATCCGATGGATATTATCATCGTTATCAGAAGGATGCAGGAGCGGATCCATGGGGCATGGAGACCAGAAGCAAGAACATTGTGGACGTTCACAGCACACAGTATCCGGAAGCAAAGAACGTAGAAAGTTACGCTAAAAACACAAACAACAAATTGCCTTATTTTGAACAGGAATATGAACATGCGATGGGACAGTCTTTCGGAAGTTTCAATGAATTCTGGAAACTGAACCGTACGTACGCCAATGTTCAGGGAGGATTTATCTGGGATTGGGCAGACCAGTCATTAGCAACGACAAGAGAAGACGGAAAAACATTCTGGGCTTACGGCGGAGACTGGATGGATGCAAGCTCCAATGCAGATGCATTCTGTGCGAACGGTGTTCTGTTTGCAGATCATACACCGTCAGCAAAAGCCGTACAGATGCGTTACGATCATCAGCAGGTGAACTTCTATCTTGAAAATGAAGATGCGAAAGTGACCGATGGAACGATCAAAGTAAAAGTAGTAAACGAACTGGAAAACAGCACACTGGAAAATTACAATATCATCTGGAGCCTGAAAAAAGATGATAAAGAGATCGCAACAAAAACGATTTCTTTAAATGCACCGGGTATGGACGGAGAAACCTTTGGGGAAGAAGTGATCACGATCGAACTGCCGAAAGTACAGCCGCAGACCGGTGATACTTATATGCTGGAGTTCTCCGTGCAGAACAAGGTAAAACCGGACTGGGATGCAACACTTACCAAATACGACAATGTAGTGGCACATGAGCAGTTTGACCTTACACCGGAATACAAGGAGAAACAGACGCTGGATTACAATGCAATGGCTGAATTTACCAAAGCAGAGGACGACGGCAATACACTGAGCATTGAAGGTGTTACAAAAGAGGGAAAAACCTACTCACTGAAAATGGACAAGGCAACCGGTATCCTTTCAGATTACACGGTGGACGGCAAAGTGGTTCTGGAAAAAGGTCCGGTACCAAGCTTCTGGAGAGCACAGAACTATAACGACACTCCGATTGCATACAACCGCAATCTGCGAAATACCGATGACAACATGGAACTTGTGGACAGTCCGGTTATCACACAGGATGAGAATAGAAAGCACATCCGTGTAGCGTTGAACGTAAAACTTCCGGTTGATGCAGAACAGACACTGCTCTATGACATTTACGGAGATGGAGAGATCGTAGTTCGGTCAGCCTTTACACCGAGAAGCAACTTTGCACCGGGTACCGCCGGAGCACAGGCACTGCCGAAAGTTGGTGTCCGCATGACTGTTGCAGCAGGATACGAAAATCTGGAATACTTCGGAAGAGGTCCGGAAGAAAACTACATTGATCGAAAGACAGCAACCGATGTTGGTGTATACAAGAGCACCGTAACAGATCAGTTTGTAAGCAAATATGTGAAACCACAGGAAAACGGAAACCACACCGATGTCAGATGGACGTCACTGACCGATAACGATGGAAATGGTATTTTAGTTGCCGCAGACGGAACGGTAGAATCTTCTGCACTTCATGTAAAAGCAGAAAATATCAATCCGGTTAGCTGGACCGATTATCCGTATAACAACCAGACCATTCGTCATTCCACAGAAGTTCCGATGGATGAGCAGACCTATCTGTGTCTGGATGCGATCCAGCGAGGAGTCAGCAATACAGGATTCTTTAACCATGTACCTCTGGAAGGATTCTATCCGACAACCAAGCAGAATGCAGATGGAAGCTACAATACTTATGCAGAGAGATTCCGCATTGTCCCGGTTACTTCCGATACGGACAAGATGGAAGAAAGCAAGGCAGGTTTTGAAGCAAGTTCTGCAGCAGGAGAACTGGAAGAGATCAAAAACCAGGCAGTCGCAGCAAAGAACGATGCCGAGACCGCAGCAAAAGCCGCAGAAGCAGCAAAAGCAGATGCCGAAGCAGCCAAGGCAAAAGCAGAAGAAGTAAAAGCAGCAGCCGAAGAAGCAAAGAAAGCAGCAGAAGAGGCAAAGGCAGCAGCCGATGTTGATAAAGCAGCCGCAGAAGCAGCTCAGGCGAAAGCAGAAGTTGCACAGAAAGCAGCCGAAACTGCAGAAGCAGAGGCACAGAAAGCACAGACCGCTTCCGAAGCAGCCCAGGCAAAAGCAGAGGCAGCACAGAAAGCCGCAAAAGAAGCAGAGGATGCAGCAAAGAATTATGCAAACGATGCAGAAGCAGCAAAAACAGCCGCAGAGGCAGCCAAAACAACAGCTGAAAATGCAAAAAAGGATGCTGAGACCGCAGCAAAAGCAGCAGAAGCAGCCAAAGACTCCGTAAGTGCACAGAAAGACCTTGCAGAGGCAGCCGCAGGTGCTGCAAAGGCAAGTGCGGATGCAGCGAAAGCAGCCCAGGCAAATGCAGAAGCCGCAGCGAAAGCAGCCGAAGAAGCACAGAAGAAAGCAGAAGAGATCCTTGCAAAAGCCCAGAAAGAGGCGGAAGAAAAGAGAGCCGAAGCACAGAAACAGTTAGAAGAAGTGCAGGCAATGCAGAAACGCCTTGAAAACCAGTTGGCAAAAACAGAATTTGCAGCTAAGAAAGTGAAAGTAAAAGCTGTCAAAGGTGTTAAGAAGTCTGTGAAAGTCAACTGGAAGAGCGTAGAAGGAGCAGACGGCTATGTGATTGAATATGCTAAGAAAGCAAACTTCAAAGGTAAAAAGACCGTTACTGTTTCCGCTTCCAGGAAAGCAAAAACGATCAAGAGACTTTCCGCAAAGAAAACGTACTATGTAAGAGTCAAAGCATACAAAGTTGTGGATAACGAGAAAGTTTACACCGCTTACAGTGCAAAGAAGAAAGTACGCACAAAATAAGAAATAAAATTATGAGGTGTTCCATAGAATACTGGTCATAAAAGAGAGGGGCACCGTGACGGTAAAGTTTCTGTCACGGTGTCTCTTTTTATAGAGATGAATAAAATGCAGGAAATCGCAGTGATGGATTATCATCAAGCTGCATAGAGACTCTTACGAAGAAGGACAAAAATGACAGTACCATATGAGATGGAAAGATGGTACAATTGTCATAGCGACCACTTACTCGGCAAGTAGCGAAGCGGATTGTGAATATCCGCTTTACGTGGCATCCAATATAGAAAGAGAGGAAGAGCATATGAACGAACTGTATGAAGCCATTGAGCAGAAAATAAAAGCTTCCGGATATCCGAGAGCGATTTCCGGAGAAGAGGTATACAATGACATCTGCGACCAGATCGACGGAAAAGAGAACGGAACCTATCTGCTTCTGTCAAAATTTGAGGAGGATGTGGTGTTTGAATACCACATTACGATCCAGGATGAAGATTTCAACCTCGGAATTCTGACCATGCGGACACCGGAAGGTGTGTTTGAAGCAGATTTTGATGCGTGAATTAATTAAGGTGCATTTTTCAGGGGAAGAAGGTAAAACAGGGTATATAATCCGGTTCAGTTTTGACGATATTCGACTAAGGTAAACGTTTTGCGTTCTGATTTTACAATTCCCTCCGCCTTTAATTTTTTCAGTTCCCGCATCATGGCACTGCGGTCAACGGAAAGATAATCGGCAAGCGTACTTAAAGAAAAGGGCAGCGTAAAGCTGTCTGAATGCTGCTCCTGTGCAAGTTTTTCGAAATAGCACAGGAGTTTTTCTTTTGTTGTTCTCTGCGAGAGGATTTCCAGATGTTCGCCAAGGGCGATCGCTTTTCTGGAAATCAGCTGAAGAGCATTGCTGACTAAAAGACTGTGGAAACTGCAGGCATTTGGGCAGCGTCTGATCAGATGGGCATAGTCGATAAACTGGATCTTGCAGCTTTTGGTGCAGATCACCTGCAAAGAATCGCCGTTTGGTGACAGGGCGGAAAGTGCCGAGCCGAAGACATCTCCGGTTTTCAGGTATTCCAGAATGGTCTGGCGGCCGTCCAGGTGTGTGCGGATGATGGCGGCTTCTCCTTCCAGAAGATAGCCGATGCGGTCGGGATGGTCAGCATAGAAACAGACAGTCTCATCGGTGGAAAAGGACTTCTCAGATGCCTGAAAACAGACCATCATGCGATTGTATTCTTCCGGTGTAATACCGTCAAAAAGAGAAAGTTTTGTATTCATAAATACCTCCGTTTTTTCTTTTTTTGTGCAAAAAAAAGCGTTTGCAGTGTTGTAGAGATACTGGTCGCAAAAAGGGAAAAAGCTTATAGGAAGAAAATATGCATGTGCAAATGAACGAATTCCCCGAAGGGCACGTAAAAGTGCCTTCTTGGGAATTATTCATTTTGCACATTGCTCAATATCGTCACTGAGCTTCTTCCTTTTTGTCGACCAGCATCTTTTATACACTTCAAATATTGTACGTTTGTACAGAAAGAAGATATAGACTCCGTACCGTGGTTGCCTGCGAATTTTCGAACACTTGCTGCGTTCTGATGGAAAAAGTTGCATATGCAACAGAAAATTCTGCTGATACAAAGTATAGTATAAACATAACAAAAAAGCAAATGATAATTTAAACATAATAAAAAGCTTAAAGCTGCACAGGGCATTTTAAAACAAGAATAAAAAATGCAGCTGTGAAGATATAGAGCATTCACAAAACCACAGGAGGTATGCTATGAAAACATTAAAGCTTAGAGATGATTTTTACTGGGCGGGAATCGTGGATGACACGCTCAGAGTTTTTGATATTATCATGTACACGGAATTTGGCACAACCTACAATTCTTATGTGCTCAAAAGCGGCGGGAAGGTCGTATTATTTGAAACGGTAAAAGAAGCCTTTTTTGAGGAGTGGATGGCAAAACTCGGCGAAGTGATCGACGTGACAAAGATCGATTATCTGGTGGTCAATCATACGGAACCGGATCATGCGGGCAGTGTGCAGCGTCTGTTGAAATTAAGTCCGCAGCTGAAGATCATTTCCACAGCCTGTGCGGCCGGGTTTTTAAAGGAAATTGTGAACGGAGAATTCTGCAATCTGATCGTGCATGACAACGAGACGATGAAGATCGGGGACAAAACGCTGCGTTTTCTGCTGGTTCCGAATCTGCACTGGCCGGATACGATGTACACCTTTATTGAAGAAGAACAGGTGCTTGTGACCTGCGATTCCTTCGGCTCCCACTATGGATTTCAGGATGTGCTGGTCAGCAAGGTGACAGACCGGGAAGGCTATATGCGGGCAACGAAATATTATTTTGACTGCATCATCGGACCGTTCAAGCCATTTATGCTGAAGGCTCTGGAACGTGTAAGAGAGCTTGATGTTTCGATGATCTGCCCGGGACATGGACCGGTGCTGGATTCCGGGATTGATTTTATAGAGGAGACTTACGAAAGATGGTGCACCGTAGTTAATCCGAATAAGAAAAAAACGGTAGTCATTCCTTATGTAAGTGCCTATGGTTATACAAAGCAGATCGCGGAAAAGATTGAAGAAGGCATCAAGGCAAGCGGTGATATTGATGTGCGAAGCTACGATATGGTGACAGCAGATCAGGCAAAGGTACTGGAAGAGATTGGATTTGCTGATGGTATTTTATTTGGAACACCGACGATCGTTGGGGAAGCATTAAAGCCGATCTGGGATCTGACAACATCCATTTTTGCGGGAACACATGGCGGGAAACTGGCAAGTGCATTCGGCAGCTACGGCTGGAGCGGAGAAGGTGTGCCGCATATCATGGAGCGTCTAAAACAGCTTCGCATGAATACCGTGGACGGACTTCGCATCCGTTTCCGTCCGGGAGATACGGAGCTTGTAGAGGCTTTCGAATACGGCTATCATTTCGGTTCTCTTTTGCAGGATAAAAAGGCGGAGAAAACGACAAAAGGCAGTCGAAAGCTTGTGAAATGTCTGGTGTGCGGAGAAATTTTTGATTCTTCCCTGGAAGTATGTCCGGTCTGCGGTGTCGGACGTGAAAATTTTGTGCCGGTGGAAGAAAAAGAAACTACTTACCGAAAAGACGGCGATGAATTTTATGTGATCCTTGGAAACGGTACAGCAGGACTGAATGCGGCGAAAGCAGTCCGGGAGCGGGATAAGACATCTTCGATTCTTATGATCTCGGAGGAAAAATATCCGACCTATAACCGTCCGATGCTGACAAAAGCCTTAAATGCCGGACTTGAGATCAGTCAGATCCAGGTGGAACCGGAGAGCTGGTATGAGGAAAATCAGGTTTATCAGATCCTCGGCAAAAAGATTATTTCAGTGGACAAAACGGAAAAAGAAGTGACACTTGAGGATGGCATGCGTCTGAAATACACGAAACTGATCTATGCACTGGGAGCAAAAAGCTTCGTCCCTCCGATCCCGGGAAGCGAAAAAGAGCAGGTGGCAGTGATTCGTACTCTGGAAGATGCAGAAAAAATCGGGCAGATGATCCCAAAGAACGGACAGACAGTCGTGATCGGCGGCGGTGTGCTTGGACTTGAGGCAGCCTGGGAGCTGAAAAAGGCAGGATGTCAGGTGACAGTTCTCGAGGCAGCTCCGGTTCTGATGGGAAGACAACTGGATGAAGGTGCGGCAGCGATGCTTGGAAGCATTGCAGAGAGTGTCGGTATCAAGGTCCGCACCGGAGTAAAGATCGATCGGATCGAAGGGCAGGAGCGTGTAACGGCCGTTCGTCTTGCAGATGGGGAAGAAATCGCAGCCAATCTGGTGCTGATCTCCTGCGGTGTGCGTGCAAATACAGAACTTGCAGAACAGATGGGACTGAAGGTAAACAGGGCAGTTGCTGTAAATGAAAAAATGCAGACCAGTGAAAAAGATATCTATGCATGCGGAGACTGCGTGGAATTTGAAGGGGAAAATGCAGCACTCTGGGCCGAGGCAAGTGAGCAGGGAAAAGTCGCAGGAGCCAATGCAGCCGGGGAGTGCGTGGAATATCAGAAAGTACAGATGCCGCTCTCCTTTAACGGTATGAATACTTCCCTGTATGCGATCGGAGATAACGGCAGAAACAAAAATCTTCTCTATAAAACACTGGAGATCTGTGACAGGAGCAAGAAGCAGTATGAGAAACTGTATTTCCTGAACGGAAAGCTCTGCGGTGTGATCTTGATCGGAAATGTATCAAAAATGGCAAAACTGACAAAACTGATGGAGAGGAAAGCAACATTTGCGGAAGTGATCCTGGATAAGGAAACAGAAAGTTATTGATTTTACCGTTGTAGTGGGAAGAAAAATATTATATAATCAAGGCAGGTGGTGTCGAAGGCAGGGACCACCTGCCTTATATTAAATGTTTACAGAATTGCGAGCGTTACTTTGCAACGAAGCAATTCGCAGGCATCCGTTGAAGTGAAAAGACCGAAAGTTTTTTTGCTTCGACATCTGCATAAGAAGGTATGAAAAAAAGAGGAGCGTGGTAGCAAATGTTAAGAATTGGTATGCTGACAAGCGGCGGTGACTGTCAGGCACTCAATGCAACAATGCGAGGAGTAGTCAAAGGTCTTAGTGCAAATGTGCAGGAACTCGAAGTTTATGGATTTTATGATGGATACAAAGGTCTGATCTACGGCAATTACCGTATGCTTTCTGCAAAAGATTTTTCCGGAATCCTGACAAAGGGCGGAACGATCCTTGGAACATCCAGACAGCCGTTCAAGCTGATGCGTACACCGGATGAGCACGGACTGGACAAGGTAGAGGCCATGAAGCAGAATTACTACAAACTGCGTCTGGACTGCCTGGTGATCCTCGGGGGAAACGGAACACAGAAAACAGCAAATCTGCTGCGTGAAGAGGGACTGAACATCATCCATCTGCCAAAGACCATCGACAATGATATTTATGGAACGGATATGACATTCGGTTTCCAGAGTGCGGTTGACATTGCGACCGATGCAATCGACCGTATCCACACAACCGCAGCATCCCACAACCGTGTATTCTTAGTTGAAGTTATGGGACACAAAGTCGGCTGGCTGACGCTTCATGCAGGAATCGCCGGCGGTGCGGATATCATTCTGCTTCCGGAGATCCCTTACGATATCGATAAGATCATCGAAGCGATCCACAAGAGAGCGGCATCCGGACGTGGTTTTACCATTCTGGCAGTTGCAGAGGGTGCAATCTCCAAAGAAGATGCAGCTCTTCCGAAAAAAGAATTAAAAGAAAAGATCAAAAAGAGAAAACATCCATCCGTATCTTACGAACTGGCAGAGCAGATTTTCCAAAAGACCGGTATCGAAGTGCGTATTACCGTTCCGGGACATACACAGCGAGGAGGAAACCCTTGTCCGTATGACCGTGTACTGTCAACCAGACTGGGTGCAGAAGCAGCAACTCTGATCATGAAAAAGGAATATGGTTACATGGTAGGTATCATCAACGGCAAAGTCAAGAAAGTACCGCTTGGTGATGTAGCCGGCAAGCTGAAGATGGTATCTCCGGATGA
Source organism: Hominisplanchenecus faecis (assembly GCF_020687205.1). GTDB lineage: Bacteria > Bacillota > Clostridia > Lachnospirales > Lachnospiraceae > Hominisplanchenecus > Hominisplanchenecus faecis. Next base: position 34,531 of record NZ_JAJEQE010000017.1, read on the forward strand.
TCAGTTGATCAAAGAAGCAAAATGCATCGGCATCAGCTTTGGTGTATAAAACCGAGACGGTATCGGATGGGAGTCACTTCACATCTGATGTAAGGGCAGAGAGTCTGCCACAGACATTTTTGAAGTATTTAGAAACAGAGGGAAAGCATGAGCTATACTGCTTTATACCGTAAATTCCGTCCTGACTCCTTCCAAGATGTGAAGGGCCAGGACGCAATTGTGCGGACATTAAAAAATCAGATCAGGGCACAGCGTATCGGACATGCCTATCTGTTCTGCGGTACCAGAGGAACAGGTAAAACGACGGTGGCAAAGATCCTTGCAAAAGCGGTAAACTGTGAGCATCCCATTGATGGAAATCCCTGCAACGAGTGTGAGACCTGCAAGGCGATCGCCGCTGGAAATTCCATGAATGTGATTGAGATCGACGCAGCTTCCAACAACGGTGTGGACAACATCCGTGAGATCCGGGAAGAGGTTGCCTACTCACCGACCAGCGGCAAGTACAAGGTCTACATCATCGACGAGGTCCATATGCTGTCTATAGGTGCGTTTAATGCACTGCTTAAGACACTGGAAGAACCGCCTTCCTATGTCATTTTTATTCTGGCGACGACGGAGGCACACAAGATCCCGATCACGATCCTCTCCAGATGTCAGCGTTATGATTTCAAACGGATCGCCCGCACGACGATCGTGGACCGTCTGCGAGAGCTGATGGATGAGGAGCAGGTCGAAGTCGAAGATAAGGCTCTGCGTTATATCGCCAAAAAAGGCGACGGTTCCATGCGAGATGCGTTAAGTCTTCTGGATCAGTGTATTGCCTTTTATTTAGGAGAAAAGCTGACGTATGAGCATGTCCTGGATGTACTCGGTGCGGTGGATACCGATGAGTTCAGCAAACTGCTGCGGGAAGTGCTGGACGGGGATGTTACGCAGGTGATCCTGCATCTGGAAAATATGATCATGCAGGGACGTGATCTGACGCAGCTTGTAAACGATTTTACCTGGTATCTGCGAAACCTGCTTCTGCTTAAAAGTTCCGATAATATGGAAGATGTGCTGGATGTTTCCGCAGAGAATCTGGAGCAGCTGAAAGAAGAAGCAGCGATGGTGCGGGATGATACGCTGATGCGTTATATCCGCATTTTTTCAGAATTGCAGAATCAGATCAAATATGCAGGATCCAAGCGGGTGATGCTGGAGGTGGCACTGATCAAACTGTGCCGTCCGCAGATGGAGCAGGATCAGCTCTCCGTACTGGAACGCGTGCGGAGACTGGAAAAGCAGCTGGCATCGGGCGTGGTGGTAAGACAGCAGGACACCTGTGGTTACACACCGGAGGGCAATTTTGACTATCAAAATCCGGTAAATATGGCGGCTCCGGGAGGCATAGATCCGGATGGAACAGCAGGCAGTACAGACCCGGCAAAGCTTCAGAAGGCAGCACCGGAAGATCTGCAGAAGATCGTCGGTATGTGGCGGACGATCCTGGCACAGACTTCAGGGCGTTTCCGTGTGGTTCTGGCAAGTGCCGTTCCGAAATTTAATACAGAAAAAGAAGATGGTACGCTTTATATCGTATTTTCTGATTTTCTGGGAGAGACTTATGTCAATGATCCGAAGAAAGCAGAAGTACTCGAGCAGATCATTGCAGCGAAAACAGGCAGGAAGGTCAAAGTCAAGATGATCCTGCAGGCAGATGAGCATGTGGCAAATACCAGACTTTCCAAAGTGCAGGTCGAGGAGGCACTTGAAAATCTGGTCCATGCAGATATAGAAATAGAAGATGATGAATGAACTATTGCAAAATCAGGAGGATTAGAAAATGGCAAAACGTGGAGGATTTCCGGGCGGAGGTATTCCGGGCAATATGAACAATCTGATGAAACAGGCACAGAAAATGCAACGTCAAATGGAAGAAAACCAGAAAGCACTGGAAGAGAAAGAGTTTACGGCAGCAGCAGGCGGCGGCGTGGTAGAAGTGACGATCTCCGGTAAGAAAGAAGTGACCAAAGTTTCGCTCAAAGAAGAAGTCGTAGATCCGGATGATATCGAGATGCTCGAAGATCTGATTATGGCAGCTACCAACGAAGCTCTGAGAAAAGTAGAGGAAGAGACCAACGCAGTCATGTCAAAACTGACAGGCGGACTTACTGGTATGGGTGGAGGATTTCCGTTCTGATGGATTATTATAGCAGTCATATCACAAAACTGATCGAAGAACTGTCCAAACTGCCGGGTGTGGGGGCGAAATCAGCCCAACGCCTGGCGTTTCATATTATTAACCGTCCGATCGAGGAAGTGCAGCGGCTCTCGGATACGATTATCGATGCAAGGAAGAACGTCAGATACTGTAAAGAATGTTTTACGCTGACAGACGATGAGCTCTGCCCGATCTGCAAGAACGATGCAAGAGACCACAAGACGATCATGGTCGTGGAAAATACAAGAGATTTGGCGGCGTACGAGAAGACCGGCAAGTATGACGGTATCTACCATGTTCTGCACGGGGCAATTTCACCGATGCTCGGCATCGGACCGGGGGACATAAAATTAAAAGAGCTGATGACAAGACTTCAGGGCGATGTCAATGAAGTGATCATTGCTACCAATTCCAGCCTGGAAGGCGAGACAACGGCGATGTACATCAGCAAGCTGATCAAGCCGACCGGTATCAAAGTCAGTCGGATTGCCAGCGGGGTACCGGTGGGCGGAGATCTGGAATATATTGATGAAGTTACTCTGCTGCGTGCCCTGGAAGGCCGCGTGGAGCTGTAATGAGGACAAAATGCATATAAGATCAGTCATGCAGTTTCAAAGTATCTGCGAAGAAAGGTTATAGCCGGGAGCAATTTCGTCAATGGCATGAGCGATCCCACGGGAAATCTGCGAGGCGAGCGGCATTACGGCAGACAGCCGTGTTGACTGCAGTACCAGATGTGAAAACGGAGAAAAGGACGCTACGATTCCGGTTACAAAAAAGTCACCGACTGCAATCAGATTTTTGTCGACGCCGGCACCGGGACAGAGACTTCCTTTGCCGGCCGTAATGCAGCCAAGATGTTCTTTTGTTCCAAAGGAAGCATCGACAGCGATCAGCGGATGATCCGGAAAATGTAGATGGATCGCATCGATGGTTTCCTCAAGATTGAGAGCATGAACAGGCATCTTCAGTGTACCAAACACGGGGATGCTTTTTTTGTACCGTTCTTCCAGTGCACTGCCGACCATCGGACCTAAGCTGTCACCGGTCACACGGTCACTTCCGATGCATAGAAGGACAGGTGCGATATCTGAAAAACCGTTTTTTATCAGAATTTTAGAAAGATAATTTCCGAGAAGCTCTGCGGTATCGGAAGAGCCTGCATTAAAATAGCAGATCGTATCGGAAGAAAACATGATTGTCATCCCTCTCTTAAAAATTTGCCGTGTTAAAGGCTTTTACAGTGTATCCGAAAAAAGGAAGGTTTATTCGCATCAATCCGATGAAAAACATGTCGGAAAGTTCTTGAAAAGTATCCCACGGATTGCTAAAATTTGCAGATTCTTTGTGCTACGATAGGGGCATCAGCTGGAAGTAGTATAAAGGAGGATTGGGAGTATGATCGAAATGGTTTACAGGGGAACCTCAAAGGACGGAAAGGGAAAGGAACGGACAGGCCTGCCGAAAAATATCCGGCAGATTGGAGATGCAGGATCAGATAAAAGGGTTTATATAGAAGATTATGTGATCACATTTCTGGAAAAGACAGGCTGTGCAGTGCTGCTCGGTGAAGTCTGGCAGAACGAAAACATGAAGTGTCTGTTTGCGGACGGAGCCGTAGAGATCGCGGAGGGTGAACCAAACGATGATATGTGGGAGAAAATCTACCGGGAAATGAAACAGTATTTTCCGGGAAGAGAAGTGATCGGCTGGGCGAAAAAGATGGAGGAGCCGGAAGAAGAACCGGATGAGAAGCTCTTTGATCTGCACCGGGAACAGTTTCCGGGTGAGGACAGGCTGCTGTTTCTGTATGACAGCGAAGAAAATGCCAGCGTTTTCCTGACGGAGAACACCGGGATTCGAAAGCAGAGCGGCTATTACATCTACTACGAAAAAAACGAACAGATGCAGAGCTATATGGTAAAAGAAAATGAAGGGCAGTCCGTGGAGGCGGAATCAAAGAATCAGGATGGAGCCATCCAGAACTTCCGCAGACGGATCGCAAAAAAACAACAGGACGCACAGAACGTGGAGCAGGAGCAGAAAAGCAAAACTCCGACGATGGTGCGTTTTTTATATGGTGCAAGTATGTTTCTGGTGCTGACGATCCTGGTGATCGGGGCGACGATGGTCAACAACTATAATCGCATGAAAGATATGGAAGTGACGCTTCAGGAGATGGCACTTGGAAGTGATGGGCAGAGCAGTGGCCTGTCAAAAGGAACCGAAAAACAGAAAGAAACGGATGCTCTGGCAGCTTCGGCACAGGCAGAAGGAGAAATTGCAAAGGAGAGTGCCGCAAAGGAGAGTGCCGCAAAGGATGAGACCGAAAAGACCTGGATCTTAAAAGAGAGCAGTACAGAGAGCAATACGACGACAACAGGCGATTCCACAGACAATATGGGAACAACAGGCAGCACAGGAACAGCGGGAAGCAGCACAGCAACCGATGGAACAGGAGGTGCCGGAACTTCCGGTAGGCAGGATAGCACCACATCCGGCAGTTCCTCTACAAATAGCCGTGCGGCATCCTCTTCGGATGTGACGAAGTATCAGGCAGAATACACGGTGCGGGACGGCGATACGCTGGCGATCGTCTGCCGGATGTACTACGGAAATCTGGACAAGCTTCAGGAAATCTGTGATCTGAACGGCATTACCGATCCAAACACGATCCTTCCGGGACAGAAGATCGTGCTGCCGTAAAAAGAATAAGGAACGTAAAAGGCATGGTTGACTATCCCATGCCTTTTAAACTATAATAACAACATTGCAGGGTACTTAAGAAGAACTTTTGCAGAGCATCAGGAAAATTTCAGAATTGGCACAGTAAGGACGAAATGAGGATGAAAATAAAATTAAAAGAATTATTCAGAAAAAAAGAGGATGATCTGGATTTGAATCTGGACGAAGAGCTCAACGATCCGGATATCCGCATCGAGACATATGAGATGACGGAAGATCCACAGGCAAAAGAAGAACTGTGGGATAAGATTAAAAAACATCAGAAGTTTGTACATAACCGCAATGCGATCACCATGGGACTTCTGTTTATCCTGCTGTTCGGGCTTGGGACATTTTTATTCTTCCACACCGGAAGCACCTATCTTACCTCAGACCGCATTGAGAGAAATGACGTGAGCAGTACGCAGTATCTGGAGTTTGGAGATTATTTCCTGAAATACAGCTCCGACGGGGTAGCCTGTGTGGACAGCAAATCGAATATAAAATGGAGTACGACCTACAGTATGCAGGCACCGTTCGTGGATGTCTGCGGTACGACTGCTGTGATCGCAGATCAGCAGGGGATGCAGGTCTATGTATTTGATGAAGAGGGACTGAAAGGACAGTTCCAGACAAAACTGCCGATCCAGAAGGCAAGAGTGGCAACGCAGGGTGTTGTGGCGGTGATCCTAGCAGATGATGATGTGACCTGGGTCAATTTTTACGATGCATCCGGGACACTGATCGCCGAGAATCGCACGACGATCGACGATTTTGGTTATCCGCTGGATATGGCACTTTCTCCGGACGGGATCAAGATGGCAGTGTCCTATATGCGGGTCAATGGAAACAAAATCAGTACACATATTGCGTTTTATAACTTCGGAAGTGCAGGTCAGATGGAGCTGAACAATCAGGTCGGTGAGCTAAATGTGGACGACGTGCTGGCTCCGCAGATTTTTTTCTGTGACAACAGCACGGCAGTTGCCGTCCGCACCGACGGGTTTACGGTATTTTCCGGCAGCCAGTCTCCGAAAGAAAAGAAAACGGTGAAGTTTGATCAGGAGATCATCAGTACTTTCCATGACGGCAACCGCATCGGCTTTGTCTTTGACGGAGGCGACTCTGGACATAAATATCTGATGAAGGTCTACAATACCGGCGGTAAGAATACCATGCAGAAATATTTTGATCTGCAGTACAACAGTATTACCCTGCAGAAAGACAAAATCGTGCTGTTCAATGAAAAAGAATTTGCCATTTATAAGTTAAACGGTCAGAAAACATTCCAGGGAAAATACCGCAAGCCAATCCAGAATGTGCTGAGTATCCGTGGATTCCGCAAATATATGGTGATCACCGAGGACAGTGCAGATCTGATCCGGCTTGGATAGCAGAAAGGAAATTATGAATTTACTTACGATCATTATCTTACTGGTACTGCTGGTATTTGCGATCAATGGCTATATGAGAGGTTTTGCGAGGACGCTGACCTCTCTGCTTTTTTTCGTGTTTTCTGGTGTACTGGTCTATTATTCGACACCCTATGTCAATGATTTTCTGAAAACGCAGACACCCGTCTACTCATTTGTGGAGAGCAAATGCGAGACGCTGGTGAAAGATGCGATCATGGACAAATTGGATGAAGAAACACAGAAATTTGCACAGCAGAGCGATGTGCCGCGAAAAGATCAGAACAAGATCATCAAATCACTGCCGATCCCGAAAGAATTGCAGACGCAGCTTCTTGATAATAACAACAGTTACACGTATGCAAATATGGCGGTTCAGACCTTTTCGGAATATATTTCCACCTATCTGGCGGATATGATCCTGAACATGCTGACCTACTTTATTTCTTTTAACCTGGTAAGTATCGCCCTGCACGCCGTTGCACGGGCACTGCGGATCATGACAAGGCTGCCGATCCTGCGTGGCGTCAACCGGATGTGCGGAGGAGCACTCGGATTTGTAAAAGGGATCTGCATCGTCTGGCTGTTCTTTCTGGTAGTGGCGATCTGCTCCAACACAGAGATCGGAAGCCAGCTGCTTTCGATGATAAAAGAAAGTCCGATTCTCACCTTTCTTTATGAGAGCAATGTTTTTTTGCGTTATATCCTCAAACTTTAAAATTCAAGAATGCCTCTGCAATCCGCCGGAGGCTATCTTAGTGGGAGTGCAATCCTTTGCTTCTCATCACTTGACGAAGATAAAAAAAGGTTGACAAAATACTGTAACTGTTATATGATGCAAACGTAACAAAAATTAATACATTTGTAACAAATATAACAAAAATGCCAAAAAAGCGTGAAGTTATAGGAGTTCAGGAGGTTTTTTTACATGAAAGCAAGAATGAAAACGGTACTTTGCGGCAGTGCGACGGTATTTGCATTTACAGTATTATCTTCCACAGTTGTTTTTGCAGCACCGTCTACAGACAGTAATAATATAGAAGACAGCGTGTGGTCTTATCGTGCAGTGGCAGATGTAGATACACAGGTCAACATCCGTGCAAATGCATCCACCAAAAGTGAGATCGTCGGCTATCTTCCAAAGGGAGCATCTGCAGACCTGATCGAAAAGGGCGAGAAATGGTCACACATCATTTCAAACGGCGTGGAAGGATATATCAAGAATGATTATCTGGCATACGGAGAAGATGCAGAATATCTGGCAAATGTCTATGGTACACAGGGCGTCAAGGTCAACTGGGATGGTGTAAACCTGTTCTCTTCACCGGATGCAGCAGCAGACATTCTGGACAGTGCAGACAACGGAAGCGAGTATAGCCTGATTTCCGAGGATGGTGACTGGTATCAGGTACAGATGGATGACGTTACGGTTGCATACGTTCCGGCAGAGGATGCCGAAGAGACGATCATCACAGACCGTGCCGTTGCAATCTCAACTGCGGATGTCAACGTCAGTGATGCAGATGCCAATACAGACACAACGGACAGCGTGGCACAGGGCTATTACGATCCGAACGGCTGGGGCTGGAATGCAGCAGGCTATGGCACGGCAGATACAGACAGCACTTACAACGATGACAGCTATAGTACAGATGATACTTATACCGACAACAGCTACAGTGCAGATGGTGTTTATGATAATACTTCTGCGGACAGCATTTATGCAGACAACAGCTACAATGCAGATAGTACTTATACCGGTGATGCTTATAATACAGGCGATTCTTATACAGACGGTACTTATGCCGGTGAAACTTATGAGTCCGACAGTACATACGGCACAGACGGTTCTTATACCGACAACAGCTACAGCGAAGATACGACAGCAGATGCTTCCTATGATACCGCAGACGACACTTACGATTCTGCAGCGTCAACCGGAAGCGAAGAGACTGTTACCACAGCAGATTCCAGTGATCTGAACCTTCTGGCAGCGATCATCTACTGCGAGGCAGGCAACCAGAGCCGCGAAGGTAAAGTGGCAGTCGGTGCCGTTGTTCTCAACCGTGTGGCAAGTGCTTCCTTCCCGAACAGCATTTCCGAGGTTGTTTACCAGGCAGGACAGTTCACACCGGCGTACAGCGGAGCACTGGCAAGTGCACTGGCAAGCGGTGTACCGAGTGACTGCGTAGAAGCAGCTCAGGCAGCACTGAACGGAGAGAATCCGGTAGGAGGAGCACTGTACTTTAATACAGGATCCGGAACCGGAGTGAAGATCGGAGCACATCAGTTTTATTAGGAAGATGCGGAGATTTTCTGAATGTGCAAATGAACGAATTCCCCGAAGACACGTAAAAGTGTCTTCTTGGGGAATTTGTTCATTTTGCATATCGTTAGCCTCAGGAACAGTTTAGAATTAATTTACTTGACAGAAGAAAAAATGTACGGTAGCATAAGCAACAAAGCGGTTTTTTGAGTGAAATAGGAGTAGGTAAAATGGCTATTGATATGAAAAAAACAATTGCAGAAGCTGCCGGCAACCTTCTGTTTGAGAAAAAAGTAAAGAAACTGACGGTAAAGGATATTGTGGAGGAATGTCACATCACAAGACAGGCATTTTACTATCATTTTGAGGATATTCCGGATCTGATCCAGTGGGTTCTGTACCAGGAGATGGAGATTGTCCTGGAAGAGTGCATTGCAAAGAAGGATCTTGAGAAGGGGCTTCGCCATTTCTTTGAGATTGCGATCCAGCTTCAGCCTTATGCGATCCGCGGTATGCAGTCCAACTATGGTGACGAGATCGGACGTATGCTGGAGCAGGTTTTTTATGATCTGTTTGAGAAAGTGACGGAGATGCAGCACTGGTACGAGGGTTATTCAGACAAAGACCGGGAGTTTATCCTGCATTACCACTGTCAGGCAGTTATGGGACTGCTCCGCGAGTGGACGAAGCAGGACACCGAAAACATCAGTTATATAGTACATCAGATTTATCTTCTGTTAATGGGCAAAGCAGTCCTTGTTTCAGATGAGAATAACGATTTATAAAATATCCGCAGTGTAAAGTTCTTTTACACTGCGGATATTTTGTCTATATCAGCGAAGCAGATTTTTGCTAAAATGGTGTGAGAAAGAAAGGAAAGGGGTGTGCGTATGACACATGATATACTTTCTGTAAAGCTATATGAGCTGGATAAGGCGATCGGACAGATGCACAGCCGCATTGAGCAGGGCGAGATGGACTGTCCGGAACAGGTAGAAAAAGATATCCAGGAACTCCGCAGAGAATGCAGAGAAAACCGTGAAATGCTCCACAATAAAATGAAGTACAGCAAGGCGAAACTGGTAGGACGGATAGCAGAAGCTTACGACAAAGTCGACCAGGTGATCCAGATTGCACAGGAGCAGCTTGGGATTAGTTTTACGGAGGAAACGACAAAAGAACTCTCAGCTGAGAATAAGATACTGCTGGCAGAGTACTTTCTGGACTTTGCGATGCAGGCATCAAATTATGCACTGCTGATGTCACTGGAGGCAATCCATGCACAGAATGATCAGCCGACACAGAATCCGTAAACGGGATGTCAGGGGAATAAAATCTTTGCTCCCCGGTATCATAAATATTAAGGAAAGATAGGAGATGACAACAATGGTCAAGACTGGAAAATGGATAGCAAAACACCGTATCCTGATTGTACTGATCGGAATTTTGCTTCTCATTCCATCTGTTATTGGAACCATAAAAACAAGAATCAACTATGATATCTTAAGTTACCTTCCGGAATCTCTGGAAACGGTAAAAGGTCAGGATGTTATGGTGGATGAATTCGGCACAGGTGCATTCTCGATGGTCGTCGTCGAGGATATGCCGCTTAAAGATGTGCAGAAACTGAAAAACAAGTTCGAAGAGATCGAACATGTCAAAAAGGTACTCTGGTATGATGACATCGCTGATATCAGCGTTCCGACAAGCATGGTGCCAAAAGATTTAAAGGATATCTTCTTTGCGGACGATTCCACAATGATGCTGGTACTTTTTGATAATACGACATCTTCAGACGAAGCGATGGAAGCAGTCACAAATATGCGTGCCATTGCAGATAAACAGTGTTTTATCAGTGGTATGTCCGGTGTCGTAACCGATATCAAGAATCTGTGTCTGCAGGAACTGCCGATCTACGTGGCGATCGCAGCACTGTTTTCTTTCATCGTGCTGGAGATTACCGGAACATCCTTTGTGGTGCCGATCCTGTTCCTGCTCTGTATCGGAATCTCGATCCTGTATAACATGGGAACGAATATTTTCCTGGGTGAGATTTCGTATCTGACACAGGCACTGGTAGCGATCCTTCAGCTTGGTGTTACGATGGACTACTCGATCTTCCTGCTGGACAGTTTCGAGGAGAATAAAAAACGATTCCCTGGCGACAAGAACAGAGCGATGGGTCATGCAATATCCAATACCTTCAAATCCATCGTATCCAGTTCCATCACAACGGTAGCCGGTTTCGCAGCCCTGTGTCTGATGACATTCGCACTTGGTAAAAACCTTGGTATCGTAATGGCAAAAGGTGTTATCATCGGTGTTATCTGCTGTGTAACCCTGCTTCCGGCGATCATCCTGATCTTTGATCCGCTGATCGAAAAGACAAAACATAAACCGCTGATCAAGAATACGAACAGACTGTCCGGTTTTATCATCAGGCATTATAAAATCTGGCTGGCCGTTTTCTGCATCGGACTGCTTCCGGCAGTATACGGAAACAACAACACCAAGATTTACTACAATATTGATAAATCGCTTCCGTCAACATTGGATTCAAATGTGGCAAACAAAAAACTGGAAGATACCTTCGACATGAGCACCATGCACATCATCATGATGGATAAAAACATTTCCAATGCAAACAAGACTACGCTGATGAAAGACATCGAAAAGGTGGACGGTGTGAAATGGGCATTTGGACTGAACAGCGTATTCGGTGCAAACGTGCCGGCTTCCATGATCCCGAAAGATGTCAAAGATATGCTGCAAAGTGATGAACAGGAACTGGTATTTGTCTGCTCAAAGTACAGCTCCGCAACAGACGAATCCAACAGTCAGATCGCAGCGATCAACGATCTTGTAAAGAAATACGATTCAAACGGTATGGTGATCGGTGAAGCTCCGTTGATGAAAGATCTGCAGGATGTAACGGACATCGACCTGGTAAATGTAAACGTTGCCTCCGTAGCAGCTATTTTTATCATCATTATGCTGGTATTCAAATCCATTTCCGTTCCGATCATTCTGGTTGCGGTTATTGAATTTGCCATCAACGTCAACATGGCAATCCCGTTTTTCCAGGGAATCGAACTTCCATTCGTTGCAAGTATCGTAGTCGGAACCATTCAGCTTGGTGCAACCGTAGACTATGCGATCCTTATGACGAGCCGTTACCAGAAGGAAAGAAGAAAAGGATTTGGCAAGAAAGAAGCCGTCATGAATGCACACAAAGCATGTGCACTGTCTATCATGACAAGTGGTTTCAGTTTCTTCGCAGCAACGTTCGGTGTGGCATGGTATTCCAAAGTTGATATGATCGGTGCAATCTGTACACTGTTATCAAGAGGTGCCCTGATCAGTATGGCATGCGTAATCTTCATCCTGCCGGCGATGTTCATTATCTTTGATAAGGTAATCTGCAAGACATCCATTGATTTCCTGGGTGAGAAAGCGAAGGCAAAGGCGGCAGCCAGAGCATAAAACAGAACATACAATCCTCCGGAGAGCGATTTCCGGGGGATTTTTTTGCCTTCCGATGCCGGTTTGTCCAGATTCCTGACCAGGAAGTTTATGAAAAAATGACGAAAACAGTGCTGTGTGTAATGAAAATGTCATAATTATATCACAATTATAGAATAAGCTGATGCAAAATGACCCGGATATGTTATAATAATGTCCGTGGCTTAAATTAAAAATGTACCAGGCAGCAGACCGGGTGCTCAAAAGAAAGGAAAAGACGATGAAAAAAAGGGTGAGGAAAATAACAGCAATGATTCTGGCGGCATCCATGGTTTTGGGGGTAAGCGGATGCGGAAAAAGTCAGAAAAGTACGCAGGATAGTGGGGACACAGCAAAAGTAAAGATTGCTTATCAGTACGGACTGGCTTATGCACCGCTGACCATCATGCAGGAACAGGGACTGATCGAGAAAAACTACGATGGAGATATCGAGGTTGAGTGGGTCAGCTTAAATTCCGGATCGGCGATCAATGAAGGGATGGCATCCGGGGATATTGATGTGGCATGTATGGGAATTGCACCGTTTATTTCCGGCGTCACAGCAGGCATTCCTTACAAAATGTACGGAACGATCGCAGCACAGCCACATGAACTGCTTACAAACGATGATTCGATCCATTCGTTAAAAGATATCACAGATGATAAAAAGATTTCCGTTGTAAACGTCGGAAGTATTCAGCATATTCTGCTGGCAATGCTCGCAAAGGAAGAGCTTGGAGATGCCCATGCACTGGACAACAATCTGGTGGCAATGTCCCATCCGGATGGCATGACTGCCCTGATGTCCGGAAGTGTAGCCTGCCAGCTCACAACCGCACCTTATATTTTCAAGGCAAAAGAACAGGATAATATCAAAGAAGCTGAGAGCCTGGATTCCGTATGGCCGGAAGGAAATGCCTTTATCGTTGGTCTGGTATCTGATGACCTGTATGAAAATCAGCCAGAAATCTATCAGGCAGTTGTAGACGCAACGCAGGAAGCGATGGATTACATCAACAACAACCAGGAAGAAGCAGCAAATATTCTCTGCCAAAAAGAAGATGTCACGGCAGAAACAATGCTGGGCTGGATGCAGGATCCGGGATGTGTCTATAATATGAAACTTCCGGGCGTCATGGATATGGCAAACTTTATGGCGGAGAATGATTTTGCAGACAAGGCACCGGAATCCTTTGAAGCAATCACAACAGAGTCGGCAAGATAAGATCTGTCGGAAAAGAAAGAATAAGGATGAGAACGATGAAAAATTTAAGAAATCAGATTGTTTTTATTGTTGCTGTTCTGGTGGTATGGCAGGTCGTCTATCAGATGGGTTCCTTTCCGGAACTGATGTTTCCGTCACTTGGAAAGATATTTCAGTCGCTGATCAAAGGATTTTCACGGGACGGTCTGGGAGCGATGACGCTTTATTCCTTAAGCCTGATCGCAAAAGGGCTGCTGATCGGAATCGTGCTGGCATTTATCCTCTCCGGACTGTCCATCGTCAGCAAGACGTTTTATTCCATTTACCATATGGTCGTTTCCCTGTGTGACCTGATACCTGGTGTGGCACTGCTGCCACTGGCAATCCTGTGGATGGGGATCGGGGAAGGGACGATCATCCTGATCGTGGTACATTCGATCATCTGGCCGATGTCCAGAAGCATTATGGACGGATTTCGGGCGGTGCCGCAGATCTACATAGAATCCGGGAAAAATATGGGACTTGGAAAACTCGGACTTGTGACCGGCATTTACATTCCGGCATCGTTCTCCTATATTCTTTCCGGTATCCGCACCGGATGGGCGAGAGCGTGGAGAGGTCTGATCAGTGCGGAAATGATCTTCGGAACGACCAGTTCCGGAGCCGGTATCGGATGGTTTATTTTCATGAAGCGTACCAATGTGGATATCGCCGGTGTTTTTGCGGCACTTCTGGTGATCATTGCGATCGGAATTGTAGTAGAATACGGAGTTTTCCACACCATAGAAAAAATGACACTTAAGAAATGGGGGATGAGCAGATGACACAGGAGCAGAAGGGGAAAACTCCCGTTTTGGATGTGCAGAACCTGACAAAAATCTATGACAATGGTGGAAAAGGGGACGGAAATGAAGTCCTCAAAAACGTAAACTTTACGATGAATGAGGGCGAATTTGTCTGCATCCTGGGACCGTCCGGATGTGGAAAGACTACGTTTCTTCGCTGCATCGGCGGTTTTGAAACCTTTGACGGAACGGTCAAAGTAAACGGAAAAGAGGTAACCGAGCCGGGGACGGATCGCATCATGGTTTTTCAGGACTTTAATCAGCTGCTTCCGTGGAAAACAGTAGAAAAAAATGTGCAGTACCCTCTGAAAATACAGGGTTTAAAAGATAAAACAAAATTGCGGGAGATTTCAGATGCGGCACTTGAGAAAGTCGATTTGCTTTCTTCAAGAACGCTCTATCCGCATCAGCTTTCCGGCGGTATGAAACAGAGAGTGGCGATCGCCAAAGCACTGGCACTCAAGCCGCAGATCATTCTGATGGATGAGCCGTTCGCCAGTCTGGATGCCATGACGCGAAATCATCTGCAGGAAGAGTTGATGAAGCTGCACCAGAAAGAAAAAGTAACCGTTATCTTTATCACGCACAATATCCAGGAGGCAGTCTGCCTGGGAACAAGGATCCTGGTCATGGCAAAGCAGGGCGGTATCAAGATGGATGTGCCAAATACGATTCCGAAACCAGTCACACCGGCATCGGAAGGCTATGGACAGATGTGGGATATGTTTAACAAAGCACTGCATCAGGAAGGTTAATAAGGGGAAAATCATGTCGTACACATCATCAACATATCTGCTCTTTCTTGTGGCAGTATTCTGTATTTATTATATCATAAGACCCCGGCACCGTATGTATGTGCTGCTTGTCGCAAATGTGATCTTCTATCTGGCAGCAGGCTTTGACCAGTTTCTGGTGCTGCTTCTGGCAACCGCAGTATCTTACGTTGTGGCATGCAAAATGGGGAAATTGCATGAAAAACTTGAAAAACAGAAACAGGAAGAAGGCCTTGACCGCAAACAGATCAAGCGGATAAAGGCAAACAACAAAAAACAGCGAAAACGGATCCTGATCTGGGGGCTGGTGCTCAATATCGGGATTCTGATCGTGTTCAAATACACGAACTTTTTACTGAAGACCGGTTATTCTATTCTCGATCTTTTCGGGATCGGACACGGAGATGACCTGTTTAAATTGATTATGCCGCTTGGCATTTCCTTTTTCACATTTCAAATTCTGTCCTATCTGATCGATGTTTACAAGGGGAAAGTAAAGGCACAGAAGAATTTTCTAAAATATCTGCTTTATATTTCTTTCTTCCCAAGTGTCGTTCAGGGACCGATCCCGCGTTATGCAGATCTTGGCACACAGCTGTACGAAGAGCATCGTTTTGAGTATGATAACCTCAGGGACGGAGCACTTCTGATCCTCTGGGGATTTGCAAAGAAGCTGATCCTTGCAGAACGTCTCGGTACGTTTGTAGATCAGATCTATGGAAATTATACGCAGTACACCGGTATGCTCTTTTTCTTTGTGGCGACGGCAGCTTTTTCCATCCAGATCTACGCTGATTTCTCGGGATGTATGGATATCGCGACCGGAACGGCAAGACTGTTTGGCATCCGTCTGGCACCGAACTTTTTGCGTCCGTATTTTTCAAAGACGATGCCGGAGTTCTGGAGACGCTGGCATGTGACGCTTGGAAACTGGTTTAAAGACTATGTATTCTATCCGATCTCAATCTCCAAATTTTCACTGGATTTAAATAAAAAGGCGAGAAAACGTTTCGGCAATGAATTTGGAAGAATCGTCTCCTCAGCGATCCCGATCCTGGCGGTCTGGCTCCTGACCGGAATCTGGCACGGACCGGACTGGAAATATGTGACCTGGGGACTGTTTCACGGTATCCTGATCATGCTGAGCATGATCTTCACACCATACAACGAAAAACTGGTGCAGAAATTACATATCAAAACAGAATGTTTCAGTTTCCGTCTTTTCCAGATGGGAAGAACCTTCCTGCTTTGCTGTCTCGGACGAGTTTTCTTCCGGGCAGATGACTTTGCAAGTGCGGTCGGCATCTTAAAGAGAGCCTGCACCGGCATCGGATGGTACCGCCTGGCAAACGGCAAAATTTATAACTATGGACTGAACCAGGCGAATATGACCGTTGTGATCGTTGCAATGCTGGTACTTCTGACCGTCAGTATCCTGCAGGAAAAGATGGATGTCCTGGAAGCACTGAAAAAACAGAATCTGGTCTTTCGCTGGGTACTGATCTATGCACTTCTGCTTGCGGTTGTTATCTTTGGCATGTACGGCCCTGGGTATGATCCTTCCGCATTTATCTATGAGAAGTTTTAAGGGGAGGCGTGGCAGATGAAGATAAAAAAGCAGATCAAATACATTTTCGGAACCGCTGTATTTCTTGCAATCGCAGCAGTTCTGCTGACGCTGACCACTTATGTGATGCGTCCGACGGACAAAGATTTTTTCAGGGCGAGAGTAGCTGGATTTTATGCAGAAGACAGAGACAGCCTGGATGTGGTAGGCTTTGGGAGCAGTGCACTTTACCGTTATCTGAACAGTCCGCTGCTCTGGAAACAGCAGGGCATCACATCCTACGGGATCGCCACGGCAGCCCAGCCGGTCTATGTGATACCGTCACTGATCGATGAAGTGGAAAAAACACAGTCACCGCAGCTGTATATTATAGAAACCAGACGTTTTACAGATACAGACAATGAAGTGATCAAAGAAAATCGTCTTCGCCAGATCGCAGATAATATGAAAGTTTCCTGGAACCGTTTTAAGATGGTCACAGAACTGACCGAAGGATTTGAAGATCGGCTCAGCTATGGTTTTGACCTGATAAAATACCATGGAAACTGGGAAAATCTGACAGAAGAATCCTGGGAATATCTGTTTAATGCAAAAGAACATCCGCTGAAAGGATGGTCGGTCAACAGCCGTCATAAGATCCTAAGTTATCTGGATGTGAAAGACATTACCGGAGAAATACCGATCACAGAAAAATCCGAAAAAGAACTGCGGGAAATTATAGAAAAATGTAAAAAAGAAAATATTCAGGTACTTTTTGTGGCAACACCATGGCAGGTGACAGAGGAAGAACATCAGAAAGACAATTATATCAAACGCATTGTGGAAGAAGCAGGCTTCCGGTTCCTGGACGGCAATTACTATGCAGAAGAAATGGGGCTGGAATATAACGTGGATTTTTACAATCCAAAGCATACCAATGCGATCGGTGCAGCGAAATTTACCACATACCTGGGCAATTATATCAGGGAACATTATGATATTAAGACCGACCACAGCGAAGAGGTGGCGGCAAGCTGGGATAAGGCGGCCGAAAAAGAAGAAAAAGAATATGAGAAGGCAGCCGAAAAGATACTGAAAAAGGCAGTAAAAGCAATCAAAGCAGCAAAGGCTGATCAGACAGAGCAGTACTAGTACAGCCGAAGAAAAGATTGATTTATGAAGTTTAAAGCGAAAACAGAAAGATCAGATCAAAAGAAAGAAGGGGAGCATATGGTAAGATCCATCGTGGAAGCACTGGCAGAATATGCAAAAGTACAGCCGGACAAACTGTTTCTGGCAGATGGAAAAGTGGAACTGACTTATCTGGATGCCTGGAAATGTGTGTACGGTTATGCCGTGCATTTAAGAGAACTTGGCATCCGAAGAGGAGACCATGTCGTTGTGCGAAACTCACAAAATGCCCAGCTGGTGATCAGTCAACTGGCGATCCAGCTTGTCGGAGCAGTCTTTGTGCCGATTGAGAAGAATGCGGCAGATGACCGCATCGCAGAGATCATCGGGGCAGTGGAGGCAAAATTATATCTGGCAGCGAAGCAGGGTGAGTTTTCTTGCAAATGGGAAACAATAAAAGATGTATTATCGTATAAAATGGACGATGCCGCAGAAATGCGAATATCCGAAAGCGATGATGAAAATGGAGACAGTTTTCGCTTTCCTGAGCCTGAAGAAACCGCAGAAGTTCTCTTTACAACCGGAACAACCGGAAAATCCAAGGGCATTGAGCTTACTTATGAGAGTGTGATCGCCGTTTCTGAAAATGTGATTGGTTCCGTCGAAATGAAAAAAGACAGTGTCGAACTGATACCGGTACCCCTGAGCCATTCGCACGGACTTCGCCGCTATTATTCCAATATTTTAAATGGCGGCAGCGTGGTGATCATCGACGGCGTGATCTTTACAAAGAAATTTTTCGGAGCGATCGAAAAATATCATGTGACAGCGATAGACCTTGTACCGGCAGCACTGGCGGCACTGTTCAAGTTAAGCGGAGATAAACTCGGTGAATATGCAGACCAGCTCGATTATGTGCAGCTTGGTTCCGCACCGATCCCGAACCACGACAAGGAGCATCTGCGAGAGCTTCTTCCGAACACACGCCTCTATAATTTTTACGGAACAACAGAGTCCGGATGCTCTTGTATCCTGGATTTCAATGCAATGCCGGATAAGAAAAACTGCATCGGAAAACCGTCCTGCCATGCAGAATTTGTCTTTTTTGATGAGCAGGGCAATGCAATCGATGCGACCGAAGAGACACCGGGCTTTCTCGCCTGCCGCGGAACTATGAATATGAAGGGTTATTATCATGAACCGCAGCTCAATCAGGAAATCATGCGTGATGACTATATCTGCACCAAAGATCTTGCTTATGTGGGCGAGGACGGACTGATCTATATGCTGGGCAGAAAAGATGATGTCATCATAACCGGCGGCAACAAAGTCGCTCCGGATGAGATTGAAGAGATCGCCGGGGGATTTGAAGGAATAGCCGACTGTGCCTGCATTCCGGTGCCACATCCGCTCCTTGGGGCAGAGCCAAAGCTCTTTGTGGAGATGGAAAACGGTGCCGCATTTGATGAGCAGGGCATTTATGAGTATCTGCAAGGCAAACTGGAGGCATATAAAGTGCCAAAACTCATCGAGCAGATCGACAAGATCCCGAGAACCTATAACGGAAAATTGCAGCGTAAAAAACTGATCGAAGCCGAGAAAGAAAAGACAGAGTAAAAACCGGACTGTTATATTAAAAAAATAATACAAAATCAAAGGAGACAAAAACCATGAACGAATTATTAGACATCTTAAAAGAAGCAATGCCGAAAGTAGACTGGGAAAACGGAGAAGACCTCGTAGATGACGGAGTGATCGACTCCATGGACGTTGTAACGATCATCTCAGAGATCACCGATGCGTATGATATCGAGATTCCATCCGAAGAAATGGAACCGGAAAACTTCAATTCCGCAAAGGCAATCTATGAAATGATCCAGAGACTGGAAGAAGAATAAAATTTATCTGTTCTTATCTATCCAAGCACTTTTTTCAAAAGCCACTTTTTGACCGGACGATAAGGCTGATACCGCACCGGAAGATCGATCCATGTTTTTTTATCGACGATGCTTTTGGTGTGGGAGAAGGTTTCAAACCCGTCTTTTCCGTGGTAGCTTCCCATGCCGCTTTCGCCGCAGCCGCCAAATCCCATGTACGGGGTGGCGAGGTGGATGATGGTATCGTTGACACAGCCGCCGCCAAACTGACATTTTGCGGTCACTTTCTCTATATTTTCTTTCTTTTTACTGAAAAGATAGAGGGCGAGCGGACATTCCATGGAATTGATCCTGGCGATTGCTTCATCCAGTGTGCAGTAAGTGATGACCGGCAGGAGCGGTCCGAAGATCTCTTCCTGCATGATAGCATCTTCAAAGGTCACGTGGTCAAGAAGGGTCGGAGCGATCTGGAGAGTATCCGGATTGACATTTCCGCCAAAGATTACTTTTTCAGGATTGAGCAGTCTTCGGATGCGTTCAAAATGTTTTTGGTTTATGATCTTTCCGTAGGAAGGATTTTTCAGAGGCTCACTGCCGAACTGTTTCGTGATCTGACGTTTCAGTTCGCAGATCAGAGCCTCTTTTCTTTTTTCATCACAGTAAATATAATCTGGGGCAACGCAGGTCTGTCCGCAGTTTAAAAATTTCCCGAATACGATGCGTCTGGCGGCGAGTGCAAGATCGGCACTTTCATCGACCAGACACGGGCTTTTGCCGCCAAGTTCCAGTGTTACAGGAGTCAGGTGCGAAGAAGCCTGCCGCATCACTTCCCTTCCGACCGTTTTGCTTCCGGTGAAAAAGATATAGTCAAAATGCTGCTCAAGCAGGGCAGTATTTTCAGAGCGTCCTCCGGTGATCACTGTCAGGTATTTTGCCGGAAAATAGCGATGGATCAGTTTTGCAAGCAGATCGCTGCAGGCAGGAGAGTAGGCACTTGGCTTTAAGATCACCGTATTTCCGGCTGCAATGGCATCAATAAGCGGATCAAGAGTCAGCAGGATCGGATAATTCCAGGGACTTATGATCAGTGTGACGCCGTAAGGAGAAGGTTTTCGGTAGCTTCTGGAGCAGAACTGTGCCAGCGGTGTTCTGACATCCTGCTCTTTTGCAAATGAGCGGATATGGCGGAGCATATAGTGGATCTCATCCAGAACAAGACCCGTCTCGCACATATAACTTTCAAAAGAACTCTTTTTCAGATCGAGCAGAAGAGCTGCCTCGATCTCTTTTTCGTGGCGGCGGATCATATGCTGCAGCCGTTTCAGTGCGGCGATGCGAAAAGAGACATCCAGTGTCGTTCCGGTGTGAAAAAACGCACGCTGGCGGTCGATGATTTTTTTCATTTCTGTGTTTTCCATAATGAATCCCTTCTATATGATAATAACAGTCAAATATTAGCAGTCAGAGGATGCCTGCGAATTTATCGATAGTTCACGGATGCCTGCGAATTGCTTTGTAACAGAGTAACTTTTGCAATCTACGATCCGCTTCGGTCGGCACTAAACGATGGTCTATGGCATCAGGTACTCTGACCATAGCATGTTTTTTAATTCTGTGCAAGCCTGTACTTGACAAATGGAAAAGAATAATATATAGTAAACATATCAAATTAATAGGAATATAAAACGAAGCAAAAAGCGAAAATAAGAAATAGGTCAAAAAGAAATAAACAAACGAAAAAAAGCAAAGCAAAACAGCAAAACAGCAAAACAGCAAAACAGAAAGAAGGATATGGATATGAGACAGATTTTATGCTTTGGTGATTCAAACACGTACGGATTGATCCCCGGAACAGCGAACCGTTACAGCTGGGGAACGAGGTGGACCAGTATTTTAGATGAAAAGATGCAGTTTTACGGCTATCGGGTCGCAGAGGAAGGACTGTGCGGCAGAACGACTATGTTTGCAGATGCTTACCGTTCCGGAAGAAGTGGGATCGATATGCTGCCGGCCATCCTGGAGACGCACCGCCCGCTGGAACTGGTGGTTCTTATGCTCGGGACAAACGACTGCAAAGCGGCTTATGAGACGACACCGGAGAAGATCGGCGTGGGCATTGAGCGTCTTCTGGATCAGATCTGGAGGGAAAGAGAGGATCTTCCGGTGCTTTTGATCTCACCGATCCATCTTGGAGCAGATGTGGAGAAATACGACCGGGAATTTGACCGCCGTTCCGTAGAAGTGTCAAAAGGTCTGAAAAGAGTCTATGAACAGATCGCAAAAACAAGAGGCATTGCATTTCTGGCGGCATCGGATGTGGCACTGCCGGGGGAAAAGGATCAGGAGCATATGACAAGAGAAGGACATGCAGCACTGGCAGAGGCAGTTTTTGAAAAAGTGAGGGAAATTCTGCTGGAGAAAGAAGATTCCAGGCTGATCGGCCATGTTTTTTGTGCATAAGTATTGACAGATTGAGAATCGGGTGTTATAGTTCTGATAGAACAAAAATATCCGATCATATGATGTGGGTGTCAAAAGTCCCTAACTATGATGCCTACGGATTGTTCCGTGCGTTGCACTCCCACAATCCTCTCCGGTATTCGCATATCGTGGGATTATCATCCCACTTTTATGTCTACGCTCCGCTTCGGTCGGAGCAAAACGAACATCCAC
>NZ_JAJEQE010000018.1 GCF_020687205.1 Hominisplanchenecus faecis
GATTTCGGTCAATCCAAAGCATACACGATAAAGCAGTAAGTAGAACTCGTGAGGGTCTACATTATCTCGGTGTGAGTCTATTTAATCACATTTTGAGTGGCAGGAAAAGATGAGCGATACAGTCATTGTTTTGCAGGACGAATGTATCCTTACTGCGAGCGGAAAAGCGGGGAAGCTGCCGAAAATCGACAGGGTGAGCCGTATCCCGATCGAGCCGTTTGGCGATACATTTGAACAGTGGAAAGCTGCATTAAAAGAATATAATGAGGAATACCTGCCTAAATCTTTAAAGATTGTGTTGCCGGCATCTTATTCTTCCGCACGTATCACTCAGGTGCCTTATGCGGTGGGACGTCAGCTTTCGAAGATGGCGAAAAATGTCGTGGATGAGCACAAAGGCGAGGATATTGCGGACTACAGCGTGGTTCAGAGCGACAAAAAGCAGGGGGTCTGCCTGTGCTGCGGAAGTGCACAGAATGATGTCATTAAGCAGATTCTGGATTTCTGTACAGAGTTGAAGATCACGGTAAAAGAAATATCGATTCCGATGGAGGGCTATTTAAAGCTTCTGTCGCAGAGCAGGGTTTATAAGAATAAAACAGCGATTTTTCTACTGTTTGAGGAGAACAGTGTTATCAGTGTTCTTTATAAAGAAGGTATGTGTCTTTACACGACAAGGAGCCGTATCTTCAGCGAACCGGGAACCTTAAATTTCGGTACTGAGATCGTGAGAAGCATTTCCGGTATGATGCAGTTCTATGCGACCACGAAATCAGAGACTCCGATCACCGATGTCTATTATACCGGCTGTCTGGAGGACGATTTCGAAGTCAGCATTGAGGGTATCAAAAATATGAACCTGAATGTCCGGAAAATGAAGATCGACATTCCATTTCAGGCAAAAGGCGATCCGCAGTTCTGGCTGTCCTGCATCGGCGGTATGATCGTCGATAAAAAGAAAAAAGAGATCAACCTGCTTCCGGCATGGAAAGAGGCCAATAAAGAAGAAGTCATAAAGAATGTGGATATTTTAAGTCATATCCTGGTTCCGCTGGCAACGCTCGGTGTCTGTATGGTGCTGTTTGCGGCGGTAACCGTCTGGAATCTGCATACGCAAGGGCAGATCAACGATGTTAATGACTGGATCAACGATGAGCAGGTGCAGGCGGCTTATCAGGAGGCGAATGCTATTCAGCAGAAGAGCGACAAGCTGGCGGAGGCACAGGATCAGGTGAGGCAGATGACGGCAAACCTCGATACTTACCCAGATCTGACAAAAAAAATGATCTCGACGATCGAGAATGCCAGTGGTCGTGATATGGAAGTGCATATCAAGACGATGGATGCCGATACCGGAAAGCTGACGTTTGATGCGGTCAGTCAGAAAGTTATTGATATACCGACTTATGTGCAGAAACTTCAGAAAACAGGATTATTTGCATCGTTGGATTACAACGGTTACACCTACCAGAGTCAAGAAAAAACATATTCTCTGGCACTGTCCTGCATTTTGAAATCCGATGAGGCAGAGACAGAAATCGAGACGGGAGGTGCGGAAAATTGAAATTAGAGCTGGAGTTAAAGCCGGGCGACATCGTTCTTTTAAAGGTGCTGGCGTGCGTTCTGATCATTTTCTTCACATTTCGTTTTCTGATCCTTCCGGGGGTCGGGAAACACCAGGATCTCGATCTGGAGAAAACACAGGTGGAAGAGCAGCAGATGGAGATGCAGCAGATGATCGATTCCAGACCATTTATCGAGGAAAAGATCGTCAAACAGCAGTCGGAGCTGAAAGAGCTTTCCAAAGGCTATTACGACCTGATGGAAAATCAGCAGGTGGATGAGCTGGTCACAGGGATTATTTTAAAGCATAATCTGTTTCCGGTGAATTTAAGCATTTCCGAGACAACACCGGGCATCCCGATGTCTTATATTCTGGCTTCCGCCAAGGCATCTGAGACGCATGTGCTCACCGCCGAAGAGGAATTAAACGGTGAGACTGAGGTAGAAACGGACGGGGACGGCACCGATTCAGGTTTTTACGCTGCACCACAGTTTGACTATACAAACACTACCATGGTTTCGGTCACGGTCCAGGGAAGTGAGAGCGAGATCAAATCCTTTCTCGATGATCTGGCGAGAAATTATCCGGGGATTCAGGCACGTTCCTTTGAACTGAGCAATACGATCTATGTGAGTGAGAATTTAAAAAGCGTGCAGAGCATGAACTGCCGGTGTGATCTTGCCGTATATACCTGCGGAGAAATCGGAGGTGAATCGCTGATTGAAGACGAATCTTAGAATCGGTGAAATTCTTACTGAGAAGGGCTATGTCACAGAAAAGCAGATCAGTCAGGCATTAGCATATCAGAAAGAACATAGAGACAAACGAGTGGGACAGATCCTGATGGAGCTTGGATTTGTCACCGAGACGCAGGTACTGGAGGCACTGGCGAGCAGACTTCAGCTGCGGATCGTAGATGTGGCACAGCTGGTCATAAACATAGAAGCCGTTGCCATGATCGATAAAGGACTGGCAGAAAAGAACCTGATCCTGCCGGTCCATGTCAAAGACCACAATATGCAGATCGTGACGAACGACCCGCTGAATTATTTCGCACTGGAGGAAGTAAGACAGCAGAGTGGATGTCAGTTGGAAATCCTGCTGAGTGAGGAAGCACCGCTGAAACAGGCGATTTCCTATTATTTTGCCGAGGTCAGTGCCCGAAGAGCTGCCAAACAGGCAAACGTTGGATTCTCCACATCGAGTGCGATGGCTGAACTGGAGATCGAAAATCTGGACAACAGTGACGATGAGGCACCGATCATCAGGCTGTTGAACAGTCTGATCGAGCGTGCCATCAAGACGGGGGCGAGCGACGTTCATATTGAGCCGTTTGAAAAAGAGACCCGTGTGCGTATGCGTATCGACGGCGTGATCATGGAGTATGTAAATATCCAGCGAAACATCCATGCACCGCTGATCGCACGTATCAAGATCCTGTCAAACCTGGATATCGCCGAGAGGAGACTGCCGCAGGACGGACATTTCCGAGTGTCGCTGGACGATGGCCAGGTCAACATTCGAGTTTCTGTTCTGCCGACTGTGTTCGGTGAAAAAGCCGTTATGCGAATCATGGCTTTCAACGGCAAACTGGAGCATGCGGACCATTTCGGTATGGATGAATACAGCTATAAACAGTTTGCACCGCTTCTGAATTATCCGAACGGGATCATTTATATCACAGGGCCGACCGGAAGCGGAAAATCTACGACACTGTACATGATCCTGGAATACCTGACCGGAAGAAACATTAATATTTCCACAATCGAAGACCCGGTGGAGAAGAACCTTCCGGGTATCAACCAGACACAGGTAAACCCGGTCGCAGGTCTGACGTTTGATGTGGGACTGAGGGCACTGATGCGACAGGACCCGGACGTTATCATGGTAGGTGAGACGCGAGACGGTGAGACAGCCGGAACTTCAGTCCGTGCGGCGATCACCGGTCATGTGGTATTAAGTACCTTACATACAAACGATGCCGTATCCAGTATCGTGCGACTCGAAGATATGGGTGTGGAGACCTATCTGGTGGCGAACTCCCTCGTCGGTCTGGTGGCACAGCGACTGCTGCGAAAAGTCTGCCCGAACTGTGCAAAAGAAGTGGAAACAACCGAGCAGGAGCGGCTTTTTCTGGGTGAAGACGTCAAGATCGTGCGAAAAGGCATGGGATGCTCCCACTGCAACAACACCGGCTACAAAGGCCGTATTGCCGTGCATGAGATCCTGGCGATCGACAACACCGTCCGCCGCATGATCGTCAATCACAATTCCGTGGAAGAGATCTCAGCCTATGCAAGAGAACATCAGCATATGCGAACCCTGAAAGAGAGCGGACTGATCCTGGTAAAAGAAGGAACGACAACACCGGAAGAACTGATGAAGATCAGTTATGAATAAAGACAAAAAGGAAGATACGATATGGCAGCAATAGAATTTAACAATCAGAAAATGGATGCGATCATCCGGGAAGCGAGAGCCTGCGGAGCGTCCGACATCCACATTTCCGAAGGGATGCAAACCAGATATCGCGTGCATGGCAGACTGGTGCAGGCACAGACACAGTACAGTGCAGACGAAACCGCAGAACTTCTGCAATCCATGATGAACGAAAAACAGAAAAAACATTTCGCAAACGGAAACGATGCCGACTTTGCGATCCGCACATCGGACGGATGCCGCCAGCGTGTCAATGTATTTCGCCAGCAGAAAAAAACAGCAGCCACGATCCGACTCCTAAATTCCACGATCCCGACGCTAGAAGAACTGAAAATGCCGACCATTTTATATAAAATGGCAATGGAGCCGCGTGGACTGATCCTCGTTACCGGACCGACCGGAAGCGGAAAATCAACCACCCTTGCAGCTATGATCGAGCATATGAACCAGAACAGCGACCGCCATATCATCACCATCGAAGATCCGATCGAGTACGTGTATGAGAGTAAACAGTCCCTGATCCATCAAAGAGAAGTTGGCGAAGATATTACCGATTTTGCGTCTGCGATCCGCAGTGCCCTGCGAGAAGACCCGGATGTCATATTAGTAGGAGAGATGCGAGATTACGAGACAATTTCCACAGCACTGCTCGCTGCCGAGACCGGACATCTCGTACTTTCCACACTGCATACGACCGGAGCGGCACAGACCGTAGAGCGTATCGTAGATGCCTGCCCGACCGGGGGACAGAACCAGGTGCGTGCCCAGCTCGCCGGAACATTAAAAGGAATCGTCAGCCAGTGCCTGATCCCATGCGGCGGTGGAACAGCCCGCGTGGCAGCGACCGAACTTCTTGTCGGTACGGATGCCATCCTCAACCTCGTCTGCGAAGGAAAGGCACACCAGATCCCGGCAATGATGCAGACTGGAAGCAGCAGCGATATGCATACCCTGAATATGGATCTGTCCAGACTCGTGCGGCAGGGATTTATCACAAGAGACGATGCGATCGCTTATACCAACAATAAAGCGGAAGTGGGGCAGTATTTATAAAAAGATGACAACGAACCTCGCAGCAAGAATGCCGGAGGCATTCTTGAATATATTGATTTACTCACGTAACTCTTTGCGTATGCTTATTATCATAACGAGAAAGCACAGGCTGCCTCCGATAATATTTGAGATTGGTTCTGCAAGGAATACGCCGTCTGTTCCCATATGAAATGCATACGGGAGCAGATAAGTTATAGGAATAACGATGATTACTTTACGGAGTAGGGAGAAGAAGATCGCCTGTTTCTTTTTGTTTAAGGATTTAAATATAGTCTGTCCGATGTATTGCAGAAGCATGAAAATAAACGCTCCGAAATACAGTTTCATGGCAGGGACGGCATCTGCCAGCAGACTCTTATCAGAACTGAAAATGCTGATCAGAAATTCCGGTGCAAGAATGATCGCAAGCCATGCCAGCAGTGTATAAATGAGTGCCATGATTCCCATGGTAACAGCTGCCTGTTTTACACGTTTGTAACGATGAGCACCATAATTGTAGCTGATAATAGGAGAAGAACCTTCCGTGATTGCATAGATTGGTGTCTCAACCACCTGACGCACGCTGGAGATGATTGTCATGACAGAAATATAGAGCGTTCCGCCGGTGACAGAAAGTACGTGATTGCAGCAGATTGTTACCAGGCTGTTTGTCAGCTGCATGATAAATCCGGCAGTTCCGAGGCTGATGATATTTTTCGCATATTTTGAAGAGGCACGGATTTCTTCTCTGTGCAGCAGACGAACCTTGTATTCTGCCTTGCAAAGCAGAAAATGAAGTACGAAAGCAGCCGACAAAATCTGTGAGATGACGGTTGCGATTGCAGCACCCCGGATTCCCATGCCGAACGCAAAAATAAAGATCGGATCAAGGATCAGGTTGGCAACAGCACCGATCACCACCGAGATCATACCGGTGGTCGCATATCCCTGGGCGTTGATAAAAGGATTCATGCCGGTCGCGACCATGGACGGAAACGTTCCAAGCAGATAGATCATCAGATAAGGACAGGCATAGTCAAAATTCTCACGGCCGGCACCAAACAGCGTGAGAATGGGTTTTGCAAAGATCAAACCGGTCAGCATCAGAAGGATTGAGCAGAGCGTCAGCATGGAAAATGAAGTATGCATGATCTGACAGGCATTTTCGTGATCACCCTTTCCACGCTCGATCGAAAAGAGCGGTGCACCGCCGCTTCCGAACAGGTTGCTGAAAGCAGTGATGATCACAATGATCGGAAAACAGAGTCCGACCGCTCCAAGAGCCGTTGTGCCGATATCCGGGATACGTGCAATATAGATGCGATCCACGATATTATAAAGCAGACTCAGAATCTGAGCGACCAGCATGGGCAGAGCCGCTTTTAAGATATTGTCGGTGATTTTTCCATTTTCAAAATCAATTTGTTTCAAAGTAAACCGTCCTTTCTTCGTTGGTGTTTCTGGTAGTTAAGTATAACATGAATCAGGCGAAATGGAAATGCCAGGTGTTTTGCTAAAATGATTTCTGACAAAGAATATTAGTACATGTGCAAATAAACGAATTTCCCGAAAGGCACTTAAGCGAAAGTTTTTTCTTTCCAGTGGGGAAAACATAAATAGTTTCTTATTATTTGTGTTGACTTTAATTATGCTTTTGAAATGTATTGAAATAATGAGAGTTGTATGTTAATATAATTTCAAAGCATATTTCTTAACATTCTTGGCATCCTGCCATCTATATTTTCTAAATTCACATTTCAGAAATTCATGCTTTTCAATCAAACAAATCAATTTAAAAAGCAGGAATTTCAAACTGTGAAAAAGAAAGAACAAACAGACAGTATGGTTATCACACTTTTGTACACTCCTGCATAAGGAGGTACAGCCTATGGCTCAAAAAGAACGAGCAACTGTAAATCGTAATTATAAAGATACGGTATTTCGCATGTTGTTTTCTGACCGGAGAAATTTATTGTCACTTTATAATGCAATCAGTGGTGCTCATTACGATGATCCGGAAAAACTGGAGATTGTCACACTGGAAAATGCTATTTATATGGGAATGAAAAATGATCTTGCTTTTATCATTGACACAGAGTTATTTCTATATGAACACCAGTCAACTTACAATCCTAATATGCCATTGCGTGATTTATTCTATATTTCGAGTGAATATCAGAAACTGGTGGATAAGAAATCCCTTTATTCTTCCGTATTACAGAAAATACCTGCACCACAATTTATCGTATTTTACAATGGAACAGAAAAGAAAAAAGACAGCTGGGTAAACCATTTGTCGGAGGCTTTCGAAAATCTGTCAGGCAATCCAAAACTGGAACTGGAAGTGCTGACCATAAACATTAATGAGGGACATAATCCCGAACTCATGGAACAATGCCAGATCTTGAGAGAATATGCACAGTATGTAGATTGTGTTCGAAGATATGCAAAGGAATTTGAATTAATAGACGCCATAGAGCAAGCTGTGGATGAATGTATTCAGAGGAATATCCTTTCGGAATTTCTTCGAAAAAATAAAGCGGAGGTAATTGCGATGAGTATTTTTGAATATGACAAAGAAGAGGAAGAACGGAAACTGCGAAAAGCTGAGTACGAGGCCGGTGTTGAATCTGGCATTGCGGAAGGCAAACGACTTGCACAAAAAGAGGGTACGATTGCCCTTAGCAGACTTGGATTGCCTGTTGAACAAATTGCAATGGCACTGCAAGTAGATGTAGAACTTGCAAAACAATGGATTGGTGATAAATAGCAAATAAAAAGTGACCGAGCTCTTTAGAGCGAGAGATGCTTCTTGTCCGAGGATTAATCTGACGAGAACAGTAGCGACCACCGTTCCGATACCTACGGAATCGAGCTGACCGGAGAAACGCCGAGGTTCAATTTTACGGACATCGAAACACCAAGTGTCATAATAAAAAGCCCGGCGATGGCATGGCTGTCAACAAACGAAAAGTCAATGAGAAAATTTCTTGTTAAGCACATTTGCACTTGATGAAAATGAGAAAATATGTTACTTTATTCAAACGTAAGTTTAAGTAAACTAACAAAAGATAGCCATGGAGGAAAAAAGAGGATGAAGCGATGGAAAAAGAATTTGCTGGTATTGGCTCTGCTGAGTTTTGCGGTAATTTTTGCTAACGTTACACCAAAGTATCATACCGTTTCAGCAGCGTCCAAAACCACGCTCAATTACAAAAAGAAAACACTGAGCAAAGGCCAGACCTTAAAGCTTAAGGTAAAAGGCACAAAGAAAAAAGTGAAATGGAGCAGCTCGAAAAAGAAAGTTGCATCCGTTACTTCAAAAGGAAAGGTTACAGCAAAGAAAAAAGGAAATGCTGTGATCACTGCAAAAGTTGGCAGCAAAAAATATCGCTGCAAGATTAAAGTAGTTCTGCCAAAGAAGCCGGCAGTCGATAATAATAAAACACCGGAAACACCGGCAACATCAATTACACCGGAAACACCGGCAACGCCAAGTACACCGGAAACGGAAACAGAAGCTCCGAAAACAGTTCTGGTAAAGGAAGCTCAGACAAAAGTTCTTGATCTTGGATATGCACAGTATCTGGTGGTAGCTTTTGAAGAAGGTTACGATGTGGAAAACTGCAGCGTTGCGGTAGATGGTGTGGATATCACAGGGGCTATGACCAAAGTTACCGATGACGGAAGCATTGTGAAATGGGAGCTGACAGGTTTAAATCCTGCAAAACTGGTTGTTACCAAAAAAGATGACCAGAAAACACAGGATGTTGTGCTCAGTGACAATGAAAATCCGAACAAACCGGTTGTAAAAGCACAGGAACCGATGTATTTCCTGACACATGCAGCCATCCCGACCTGGGATTATCATCTGACCAACTACGATGAAGAAGGAAATGCAAGGGTTACTCCGAAAAAGACAACCTTTGACCTGAAGGAAACTGCAAAAGAAGATGTGAAATATTATGCACCGGATGCAGAATTGAGCAAAAACGAAGATGCTGACAATCTGTACGGTGTGAGCGGAAACGTAGAAATCCTGTTCAACTACACAACACAGGAAGAAAAAGACTGGTTTGATACGATCGCAGACGAAGGTGCACTGGCACTGCTGTCAAACGATGAGAGCCTGAGCACGCTGAACGACCAGCTCGCTTATGCAAAAGATACCACCGAACATGGTGGGAATGTAGTCGGAAGGATTACCATTCCGCTGGGACAGAGCAATTTCTATTCCAATGGACGTTACAAAGTACGCATCCGTTCCAATGGAAACAGAACCCTGATCGCATCCATCCATGTGGTAAATGCACAGACTCCGTCCATGAAGATTTCTGAGACAGGTGCGATCAAATCCGGACAGAATGTTCATTTCCAGGTAGAAAACATGGTATACGGCATCACCGTTCCGGTTGAGATGGTAACACTGAAAACTCCGTCAGGAGAAGTAAAAACACTGGAAAAAATCACAGACTGGTATCTGATCGGAAATACCTTTGTACTGTATAACGATGTAAATGCAGAAGGTGGAAGAAACAACATCGAACAGCCGGGTGTGTATACACTGACGGTATACTCAAATGGCTTTAAGACCATGAGAAAATCTTTCACTGTTGCAGGCAAAACAACAAAAGCTGCAAAAACAGCAAAGACTTATGATGTTGTGACAAGAGCGACTTCAGGCGGAAACTCCGGAAGCAGCAGCGACGGTGAAAGCGGAAACTCTGTTATGCCGGCAAATCTGGCATTTTCTGAGGATCTGATCTCCAATGCAAAGATCCTGACGGCACTGGATGTGAAGAATGCTTCGGCAGAAGCAGTTGCAGAGCGCTGGGATAATCAGATCACAGCATGCGATGCCGTTTATGGCGAAGACGGAGTTGTATTCTACGATTATACAAGCTACTATGATGCTGTTCAGGAAGCAAAATTAAAAGGACAGTATCTCTCTTTTGAAGATTATGTTGCAGATGAAAATGCAGTTACTACAGAAAACCGTCCATACGCAGTTAAGGTGGTTCTGGAAGATGGTCTGCTTGGAGAAACACAGTACAACGGATCTTACAAAGGAAAAGAAGCACCGGTCCTGACACTGGATGCGGATGCAGAATTTGTTGCAGAAGGCAAAGATCTTGTACTGACAGGCCAGGATGCAAGAACAGCAGAATACTTTGAGAAAATTACCGGAATTTATGTGAATCAGAGCCGGAAAGAACTGACAGAAGATCAGTACAGCGTAGAGGACGGCAAACTGGTGATCAAAGATTCTGTTCTGACACTGGGAACAAATACCGTAGAGATCAAAGCAGAAGGATTCAAAAACAATACACTTTCGGTTGAGTATAAAAAAGTTCTGGAAGAGAATTTAAGTCTTGTTTCTGACAAAGAACAGTACAACAGAGGCGAGAATGTGGTTCTGACCGTAAATGGTTCCGAAGGCGATTTCCTGAAGAACTTAAATGCAGTCAAAGTAGATGGAAAAAACATTTATGCAAAAGGTGTTGCAGGATCTGATTATTACTATGAAGCAGCAGAAGATCTGAAATCCATCACCATTTACGATAACGGAAACCTGTTCAACCAGAACAAAGCATATACCCTGACTCTGGAAGCAGAATATTATGAAGCTCTGGAAACAGAGATCACCGTACAGGGTGAAGAAAAAGATGTTCCGGTATCAGAGCCTATGATCAGCAAAGACGAAGACGGACAGACTTATCTGGTATCCTTTGGAACACCGACAAACTTTGTAGGCTGGAAAAATAAAGTAACCTCGATCACTGTAAATGGAACAGCCTATACAGAAGCAGGCTGGTTTGGCATGTCAGAGAATCAGTTTAAATGGGAAACAGACGGATACGGAAATCAGGTCCTGAAACTGAAAGTGGACAGCGAATTTGATGAAAATGCCGACAATACCTTTACGATCAAAGCAGAAGGCTATAAAGATCTGGCACTGCCGCTGGTTGTAAATGTGATCAAAAAACTTACACCGCCACAGGCGGTTTCCTGCCAGAAAACTATCTTCTCAGATTACTATATCGTTTCCTTTGGTTATGGTTCTGAAATCGAACAGTGGCAGAATCAGATCACAGGCATAAAAGTAAACGGAACAGAGTATAGCCTGGTAACTTCTTCCTTCAGCGTAGGTGATACGACAACCTACTGTCTGCTGAAAAACGATGGTCAGATTTATGTTGGAACAAATGCAGTTGCAGATGGAGAAAATACCATTGAGATTTCCGCAGAAGGATATGAAGACTGTACCGTCACCTTTACTAAATAAGAAGTTGTCGGTGACTTCCTGGCAGGTGTAAGAAATTGAAATACTGAGCATTTTATCAGGAGGCTGTCAGCGAAAAAACAGCAGAGCATGTGCAAATGAACGAATTCCCAAATTGTCACTGGACAGTTTGGGAATTTTGTGGTTAAAAAAATCCTTCCTGATATAATAAAAGCAACTCAGAAAATGGGAAGAAAAATCAGGAAAACAGAAAATATGTCAGGAGGGATTTGTTATGAAAAAACAAAAAGGCGGTTTTCAAAAAATAATCGGTGTTTCAATGGTATGCTGTATGTTGACCAATCTGGCAGTGCCGGTTTCTTTTGCGGAAGAAACAAAAAAAGAACCAACGTATGTGCGGATGGATCATCCACTGAAGGAAGAAAATAACTGGGATATTTCAGATGAGCTGATCATGCCGGGCGAAGCATTTTACACCGTTCCGAAATTTGAAGTAACGTATGACCATGGTTATTACGGACAGACAGTCACGAACCTGTGCCTGAAACATGTTTCCCTGATACTTGGGGAAGAACCAAGATTTTATGACGGTAAACTGGTACGGAGCAAAGTGGATCTTGCCGGACTGACGGCGGATCGGACAAACACGTATAATGTCTGGACAACACAGACGGAGCTCTGGAAGAAGAGTCTGGAAAGTGCAGAGATGGGTGAAGATACACAGAAGCAGCTTAAAGCGTTTCAGGAAGGCGAGAGCACAGAGAATGCGGGTTACACAAACAATACAAACACCCCAATTGTTTTGGAACAAGTGCGTACAGGAGCTACCGAACATGAAGGAACCATTTATGGTGGTGAATATAGCAGTACACCGATGATTGTCGGGTATACCACGCATAATTCAAACTGTACGATCCAATTCTATGAACCGTATTATACTATATCCTACAAAGAACTTTCAGAAGAAGAACAGGAAGGCATGCCGGATCGTTATTATGTGCAGAGGGAAAAACAGGAACTGATTTTAAAAACACCGGTTCGTGCAGGGTGTCATCTGACTGGCTGGAGCGGTATGGCTTTTGTGGATGAAAAAGTGGAAGAGGGAAGAACCATATTTTCCTTTGACTGGGAACACAATATGATTCATGCAAATTTAGGTGATCAGACAGTGACACCGAGATATGACAGCGGAAAAACAATTACATTTAACGCAAATGGCGGAAGTATTGAGGGAAAAGAGTCTGTCATTTATGAATTGCATATGGACAGTGAAAACTTTTTTGATATTGCAGATCACATTCCGCAGCAGGAGGGGTATCAGTTTGTCGGATGGTGTCTGAAACCGGATGACTTAAATGGCAGTCTGGTCAAAAATACGGAAAACTATGACTGGGTTCCAAAGTACCGGGATGATATCCAGGTTTATGCAAAATGGAAAGAAAAACCGAAGGAAACAGAAACGGAAAAAGAAACAAAAACAGAAGAGGAAACAAAAACAGAAGAGGAAACAAAAACAGAAGAGGAAACAGAGAACAGAGAACAGATACCGGATGTAAATTCGAAGGATGGTCAGAAACTTTCCGGTATTTCCATCAAAAAACTGACAGCCGGAAAGAAAAAATTTACAGTAAAATGGAAAAAAGCAAAGAAATCGGAGTCTGTTTCCGGTTATCAGATCCAGTATTCAACGGATAAAAAGTTTAAAAAGAATGTCAGAACAAAGAAGTGTGGAAAGAAAAAGAATTCGCTTACGGTGTCAAAACTGAAAGCAAAAAAGAAGTACTATGTGAGAATGCGGAAATTTTGGAATGTAAAAAAGGATGGAAAGAAAAGCAGGATTTACGGTTCCTTTAGCAAAGTAAAAAAAGTAAAAGTCAGGTAGAACAAAAATTCCCGCCATCCGGTCAGGATGGGCGGGAATTTTTATATCTGAAAAAAACTGAAATTAGGAATTGACCGCAGAAATATATCTTTGTAAAATAAGAAAGAAACATGGAATATATGTAAAAATTAAGGAGGCTGTTTATTTTATGAAAGCGACAAATGAGAAAAAGGCAGAAGGTTATTCTTCTCCGTACAATTTTGAGGGAAGAATTCCTCTTTCTCAGGCGATCCCGCTGGGGCTTCAGCATGTCATGGCAATGTTTATCGGAAACCTGACACCGCTGATCATCGTGATGGGAGTCTGTGGACTGACCGCAGATGCAGGATTTGGCGAACTTCGTACGGCATTGCTTCAGAATGCAATGATCATCGCCGGAGTTGTTACACTGGTTCAGATGTTTTCCATCGGTCCGGTCGGAGGAAAAGTGCCGATCGTTATGGGAACGTCATCCGGATTTCTCGGAGTTCTGAACAATACCGTGGCAGCATGCGGCGGCGGTATTCTTGCTTATGGTGCGATTATGGGAGCCTGTATTGTCGGCGGTATTTTCGAGAGTGTTCTCGGAGCATTTTTGAAACCGCTTCGTAAATTTTTCCCGCCGATCGTTACCGGATCGGTTGTTATTGCAATCGGATTATCACTGCTTGGTGTTGGTATCAACTATTTCTGCGGAGGAAGCGGCAAAGCGGACTATGGTTCACTTCCGAATCTGTTTCTGGGATTTGTAGTACTGGTTGTGATCGTACTGCTGAAACATTTCGCACCGCAGAAAAGTATCCTTTCTTCGTCTGCGATCCTGTTTGGTATTCTGGCAGGATATGTTGTGGCGATCATTATGACACTTACGCTTCCGCACACCGGTATCGATGCAGATGGTGTTCAGTATACTTACTCCTGGGTTGTTGATTTTGCCCAGGTAAAAAATGCAGCGTGGATCGCTGTGCCGAGTTTTATTGGTTTTGGTGCTTTATCTGATGTAAAGATCACATTCCAGGCAAGTGCGATCATCCCGATCGGCATTATGTTTATCGTAACGGCGATTGAGACAGTCGGTGATATTTCGGCCTGTATTGAGGGCGGTATGGATCGTGAAGCAACCGATTCCGAGCTGTCCGGCGGTGTGATCTGTGACGGACTCGGATCCGCTTTTGCAGCACTGTTCGGTGTACTGCCGAATACTTCATTCTCGCAGAATGTGGGACTGGTTTCTCTGACAAAAGTTGTCAACCGTTTTGCAATCTCCATGGGAGCGATTTTCCTGATCCTGTGTGGATTCTGCCCGAAGATCGGTGCACTGATGTCCATCATGCCGCAGTCGGTTCTCGGAGGGGCAGCCGTTATGATGTTCGCATCGATTCTGATTTCCGGTATCCAGCTGATCACAAAGCATCCGATCGGCAGCCGTGAGATTACGATCATTTCCGTAGCGATCGGTCTTGGATATGGTCTTGGAGCAACCACAGGGGCAACCGCTCATCTGCCGTATTATGTACAGCTGATCTTTGGCGGTTCCGGAATCGTACCATGTTCTCTGGCAGCGATCATTTTAAATATCGTTCTGCCGAAAGAATCCAAACCGGTTCGTGAAATGTGGGAACTGGAAGATAAATAAATGAAAAAAATCATATCAGTCATAGGAGCGGGCGGAAAGACGACCCTGATCCATCGACTGGCAGAAGAATATCAAAGGAAAGGAAATGCTGTGCTGGTGACGACGACAACGCATATGTTCGCAGAGCCGGGCACAGACCTCTCCGGCGATGCTTTTTCTATACGGGAGAAATTACAGAGAGATCACTATTGTATGGCGGGCATACAATGCTCCGAAAATCCGCAGAAAATGCAGGCACTTCCGGAGCATACATTAAGAGAATTGCTGCATTATGCGGATATTGCTCTGATAGAAGCGGACGGAGCGAAACACCATTCTCTGAAATATCCTTCCGGGGCAGAACCGGTGATTTTTTCGGGAACGACGGATCTTTATCTCGTGCTTGGAATGTGGGATATTGGGAAACCCTGTAAGAAGGTAATCTTTCGCTTTGATGAGATGCAGAAAGAAGAGCTTATCCGGGATGATATGGAGCTGCCAAAAAGAAAGATTCTGCCGGAAGAAGCAGTGACAGAAGAGCATATCCGCAGAATCTTAAGGGCGTATCGGTACAGGCTGAAAGAAATCGGGTATAATGAGAAAATAACTTGTCTGTTTTCAAAGCAAGATGGGGAAAACATTCGATTCTGTCAGGCAGATACCGATATAGCCTCCGGCGGATTGCAGAGGTGCACAGAAGAATATGTCATGCGATGCATGACGTGCACCTCGCAGCAAGAATGCCAAAGGCATTCTTGAAACCGGGTTTTTCGAAAGTTTGAGCGGAACAAATGGAGGATTAAAATGAAACGTAATAGTTTGATCATCTGCCGCGGCGGAGGGGATCTGGCGACAGGGATCGTACACCGTCTGCACCGGGCGGGATTTCGTGTGCTGGTGCTGGAAACGGATCATCCGGCGGCGATCCGCCGTCAGGTTTCGTTCTGTGAGGCGGTCTACGAAGGAAAAGCGACCGTGGAAGGCGTGACGGCACAGAGGATTGATTCTGTATCTGAAATGGAAGAAGTTTTTGCCAGAGGATGTGTACCGCTTTTCGTTGATTCCAAAGGAGCGTCGATCGCAGAGCTGCATCCGGATGTCGTGGTGGATGCGATCATTGCCAAGAAAAACCTTGGAACAACAAAAGAGATGGCTCCGCTTGTGATCGGAGTCGGGCCTGGATTTACGGCCGGGGTCGATGTGGATCTTGTGATCGAATCGATGCGTGGACATAATCTGGCAAGAATTTTAGAAGAAGGATCGGCACTTCCGAATACCGGGATTCCGGGCAATATCGGTGGATTTACAAAAGAACGCGTGATCCATGCACCGACAGAAGGATTTATCAAAAATATCCACCAGATCGGTGATGTAGTGGAAGCGGGCACAGAGATTGCCAGAATTTATGAAAACATGGATGAATCCGGAAATTTTAGCGGTGCATCGGTAGCAGTTCCGGCAACAATCACCGGCATTATCCGAGGTCTGATCCGAGAAGGCTATCATTTCCCGAAAGGATTTAAGATCGCAGATATTGATCCAAGAGAAGGTGAATTGAAAAACTGTTTTACGATTTCAGATAAAGCCAGAAGTATCGGCGGCAGCGTGCTGGAAGCGGTTTGTCATCATGTAAATACGTGCAGCTAAAATCGAGTCAGACACAGGTGAAACAATCTGACAGATGGTTTAAAATGAGGATAATGCGGATAAAATAGTCGAAACAGATTAACAGGACGGATAGAAACAGTATGAATGAAAAGAAACTGACACATTTCAATGAAAGCGGCGAGGCACATATGGTGGATGTCCATGAAAAGGCAGATACATACCGTGTGGCGAAAGCGGAGGGCACCATTTTTGTAAATGAGGATGCTTTTGCGGCAATTTCGCAGGGAACGGCAAAAAAGGGAGATGTACTTGGAATTGCCCGCATCGCCGGGATCATGGGGGCAAAAAACAATGCATCCTTGATTCCGCTGTGTCATC
The DNA here is from genome assembly GCF_020687205.1 of Hominisplanchenecus faecis. Taxonomy (GTDB): domain Bacteria; phylum Bacillota; class Clostridia; order Lachnospirales; family Lachnospiraceae; genus Hominisplanchenecus; species Hominisplanchenecus faecis. The sequence goes on from NZ_JAJEQE010000018.1 coordinate 16,742, forward strand.
CGATCGCAATGACAAAATGTGATGTGGATTTTGAATTAAACGAAGAAAAAAAGAGCATAAAAGCTGTCTGCACAACGGCCTGCTTCGGAAAGACCGGTGTGGAGATGGAAGCATTGAGCGGAGTGAGCATTGCACTGCTGACCATCTACGATATGTGCAAAGCACTGGATCGAGCCATGGAGATCACGGATATTCATCTGCTGGAAAAGGCTGGCGGAAAGAGCGGATATTATAAGAAATCATGCCGTTAAACGTTGAGATTGGGAGCAAACGGACGAAAAGAGCGTGTCCAATATGCTAAAATAAGGGGGGAATCCATATGTATCAAGTGGGAATCGTCACATTGAGTGACAAAGGAGCAAAAGGTGAACGGCAGGATTTGAGCGGTCCGAAGATTCAGGAATTACTGCCAAAAGATAAGTATGAAGTAATTTCATATACGATGCTTCCGGATGACCGGGAAAAGATCCGCAGGGAGCTGATCCGCCTCTCTGATGAGGTGAAATGTGATCTGATTCTGACAACAGGCGGAACCGGATTTTCACCGCGCGATATTACGCCGGAAGCTACGATGGATGTGGCAGAGCGTAATGCACCTGGGATCGCAGAAGGACTGCGTGCCTGCAGCATGCAGTTTACAAAAAGAGCAATGCTCGGAAGAGGCGTTTCTGTGATACGAAAAGGAACGCTGATCATCAATCTTCCGGGAAGTGTCAAGGCAGTAACGGAAAGTATGGAGTTTCTGATCGGAAATATTGAGCATGGACTGGATATTCTGATGCAGACGGACAGTGAATGTGGAAGAGCCTGAAAGACAGGGCAGAAGGAGTGAAAGAAATGAAACGGATGAAAACAACGGAGGCGGTCGGACAGGTACTTTGCCATGACATTACGCAGATCATACCGGGTGTGACAAAGGATGCCGTTTTCCGTAAGGGGCATATCATCCGGGAAGAAGATATACCGGTGCTGCTCAGCGTTGGAAAGGACTCTGTCTATATCTGGGAAAACGATGAGACGATGATGCATGAAAATGATGCGGCAGAAGTGCTTTATCGTATGACGGCAAATGAGCATATGCATCCTTCGGATGTAAAAGAAGGCAAGATCGAAGCGATCGCTGATACGGAAGGTCTGCTGAAAGTAGATCGTGAGAAACTGAAGAAAGTAAATGCATTCGGAGAGATGATGATCGCAACCAGACACGGCAATACCGTAGTGAAAAAGGGAGATAAACTTGCCGGAACACGTATCATTCCGCTGGTGATTAAAAAGGATAAAATGCAGGAAGCAGAAAAGATCTGTGACGGAACACCAATCCTGAAAATCCTGCCGTTTACCGTAAAAAAAGCAGCGATTATCACAACGGGAAATGAAGTTTATCACGGCAGGATCAAAGATGCCTTTACGCCGGTCATTGAGCAGAAAATCGCAGAATTCGGGGCAGAAATGATGTTCCATGAGATTTTTGATGACAATGACAGAAAAATCACAGACGGCTGTTTGCGTGCCATAGAAGCAGGGGCGGATATTGTATTCTGCACCGGAGGCATGAGTGTGGATCCGGACGATAAAACGCCGCTTGCCATCAAAAATACCGGGGCGGAAATGATCTCTTACGGCTCCCCGGTTCTGCCGGGAGCGATGTTTTTATTGTCCTATTACCGGAAAGGTGACAAAGTGATCCCGATCTGCGGACTTCCGGGCTGTGCCATGTACAACAGGCGGACCATTTTTGATCTGGTTCTGCCGCGGCTGATGGCAGCAGATCCGGTCACGGCAGATGAGCTGGCTTCGCTTGGCGAAGGCGGACTTTGCCTGAACTGCAAAGTGTGTACATTTCCGAACTGCGGTTTTGGAAAGGGCTGGTAGAAGATGCTGGATCAGTTCGGGAGAAAGATAGAATATATGCGGATTTCTCTCACAAACAACTGCAATCTTCGGTGCAGCTACTGTATGCCGGAGAAGCGGATTTCCGATGTACATTTCTTTCCGATGAATCAGGTTCTAAGATGCGTGGAAAGCGCCGTTTCTCTTGGCATCACGCATTTTCGGCTGACCGGTGGAGAACCCTTATGTTATCCGAAAATCGAAGAACTGCTCTGTAAAATCAAACAGATCAAAGGAGTAGATTCGGTGCATCTGACCACGAACGGCGTGCTTTTAAAAGAAAAGGCGGCACAGCTGAAACAGGCAGGCATCGACAGCATCAATGTCAGCCTGGATACGTCGGATGAAAAAGAATACCGGGTTCTGACCGGGGGCGGAAAGCTCTCAAATGTGCTTGATGGGATCAGAAAGGCAGCAGAACTTGAAATTCCGGTAAAGATCAATGCTGTGCTGCGAGAACAGACCGATGTCTGTGCACTGGCAGCGTTTGCAGAACAAAACCACGTCACACTCCGGTTTATCGAGATGATGCCGGTTGGTTTTGGAAAGATTCTGCCGGTCGATCCAAAAAGCAAAGTACTGGAAACTTTGCAGGAGCGATATGGCAGGTATGAGAGGATCATGCAAAGAAAAAGAAAAGCAGATTCTCAGGAAAAATATGGATATGGTCCGGCGGTATACTATCGCTTTTCGGATCTGGATATTTCCATCGGTCTGATTCAGGCGATCCATGGAAAATTCTGCGACCGATGCAACCGCGTCCGCATCACTTCCGAGGCAAAATTAAAGCCTTGTCTGGCTTCTGCAAAAGTGATCGATCTGCGTCCGGCACTGGAAGATACAGAAAATCCAGACAAGCTGGCAGAGCTGATGCGGCAGGCGATTTTCCAGAAGCCGAAATCGCATCATTTTGAGGAGCAGAATTCGAAAAAAAGTTCAGAAACCATGAATCAGATTGGCGGATAAGATTAAAGGAGAAATAGATGGGAAAACTGATCGCGATCAATATCAGTGAAAAACGCGGGACAGAAAAAAAAGAAATACAGGAAGCGAAGCTGGTTACAGATTTCGGGATTGCCGGAGATGCCCATGCAGGTAAATGGCACAGGCAGGTCAGTCTTTTATCTTTTGAAAAAATCGAAGATTTCAAGGCCAGAGGAGCCAGAATCGAAAACGGAGCCTTCGGGGAGAATCTGATCGTCTCCGGATTTGACTTTAAAACGCTGCCGCTCGGAACGAGGTTTCAGATTGGAGATGCACTGCTTGAGATGACGCAGATCGGAAAACAGTGCCATTCTCACTGTGCCATTTATCAGCGGATGGGCGAGTGCATCATGCCGAAAGAAGGCGTGTTTGCCGTTGTCTTAAAAGGCGGCACGATCAAAAAAGGTGATGAGGTGACGATGATAGCGGCAAATTTTTATGCGACCGTCCGGGATCGGAATAAGGCAGCGGACACATTGACAGCGACCGTCATTACCGGAAAAAACAGGGGCGAAAAGCTCTGCATGATGGATGGAAAAATCCGTGCGGTACGAAGTTCCAGTGCCGGAATGTATCATGGCCTGCACAAACACGATATGAATGAAGCGGCAAAAGAATCAATATCCGGATCGGATTTTTTTAATGAAAAACATGCCGAAGAAATCTGGAAGGCACATCTTGCAGACAAACACCGGATCACGATCGAAGAGCAGGAGATTTTCCTTCATTCCATCGGAAACAGGGCAAGACTTGTGATCTGCGGCGGCGGACACGTATCAACTGCCCTGGTGAGGATGGCAAAACTGCTGGATTTTGAAATCTGGGTTCTGGAAGACCGCCCGTTTTTTGCAGAACATGCAAAACAGGAGGGAGCAGATCACATTCTTTGTGGAGATTATGTGGAAAGTCTTGCAAAAATCCCGAAAGATGTGGATAATTATTATGTCTGCATGACGAGAGGACATCGTTTTGATCTGGAATGCTTAAAAGAGATTTATAAAAGAACGTTTGCCTATGCAGGCATGATGGGATCCAGAAAGCGAAGTGTACTGGTGCGAAAAGATCTGGAAGAAGCAGGCTATACAAAAGAACAGGTACAAAAGCTGCATTCTCCGATCGGTCTGGCAATCGGAGCACAGACTCCGGCAGAGATCGCACTTTCCGTGATCAGCGAGATCGTGCAGTGCAAAAATGAACGTGCAAAAGCGGCAGAAACAGACGAGGCAATTCTGGAAGAACTGACAGAGCCGCAGAGACTTTCAAAATTTGCAGTAAATGATGAAAATGAGATGGAATACCGCATGCTTTGTACGATCATCGAAAAAAGGGGCAGTGCACCCAGAAGTATCGGAACCCAGATGCTGGTCACATCGGACAACCGTATTATCGGAACCATCGGCGGAGGCTGTGCAGAAGCTGAAGTGATCACCAGATGTCGCGGATATTTTGCGGAAATGCGAAAAGGCATACATGGGATCTGCGAGATTGTCAAAATCCAGATGAGCACCGATAACGTCGAAGAAGAAGGCATGGTGTGCGGCGGCAGGATTGAAGTGCTGCTGGAGGAGACATGACAGGGCATGCAGCACTATGGTATGCAGGAACTGATCGTAAATGTACAGAATCTTTGTATAAACTTATAGTGGAAATGGATTATAAAAATAAAGAGCATTTAAAAAGTGCATCATGAAAGGAAAAAGCAAATGAAAAAAACGATCGCAGTAACTTTCGCAATCGTATCACTGGCAACCGCAGGAGTTCTTCTTGCAGGATGTGGAAGCAAGGAAAAGAAAACAGAAGTTACCGTTTTTGCAGCAAAGAGTCTGAACGGTGTTATGGATGAGCTGTGCGAAAAGTACAACAGTGAGCATCCGAATGTAACTTTCCAGACAAACTATGACAGTTCCGGAACGTTGATGACACAGATCAAGGAAGGTGCAAAATGCAACATTTTCTTTTCTGCCGGTGTTTCTCAGATGGATGAGCTGCAGGCAGGTTTTGACGGTGGTGATATCGTGGAGGGAAGCCGGCGGGATCTTCTGAACAATCAGGTATGCCTTGTTACATGGAAAGGCAGCGATACCAAAGTAACAGATTTTTCCAATCTTTCTCTTGCAAAGAACATGGCACTGGCAGATCAGACCGTTCCGGTTGGACAGTATACCAGAAAAGCACTGATCAATGCGGGCATGGCAGGCTCAGAGTACACAGAAGTCGATCAGTTGACAGATGATGTGATATCAAAGGCACTGGGCGGCCTGGAAATCAATAACTGTGCAAACGTAGGAGCCGTTGCATCCGCGGTTGCAGAAGGAGCAAATGAAGTCGGAACGGTTTATTATTCTGATACGTTCGGATATGAAGATCAGCTGGATATTATCGAGCAGCTGCCGAATTCCCTGACCGGTGATGTGATCTATCCGGTAGCAGCAGTAGAAAGTGATAATATTTCCAATGAAGAACTGGAAGCTTCCGAGGATTTCCTTACTTACCTGCAAAGTGAAGAAGCAGTGAAATTGTTTGAAAAATATCATTTTACTGTACAGTAGGAGATATCTATGAATTTGCAGAATCTGGATTTTACACCGCTTTGGATTACAATGAAAACCGGAGTGGCTGCAACGTTTGTTTCCTTTTTCCTTGGGATTTTTGCGGCCAGATTTGTGATGGGCCGGAAGGGAAAAGCAAGAGCGTTCTGGGATGGTTTTCTGACAATGCCGCTGGTACTTCCGCCGACTGTGGCAGGATACATTCTGCTTCGTACATTCAGTACAAAAAGACCGTTTGGCCGTTTTCTGGCGAACAGTCTTGGCATTCAGGCAGTACATACCTGGCTTGGCTGTGTGCTGGCGGCAACGGTCATCGCTTTTCCGCTGATGTACCGCAATGCGAGAGCGGCCTTTGAACAGGTCGATGAGAATGTGATCTATGCGGCACAGACGCTTGGATTGAGCGAGCGGACGATCTTCTGGAAGATTCGCATACCGATGGCAAAACCGGGCATTTTATCCGGTACAGTCTTGGCATTTGCAAGGGCGATCGGTGAGTATGGAGCGACTTCCATGCTCGCCGGAAATATCGCCGGCAGGACTTCGACGATCTCGCAGCAGATCGCCATGGTGCTCCAGAACGGAGATTTTGCACTTGCCGGTTTCTGGTGTCTGGTGATTTTTGTGATTTCGTTTGTGTGTCTTGTTGCACTGAATCTGTTTGGAGAGAAGAAAAGTAAAGGGAAAAAGCATGTCTTTCATCGTAAAAATAAAAAAACAACTGGCTCTTTATGAGCTGTTGGTTGATCTGGAAACGGAAGCCGGGATTCTGGCGGTGATCGGAGGCTCAGGTTCCGGAAAAAGCATGACGCTCAAATGCATTGCCGGGATCGAGACGCCGGACAGCGGATTTATCTCGCTGAATGGCAGGGTTCTGTATGATTCTTCAAAAAAGATCAATCTTCCGCCGCAGAAACGGAACGTCGGCTATCTTTTTCAGGAGTACGCCCTGTTTCCGACTATGACGGCAGCTGAAAATATCAGCATTGTGATGAAACAAAAGAATCCGGTTCAGGTGCAGAAATGGCTGGAAGAATACGGTCTTGGAGATTATGCGGACAGTTATCCTGATCATCTTTCCGGCGGACAGAAACAGCGACTTGCCATGATCCGCATGCTGGCGGCTGAGCCGCAGTGCATTCTGCTTGATGAGCCGTTTTCCGCACTGGATGAGCATATCAAGCGGAAAATGGAGCGGGAAGTGATGGAGATGCTGCATGATTTTGACAAACCGATCCTTTTTGTTTCGCATAATCAGGAGGAGGTTTATCGCCTGGCAGACCGGATTGGCAGCATGGAAAACGGCAGATTCAGTCCGATCCGTGAAAAGAGGGCGTTTTTTGCAGAGCCTCAGACAGTCGGGCAGGCAAAACTGGTAGGCTGCAATAATATTTCAGAGATCGACTGGATCAGCGAAGATCGGGTGTATGCAAAAAACTGGAATCTTTCGCTGAGAGTCCCGTTTACTGAGCTGGAAGAGCAGAAAAAATATCGTGCGATCGCCATTTATCCGGGAGATATCACTCTTTATTCAGAAGATGCCATACTGGAAGAAAAACAAGTCAGGAATAAAATTTCAGTAAAATCCTGCAGCACCGAAGAAGAACTGCACAGCTGGGCGGTAAGCTGTCAGATAGATGGAACCGATGCGGAACTTATGATGCTTTTATCGAAAGAAAAAATGCCGTCGGTACCGGAAAAAATTACAGAAATCTTTGTGGATGGCGGAAAAATCCATCTGCTGCAGTAAAGATGATGCAATATGTTTTAAAGAAAGTGTGAGGATGACAGCATGATTTATCTGGACAACGCAGCGACAACGCTTCAAAAACCGCAGGCAGTTTATGATGCAGTTTATGATGCCATGAAAACTTTGGGAAATTCCGGGCGGGGATTTTCTGGTGCGGCACTTGGAGCGTCGAGAATGATCTATGAGGCGAGACGGACGCTCTGCGATTTTTTCGGAGGCAGTGATCCATCGAGGCTGGTTTTTACGTCCAATGCAACGGAAGCTTTGAATATGGCAATCCAGGGGATGTTTCTTCCGGGAGATCATGTGATCACGACGCAGCTGGAGCATAATTCGGTGCTGCGTCCGCTCTATGCCATGCAGAAAAAGGGTGTTGAACTTACGATTGCGGCGAGTGGACAGAACGGAACGGCAGATTTTGATGCGATCGAAGCAGCCATCCGGGCAAACACGAAAGCGATCGTCTGCACCCATGCATCGAATCTGACCGGAAACCTGACGGACATGCCGAGGATGGGAGAGCTTGCAAGGCGGCATGGGCTGTTTCTGATCGTCGATGCTTCGCAGACTGCAGGTGTGATTCCGATTGATGTAAAACAGATGCATATCAATGTGCTCTGTTTTACCGGGCACAAAAGCCTGTTTGGACCGCAGGGAACCGGCGGACTTTACATAGGTGAGGGTGCAGAGATAAAGCCTTTAAAAAGCGGCGGGACCGGCGTGCACAGTTTCCTGAAAACACAGCCGGAAGAACTCCCGGAGCATCTCGAAGCCGGAACGTTGAATGGCCACGGGATTGCAGGACTTCTTGCAGGTGTACAGGAAATCCAGAAGATCACAGCAGAAGAGATATGGAAAAAAGAGCGAAATCTGATGGAGTGTTTTGTTGCGAAAATCAAGCAGATTCCCAATGTGAAGATATATGGCGATTTTTCGGATAAAAACAGATGCCCGATCGTTTCTCTGAATATTGCAGGCGTGGATTCTTCGCAGGTCAGTGAATGGCTCTTGGAAGAGTATGAGATTGCAGTGCGTTCGGGAGCACACTGTGCACCGCTGATGCATCAGTATTTTGGAACGCAGAAGCAGGGCATGGTGCGTTTCAGCTTTTCGTATTATAATACAGAAAAAGAGGCACTGACGGCCGCAGAAGCGATCCGTGAGATCGCAGAAGAAGTGGAGGCGTGAAATGACAGAAGAGATTGTATTTTGTAAGGGTGGCGGATGTACGGCAAAATTAGGACCGGATCTTTTAAGTCACGTGCTTGGCAAAATCCCAAGAGGGGAAAAAGATCCGGATCTTCTGATCGGATATGACAGTCGGGATGATGCGGCTGTTTATCAGATCACGGAAGATACCGCCATTGTCCAGACGCTGGATTTTTTTCCGCCGATGCTGGAAGATCCGTATTTGTTTGGGCAGATTGCAGCGGCAAATGCTTTAAGTGACATTTATGCGATGGGCGGAACGGTAAAGACAGCATTGAATATCCTCTGTTTTCCAGAAAAAATGGATTTAAATATTCTTGGAAAGATTATGCAGGGCGGGGCAGAAAAAGTGATCGAGGCGGGCGGAACGCTGGCAGGAGGTCATTCCATTGCCGATGCCGATGTCAAATACGGACTGTCTGTGATGGGTATTGTAAATCCAAAACAGATCTATGCAAATGACAAAGGCAGACCGTCGGATGTACTGATCTTTACCAAGAAGCTCGGAGTCGGGCTGGTGTGCAATGCAAACCGTGTCGGACAGGCACCAAAAGGAGCCATGGAAGAAGCGATTGCTTCAATGACCATGCTCAATAAAAAAGCCGCAGAGATCAGCCATCGTTACGAGATACATGCCTGCACCGATGTGACCGGTTTTGGATTTTTGGGGCACTTAAGTGAAATGATAAACAGCAGCATTTCGGCAGAAATCGACAGCATTTCCATCCCGGTCATCAAAGGAGCAATGCACTGTGCAGAAGAATTTCTGCTGACGGCCGCGGCACAGAGAAACCGCAATCATGTCGCAGAACGTGTGACATTTTCAAAATATATTCCATTTGCGATGGAAGAACTGCTCTTTGATCCGCAGACCTCCGGAGGACTGTTATTTGCCGTGCAGAAAGAAGACGCAGCGGCATTTGAGAAAGAATTAAGAGAAGCCGGAATGCCGGCAGCGATCGTCGGAAGGTTTACGGAGAAAAAAGAAAAAGATATCTATGTGAATTGAGGAGGATGTAATATGATCACAGTAAATGCAATGGGCGATGCATGTCCGATCCCGGTTGTTAAGACAAAAAATGCGATTGCATCTTTAAAAGGTGCCGATGTGGTGGAGACACTGGTTGACAATGAAATCGCAGTTGAAAATCTGAAAAAGATGGCAGACCAGAAAGGTTATAAGACCACAAGTGAAAAGCTTGAAGAAGGAAAATATCGTGTGTGCATCATCGTGGAAAACGTGGTGGATAACGTTGAAAAAAAAGACGGAGACGGTGGAAAATTCTGTGACTGTACGCCGGAAAAAGAGAGCAATAAGGTGGTTGTGATCCGCTCTTCCGTGATGGGAGAGGGTGATCCGGAGCTTGGAAAAGTGCTGTTAAAAGGCTTTATTTATGCGATTTCGCAGCAGAAAGATCTGCCGAAAACCATGCTTTTTTATAATGGCGGTGCATTTATCACCTGTGAAGGTTCCCAGTCGCTGGAGGATCTGAAAGCACTGGAAGAACAGGGCGTGAAAATTTTAACATGCGGGACTTGTTTAAATCACTATGGTCTGACGGACCGGCTTGCAGTCGGAGAAGTGACGAACATGTATGAGATCGCGGAAAAGATGACGCAGGCTTCCCTGATTGTAAGTCCGTAATATGAGAAAAAAAACAAAGCAGCTGGTGATCACGTTTTCCACCACGACAGCGGCGATGGCGATGGAAAAGAGGGCACAGGAAATGGGGATTTTTGGGCGGCTGATCCCGCTTCCATCCGAGATTTCAGCAGGGTGCGGACTTTCCTGGAAAACGAAACTGGAAGAAAAAGAAAAAATGCTTGTGTTTCTGGAAGAAGAAAAGCTGAAGTGGGAAGCAATGTATGAGTTAGAGTTGTATTAGATATGAGATAAATTGATATTCGGGATGGGATTTGATTTAAAGCCTGATGCAGCCACCGGCGGATTGCATCGGTGTACAGTAAGAATGTCAGAGATAATTTTTGAATAGGGAAAGGACAGTATGGGATATTTTAATCAATACGTAAGGGCAGAAAGTCTGGAAGAGGCCTATGGGCTTTACCAGAAAAAAAATAATTTTGTTCTCGGCGGTATGCTCTGGCTGAAGATGCGGAAGCGGCCGTTTGGAACAGCGATCGATCTGTCAGATCTTGGTCTGGATCAGATCGAAGAAGATGAAAAAGAATTTCGCATCGGAGCGTATGTTTCGCTTCGGGAACTGGAGACAAACGAGGCGTTAAATACTTACACGAAAGGTGCGTTTGCCGAGTCGGTGAAACATATCGTCGGTGTACAGTTTCGAAATGTGGCTACGGTCGGCGGCAGTCTCTGGGGACGTTACGGATTTTCGGATGTGATGACGATCTTCCGTGCCATGGGTGCAAAGGTGCAGCTGCATCATGCAGGCATCTTGGATCTGGATGAGTTTGTAAAAATGCCAAGAAAGACAAGGGATATTCTTGTTTCCGTGATCGTACCGAAAAAGGTAAAAGCAGTCGTGTATTTAAGTCAGAGAAACCAGTCCACAGATTTTCCGGTGCTGACCTGTGCGGTGGCAAAACGGGAAGAAGGATATGTCGCAGCAGTCGGAGCTACACCGCATCTTGCGGAAAACGTCTGGGATAAAGAAGGCATTTTAACAGAAATAAACGAGGAAAGTATCGAAAAATTTGCCGCCAAGGTTGCAGAGCAGATCCGTTTCGGCAGTAATATGAGAGCCGGAGCTGCATATCGTCGAATCGTCTGTCAGGTGCTTGTAAAACGTGCACTGCATACGATTGTGGCAGAAAACAATGGAGAGGAGGAAAAGTGCTGATGGAAGTGACCATTACATTAAATGGAAAAAAGATCACAGATTCGGTGGATGCCGATATGGTGCTCCTTGATTTTTGCAGAAAACATAAATGTTTTTCCGTCAAAAGAGGATGTGAGACCGGAAACTGCGGGCTTTGCAGCGTTTTACTGGATGGAAAACCAGTGCTTTCCTGCAGCGTTCCAATCGGACGTGCATCAGGAAGAAAAGTAGATACCTTAGAAGGCCTCCAGGAAGAAGCAAAGAAATTTAGCGATTTTTTTGCAGCACAGGGTGCCGACCAGTGCGGATTCTGCAATCCGGGTTATATTGTTAATATCGTGGCACTGCTCCGGGAAAATCCAGATCCGACAGACGAAGAGATTCTTGAATATTTATCAGGCAATCTCTGCCGCTGTACCGGATATCAGAGCCAGCTGCGTTCGCTCCGCAACTATCTGAACAGCAAAAAAGAAGCGGCACCGCTTGATCTGGAGGCAGAAGTTTATGGTGCGGATATCGGAAGGGAGTGGAAGCATGAGTGAATTTAAGCGAGATCGAAAAGATTATCATATGGTCGGAAAATGTGTTCCGAAAAAAGATTCAAACCAGCTTCTGCTTGGAAAACCGGTCTTTATGGATGATATTGTGCCGCAGGACTGTCTGGTCGTAAAACTGCTCCGAAGTCCGCATGCCCATGCTCTGGTAGAAGAGGTCAAAACAGTGGCAGCCGCCAAAGTTCCGGGTATCGAAGCCATCTATACCTGGAAAGATGTGCCGAAAGAACGCTTCTGTATTGCCGGACAGACTTATCCGGAGCCATCTCCGTATGACCGTCTGATCCTCGATCAGAGGGTTCGCTGTGTGGGTGATCCGGTGGCGATCGTTGCCGGTGAAAATGAAAAAGCAGTCGATAAAGCACTGCGTCTGATCAAGGTGAAATATCAGGTTTTGGAGCCGGTCCTTGATTTCAGAAAAGCCCTTGATAGCGAAGTTCTGGTACATCCGGAGGAGAACTGGAAATCCTATGGAAATACCGGTGATGTGAAACGCAACCTTCTGCATCACGAGGAAGATACCCACGGTGATGTAGAGCAGATTTTAAGCGAATGCGATGAAGTGATCGAGCACAGCTGGAGGATCAAGGCGGCACAGCAGGGCTATATGGAAACCATCCGTGCTTACTGCGAGATCGACCGTTACGGACGTCTCCACTGCATCAGTTCCACACAGATCGTCTTTCATGTAAGACGTATCATTGCCAACGCACTTGGAATCCCAAAATCGATGGTGCGTGCGGAAAAACCGCGTATCGGCGGAGGATTCGGAGCAAAACAGACAGCAGTCTGCGAAGTTTATCCGGCATTTGTGACCTGGATGACAAAGAAACCGTGTAAACTGATCTACAGCCGAAAAGAATGTCAGACGATCGCTTCACCAAGGCACGAAATGGAAGTGACGGTTCGCTTAGGTGCGATGAAGGACGGACATATCCGGGCTATCGACCTTTATACCTTATCCAATACCGGTGCCTACGGAGAACATGGAACTACGACCGTAGGACTTTCCGGACATAAAGCACTTCCGCTTTATACCGGAGGCTGTGAGGCAACCAGATTTTCCTGCGACGTAGTCTATACGAATGTTCAGGCAGCCGGAGCCTACCGCGGCTACGGTGCGACGCAGGGTATTTTTGCACTGGAATCCGCAGTCAATGAGCTGGCGGAGAAACTGCATATGGACCCAGTGGAGATCCGTATGAAAAATATTGTCCGCGAAGGCATGTTTATGCCGGCTTACTTCGGTGAGACGGCAAATGCCTGTGCACTGGACCGCTGTATCGAACACTGTGCCGACAACTTCCACTGGAAAGAAAAATATCCGGTGCGTGACATGGGCAATGGAAAAGTGCGTGCAGCAGGCATGGCACTGGCAATGCAGGGTTCCTGTATTTCCAATGTCGATGTCGGTTCCTGTACCTTAAAACTTGGTGACGGCGGAACGTATAACATGATGATCGGAGCGGCCGACATGGGAACGGGATGCGATACAATCCTTGCACAGATGGCAGCGGAAGTGCTAGACTGTGATGTAGATCAGATTTCCGTTTTCGGGGCAGATACGGATGCCTCTCCGTACGACTCCGGATCATATGCATCTTCCACCACTTATGTGACAGGAATGGCAACGCAGAATGCGGCACTGCAGCTGCGGGAAAATATCAAAAAGATCGGTGCCGGCATGCTTGAGTGTGAACCGGAAGAAGTCGATTTTGACGGTGAGAAAGTTTACCTGACCGACGGCGAAAAGTCCGTCAGTCTTGTGGATATTGCCACAAAATCGCAGGTCAACAATACGATTCCTGTGGATGTGACAGCCACGTATTCTTCCCCGGTATCCCCGCCTCCTTACATGGTCGGAATGGTTGAGATCGAGCTGGACAAAGAAACCGGAAGCATTGAGATCCTGGATTATCAGGCCGTGATCGACTGTGGTATCCCGGTCAATCCAAACCTTGCCAGAGTGCAGGCGGAAGGCGGTATCGGCCAGGGAATCGGCATGGCACTCTATGAAAATGTGACTTACAACGCACAGGGAAAAATCGCAGAGAACAGCTTTATGCAGTACAAGATCCCGACCCGTCTGGATATGGGCAGGATCAATGTAGAATTTGAAACCAGCTACGAGCCAAGCGGTCCGTTTGGTGTCAAATCCATCGGTGAGATCGTGATCAACACCCCGGCACCGGCACTCGCCCATGCGATTTACCGTGCGACCGGAGTATGGCACCGAACTGTACCGTTCACTCCGGAAAAGATTCTGATGAGCATGCTCGATCCACAGTGGAAAGAAATCGACCGTCGCGTCAAAGAATCATGATACACATTATTTATATGGCGGCTGGAAACAGCCGCCGTTTTGGAAATGAAAACAAACTGCTCCAGAACTGGAAGGGAAAACCACTGTATCTTCATACATTTGAAAAACTGCTTCGGATCAGAGAAAAAGAGCCGGAAAAGATTTCCTTAACGGTAGTCACGCAGTATCCGGAAATTTGTCGGGAAGTACAAAATCAGCCCGGCGTGAATGCAGTATTCTGCAAAGAGAGCAGACTTGGTGTTTCCTATACGATAAAGGCAGGGATCCGTGCAGTTGGGGAAATATATGACTCTGTAAAGAAGAAAATTTGCCTGGTGCAGGAAGCACATGATTTTGTGAGAAAAGAGCATTGCTTTGTAAAGAATGAGAGTTCTTTTGAAAGAAAGACAGAGCATGTAAGAACGTGGGATTATCTGATGTTCGCAGTTGCCGATCAGCCGAACTTAAGCGAGCAGAGCATCGAAGCAATGATTGGGGCAGCAGGCCAGCGATTCAGACAGGGATATACTTCGCAGCCGCCGACGTTCTCTCTGTGTTGTGGGGAAAGAGTCGGCAATCCCTGTATGTTCCGGGCAGATCTGATCCCGGAACTGATGCAGCTGGAAGGCGATAAGGGCGGAAGGTCTGTTCTGAAAAAGCATGAGTGCTGTTACGTGGAGATAGAAAATGAAGAAGAATTTTCTGATATTGATACAGAAGAACAGATAAAGAAAAATTCAACTGTCAGTTGAAAATAGGGTCAGAACGAAACGAAAGCAGAGACACAGCGGCGGAATTCATATCCGTCCTGTGCTCTGCTTTCTGACTTTACAAACGCTTCAGGAAACCAGGCCATAAAACAAGTTTATAACATCGAAGCTCTCAGTTCTTCCGGTGTTTTCTGGGACAGCATAGCCGGTGCGATATCAAATACGCTTCTCGCTCCGGATTCGCCCTTTTTGGACAGACGATATGCAGCACGTGCATAAGCAACCAGAACACTTCCAGTAAATTCCGGATTCGAATCCAGCTTCAGAGAATATTCAATCACATGCTTGTTGCCCTCACATCCGGTTTCACCGGTGCGGATCACAAAACCGCCGTGCGGCATCTTGCTGTGATGAGCCTTTAATTCTTCTTCTGAAATGAAGTTTACGGTTGTATCGTATTCATCGAAATAGTTCGGCATTGTCTTGATCGCTTTTTCGATGGCAGCTTTATCTGCACCTTCTTCCGCAACGACATAACATTCTCTTAAATGTTTCTCTCTGGTAGTCAGTGTCGGTTCGCTTCCGCTTCTTACCTGTTCCATGGCAGATTCGATCGGAACGGTGTACTGGATCGCATTTTTAACGCCTTCGATACGGCGGATCGCGTCAGAATGTCCCTGGCTTACGCCCTTGCCCCAGAATGTATAAGTGCTTCCCTGAACCAGGATGGATTCTGCATACAGACGGTTCAAAGAGAACATACCCGGATCCCAGCCGACAGAGATAATGCCGATGTTTCCGCCTTCCTTTGCAGCCTTATCTACGCTTGCAAAATATTCCGGGATTCTTGCGTGTGTATCGAAACTGTCGATCGTGTTGAAAGAAGCAGCAACTTTTGGTCCGATGACCGGCAGATCGGTAGCAGAACCGCCGCAGAGGATCATAACATCGATCTCATTTTTCATAGCTTCCATATCATCGAAATGCTTTACAACAGCACCTTCAGTCTGAATAGAAACACCGGCAGGATCTCTTCTTGTGAAAACTGCTTTCAGTTCCATATCATCATTGCGTTTGATGGACTGCTCAACGCCGCGTCCAATGTTGCCATAGCCAACAATACCAATTCGGATTTTTTCCATTTTCTTACATCTCCTGTTAAAAATTTTCTGTTATCCATCATAGGATTCCAGCTTTGGGAACCCTGTGAACTGTTCTAAATTATAGCATAGATTTTTGCTCAGGCAATCATTTTCTTTTGAGAAAATATGATGTATACTGAAAAGTAGGATAAATTTGCAACGATTTTTGGAGAAAAGACAGAAGAAGTGGAGGAGAAGCCCTGGCATATCTTTTAAACGAAAAGCTGTCAGCATTGGGGTATAAAGTATTTTATGATATAGAATCACTCTCATCCGGAAAATTTAATGCAAAACTTCTGGAAGTGATCGATGAGTGTAATGATGTTCTGGTGATTTTACCGCCAAATTCTCTGGAGCGGTGCGTCAATGAAGATGACTGGCTGCGTCTGGAAGTAGCTTATGCGATCAGACAGGGAAAAAATATTATTCCGATCATGATGAAAGGATTCGAGTGGGGCAAAAATATACCGGAAGATATAAAAGAATTAAAAAATTATAATGGCGTGATCGTGACCTTTGACTTCTTTGAGGGCGTTTTAGCGAGAATTATAAAATATCTGACAAATTCATCAAAAGAAAAAATGATCACGGAGAAAAAGAGCCACATTTTATTCTGGGCGGATTTTGATGATGCGATCATTGAAAAAATCGTGAACAAACTGAAACTGGATGATTATTTTATTGAGATCATGAGTGAACCGGTGGAAATTCTTTCGAAAAATTTGCAGGAAATTTATGCGATCATTTTGATCGTCACCGATTGTACCAAGTTTTCTTCCAATATTTATGCGGCGAAGCGAATCAATGAAACGCTGGTGAGGTATGTGCGAAAAGGAGGAAAACTGATCGGTGCACACGATGTCATCTACAGAAGGACCAAGAATGAGTTGCTGCAAAACATGTTTGGATGTAAGATCGTTAATTTTGAGCAGACAGAAACGGTACATTACCATAAGACGGAGGAATGCCTGGAAGAAGACAGATTCAGCAATCTGCCGGAAGATTTTGTGCTTCATGACGCAGAAATATGCTGGGGAAAAGTTGCAGAAGATGTTGATGTGTATTTTGAAACAGAGTCGGGGATCCCACTTGTATTTTCCAGAGAATACGGAAATGGTCTGTGTATCTTTTTGAATTCCGGTGATTTTAAAGAAAGACCGCCGCGGTCTATTTTGATAACGAATCGGAAGCACCGGAGAATTCCATCCCGGCATTTCAAAGAGCGGTACAGCAGGGCTATGGCATTGAACTGGATGTACAGCTGACAACAGACAACCGACTGGTTGTTTTTCATGATGAAACACTGCAGAGAATGTGTGGGTTTGACAAAAAGCTTACGGAATGTTCTTATGATGAGTTGAAACATTACCGGCTTGCAAAATCAGACGAAAAAATTCCGCTGTTTGATGAGGTTCTCAAAGTGATAGATGGAAAAGTTCCGCTGATCGTTGAGGTGAAATCAGAAGGAGACTGGAAAAAAACAACGCAGCTTATGGCAGAAAGAATGGATTCTTATCGAGGATGTTACTGTATGGAATCGTTCCATCCGTTTGCAGTGAAATGGTTCAAAGATCACAGACCGGAGATCATTCGCGGACAGCTTTCCACAAATTATTTTAAAGACAAGATTAACAGAAAATGGTATGAAAAATTTTTACTGTCAAATCTCATGCTGAATTTTCTTACAAAACCGGATTTCATTGCGTATAACCATTTATGGAAAAAGGATTTTTCCTATACTCTGTGCAGAAAACTTTTCAAACCGGAGAATGTTGCATGGACCATAAAAAACCAGAAGGAACTGGAAGAAGCAGAAAAAACATTTGATGTGATCATTTTTGACAGCTTTATCCCTAAAAAGAGATCATAAATAAAGGAAGTGTTTGAGCATGGCAGAAAAATATGATGAAAAAGAAATAAGAGAAGATTACCGGAAACTGACAAAACTGCTGATCGAAAAAAAGATGACGATCACCACGATGGAATCGGCAACATCCGGGCAGATTGCATCCCTGATCACGGATACGGAAGGCTCATCGGCGGTGCTCAAAGGTGCCTTTGTCACTTACTGCAACGAAGCGAAGATCATGCAGGGCGTTCCGGCAGAAATCATTGACAAATACACCGTTTATTCCACACAGACCGCAGAAGCGATGGCGAAGGGGTTCGTATGAGACAGCAGACAAATAAAACAGAAAATGGTAGGGCAAATCCGGAAACAATAAACTGGGATCCGCAGATTTATAATTATGCAGAAAGAACAGGAAATCTGAAAGCGGAGGCCGTCGGTGTGGTCAGCGGAGAAAAACATTTCCCGGTGTTTGAAGGACGGATGGTCTTTAAACCGCTCACAAAATCAAAGCCGCTCTCTACGCCGTTGTTTGCCTATGCAGAAGTATTCTGGTCCTGGGTGATCGATGCCTATTTTATTCCGGCACCGCAGTATCAGCTTGCCCTTTGCAGAGGATATGAGGCAGAGTGCGGCAAATATTATGATTACGGGACCGTATCTCCGATGATCTACGAAGAAGGAGAGCATCTTTTAAATCTGCTTGAATTTTTCCGGGCGTATCCGGATGACAAAGTTCAGATCGATGATTACTTAAATTACTGTCAGATGTTTTATGATTACACCGAAATTCTGGAAGCAGATTATTTTCAGAAAAACCGGGAGATCGCAGAAAATCTGGCAATGCAGATCCTGATCTCCGTCCTGAAAGGCGATCAGAATTATCATTATGAAAATATTGCATTTGTGTGCAATGCATCCGGACAGATCCTGAGGCTTGCACCGATGATCGACCACGAATTTTCCACCTATTTTATGTTTCCGGACAATATACAAAGACACACCTACTGGTTGGATGAACTGAAAAGATCCATCGAAGGAAAGTCCGTCCGGCCGGAAGAGTACAAAGATTTCCCAAATGAAAAAGAACGCAGGCTGATGGAAAAGAGTGCAACCTGCCTGTACCGAAATCTCATTTACATCAAAGAGCATTATCCGGAAGTCACAGCCACCTTTCTGGAAAACGTAAGCAGACTGAAACGCGATCTTTTGCAGAAACGAGAAAGCTTTTTTATTCAGAAAGCCAAAGATTATCCGGATTATGCCAACTCCGATGCCTACCTGATCGGAAAATCCAGATACAAAGACCACGACGAAGAAAAAGCAGCCGCTTACGAAAAACAGTATGGCAGAGAAGGAAAAGAAATATCCTTTGATCTTATGAACTGCCTGATCAATTATGAAGTGCAGGAGATCATAGAACAGATGGAGAGGATATTGAGATAAAGCGATTAAGAGAAAATAAGAAGGAAAAGAGAATATGGCATACGGAAAAGCAATCAAGATCCCAAGAACAGAAGTACACAACTGCGACCGGGAAGATATGAAAGGGGCAGGTGTTTATTTTCTGTTCTGCCAGGAAGAGGACGGAGATGCCTCCGTATACATCGGTGAGGCAGAAAATGTACTGGAAAGACTGAACCAGCATCTGAGAGATTATCAGACAGGGAAAGAAAAATATTACTGGAATACAGCGGTGATCTTTGTCGGAAGAGATTTGAACAAAGCACTGATCCGTTATCTGGAAAATCGCCTGGTAGAAATCGCACGTGACAGTAAAAGTTATGTGGTCCTTACCAAAAATACCTATAAGAATACTGTGATGAAAGAATCACAGGTCGCAGTGATGGAAGAATTTATCGAAAACGTAAAAATCCTGATCAGCACGCTTGGCTATAAAGTGCTGCTTCCGGCACCACAGGCAACAGACGATACCATTTATTTGTACTGCAAAGGATCCGGTGCAAATGCAAAAGGTTTTGTCAGTGCCGGAGGATTTACCGTGCTGAAGGATTCGATTGTTTCGGATCATATCGTTCCATCGTTGGAGACAAGAGGAAAAACATACTACAATCTGAGAAATAAGCTGGAAGCAGACGGTGTGATTTCAGAGAGAAAATTTGTCCGAAATTACGAGTTCAGTGCTCCGTCAGCCGCATCCGCAGTGATCCTCGGACATACCTCAAACGGAAATATGGACTGGAAAACAGCAGGCGGAGTGAGACTGAAAGATCTGTAAAGAGAATCCGTACAGTAAAGAAAAATAACAGAAAACGATCCGGAGACAGAAGAAAATAAAGTTACAGAAATCTGGATAAAAGAAGCGATTGGAAAGTTGAAAAAAATTACAGAAGAGAAAGAGAGCGTGAGATAAATGAAAGTTTTAGTAATTCCGGATGTGCATCTGAAACCACAGATGTTCCGGCAGGCAGCAGATTTGATGGATACAGGGAAAGCAGATCGTGCGGTATGTTTGATGGATATTCTGGATGACTGGGACAGAGAATATGACATTGCACTTTATGAAGAGACCTACGACGAAGCGATAAGGTTTGCTTTGGAATTTCTGGATACAGCATGGTGTTATGGCAATCATGACCTCAGTTACTTCTGGCATTGTCTGGAGAGTGGCTACAGTTCCATGGCATCCGCAACAGTACAGAGAAAGCTGCTGGAACTTCGCAGGACCGTTCCGGAAGATCATCCGATCCAATTTGTTCAGAAGATCGACAATGTACTGTTTTCCCATGGCGGCGTGCTGAATTATTTTGTTGAGGAATATGTCCCAAAATCCAAATACCACGATGTGGATGCGGTTGTGGAAGAAATCAATAAATTGGGACGAATAGAGATGTGGAACGATATGTCGCCTATCTGGCTGCGTCCGCAGCGACCAGGCATACGTTTGTATAAACCGCGGAAACTGCTTCAGGTAGTAGGCCATACGCCGATGAATGAAATAACAAGAGAAAAAAATCTGATCAGTACAGATGTATTTTCCACCTACCGGGACGGCAGACCGATCGGAACACAGGAGTTTTTATTGCTGGATACCGTGACCTGGGAGTATGTGGGGGTAAAATAGAAATATGGAATGAGTTGACTGACAAATGAAAAACCTTATATTTGTTTCTTGACTCAGAAAATTAGATGAGGGTAGAAATGACTGATGACTGATGAAACATTAAAATATTATGACCAGAATGCAGATGCCTTTGTACAGGGTACGATTTCAGTGATATACAGGAACGTTTTCAGTGTGCATTGCATGGAAACAGCGTATTGGATTTTGGCTGCGGATCAGGAAGGGATACAAAAAAATTTGAAGATCTGAATTTACAGAAAAAATTTCACACCGTCGAAAAGTGACTTCATGATGATTGCTATATATACCGAAATGGAATATATATGCGGCGGATGCAATTTGTGGAGAAGAATATTTTTACAAGAAAATCAAACTTTTTATGACAAAACAGAATCGGAAAATGGATAGGAAGCCCCGAGATGATGTCAAATATCTGAAAAATCAATCTTTTAAGATATAACAAAAAGGAATATGTGTTTCGTTGACAAAATATAAAAAAGGTGTGAATATAAAACTATATGTTCATATAGTCGGCGTTTAAGCCGCAGAAAATAAGTTCGAATATACATTCGATGAAAAGGGAATCCGGTGAGAGTCCGGAACGATCCCGTCACTGTGATAGCTGGTTCAGAGCGGATACCACTGGAAATTTTTGGGAAGGTGCTTTGGGTGTGAATGCTGAAGTCAGGAGACCTGCTTATTTTTTGTCACAGAGAATTCTTGCGGAAGACGAGAAATTCTTACCTGAAAAATTCCATGTTATATTTATGGGAATAGTATACCTGCTGAGGGGTGAGAATAAAGTCGGATGTATATCCGGCTTTTTTTGCACGGAATTTTATCTTAGTCGGAGCAGATGAAAGGAGAAAGGATAAAAAATTATGAGAAACAAAAAGAAATGTATCAGTTTAACTCTTGCAGCAGTACTTTTACTGACGGGCTGCGGCGGTGGAACTTCCAATAACAACAGCAGCGATACTTCTGCCGCAAACAGCAGCAGCGACACTTCCGCGGCAAGCACCGGAGATAAGAAAGTACTTACTTTCGGATGTCAGATGTATACCGATGGTATTGTAAATACCGTTACGGATGAGAATGGCGGATGGAACGCTATGCGTTACGGTATCACCGAGGGTCTGTTCAAATTCAACGACAGCATGGAAGTTGAGCCATGGCTGGCAGAGAGTTATACGGTAAATGACGAGCATACCGAGTGGGTCATCACTCTGAAAGACGGTATCAAATTCTCTGATGGCTGCGATCTGACTCCGACAAAAGTAAAAGAGTATTTTGAGTATCTGAAAGAGATGGGACCGAGTGGTTCTGCAAAACCTCAGAAATATCTGGAGTTTGAGGCAACGGTAACTGCTGATGAT
Organism: Hominisplanchenecus faecis; assembly: GCF_020687205.1. Lineage (GTDB taxonomy): Bacteria > Bacillota > Clostridia > Lachnospirales > Lachnospiraceae > Hominisplanchenecus > Hominisplanchenecus faecis. The sequence continues at coordinate 38,940 of NZ_JAJEQE010000018.1, forward strand.
GAGGCAAACACTCTGACCATCCAGACCACTCAGCCGTATGCAAACCTTCCGGGACAGCTGGCACATCCGACCATGGGAATTGTTGATGTGGCAGATACCGAAAACTTTGATAATGGTACGATCGGAACAGGTCCGTACATGATCGATACCTTTAATGGCGTAGGTGTTGGATACGATCTGGTGGCGAACCCGAACTACCGTGAGGAAGTTCCGTATGATGAAGTAAAACTGATGTACATGGGTGATGCTTCTGCCAAGACCATGGCTCTGCAGAGCGGACAGGTTGATCTGGTAGAGAACATCACCAACGTATCGGATATTCAGGATTTCAAAGACAACCCTGATTTCACCGTAGACATCGCTTCCGGTGTTCGCTGTGGTTTCAGCTGGATGAATTTTGACGGTGTTCTTGGCAATAAGACTCTGCGTCAGGCAATCCTGATGGCGATTGATTATGACACCATCTGTCATTCCAAGACGATCGGAGATCTGTATACGCCGGGATTCTCCGTACTGCCGTCTACGTTAAATTATGGATACGACAAACTGAACAACCCATATACCTATGATCCGGAAGGTGCGAAAAAGCTCCTTGACGATGCCGGTATCGTAGATACGGACGGAGACGGAATCCGTGAGATCGACGGAGAAAACATCAACCTGCACTACGTTTCTTATGAGAACCGTCTGCTGAATGATTTCTCCAATGCACATATCCAGTATCTGGCAGAGATCGGTATCGGATGCACCGCAGATTACGGCAGTTCCGATGACCAGTGGAGCAAACTTGCTGCCGGAGACTATGATTTCAACAATAATAACTGGATCACCGTAGGTACCGGAGACCCATATGCATACATGGCAAACTGGGCAACGGACACTACTTACTGCGGATATTCCAATCCGGAATATGATAAGCTGTTTGAACAGCTGAAGAGCGAGATGGATGAGGACAAGCGTGCAGATCTGATTTTCCAGATGCAGCAGATCCTGGTAGATGATGCAGCTGTTCTGATCGACGGTTACTACAACTCTTCCATGATCTACTCTAAAAATGTGGGAAATGCACATATCCATACTGCAGACTATTACTGGCTGACCACCGAGATTACCCCGGCTCAGTAAGTTTAAGAACTGATTACCCCCATCCGTGCCCCTTACGGCGGCAGTGTGGGGGTATTTCCGCACGTAGGGGTTCATGCGTTTGGCTTGAATTTTAACAGAAAGGAGCTATTGTTTTGAATAAGAAACAGATTCTTCGCCGAATCTTTCAGATTGTGATCGTGCTGATCGGTATCAGTTTCGTGACGTTTTTGCTGACCTACCTGTCTCCGGGAGATCCGGTTCGTAACATGTTTTCCGCTACCGGTGTCATGCCGACAGAAGAGCTGGTACAGCAGACCAGAGACGAGATGGGTCTGAATGATCCGTTTTTCACCCAGTATTTCCGCTGGCTGTTTAACTGTCTGCATGGCAATTTTGGAAAATCCTACAGCTTGAACAAACCGGTTGTAGAGCTGCTGGCAGCCCGTGTAATTCCGACGCTGAAACTGACACTGATGTCATTGATCCTGATGTTGGTTATATCCGTGCCGCTTGGCGTTGCTTCTGCATTGCATAAAGATGGAATTATCGATTATATTTGCCGTGCGGTAACCTTCGTTGGATGTGCCATGCCAAACTTCTGGGTAGGTCTTCTTCTGATGCTGCTTTTGTGTGTAAAGATTCAGATTTTCCCGGTTATCGCTTCCGGCGGTGACTTCAAGAGTCTGTTTTTGCCGGCACTGACGCTGGCCATTGCAATGGCATCCAAATATACAAGACAGGTCCGGACAGCAGTTCTGGAGGAACTGAGTCAGGACTATGTCATCGGTGCAGAAGCCAGAGGTGTAAAACGTTCTACCATCATCTGGAAAAATGTATTTCCGAATGCATTGCTTCCGCTGATTACGATGCTTGGTCTGTCCATCGGAAGTCTTCTTGGCGGTACCAGTGTTGTAGAGGTAATTTTCTCTTATCCTGGACTTGGAAATCTGGCCGTTACTGCCATTACTTCCAGTGATTATAACCTGATTCAGGGTTATGTGCTCTGGATGGCGTTGATTTATATGGTCATTAACCTGATTGTGGATGCATCCTATGTTTATATTGATCCGCGGATGAGATTGAAGAGGTGAGAACATGAAAAAGACGTTAAAATTTATGAAAGAACATAAGCAGTTTACCTTTTTTGGGATTCTTGCCGTTCTGATCATCCTGGCAGCTGTTTTTGCACCGGTACTGACAGGAGGCGTTGATCCGCTGAAAGGATCTCTTACAGAAGCACTGGAAGCACCGAGTAAAGAGCATATTTTCGGAACGGACAAAATGGGCCGTGATATTTATGCACGTGTTATTTACGGAGCACGTGCTTCCCTGACTTCTACGTTTGGCGTGGTTATCCTGATCTTCCTGGTAGGAAGTGTAGTAGGTGTTATTGCCGGGTATTTTGGCGGTAAGATTGATGCGATTCTCATGCGTATTGCAGATATGATGCTGGCATTCCCGGGATTGGTTCTTGCTCTGGCCGTTGCAGGTATCATGGGTGCAAGTATCCGAAATGCCATTATTGCGATCGTGGCCGTTAACTGGACAAAATATGCCCGTCTGGCACGAAGTCTGGTCATGAAGATCCGTGACCGTGACTATGTGGCAGCGGCAGTTGTGACAGGTTCGAAAACACCGTATATGCTGCTTCGTTATATGCTTCCGAACGCACTGCCGACGCTGATCATTACAGCGGCTACGGATGTTGGTGGTATGATGCTGGAGATCGCAGCTCTGTCTTTCCTCGGATTTGGTGCAAAGCCGCCGACACCGGAATGGGGCTATATGCTGAATGAAGGACGTGCCTGCATGCAGTCTGCACCGTGGATGATGCTCTATCCGGGACTTGCTATTTTCCTGGTCGTTGTTGTATTTAATATGCTGGGAGATTCCATCCGGGATATCCTGGATCCGAGAGATGAGTAAGGAGGCAGGAAGATGCTGAAAATTGATAATATTACAATCGCTTATAAAGACGTTCCTACCGTTGTGGATTTCAGTCTCGATATGGCCGGGGGTCAGATCGTCAGTCTGGTAGGAGAGAGCGGAAGCGGCAAGACTACTGTGATCCGTGCGGTTCTCGGACTTCTTGCCGGAGGCGGTAAAGTAACCAGAGGAGATATCCTTTTTAATGGGAAATCTCTCCTTAAGAATACACAGGAGCAGTGGAGGAATCTGCGAGGCAGTGAAATCTCCATGATTTTTCAGGACAGTGGTGCCATGATGAACCCGACCAGGAAAATCGGTGCGGTCTTTACTGAATATCTTCAGACTCACGAGAAGATTTCGAAAAAGGATGCATGGGCAAAAGGAGAGGAAATGCTTGAAAAGATGCGTCTTCCAAGTCCGGATAATATTATGAGATCCTATCCGTTCCAGTTATCCGGCGGTATGCGTCAGCGTGTAGGTATTGCTATGGGAATGACCTATCAGCCGAAGCTTCTGCTGGCGGATGAGCCGACGAGTGCACTTGATGTAACGACTCAGGCACAGATCGTACGTCAGATGATGGAACTGAGGGATGATTACGGAACCGGTATTATTGTTGTTACCCACAACCTGGGTGTGGCAGCTTATATGTCTGACTACATCGTGGTTATGAAAGACGGTCATATTGAAGATCAGGGTGACCGCGACCATATCCTGCATCACTCGGAAAATGATTATACCCGCAGACTGTTAAGTGCGGTACCTTCTATGGGAGGGGAATCTTATGTTTGAACATGATGAAGTTGTTCTGGAAGCGAAGCATGTTACCCGCCGTTTCCCGGCGTCCGGCGGACGTACTTTGGTTGCCAATGATGATATTAATCTGAAATTTTACAAAGGAAAGACACTGGGACTGGTAGGTGAATCCGGCTGCGGTAAATCTACGTTTATGCGATTTCTGGTATCACTGGATACTCCTTCCGAGGGAGAGATCCTTTACCGCGGCAAGGATATTACCAAACTGAAGGGGGAAGAACTGCGTCAGAACCGTCAGAATATCCAGATGGTATTTCAGGATCCGACCTCTTCTTTCAACCCGAAAATGAAGATCCGTGATATTGTATGCGAACCTCTTATGAACTTTAACCGTATCAGGAAGAGTGAGAAGGATGCAGCCTGCCGCCGTCTTCTGGAAATGGTAGAGCTGCCGGGAGATTTTGCAGACCGTTATCCGCACAATATGTCCGGCGGACAGCGTCAGCGTGTAGCCATCGCCCGTGCTCTGGCTCTGGAACCGGAGATTCTGATTCTTGATGAGGCAACTTCTGCACTGGATGTATCTGTACAGCAGACGATCATTGAACTGATCGTAAAACTTCAGAAAGAAAAAAATATTACCATCGGTTTTATCTGCCATGATATTTCACTGATCCAGTCCTGTGCACATGAAGTGGCAGTTATGTATCTGGGAAATGTAGTGGAAGTGCTCCCTGCAAAAAATCTGTCAGAACATGCCGTACATCCGTATACGAGAGCACTGATCGGCTCCATTTTTGATATCGGCATGGATTTTGGCAAACCGATTGAAGAGATCAAGGGCGAGGCACCAAGCCCGCTGGATGTGCCGGCAGGCTGCCCGTTTCGGGGACGTTGTCCGAAAGCAACCGAAAAATGTGCGGCGGAAAAACCGAAACTCCATCAGATCGGAGCAGATCACGAAGTGGCCTGTCATCTGTTTGATAAGGAGGATAAATAACGGTGAAAAAAATGAAAAAAATTGCAACATTATTGCCGGCACTGATTATAGTGTTAGCAATAGCTTCCTGCGGACACAAAAATGAGCAGCAACCTATTCACAAGATCGGTGTTATCGTTTATGATCTGAAGGATGAACAGGTACAGGCCTTCCGTCAGTATATGGAAGGTTATCTTGGGAAAAATTTTTCAGATGTGGACTTCCTGTATTCTGCGGGGATAACTACAGAAGAAGAGGAGATGGAGTTCCTGAAGGATGCCATTGAGGAAGGTGTGGAAGGAATTATCGCATTTAACAGCTTTGATCTGGAAAAGGAAGTAGAACTTTGTGCATCCGGCGGAGTGTATTATCTCCGTCCGTCCAGTACCACAGATCCGGAAGATTTTGACAAGGTTGCTGACAATCCATATTTCCTGGGATATTTCGGACCGGGGAACGAGATGGAGTATCAGGCAGGATATGATATGGCCGCTTATTTTGCGGAAGAGAAAATTTCTGACAGCTACTTTATCTTAAGCGGAGGGGCAGGCAGCAATGTCATGCACGAACAGCGTACAGAAGGTATGCTTGATGCCCTGCAGAAAGCATACGGCGTACAGTTTGACCAGAGCAGCACAGAGCTTGCGTCTGCTTCCGAACCGGTCAGCATGGAGGCCGGAGCTTTGAAAGTAACGGTATTTCCGGGTTACATCGGCGTGACGGATGTGGGAGAGAAGGCAGTTGCAGCGTTTGAAAAAGACCCGGCAGGTGTGGTCATGAGTACGATTCCGGTGCAGACCATTGCAGACTCTCTGAAAGATGCCAGTCTTGGAACGATTGACTGTTATACGCAGGCCAATGGAAGACTCTTTAAAAACGGCAATCTGAAGTATCTGTGCGGTAAATATGAGTCTATCATCGGACCGGCATTTGCAGCCATGTACAATGCAGTGACAGGATACAGTGAGGATTTCCGGGAGGATGGAAAGGCTTTTACGATTCAGCAGGGATTCTGGGTTTCTACCAGTTATCAGGATTTTCAGAAAAAATATGAACTGTCTTCCGGCATTACCTTAAATGCTTACAGCTATGAAGACCTTCTGGAAGTGTGCAAAGCACATAATTCGAATGCAACTTTAGATGATTTGAAAAAACTTGCAGGTGCGTGGGATTTTGATTCTGCGGTACAGAGAAGGAAATAGATATGAAGGAACATACACTCACGAAAGGCAGCGTTGGAAAAGGTATTTTGCTGTTCGTACTGCCTATTATTGTGGGCAGTCTGATCCAGCAGCTTTATGTGACCATTGATGCAGTGGTGGTTGGACAGTTTACAGGAAAACTGGGACTGGCAGCGATCGATTCCGTGCATACGCTATTTAAATTTCCATTGAATTTCATGAATGGTCTGGCTTCCGGTGCGACAATCATCATTTCCGGACATTGCGGTTCCAAAGATGAGAAGCAGATGCACTGCTCCATCCGTACGGCCTGCACGGTGGCAGTGATCCTTGGTGTGATCTGCTCTGTTGGCGGCGTTCTTCTGACTCCGTGGATGTTAAACGTTATGTCCGTGCCGGAGACGGTTTATGGCAGAGCTTTTGCGTATACCTGCATTTATTTTGGCGGTATCTGGTCCATGGTACTTTATAATATGGCAGCCGGAATCCTGCGTGCATACGGAGATTCCAAACGTCCGCTGTATGTGTTGATCTGCTGTGCGGTTATCAACATTGTGGGAGATCTTCTGCTGGTGGGTGTGCTGCATCTGGGAGTGGCCGGTGCAGCTCTGGCAACGGTATTCTCACAGATTGTCAGCGTGGTACTTACGTTTTATATGCTCCGGAAAACGCTTCATATCAGCAAAGAAGAAAAGCCACTCTGGTGGCCGCATTTCTGTGCAGAGCATATGAGCCAGATGATCAGACTGGGATTTCCGCTGGCACTGCAGTCTATGCTGTTTCCGATTGCGAACAGTATTGTGCAGGCCGGTGTCAACACGATGGGTACAGATCAGATTGCAGCCTGGGGAATTTGTGATAAAATGAATATGTTGATCTGGCTTATATCTGATTCCATGGGCCCGGCACTGACCACCTTTGTGGCACAGAACCTGGGAGCCAGAAATCCGGAGCGGATCCGAAAAGGAGTCAGGGCAGGAACAGCCATGTCTGCCGGTGCCGTAATACTGATCAGTGTGGGACTGTTTTTCTTTGCACAGATGCTGACACCTTTGTTTGTATCTTCTCAGGATGCAGCATCCCTTTCAGAACTGGTTGGAACTTACAGCCGGATGATGGCACCGTTCTTCTGTTTCTATGCCCTTGCAGAAGCATTTTCCGGTGCCTGCTGCGGCACGGGAGATACGATACGGCCTATGATCACCACGCTGCTGGCCATCTGCCTGCTGCGAGTGCTTGGTATCCTGCTGGTACTTCCGGTCTATGGAACGATGGAATGTATTGTTATGATTTATATTGCTTCATGGATTGCGGCAGGAGTTTCTTTTCTGCTGCTCTGGCACCGGGATGCGGCACATATTTCGAGATAACAGAATGACGGAAAGGTGGGGAAATTATGGATCTGAAACAGCTGCAGTATTTTGTGGTCAGTGTGGAGAGCGGAAGTTTTAAGAAAGCAGCAGAGATGCTGTATACCACACAGCCGCATATCAGTAAATCCATCAAAAATCTGGAAACAGAACTGAACGTGCAGCTTCTGGAACGAAAAGCACGTGGTGTGGAAGTGACAGAGTCCGGTAAAAAGATTTATGAATATGCCTGCAATATGCTGGTGGATGCGTCCAGAATTCATGCAGCAGTGGAAGAAGACGAGAAAGTGCTGCGTGTGATTTCTGCCGCAGGTGACCGGTTTGCAACACTTTTTGGTGCCTACTGTGAAGGCAGAGCAGAGAAAAATCTGAAAGTCTGGTATCGGGACAGTACAGTGGAAGAAATTTTCCCGTCGCTGCATCATCGTACGTTCGACATAGGATTTTTCTATGCAGATCAGAGACAGATGATCGCCTATCTTCAGATGATCAAACGAAAACATTTGGAATTCACAGCTCTTGGCCAGACGGAACCCATTCTCTATGTAGGACCACAAAATCCGCTTTACGGTGCAGAAAGTGTGGCTGAGCGGGAGTTGAAATCTCTGAAATATGTGCAGATCCAGGACTTTTACAACAGACCTGAGATGCATCTGATGGAAGGCGGAATGGATTATCTTGATTATCAGAACCAGAGGCAGGTGATGGTGACCAATAACCGCAGTCTTCTGACACAGATCATTTTGACGACATCCCTTGCCAATATCAGCAGTGCACGCTTCCCGGATATTCTGACCGGATCGAAAGATATCCATGCAATCCCTATCCGAGGCATGAAAAACAGAATGACGTTTGCTTATGTAAAACGACTTCATGGCGATCTGCCGGAAGAAGCAAAACAGTTTGTGGAGTATGTGAAAGCACATATTATTTAGAAGGAAGAAGCTATCATACGGTAGCTTCTTTTTTGATGTGATGGGATCATAAAATTGGCAAGGTGAGAGGTGCTGTCTGGTTGTTCGGTTATTCTAAATGTGATTGATTTAAGGAATAGAAAAGCGGCATGTAAAGGAAATGACGAACAAACGTTTACTTTTGCTGATGCGTATGGTAAAATAAAAAAACATAGAAAAAGATACGTTTCATATACAAAAGATGGAGAGGATAATAGAGTGCTGAAAATAGGAAGAGTTTACAGAATGCCAAGGCCGCCGCAGCAGGACTCGCCACAAGTTGATGGGCTTGATAATTTTTATTATGAATCGAGAACACCGGGGATTGGATTTCAGTTTCAAAAGGGGATTCACAATGTTCAGAGTATTACGGGTCCGAATGGTGAGTCTCGCTGCCCGCTGATTATTATCTCCAGTACGCCAAGAAAGGCGGAAAGTGAAGAAACACCATGGTATGATCGCTATGACTCTGAGCATGGATATGTAAAATATTATGGTGATAATAAACCAAATAAAGGACGACCAGAAAATGCACCAGGGAATAAAATAATACATGATAAAGTATATACGACGTATACTGTATTTGATGCAGCTGGAAATAGATATGTACAGATAGATACATATGGAAAAATTGATCGTGAAAATCCAGAAAAGATAAGTCAATCGATTCAGTTTGATAAACAGACAGCAGAATTTTTTGTAGATCTGCTGAAAAAAGAATTTGATATTTGATGAGCAGCAGATATTCGGATTATTGGGGATTCTTCAAGAGAAGGGAAATAGATACAGATTGCAAAGGATAGAAGAAAGGATTTCATGGAAAGGGTGATGAAGGATGATAACACAGAAGGAAATGGCTGAATTATAAAAGAAAGCTAATGATTCGAAAATCTGCCAGATTATTTGGCGGTTACATTTCATAGGTATGTGGTGAAATAATCAAAAAAACAATCACAAAATTTTGCGATTGTTTTTTTGACTGTTTCTGGGTATAATATAATCAAAAAATTGAAAAGGATGTGCTCAATATGCGTGAAACAAGAATAGTAGAATTCAAGGAAACGATTACGAATACTTTTTTAAAAACAGTCAGTGCCTTTTCAAATTACGATGGCGGAACAATCTTTTTTGGAATTGATGATAATGGAGATATCAAAGGATTGCTGGATGTGAAGCAGGCCTGCCTTGACATTGAAAATAAAATCAATGACAGTATTTCACCTCAACCAAACTATATGCTTGAAATCCAGAACAATGATCAGATAATAAAACTGACGATAAAAAGTGGACTCCAGAAACCGTATTTATATAAATCGAAAGCATACAAACGAAATGATACTGCAACGATAGAGGTAGATACACTGGAATTTTCAAGGCTTATTTTAGAGGGAAAAAATATCAGATTTGAGGAATTAACGTGTAAAGATCAAGCATTGTCCTTTGAAGTTTTGCATTGCAAATTAAAAGAAATGATTCAGCTTGAAACTTTTAATCAGGATACATTAAAAACATTGAATTTATATGACAACATAAATGGTTATAATAATACAGCAGGTCTTTTGGCAGATAAAAATCATTTTCCGGGAATTGATATTGTTAAATTTGGAGAAAGTATCAGTATCATTCAGAGAAGAATAACATTTGAAAACATCTCCGTATTAGAAGTATACAAAAAGGCAATCTCTGTATTCCGGGAGTATTATCAGTACGAAGTGATACAAAGTGCTGATAGGAAGAAAGTGGAAAAAATACCGGAAGCTGCATTCAGAGAAGCGATTGCAAATGCGTTGATTCACAGGGCATGGGACGTGGCATCGCAGATCAGAGTTTCTATGTTTGATGACAGAATTGAAATCGTATCTCCAGGAGGACTTCCATCAGGAATAACAGAGGAGGAATATTTGTCTGGGAAACTTTCAATTTTGAGAAACAGAAATCTTGCAAACGTATTTTACAGATTGGGTTTTGTAGAAATATTCGGAACAGGAATTATAAGAATAAAACAACTTTATGAAAAAGCTTTGGTCAAACCAGGTTTTGAAGTATCTGAGAACGCAATAAAGATTGTGCTTCCTATATTTGAAGATAATGTTGATTTAACTGAAGACGAAAAAATTGTTTACCAAATTTTAAGTGAGACTATGTTAAAACCAATAAGCGAAATTGCACCATATGTACCGTTTGGCAAATCAAAGACAACACAGTTGCTGAAAAATATGATAAAAAGAGGTTTAGTAGTTGTTGAAGGGAAAGGAAGAGGTACTAAATATATAATTAAATAAAAAATCTATTTATTGCTCCTTTATTATGATATCGAGGATTGAAAGAATGGAATAATGAAAAAGGGTATCTGACTGATACTTGCTTGACAGCACAAGATAGATATAAAGCATACCTGGATTATTTTAGAATTGCATATTAAGAGAAAAAATAATGATAAGAATTATGCGAAAGCGAGGCGATGAGTATGTTAATGAATACGGCTGAGTATCTTTCCATTATCGAAAATATCAAGAGCGAAATTACTGCGGCACAATACCGTGCAGCTGTTCATGTAAATGCAGACATGCTGCTTCTTTATTATGATATTGGTTGCGTAATCAATGAACATAAATCATGGGGAAACAAGTTTATTGATAACCTTGCAGCAGATATTCGGATCGCTTTTCCAGAAAGCAAAGGTTATTCTGTTCGTAATTTGAAGTATATGGCAAAATTCGCTGAGACTTATTCAGACCGAGAATTTGTGCAACAGGTTGTTGCACAAATTCCGTGGGGTCACAAATTTTGAGCACCGTTTACCGTCTCAGCAAAGTGAACTTGCGGTGCAGACCATGAAAGACCCATATGTCTTTGATTTTATTCCTTTCCGGGAAGATATGCTTGAACGGGATATTGAGCAGGCACTGGTTCGGGATGTCACAAAGCTTCTTCTGGAGCTTGGAACGGGATTTGCATTTTTGGGTAATCAGTATCACCTGAATGTAGGCGGGGATGATTTTTACATTGATTTGTTATTCTATAACTTGAATCTTCGCTGTTATGTGGTTATTGAATTGAAAACCGGTGACTTCAAGCCGGAATATGCCGGTCAGCTAAATTTTTATCTGTCAGCGGTGGATGGCATTTTGAAAAAAGAGCAGGACAATCCGTCCATTGGCTTGCTTCTGTGCAAAAGCAAGAATAATGTGGTTGCAGAATATTCGCTCAAGGATATTTCAAAGCCGATTGGTGTGAGTGAATATAAAATAACCAGCAGTCTGCCGGATGATCTGGAAAAGCAACTGCCATCTGTTGAGGATATTCAGAAACGGATTAAGTAAATCTGATTTCAAAATTGAAAATAAGGATGCCGAGAGTTTAGTTTGGCGGATAATGAATTTTTACCAACGTATCTTGGGTATTTCTTTGTTTCGTTATAGAGACAGTAGACTTTGATTCATTATCAAGAGCTGATTTCTCAAAAATTGATTTTTTGTTTGCAATAAATGAATCAACGATATATTTTCAAAATGTGAGTAAATAAAAATTGGTTTCAAAGAAAAAGATCGGAAGGTTTGGTGAGGGCTTTCAGTATCAGAGTAATTGTGAGGAAAATATCCGCCGTTATATTGAACATCAGAGCAAGTTGTATTAATTTAAAGCGGACTGTAAATACCGATCCGTGTTACTGTCTGAGGGGAGGAAGAGGGATGCTGCTGTCACACAGAACATCTGTAAAAATCGGGCCGGAATATTCCAATATCATAGGGCATATGTGTTATGCAGCTTCCAAACTCTGGAATATCTGCAACTATGAACGG
>NZ_JAJEQE010000019.1 GCF_020687205.1 Hominisplanchenecus faecis
CAATACTATTCTTTTGCAAACACTATTTTAAAATGTGCGGCATTTCAGTTCTTTACACCTGCCGGGAAACCAACGGTCAATTTTTATTTGAGATTCCCAAGCCGGATATGTTTCTGCAAAATTTCATCGATCACTTCAAAAAGTTTCAGGGATCCGTCTTTTGTTTTGTTTTGTCTTGCATAAACCTGTTTGGCACTGACACCGTGTTCTCTCCAGTCGCCACCGCCATTGCTGTTATTGAGCATCAGAGGCTGCAGATTGTCCATCGCATGTGCAAATCTTGATTCCGGCGTTTCATTTGCCTCAAATTCATCAAACAGTGCGGAAAGCTCTTTTTTCTGATCATCAGGAAGAAGAGAAAAGATCCGTTCTTTTGCGGCTTCCTCCCGGGCTTTCTGTGTTTTGAGTCCTTCGGCATCATACGCATACGTGTCTCCTGCATCAATTTCCACAATATCGTGGATCAGGCACATGATCATTACCCGTTCAATATTTACCCTTTCATTTGCATATTCCCGTAGCAGATATGCCATGATCGCCATATGCCATGCATGTTCCGCATCGTTTTCATTGCGTCCGTGACCGGACAGATGTGTCTGTCGGAAAATATTTTTTTCCTTATCAATTTCCAGTACAAAATCCAGTTGTTTCTGCAATCTTTCGTCCATGTTTTATCTCCTCAGATATATGAAATATTTTTGGCGTATTCATACCATTTTTGACTTTTGTTCCATGCTGCCTGTTCTATTTTTCTTACAAACCCATCGTTATTTCAAATGTCGTTCCGCCCTGTTCATTTCCATGAACTTCGATCGTTCCGTCATGCACCCGGACAATCTCACGTACCAGTGCAAGCCCGAGACCTACACCGCCAAGTTCCCGGCTTCTTGATTTGTCTATCCGGAAGAACGGTTCAAAGATCTGTTCCCGGAACGATTCCTCAATTCCGTTTCCCGTATCTGCGACAGTAAGAACAACGGTATTCTTCATGCGGACTGCTGATACGGTAACGTTTCCATTGGTGTGATTATATTTGATCGCATTCTCCACAAGATTATAAAGCATCCGGTAGATCAGGATATCACTTCCTGTCAGGATCAGATCAGCAGTTTTGTTTTCAGCTTTTTCATCCATCAGGTTCTGGGTTTTTTGGATCAGTTCAACGTTTTTTTCCTGTGCCAGAGGTTCCAGATCAGTCAGCACTTCCTCAATCAGACTGTGAAGTTCGATCTTGTCATTACGTGCCACGCTCTGCAGCTCGCTCATGTCAAGAAGTGTCCGGACCAGCCTGGTAAGACGCTCGTTCTGTTCTGTTACCATCTGGATCGTCTCTTGTGCTGCAGCGTCACACTCAGGATGGCTTGTTGTGTGATAGAGATCTAGCTGTGCCTGGATTAATGCCAGAGGAGTCCGCAGCTCATGTGCTGCATTTCCGGTGAACTGACGCTGCGTCTCGAATGATTCCGAAAGTCGCAGAAGCATTTTATTATAAGAACTGCGGAGTCTGTCCAGTTCTGTAATCTTATTTTCTCCGATCGTACAATCCGTCAGATTCTGTGCCTGAACTTTTTCTACGGTTTCTGAGAATTCTCTGAGCGGCTTCAGTGCCCGGCCGCTGACAAAATACGTCACGGCTCCGCCAAACAGTGCTACAAGAGCAGTGATAAAAAGGCTTTGATTTCTGTAAGCGGATTTTGAATGATAGACTTTCATGGAAAACTGTGCTGCAAAATCATCCCATTTATCATCCGGAATATCAATGTAGATCGCATCGGGTGTCCCATTCTGATCCGTCACGGTTTCCTGAAGCGTGTTAAAATAATAAACGCCGTTCTTATACAGGAAAAACGTAAGACATCCGCACAATACCGTGATCAGCACCGTAGTAAGGATCGTCAGTCTCCACTGGAGTGATATTTTTCTCATGTTTTGTTATTTCCTCCTATTTTATAACCCTCTCCGATCTTATTTACGACCGGATCGTAACCAAGTTCTGCCTTCAGCTTTTTCCGGAGAGAAGACATATGGACCCGGATCGAACCACTGAAACTGTCCACAGAAGAATCCCAGACATGTTCGATCAGTTCTTCCTGACTGACCGGCCGCCCCTGGTTCAGAAGAAGATATTCCAGGATCCCATTCTCTTTTCTTGTCAGTGCAACAGGGGTCTCTTTTGCATACGCTGTTCGTTCTCTTGTGTTGAAACGAAGAGCACCGCATTCCAGACAGACATTTTTCTGTACAAATTTTCTTCTGGTCAGACTTCTGACACGAGCTTCCAGTTCCAGCAGATGAAATGGTTTTTCCATATAGTCATTTGCTCCGGCATCCAGCCCTTCAACTTTATCTGCGATCTGACTTCTTGCAGAAAGGATCAGTACCTTTGTCTCTTCATTTTCTCTGCGAAGTTCTCTGAGGATATCCATTCCGTCCATTCCCGGAAGGTTAAGGTCAAGTACGATCAGATCGTACATTTCCGCACAGATCATCTCAAGTGCCTCTTCTCCGTCATTGCACGTATCCACTTCATAACCGGCCTGATGCAGGCTTTTTGCAATCATATCACATAATTTTTTTTCATCTTCAACAACTAATAATCTCAATTTTTTCTCTCTTTTCTTAACAGGAATTTTACACCTGTTATTGTATAATGCAATCATCGAAAGGTCAATAAAAGGACTGTAAATAAGGAAAGGAGTGTCTTGATGAAATCAGAAAAAGCAACACAGATTCTTTTGCTTGCAGCAGGTATGCTGTTTTTTCTTGCCGGAATTTTCCGCGGGGAATCTGCAGTTGTACTTAGTAAGGCAATAAAAATATGTATGGAGTGTGTCGGAATTGGATAAAAAAATAAAATCAGCCAAAAACATTCCAGCCCGCTTCCGCGGATGGATCCAGGCAGCTGCAGTGCTGCTTACAAACATTCACATCCCGAATCTGTTTAAAGGAAAAATTTATCAGGGGAAAGCAAAGACAATGTGTGTGCCGGGGCTGAACTGCTACTCTTGTCCGGCCGCCACAGGTGCCTGTCCGATCGGAGCTTTTCAGGCTGTAGTCGGTTCTTCAAAGTTTAAGTTCACCTATTATATCACAGGCTTTTTTATCTTGCTGGGAGTTCTGCTGGGACGGTTTATCTGTGGTTTTCTCTGCCCGTTCGGATGGTTTCAGGATCTGCTGCATAAGATTCCGGGCAAAAAGTTTTCCACTGCAAAGATGAAACCTCTGCGGTATCTGAAATACGTGATCCTGGTTGTCTTTGTTATACTGCTTCCAGCATTTGTAACAAATTCACTTGGCATGGGCGATCCGTTTTTCTGTAAGTACATATGCCCACAGGGCGTCCTTGAAGGTGCACTTCCGCTCGCCCTTGCAAATTCAGGAATCCGTGCTGCACTTGGACACCTTTTTACATTCAAGTTTACGATCCTTGTGCTTTTCATTGTCCTGAGTGTTCTGTTTTACCGTCCCTTCTGTAAATGGATCTGTCCGCTTGGTGCCATCTACTCTCTGTTCAACAGAGTATCCTTTCTTAAAATCCAGGTGGACCACGAAAAATGCATAGGATGCCGGAAATGCATCCGGGCCTGCAAAATGGACGTCAAAGTAACAGAAACACCAAACCATCCGGAGTGTATCCGCTGCGGAGAATGTATGAAAGCCTGTCCGGTGGATGCAGTATGCTATCATTACGGATTTTCAAAGAAAAAACAGGCTGACGATCAATCAGAAAAATCAAATGGAAAAGGAGATTTAAAATCATGAAAAACAAATTCAAAAAAGTAATCGCTGCATCACTTGCAGTATCCGTACTTCTTGCTTTTACAGGCTGTGGCAACAATCAGGCTCCGTCAGCAGACAATAAAAAACAGGAATCTGCTTCCACTTCTACGGCAGATACCGCAGGCATGGATGAACAAAGCAAAAAAAGAGATGACCTTTATCAGCAGGAAAATCAGATTTTTGCTGATCACAAAGATGCCTGGGACAAGGTATTTGGTCTTATGAACAAGAACAGTGCCGGTGAGAGCCTGAGTGAAAACTATGCAGATGTCCTTGCAGGCACCGTTGAATCTAATAAAGATTCTTTCACGGAAGAAGAATATGATACGCTGTGCAAAGACATTGAGACGATCCGCGGCATTGAAGAAGAGCTTGCAGCGATTGAAAAAGAGATTGCAGAAGCGGATTCTGCCAATGGTGGATCCTCAGAATCAGATGAATCTATCAGCTTATTCCAGGATTTCACGGGAAAAGATCTGGATGGAAAGGATGTCGATGAAAGCGTTTTCAAGAATAACAAGGTCACCGTTGTAAACTTCTGGTTCAGTGGTTGTAAGCCATGCGTTGAAGAACTTTCCAAACTGAATGAATTAAATGAAACACTTAAGACAATGGGCGGAGAAGTTGTCGGCATCAATACAGACACGTTAGATAACAATGAGGACGGAATCAAAGAAGCACAGGAAATTTTAAAAGCACAGGGTGCTTCCTACAAAAACCTGACGGTTGCTTCAGATTCAGCAATTGGAAAATATGCCAGCAGCATTATGGCATTTCCTACAACAGTTCTTGTAGATAAAGACGGAAATATCGTAGGCGAGCCTCTGATGGGAGGAATCGATGATCAGGCAAATTACGATCAGCTGATGGAACAGATTCAGGCTGTCATCAATCAGTAAACGTCAATGGGGGGGAGACCCCCCTTTTTTTTTGCTTCCGCATATGTTTTAGAATCTGAAAATTATCATATATACTATAAAAATATATAATATAAAAAATATTTTGTGCAAATATATAAGAATTTAAAACAAAAAATAAAAAAACAATATTAAATCGTATAAAATTACATAGAAAAAACAAAATAAGAATGGTAAAATGTATAATCATTGAGAAAGAAAATCGGACAGAAAGGCACTGTCGAGTACAAAAGTGAGAAGGAGGGCAGAGAAAAGAATTGCCTATGGAAAGCATGAATCTGATTGAGTCCAGAAGGAGCGAAATTCTGGCAGAAGGGAGAGAAATCATATGAAGATGAGATTCAGAAAGATTATGGCAGCCATTCTTTCGACAGCAATGGTTGCTGCAGCGATACCGGCAGCCGGTATTCTGAATGTACAGGCGAAATCGCCGCAGGAGCATATTGATCTGTCCAGACAGGTGGCAGGTGAAGGTATGGTTCTGATGGAAAATGATGGTGCACTGCCACTGGCACAGGGCGAAAAAGTTGCCATGTTTGGGCGTGCGATGATTGATTATGTACGAGGCGGCGGAGGAAGCGGTGCAACGAACGTGGATTATACGCACAACATTCTCCAGGGGATGCAGATCAAGGAAGAAGAAGGAAAGGTCACCCTCTATCAGCCGCTGGTAGATTTTTATACGAAACAGGTCAGTGAAAAAGGCATTAAAAACGATGCAAATATTACGGTTACCGATGATATGTTAAATGCTGCGGCAGAAAATGCAGACACCGCAATTGTGACGATCGGACGTTATTCTTCGGAGGGAAGCGACCGCAGTGCATCAAAAGGTGACTACTATCTGTCAGATGCAGAGACAGAGCTTCTGACACGAGTGGCAGCGAAATTTAAAAAGACCGTTGTTGTATTGAATGTCGGTGCCGTTCTGGATACGGAATGGATCAAAGACATTCCGGGTATCGATTCTGTGCTGATGGCATGGCAGGCAGGTATGGAAGGCGGACTTGCCACAGCCGATGTCCTGGTGGGAGACGTGAACCCATCCGGTAAATTCGTGGACACCTTTGCGAAAGATTATAAGGATTATCCAAGTTCCGATACATTTTATGAATCAAATTCTTATGTAAATTATGAAGAAGATGTGTTTGTCGGATATCGTTTTTTTGAAACTTTTGATCCAGGGTATACGAAAGTGAATTACGATTTTGGATATGGATTATCCTACACAACTTTTAAAACAGACAATGTAAACGTCAAAGTAGACGGAGAAAATATGGTTACGACAGCGACTGTTACGAATACCGGAAAGGTAGCCGGCAAACAGGTCGTGCAGGTTTATTTCTCAGCCCCGCAGGGAGAGCTGGGCAAACCTGGAAAAGAGCTGGCAGCGTTTGCAAAGACAAAACTGCTGCAGCCGGGCGAATCGCAGGAGCTGACAATGACGTATGCGATCAGTGATATGTCAAGTTACGATGACACCGGAAAAGTTCAGAAATCCGCATACATTATGGAAGCCGGAGATTACAAGATCTACGTCGGCAATTCTATCAAAGATGCCGGAGAACATGGCGTACGTTATACCTATAAAGTAGAAGATACGGAAGTTACCGAGCAGCTTTCACAGCAGTGTGCACCGGTTCAGTTAAAGAAGAGACTTCTGGCAAACAACACATACGAAGATCTCAAGACGAATTCAGATGAAATGAATCCGCATTACACGGTTCCGGCAGAAGGAACGACAAAAGTAGAAGCAGAGAACTTCCTGAATTCTTCCGGAAACCTGAGTGTGGAAACATTTTATGATGATAATCTGCAGATGAAAAAGTGTCTGGCATTTTTAAATGAAGCAGGCAGATACATGGAATATGAGCTGACTGCAGAAGAGGCCGGCAAATATGAAGTGATCATGTGTATGGCAAATGGCTATGCAGAGATCCAAAACTGTTTTACCGTTGCAGTAAACGGTCAGCAGCAGCCGGGTATTTCATTTAATGCACAGCAGACCGGTGATGGAAGTGGTGCTTCCGAGTGGTATAATTTTGAAGAATGTGAACCATTTTACATCAATCTTGACAAGGGCGTGAACCTGGTTCGTTTCATGGCAAATAAAAATAATCCAAACTATGATTATATACTGTTCAGACGTGTTGGCGATCAGGAGGAACTGTACAATAAAGTCATCAAAGCAGAAGGTACGAACAAGATCGAGGCAGAAAAATACGATGCAGCCGGTACGACAGGCAACAACGCAGTACGCACCGAAAACTTTACAAAAGATGATTACACAGGGACTTGCCTGGCTTATATGAATTATGTTGGAAACTATGTGAGCTACTATCTGAATGTTGAAGAAGCCGGAGATTATAATGTGATATTAAATGTGGCAAATGGCCGTGCGGCATTTGATTTTGATCCGGGCATGGAAGTAGACGGAACGAAATTCCCGGCAACGATCAATGCAAAACAGACAGGTGACGGAAGCGGCAAGAGCGAATGGTACAATTTCGAAAATCTGGAACCGGTTACCGTAACCCTTCCGAAAGGACACAGCATTCTCACACTGAGGGCATCCGAAAAGGATAAATACCCGAATATCGATTATATTCTTGTAGAAAAGAAACAGACAGCAACACAGAGCCTGAAGAGTGCGGCAGCAAAAAAAGCCCGTACAGCCGAAGATACACCAGCTTCTGAACCGGCAGACAGCGGCAAGATCATGCTGGTGGATGTTTATAATAATCCGGAACTTATGGATAATTTCCTGGCACAGTTAAGTGATGACCAGCTCTGCACACTGATGGGTGGTCAGACAAATACCGGTGTTGCAAATACCGGCGGTATGGGAAATCTGATGGAATACGGTATTCCAAATGCGATGACAGCAGACGGTCCGCAGGGTATCCGTATCGGTACAACCTGTACTGCATGGCCGATCTCCACACTTCTTGCAAGTACCTGGGATGTAGATCTGGTGAAGCAGGTAGGAAAAGCGGCAGCAGTGGAAGCACACGACAATGGTATTGATATCTGGCTTGCACCTGGTATGAACATCCACAGAGATCCGCTTTGCGGACGTAACTTTGAGTACTATTCCGAAGATCCTCTGATTACCGGAAAAATGGCTGCTGCAATCACAGAAGGCTGCCAGTCGGAAGGCGTTTCCATTACACTGAAGCATTTTACAACAAACAACAAAGAGACAAACCGAAACAGCAGCGATTCCAGAGTCAGTGAACGTGCATTGCGTGAAATCTACCTGAAAGGTTTTGAAATTGCAGTCAAAGAAGCACAGCCTTGGAGCATTATGACTTCTTATAACTTCTTAAACGGAATCGAAACATCTGAAAATAAAGATCTCCTGACAAACATCACCCGCGGTGAATGGGGATATGAAGGAATCTTTATGACAGACTGGGGCAACAACTCCAATCATGCAAGAGAAGTCCTGGCAGGAAACGATGTCAAAATGCCAAGCGGTTCTCCGGCAACTTTAAAAGCGGCCCTGAAGAAAGGCATCCTGAAACGTTCTGATCTGGAAGCCTGTGCAGAACGTCTTGTGAAGATGATCATGAAAGTGAACATCTTTAAAGAAAAGATCCTCAATCCGGTGACAGTAGACATCGGTGATGACACATACTTTAAAGCAGCAGAAAATATTCTCTGGTCACAGACAGCAAGAGCAGAGAATACATCTGATGAAGACGGCGGAAAAAACCTCGGTTACTGTGATGCAGGAGCATGGACACAGTATCAGATCAACGTTGCCAAGAGCGGAACTTACAGCCTGTCTGCACGTTCTGCATCCAATGCAGGCGGCGGAGCATTTGATATTCTGGCAGACGGCACAAAGATTGCAAGTTTCAAGGCAGTCAAGACCGGCGGATGGCAGAAATGGACCACACTGGAAGCACAGCAGATCAAACTGGAAGCAGGAGTTCATACACTCCGTATCGAGTTCACAGAGAGCGGTTCCAACCTGAACTGGCTGCATTTTGTAAGACAGTCTGAATACATTGAAAATCTGGAAAAACTGTACAAGGCATGGGCAAGTCAGGATCTTTCTGAATACACAGCAGAAAGTGCAGAAACCATGAGAACAGCCCTTGCAGCAGCAAAAGCAGTTCTGGATAAAGAAAATGCAACGGATTCTGAGATCCAGGCAGCCATCATTCAGATGACACAGGCGATCAATGCTATGGAATACGGCACAAACAAGGTACATCTGGAAGCAATCATTGAAGTAGCAGAAAAGACTCTGGCAAATCCGGGAGATTATGCAGATGTTTCCGCACTGGAAGCAGCAGTAAAAGCCGGAAAAGAAATTCTGGCAAAAGCAGATGCAACTCAGGAAGAAGCAGATGCAGCAGCAAATGCGATCGCAGACAGCATGCAGGCACTGATGGAAAGAGCAGATATCCGTTCCTTAAGAGAACTGACAGATGCAGCAAACGAGCTTCTGAAAAAGAACAGCGGCAAGTATACCGATGACACTGCAAAAGCATTGCAGGATGCAGTTGCCCATGCAGAAGAAATCCTGGGTAAAGACGGAAAATCCGATGCAGAGATCAATGAAGCTTACAATCAGATCATGGATGCTATTGTCGGACTTAAGATGAAAGGCAACAAGGCAGCTCTGGAAGCAATGATCAAAAAAGCAGAAAGCATTCTGGCGGAAAACAGCAGATATGTAGCGGCTACGATCGAAGGCCTGGATGAAGAGCTTGCAGCAGCAAAAGCAGTTTATGACAACGGTCAGGCACTGCAGAGTGAAGTCAATGAAGCTGTTAAGAGTCTCACTTTCAAGATTGCAGAAGCAAGACTTCTGGGTGATGTAGACGGTGACGGTCAGATCACAACAAACGACACCGTGGAAATCCTGCGTGCGGCAGCTGAGATTGCCACACTTTCTGCAGAAGATGCAGCAAGTGCAGATGTAAACGGTGATGGTGTGGCAGATACCGCTGATGCAGTGCTGGTTCTTCAGTACGCATCCGAAGCAGTCAGTGGATTCTGATTTTTTTGAAGCAATGAGCGATTCTGAAAAAATTTTTCAGTCAGGAATCTGTGGCAGAACACAGAATATTTACAGCAAATAAAAAAGCAGCGGGAGTCTGATAAACTCCCGCTGCTTTTGTTTGACTGCCAAAAAATCAGAGCGTATAATGAAAAAGTAACCAGGTCGATGAATACAATATTCTAAAGGAGAAGAACAATTATGAAAAGTGCAGCAAAAACCCCGGGCAAGTTGCTTGCAGGTTTGTGTCTGATACTGTTTTTCTGTCTGATGCCGGTCCGGTCTTATGCAGCAGAGCAGCAGCTTTCTGAGATCACAAAACTGTATGTAACGGGAATTTATGGCAGCGAAACACTGCCGCAGCAGAAAGTCAACTGGCAGTATGCAGATAAGGGGTATTATCTGTGTATGCCTTCCGGAGCAGATTTAAGCAATGTACAGCTTCATTTCACAGAAAACAGTGACGGAAATGAAAATGCCGACAGTTATGTTATGATCGGCGGACAAAAAATAAACTGCGGAGATTCTACAGATCTCTCAGGAACAAGCAAATTGCAGATTTCACTCGCCGGAGGCAAAAGTGTTAGCGTAAATATTGTAAAATCGGCAGAGATTCCGGCAATGTTTATCCAGACAGCATCCGGTACGCTCGATAAGGTTCATGCAAGCAAAGACAATAAAGAAAAAGGTACAATGGCACTTGTCAAAGCAGACCGCAGCGTAGATTTTGACGGAAACTTAAAGCAGATCAAAGGCCGTGGAAATTCCACCTGGGGATTTGCGAAAAAACCATATAATATCAAACTGGAAAATTCGTCAGATCTGCTTGGAATGGGCAAGGGAAAAGGCTGGTGCCTGCTTGCTAATTATGCGGATCGTTCTCTTCTTCGAAATCGGATCGTGTACAATCTGGCAGAAGAGACCGGGATTCCATTCACCATGGACAGCCGAAACATCGATCTTTATATCAATGGCGATTACATGGGATCTTATCTTATCACAGAAAAAATCGAAATCGGAAAAACGAGAGTCAACATTACGGATCTGGAAGATGCCACAAGTAAGGCAAATGATAATGCAGATCTGGAAACATATGAGCAGAAAGGAACAAATGATTATAAAGCAGGCACACAGAAATGGGTAGATATTCCAAACGATCCGGAAGATATCACGGGCGGATATCTGCTTGAACTTGAGCTTGGAGAGCGTTACAAAGATGAAACAAGTGGTTTTGTGACAACAGGCGGGCAGGCAGTCACTATGAAATGCCCGGAATGTGTATCGGAAAATCAGATCAAATACATCAGTGAATTTTATCAGAATATGGAAAATGCTCTTTATTCCAAAGATGGCTATACAACGGACAGCAAAGGGGAGCGTCATGCTCTTTCTGATTATATTGATATCGAATCACTGGCACGTATGTACCTGCTCCAGGAATTTTCCATGAACCTGGATTCCGGTATCACAAGCTTTTATCTCTATAAAGACTCTGATCTGACCGGTGATGGAAAGCTTCATGCCGCACCGGTATGGGATTTTGATGTGGCACTTGGAAATTACACCTCCCGAAATGGCACAGACTTTACTGACCCGACACAGTGGTGGGCAAAAATTTCCAGAATGTACGACAACAGCAGTAAATATAATGTCATGGCACAGGCTGTGCAGCACGAAGAGGTGTGGAATAAAGTAAAAGAATTATGGCAGAGTGAATTCATGCCGGCGATCAAGTACATACTGGGAGAGTCCACCGCCTACACAGCAACAAAGATAAAAACACTGGATGCATACAAAGCAGAAGTAAGTGCATCCGCAGCGATGAACTTTATCCAGTGGCGTGACCTGATGGAGAATCCATGGAATCACAGCAGTGAAAGCTTTGTAAATACCGGTCTTACTTATGATGATAATATTGAATATCTGAGAAATTTTATGACGAAAAGATGCGATTTCCTGAACCGTAACCTGGGCGGGGAAAGTACAGGAACAGATCCGGATACATCGCAGAAAGTAACCGTCATAGAAGATGATACCAGATTTTATGCTGCAAAAAATATTTTAAATTCCTCCGGAGATGTCAGGGCAGAAGATACATCAGATGAAGGCGGAGGAGAGAACCTTGGCTATTGCAATCAGGGCAGTTTAACAGAATATAAAATCAATGTAACGACAGCCGGTACTTATAACGTTACGGCACGTGTTGCTTCGAATGACGGAACAGGAGCATTCAGCATTTATGTCGATAATCAGAAAATTGCAACATACCGTGCAGTCAATACAGGCGGATGGCAGGTTTGGACAACTACAGATGCCCAGGAGATCACACTGGAAGCCGGAGAACATTCATTTGCCATCTACTTTGAAGAAAGCGGCATGAATCTGAACTGGCTGCAGTTCACACGGGAAACGGGTACCGATCCGAAACCAGATCCGAAACCAGACCCGAAACCAGATCCAAATCCGATTCCAACGCCGACTCCAGATCCGACCCCGACTCCAACACCAAGTCCGAAACCGGATTCAAGCAAAGATCAAAATACGGTAACGCTGACAAAGGGCAGTATCTGTCAGGACGCAAAAGGTATCCTGAAATATCGAATCACAAAAATGGCAGCCAAAAACGGCACCGCAGAAGTGATCGGAATTCAGAAAAAATCAGGAAAAGTAACAGTTCCTTCAACAATTACGGTTCAGGGCATTACTTTTAAAGTAACAGCGATCGCAGAGAAAGCTTTTCGAAATGACAAAAATCTGAAAAGTGTTGTCATCGGATCCAATGTGAAAAAAATCGGAAAACAGGCATTTGAAAAATGTAAAAAACTTTCTTCTGTCACATTCAAAGGAAAGAAAGCACCGACTATTGGCAAGGCAGCATTTAAAGGAATCAAGAAAAAAACAAGTGTCCAGGTAACAGGCAGTATGAAAAAAAGTCAGGTGAAAAGATTGCAGAAACGCATGAAAACAGCAGCCCCTTCTGTAAAGATCACCTACAAGAAAAAAATAACCGTTCGTTTTTAGCAGAACACAGTAAAAAGCATGCCATAGCATACAGAAAAACAGTTTCTGAATGTTATGGCTGTTTTTCTTTTGTGAAAAGTATGATAGTATAGTGATGGAACAGGCAGATTTCAGGAGAAAAAGACAATGAAATTATGGACAATCCAGCTCTGACATCTGTTAATCCATTGTTGATCGATCTCAACGATTTTCAGTTCCTTATGCCGCCGATTCAGTATTTTCCGCCGTATACAGAAAAATCGGTAGACCGCATATGTACGGATCTGGAAAAAGGACAGATCCGCCAGTCTGAATTTCCAAGCTATGTAATTCAGGCACATATTCCATATATTGCACCGGGAGATCTGGTAAACGTGTATCCGTTGTTTGAACTGTAGAATAAAGGAGGTATCTATGAAGAACATAAACTGGGCTGTACTTGGTACAGGTGTTATTGCAAATGAAATGGCAGTTGCTCTGAAAAAGAATGGAAAGAACATTTATGCAGTCGGCAATCGAACCCATGAAAAAGCAGTTATTTTTGCTGAAAAATATGGCATCGGCAAAGTCTATGCGGATTACAATGAAATGTTCACCGACCCGGATGTTGATGTGATTTATATTACAACACCGCACAATACGCATCTTAATTTTATGAAAAAGGCTATTGAAAACGGCAAACATATTCTGGTGGAAAAATCAATCACGCTCAACAGCGACGAACTGAATGAAGCATTGGCACTTGCAGAAGAAAAAGGTGTTATCGTCGGGGAGGCAATGACGATTTTCCATATGCCGATCTATAAAAAGCTCAGAAAAATTCTGGAGAGTGGGGCACTTGGAAAAGTGAATCTGATCACGATGAATTTCGGCAGTTTTAAAGAGTACAATATGGGCAACCGCTTTTTTAACCGCAATCTTGCCGGCGGTGCAATGCTTGATATTGGTGTTTATGCACTTTCTTTTATCCGCTGGTTTATGGATTCGAAACCGGATCAGTTATTGTCGCAGGTGAAACAGGCACCGACCAAAGTGGATGAGCAGGCGGGATTATTATTGACGAATGCGGAAGGTCAGATGGCAGCCGTTATGCTTTCTCTTCATTCGAAACAGCCGAAACGTGGCATGGTTTCCTGCGAGAAAGGCTACATAGAGGTGATGGAATATCCAAGAGCCTGGGAGGCAAAAATCACTTATACCGACAGCGGAAAAACAGAGCTGATCAAAGCCGGTGAAAATGCAGACGCACTTGCATACGAGCTGGCAGATATGGAAAAAGCAATAAACGGTGATCCATCCTGTATGCATCTGGATTATACAAAAGATGTTATGGATATGATGACAGAGTTTCGAAAATCCTGGGGATTTACCTATCCGGAGGAAGAAAAATAATTTTCGACTGTGATAACAGAAAAACAGAAATTCCCAAAAGGCTGTACCGTTGTATGAAACAGAGAGTGAATATTTCAGAAGGAAAGAATCCAGAAACGACAGTTAAGAAAAGTGGATTCTGCTGAGAATTTTTGCTGCATGGGAATATAGCAACGATTACAGGATAAATTTGCGAAAGGATGTACAACTATGAATTATACAGAAAGAGCAAAACAGCTCGGTTTTTCAGCTGCAGCTGTTATGGACACGAAAAATCTGGTTTTCAAACCGGAGTACCGCGTTTTCTGCGAGGAGAATCGATGCGGAAATTATGATCGGAATCCTGCTTGTCCACCGGAAAGCGGAAGCGTGGAAGAAATGAAAGAAAAAGCATTATCCTACAACAAAACACTTGTCTTACAGACAACGCAAAGCAATGATATGGATTATAAAAAAGCAAAACTTGTCCACAACAGGCTGACAGAATCTCTGGCAGAAGAGATGAAAAAAGACGGAAAAAGTGATCTTTTGATCATGACTGCCGGTCCGTACAGGCATCATTCCTGTATGTCAGCATATTGTGTGGATGCTCAGGAAATGGCAGATGCAGTAGGGATGATCTGCTGGGGAAAAGATGGAAAAGTTCGCTATTTTTCGCAGGTTCTTTTTCATGATACCGGAAAGTAATATCTGGCAGAAGGAAAACACATAATTTGTGATGTGGCGGTTGTTCTTTTCCTTTACATCGCTGCAAAAAGGGTATAACATATAATTATTATCAGAGAAGAAGGTGAAAGAAAAATTATGGATTATTCAATCAATACAAAATGTGTGCAGGCAGGTTATACTCCAGGGAATGGAGAACCAAGACAGATCCCGATCATTCAGTCAACGACTTATAAATACAATACGAGTGAAGATATGGGAAAACTGTTTGATCTGGAAGCAGAAGGATATTTTTATTCCAGACTGCAGAATCCGACAAATGATTATGTAGCAGCAAAGATCACAGCACTGGAGGGCGGAAAAGCCGGTATGCTGACTTCTTCCGGTCAGGCGGCCAATTTCTTTGCTCTGTTTAATATCTGCGAAGCAGGAAGTCATATCGTAGCTTCTTCATCCATTTATGGAGGAACCTACAATCTGATTTCTGTAACAATGAAAAAGATGGGAGTAGATGTGACGTTTGTTGATCCGGACTGCACGGAGGAAGAGTTAAACGCAGCATTTCAGGAGAACACAAAGGTGGTATTTGGCGAGTCCATTGCCAATCCGGCTCTGACGGTACTTGATATCGAGAAGTTTGCAAAAGCAGCCCATGCACACGGAGTTCCGCTGATCGTGGATAATACGTTCCCGACGCCGGTGAATCTGCGGCCGATTGAATGGGGAGCTGATATTGTGACACATTCTACCACGAAATATATGGATGGACATGGAGCAGCCCTTGGCGGAGCGATCATAGATGGCGGCAATTTTGACTGGATGGCTCATGCGGATAAGTTTCCGGGACTCTGTACACCGGACGAGTCCTATCATGGAATCACTTATGCGGAGAAATTTGGAAAAGAAGGAGCATTTATCACAAAATGTACTTCTCAGTTGATGCGTGATCTTGGATGTGCCCAGTCACCGCAGAGTGCCTTTATTTTAAATCTTGGTCTGGAATCGTTGCATGTGCGTATGCCAAGACATGTGGAAAATGGACAGGCAGTTGCAGAATTTCTGGAAAAGCATGATAAAGTAGAATTTGTTAATTATCCGACACTTCCATCCAATAAATACTATGAAATTGCAAAAAAATATCTGCCAAACGGCGGATGTGGTGTTGTTTCGTTTGAACTGAAAGGCGGAAGAGAAGCAGCAGAGAAATTTATGAAAAACCTGAAGCTGGCAGCAATCGAGACACACGTAGCAGATGCACGTACCTGTTGCCTGAATCCGGCAACATCCACACACCGTCAGATGACAGATGAGCAGCTGATCACAGCCGGTATTCCGGCGGGATTGATCCGTATTTCCTGCGGACTGGAAGATAAAAATGATCTGATCGCAGATATTGCACAGGCACTGGATGCAATTTAGATTAAGAATGAGCTATGTAAAATGTTGCAATAATGCCAGAAATGCAATTATAATCTCCGGCAGAGCACAGAGGTACACAGAAGAATATATTACGCAATATATAGTGTGTACCTCGCAGCAAAAATGCCGGCAATATCCTTGAATATCAGATTTCCCAGCGGCCGGATGCTCCGCAAGGCAGCACCAGTCCATTGCCGGAAACAGGAAGTCCGACTTCCTGGGAATCTACATGTCCGTGAAAAGCGGCAAGTTCGGTTGTCAGCATGTAGGTGAGGACGGCAGGAGCCAGTCCGGTTGTATAGGAATTTACAAGAAAGAAAAGCGGTTTGTCGCTTAAAAGCTTTGCACAGAGCTTGATGAGCGGATGAATCGCTTCTTCTATTTTCCAGATTTCTCCTTTTGGTCCGCGACCGTAAGAAGGCGGGTCCATGATGATGGCGTCGTAATGATTGCCGCGGCGGATTTCACGCTCTACGAATTTTACACAGTCATCGACGATCCAGCGGATCGGTGCATCTCCAAGTCTGGAAGAACGTGCATTTTCTTTTGCCCAGGTAACCATTCCTTTGGAGGCATCTACGTGTGTAACGCTTGCTCCGGCAGCGGCAGCGGCCAGGGTAGCTCCGCCGGTATAGGCAAAGAGGTTCAGAACCTTGATCGGGCGTCCGGCTTTTTTGATCTTTTCAGAGAACCAGTCCCAGTTAGTAGCCTGTTCCGGGAACAGACCGGTATGTTTGAAACTGAAAGGTTTTAACTGAAAGGTCAGCCCCAGTTTCTGATAGTGAATACTCCACTGTTCCGGGAGATCAAAAAATTCCCACTCACCGCCGCCGCGTTTGCTGCGATGATAGTGTGCATTCGGGCGTTTCCAGCCTCTCAGTGTTTTCGGAGTATCCCAGATAACCTGCGGGTCCGGACGAACCAGAGTATAATCTCCCCAGCGTTCCAGTTTTTCTCCTTTGGAAGTGTCAAGCACTTCGTAATCTTTCCAGTTTTCAGCAATCCACATAATAATGTCCTTTCGTGTGTTTGTTTATTTTTTGATTCTTCTTCAGACTTCTTTGGAACGGAACCAGTAAGTATAAAAATCCTCAAATCCCAGTGATGTATACAGATTTTTAGCGGCAGTATTTCCTTTTACAACCTGAAGGTAAGCGTGTGTCGCACCTTTTTTCTGAGCCTCGGTCAGAATCGAACTGCAGATCGCACGTGCGAAATGCTTTCTGCGGCAGCTTGCATCGACATAGATCGCATACAGTCCGATGTGTCCGCGGTCGAGAATACCAAGACCTGAGGCAACCATGCGGCCTTCGATTTCAATACAGGCAACGATCGTCTCTTTCGGGATCGCTTTGAACATCGATGGTACAATGCGGCGAAGCGTCGGTCTGGTCGTGCCGTTCAGACGAAACAGCGACTCAATCCACTCGTCCGTGATCCGGTCGCGGAGCTGGACAGCGATATGTCCCGGATAAAAAACAGAAGAAGGCAGATTTGAATTCCTTCCATAATATTCATATTCTACGGATTCTGCCGGATAAGGATGAAAATTTGTCATCGGCATCGTCATAACCTCGGTGGTATGGCGGATCTCATAACCTTTTTCTTCCAGAAGTTTATCAAAAGACGAATCCAGAAGCGGATTGATCTTGAAATTAGACGGTGTGTGGTAATTGCGGTACTGAGCCTCGCAGTAAGCAATTTTCTCCTCAATCGGAATCAAGGAGTCACCAACCTGTTCCACACTGTTGGTACGGTAAGTATAATTATGAGAAAACCGGATCAGCCAGCCGTCATAAAGCTCAATCTTGTGGGACGGCCAGGCGTTCAGTGAGATTTCCTCGATCAGTTTCATATAAGCAGCGTCTTTTTGCATGAAAATTGCTCCTTTGTAAATTAGGTAACGGGTATCGATAAACCCGGCATTCTTAGTATAGCGACTCAAGATGAGAAAATCAAGCAAGTTCTGCTTTAAGTCGAACACAGGTGAGGCTTGACCATGGTACTTTGATTTGCTAAAGTATATATGTGATGTCAGAAACGGAAAAATCTGTCTCTGGCATGATAGCTGAAAATTACTTTATCTAACAAAGTAACTTGTACAACTTGGCATTATCAGAAACAGAAGTTCTGGATTTACAGGAGGCGAAAAGCGATGAAACTTGGATTTATCGGCTGCGGAAATATGGCGAAAGCCATGCTTGGCGGCATTTTAAAAAATGAGATCTGTGCAAAAGAAGATGTGATCGCGACGGCAAAGAGTGAGGCGAGCAGAGAAAATGCCAGAAATACTTATGGAATTCAGGTAACAGCAGATAATATAGAAGCAGCGAAAAGTGCGGATGTGCTGGTGCTCGCAGTAAAACCGATTTTTTATGAAGAAGTGATCCATGAGATTAAAGATGCAGTGGATGAAAAGAAAATTATCATTTCCATTGCACCGGGAAAAACACTGGCATGGCTGGAAGAGCAGTTTGGCAAAAAAGTAAAGCTGGTAAGATGCATGCCGAATACACCGGCCCTGGTCGGGGAAGGCATGACCGGCGTGTGCTGCAACGAAGAAGTGTCAGACGCAGAGATGCAGGATGTGCTGAAAATCCTTGAGAGCTGTGGAAAAGCAGAAATGCTTCCGGAGCGTCTGATCGATGTGGTTGTTTCCGTCAGCGGAAGTTCACCGGCATATGTATTTATGTTTATTGAAGCGATGGCAGATGCGGCCGTTGCGGATGGTATGCCGCGTGCACAGGCATATCGTTTCGCAGCACAGGCAGTCCTTGGCAGTGCAAAGATGGTGCTGGAGACAGGCAAACATCCCGGTGAACTTAAAGACATGGTATGCTCACCGGGCGGCACAACGATTGAGGCAGTGCGTGTTCTGGAAGAAAAGGGCATGCGAAGTGCTGTGATCGAAGCAATGAAAGCATGCGTCAAAAAAGGACGGGAAATGTAGGAGGTAAAATCAATGAATGAGAAAACAGTCTGGGAATCTTATACGGAAGAAGACAAAAAGAAAGTATATGATTTCTGTGAAGAATACAGAACGTTTCTCTCAAAATGCAAGACAGAGAGAGAATGTGTAAAAGAGATTTTAAAAGAAGCAGAAGCAAAAGGTTACAGGAGTCTGAAAGAAGTTCGCAGATCCGGCGAAAAACTGCAGGCCGGCGATAAAGTTTATGTTTCCATCATGGGAAAAACACTGGCACTGTTCCATATCGGAAAAGAACCTATGGAAAAGGGCATGAATATTTTAGGAGCTCACATTGATTCTCCGAGACTGGACCTGAAGCAGAATCCGCTTTATGAGAGCGATGGTCTGGCGATGCTGGAAACACACTACTACGGCGGAATCAAAAAATATCAGTGGGTTGCGATGCCGCTGGCACTGCACGGTGTTGTGGCAAAAAAAGACGGAACAAGCGTGGAGATTGCACTGGGTGAAGATCCATCCGATCCGGTTATCGGCATTTCCGATCTGCTTCCGCATCTTGGCAAAAAACAGATGGAAAAACGTGGCAATGAAGTGGTAGAAGGCGAAGACCTTAATATCTTAGTCGGCAGTATACCGCTTTCCGGCGAAGAAAAAGAGCCGGTCAAAAGGCAGATCCTTCAGCTGTTAAAAGAGAAATATAATATAGAAGAAACCGATTTTATTTCTGCAGAACTGGAAGCTGTTCCGGCCGGAAATGCAAGAAATTATGGACTGGATGAGAGTATGATCATGGGCTATGGTCAGGATGACAGAGTGTGTGCCTACCCATCTTACCGGGCAATGTTTGAGCTTGACAAACCGCAGTACACCTGCGTATGCCTGCTGGTAGATAAAGAAGAGATCGGCAGCGTCGGTGCGACCGGTATGCACTCCAGATTTTTTGAAAATGCAGTGGCAGAGATTATGGATGCAGCCGGAGATTACAGCGAACTGAAAGTACGCAGAGCACTTCAGAGTTCCAGAATGTTATCTTCCGATGTCAGTGCAGCTTACGATCCGAATTATCCGGCCGTCATGGAAAAGAAAAACAGTGCCTTTTTCGGCAAAGGACTGACCTTCAATAAATTTACCGGTTCCAGAGGAAAATCCGGTTCCAACGATGCAAATGCAGAATACATCGCAAGAATCCGCAAGATCCTTGATGAAAATGAGGCGGCTTTCCAGACAGCCGAGCTTGGAAAAGTTGATGAGGGCGGAGGCGGAACGATCGCTTATATCCTGGCAAACTACGGAATGGAGGTCATTGACTGCGGCGTGGCAGTGCAGAACATGCACGCACCGTTCGAAGTGACAAGCAAAGCAGATATCTATGAAGCATTTAAAGGCTATCTGGCATTTCTGGAAGAAATGGGCGAGCGGGAATTTTAAACCGTAATTTTTTTTCAAAAAGAGCAGCAGAGGAGATAAAAACCTCTGCTGTTTTTGATTAATCTGACTGTATATTCTGATAGATAATAAAAATTTACAAGAAAAACGTATAATTTTACATGGAAAATCAAAAGAAAATTGTGTAAAATTTATAATCATAGAGCAAAACGTATAAACGGGCAAAAGGAGGAGCAAAGAATGAAAAAACGTAACAGAAAAATCAGAAGTGCCATGGCAGCGGCACTGGCAGTGAGTATGGTCGCAGCACCGTGTTCTTCTGCATTGGCAGCCAGTACAAGTGATGAGATCACACAGCGGGAGATTGACAATGCGGCACTGGCAAGAGAGGCAGCCGGACAGGGTATGGTTCTGCTGGAAAATGAAAACCATACACTTCCTTTGAAGACAAAAAAACTGGCACTGTTCGGAAGCGGTGCGGTTCGTACCATCAAAGGCGGATTTGGTTCCGGTGACCCGTTCAACGGAGGACTTTCCGGAGGTGGTTCCTGGGATGTAGATCTGAATGAACGTTATAATATCCACATTTATAATACCTTTAAAAAAGCCGGCTATGATATCGTAAACTCTGATATGCTCGATGCATACGCAGATGCTTATGATGCACAGCACAAAATTGAAGGAAACAGTACGATGAACTGCTTCAAATTCCCTGAGATGGAGATCAGTGATGAAGAGCTGGCAGATGCTTCCGCAGATTCCGATACGGCAATCTATGTCATCAGCCGAAATGCCGGTGAAGGTACCGACCGTACACTGAAAGGGACGAAGGGAACTTACAACGGAGAATCTTATGATATTGGTGATTATTATCTGACGGATCTCGAACGTGAAAATCTGGAGCGTGTGGCAGCGTCCTTTAAAAAGACCATCGTTGTTCTGAATGTTGGCGGTATTATGGATACAAAATTCTATAACGAGATCAACGGACTGGATGCAATGCTTCTGATGGGACAGGCAGGTCAGGAAGGCGGCAACGCACTTCTGGATGTTCTGACCGGAGCCGTGACCCCATCCGGAAAACTGGCAGATACCTGGGCAGAAAACTACAGTGACTATCCGGCTTCGGATACCTTTGCAAATGCAGACGGAAACATCAAGAAAGAAGTTTATAACGAAGGTATTTATGTCGGCTACCGCTATTTTGATACCTTTAATATCAAACCGAAATACGAGTTTGGTTATGGACTTTCCTACACAGATTTCAAAATTGAGACACAGTCTGTGACAGCAGATGCCGATAAAGTTACCGTAAAAGTAAAAGTTACCAATACCGGCAGCACTTACAGCGGAAAAGAAATCGTACAGGTTTATTATTCCGCACCGGATTCTGCAGAGGCAGAGAAAGAATATCAGGAACTTGGCGGATTTGCAAAAACGGATGAACTTGCACCGGGCGAATCGCAGATTCTGACGATTTCTTATGATACAAAAGACATGGCATATTATAATGAAGACCAGGCAGCTTATATTCTGGATAAAGGAAAATACTATGTGCGTGTCGGTGATTCTTCCAGAAATACCAGTGTTGAGGCAACCATTGAAGTGGATGACACCACACTGACTGAACAGCTTTCCAACCAGATGGAAGTTCCGGACGGCGAAGATCTGGTAGAATGGAGCAAACCGGAAGAGGGCTACAGTTATCCAACAGAGGAAGCAGAAAAAGAAGCAGCTCCGGTTATCAAAGTTGATGCTTCTGAAATCAAGAGAGAAGACCATGCATCTGCATATGAAAATGAAGAAGTAACCACTTACACAACAGATGCTGCTTATGAAGCAACACAGCCGTACGAAAAAGTAGAAGTGGTAGAAAAGAAAGATTCTACTTTAAAAGATGTCATTGAAGGAAAAGCTACGATGGGCGAATTTGTCGCACAGATGAGTGTAGAAGAACTGGCGGCTCTGAACTGCGGAAGCGGATGGGGCGTTGCCAATGAAAATTCTCCGATCGTTGGAAGCAACTCTTCTACGGTAAAAGGTGCAGCAGGTGAGACAACCGTTTACGATCAGTATGGCATTCCGGGCATCGTTCTTGCAGACGGCCCTGGAGGTGTACGAGTAGCACAGAAATTTGATGCGACCATTGAAGGAAGCGATGAAAAACAGACACTGTACCAGTATTGTACCGCATGGCCGGTAAGTTATGTACAGGCTCAGACCTGGGATACCGACCTTGTAAAACGTATCGGTGTTGCATTTGGTAAAGAAGTTGATGAAATGAACATCACACTTCTGCTCGGACCTTCTCAGAATATTCACCGTGATCCGCTCTGCGGAAGAAACTTTGAGTACTATTCAGAAGATCCGGTTGTATCCGGTGTTATGGCAGCAGCTTGCACACTGGGCGTTCAGGAAACACCGGGTGTTGGTGCATGCCTGAAGCATTTCGCAGCAAATAACCAGGAAAGTAACCGTAATGCAGTTGACACGATCGTAAGCGAACGTACTCTGCGTGAAATTTACCTGAAAGGTTTTGAAATTGCAGTAAAAGAATCTCGTCCGATGTCTATTATGACATCCTACAACCTGATCAACGGCGTACCGACTGCAGATTCTTACGATCTGTGTACCAACATCGCCCGCGGTGAATGGGGATTTGACGGTCTGATCATGACTGACTGGAACGGCGGTTCCTCCACTCCGATGAAGTCCATGCATGCAGGAAATGACATGATCATGCCGGGTGGAGCAGAGAGAGCACAGAATATTGTAAACGGTATGCAGGATGCAGCACCGGTATTCGATGAAAGAGGACAGGTAGCAGTCGATGTTCAGCTGATGTACGGATTTGTTAAAGTATATTCTGCAAAATGGAATGAATTTACACCGTCTGCCGCTGGAACAAAGACGGTAACGACATCACTTGGTGAAGGCTATACAGCAACCGTTGCAGATGACGGAAGAATCCTTGTAAACGGTGAAGAAATCTATCTGAACTATCGTCAGGGATGGTTCAATCCTGGAACATTCAGCGTACCGGCAACAACCGATGTTGTAACCGTAAGCAACGATGGCAAGACTCTGACTTACAAAGGTGAATATGTAGACAACAACATCATCTGCCTCGGCGATGTACAGAAGAGTGCGATCAACAACCTGAACATCATCATGAACTCCAACATGATGCAGAGACGTTATGGTGTAGAAGTAAAAGACTACAGCACAGCACTTGGCAACCTGAAAGCATATCAGAGCGTAACAAAAGACAGCGTACAGAAAGCTTCTGCAAACGTTGAATCCTTAAACAAAGTGATCGCTATGGTAGAAGACCTGAATGCTTCTGATTATACAAAAGCAAGCTGGGCAGCAGTAGAAGAAGCTCTGAATGCAGCAAAAGCAGTAGCAGCAAAAGCAGATGCAACCGTTATTGAGACAACAAACGCAATGACAGATCTTCTGGCAGCAATGAACAGCCTGGAACAGGGTGTTGAGAAAACACATCTGGAAATCTCCATAAAAGAAGCTGAAAAAGTGCTGGTACGTGCAGACAAATACAGCAGCCTTGGAAATCTGGAAGAAGCAGTAGCAAACGGTAAAGCCGTTCTTGCAAACGAAGATGCAGATCAGGAAACCGTAAGTGCAGCAGCAACTGCAATCCTGAACGAGCTGAGCAAAGCAGTGAAAAATGCAGATCTTTCCTCACTGGAAAGCCTGATCAAATCTGCAAAGAAACTTCAGGATGGAAATTACACAAGCAATTCTCTTGCAAAACTGGATGAAGTAATCAAAGCAGCAGAAGCTGTTGTAGCAAACAAGAACAGAACCGCTGAAGAAGTAAACAAAGCTTACAGCGATCTGATCGATGCAGTGATCTCTTTGGAAAAGAAAGGCAACAAAGCGGCTCTGAAAGCAATGCTTGAAAAAGCAGCAGCTGTTCTGGAAGATAGCGATGCTTATGTAGCAGCAACCATCGAAGGACTTGCAGATGTAAAAGCAGATGCACAGGCAGTTTATGATAACGATGATGCAGTTCAGAATGAAGTAAACGCAGCAGTTCGTACACTGACACTGAAACTTGCAGAAGCAAGACTGTTAGGTGACGTAGACAACGATGGTGCAGTGACAACAGCCGACAGTACCGCACTTCTGGCAGCAAGTGCAGAACTGACAGAACTGGATGCAGATGCAGCGGCAGCAGCAGATGTAAACGGTGACGGTGTTGCAGACACAGGCGATGCAGCTCTGATCCTTGAGTATGCAGCAGAGAAAGTTGCAGGATTCTAAAAAATTCTGTATACAAGAAGAATAAAGAATAAAGGCGGCAGAGGAAGTAATTCCTCTGTCGTTTTTTGCTGTCAGGGAGTCCTGAAATATACAAAAAATCAATACAGGATGATTCATCGGAAGCCTGTTTGTGCAAAAAACCAGGCATTTCAGTAGAAAATGTGGATGTCATAAAAAAATACAAGCAAAACGTATAATATTACATGGAAACCTACAAAAAACTTGTATAAAATATATAATTACAAGGGCATGTTAACAGAAAGGCAGATTTGACACTGTCTGAAGCACAGCATAACAGAAGGAAGGAGGATCACGTTATCCTGTGTATGTCAAAAGGAGAGGAAAACGTAACTGGGAACGTATGGAACAGTTACAAAAAATGAAATAAGTGAATATAAAAAGGAGGCACGGCAATGAAGCGAACTTCAAAACGCGTGATGGCAGTCACAGTGTCGCTTGCAATGGTACTTACCGGCAGCACAAGTGCACTGGCAGCAACAACGAACCCGGAAATCAGTGACCGAGAGATCGAACATAAAACAGCGGCGAAAAACATTGCAGCACAGGGTATGGTCCTTCTGGAAAACAAGAACAATTCCCTGCCGATCTCCAAAGAAAAAGGAGCCAAGATCGCACTTTTTGGTCAGGGCGTATACAATACCATCAAAGGAGGTACCGGTTCCGGTGCAGTAAACCAGCGTGATAACGTTACCGTACAGCAGGGCTTTGAAAATGCAGGCTATGATATCGTTGATATTGACTTTGTAAATCAGATGCATGAAAGATGGACGGCAAATGGCGGCGGAACAAGCCAGGGCTGGAGCTACAAATGGGTAAATGAACCGATTTATGAGCAGACCGAAGGTGCCGTAGATCAGATCAAAGCAGCAGCAGAAAAAACAGACACCGCTATTTACGTGATCGCACGTAACTCCGGTGAAGGTTCTGACCGTTCTGCAGGAAAAGGTGATTACCTCTTATCCGACGATGAAGAGGCGAACTTAAAGCTGCTGGGACAGAACTTTGAAAATGTTGTTGTTGTCCTGAACGTAGGCGGAATCATTGATACAAAGTTTTTTGATGAGATTGATGGTCTGGATTCCATGCTTCTGATGTCTCAGGCCGGTATGACAGGCGGAGATGCGTTGGTAGAAGTATTGAACGGAACCGTAAATCCATCCGGTAAACTGACCGACACCTGGCCGGTGAATTTCGATGACAACCCATCGAGTGAAGGATTTGCAAACCAGGACGGCAACACCGCTCAGGAATTATATAACGATGATATTTTCGTAGGATATCGTTATTATGATACGTTTGGTGTGGATGTCTCTTATCCGTTTGGTTACGGTGGATCTTACACAAGTTTTGCGATGTCAACAAAATCGGTAAAAGCAGACAAAGATAAAGTAACCGTACAGGTTAAGGTAAAAAATACTGGTACCGTATCCGGTAAAGAAGTAGCAGAAGTTTATTTCTCAGCTCCGGACGGTGAACTGGACAAGCCATATCAGGAACTGGCCGGCTACGCCAAGACAGACGAACTGGCACCGGGCGAGTCTCAGATCCTTACGATCAGTTTTGATACGAAAGAAATGGGATCTTACGATACCGACAAAGCAGCTTACGTGATGGAAGATGGCGATTACATTATCCGTGTCGGTAATTCTTCCAGAAATACACACGTAGCAGCGAAACTCAATGTCGCAGAAGACACGATCACCGAGCAGTACAGCAACCTGATGGTTCCGGTAACAGAAAACGACAACATCGAAAACAGTGATAAATATCCGACCCTGGAGCCGATGACAACCGAAGGTGCAACATCGATCACATACGATGGCGAAGCAAATGAGATCGCGGCAGCGAAGACGATTGAAGTGGATTTTACAGGCTACAAAGCACCGGAGATCATCAAAGAGAACGAAGACGTAACGGTTTACACTTCCGATACAACCGAAGAAAAATATCTGTTTGCCAAGAATGAAGACGGAGCAACAGGAACCATTTCCCGTGTAGAAAAAGCAAACGCAAACAACACCGACTACAGCGTAACTTATCAGGAGCACGTTAAGAAATTTGACGGTGACTACAGCAAGAATACACTGAAAGATGTTTACGACGGTAAGATCAGTCTTGAGCAGTTCGTATCCGGTTTAAGCCTCTATGAGTTGGCAAACCTGGTAAACGGACATTCCAGTGACAAGACCGTACAGGGCGTTGCAGGAGCAACCTGGAAAAACGATGAAAAAGGGTTTGTACCTGTAAACCTGTCTGACGGACCTGCAGGTCTTCGTATTACACAGCACTATAAACAGGATGATACCGACTATTATCAGTATGCAACTGCATGGCCGATCGGTACACTGCTGGCACAGACCTGGGATACCGGGCAGATCTACGCTTACGGCGAAGGCGTTGGCGAAGAAATGGAAGAATTTGGTATCGGTTCCTGGCTGGCACCT
Organism: Hominisplanchenecus faecis; assembly: GCF_020687205.1. GTDB lineage: Bacteria > Bacillota > Clostridia > Lachnospirales > Lachnospiraceae > Hominisplanchenecus > Hominisplanchenecus faecis. Next base: position 27,238 of record NZ_JAJEQE010000019.1, read on the forward strand.
GGTATGAATATCCACAGAAACGCACTCTGCGGACGTAACTTTGAATATTATTCTGAAGATCCGGTAGTCGTAGGTGTGACCGGTACAGCAGCAACACTCGGCGTACAGAAGAGCAAAGGTGTTGGCGTTACCATCAAACACTACGCACTGAATTCTCAGGAAACAAGCAGAAACAGCGAGAATAATACCGTTTCTGAAAGAGCAATCCGTGAGATCTACCTCAAAGGTTTCGAAATGGTTGTAAAACAGGCACAGCCGATGGCGATTATGACCTCCTACAACCAGAATAACGGAAGACCGGCAGCGGATGACTATGATCTTTGTACCGCATTTGCAAGAGACGAATGGGGATTCAAAGGCATGATCATGACAGACTGGGGCGGCGGACAGTCTGTACCGATGTACGAAATGCACGCAGGCAACGACCTTGTTTGCCCGGGCAAAGGCTACTCTCAGATCATGAAAGGCTTTATCAATGAGCCGGCATGGACAAGCGATGGTTATGTAGAACTGGAAGAGAGAAGCATTCAGGATGTTGATGCAAGCGGAAATCCGATCACAGTTTCTAAGATGGTTCCGAACTTTGGCGGATACAAACTGGATCTGAACGGCAATCTGGAAATCTCCACAACCGTAGCAAAAGGCGTAGAACTGAACGAAAAAGTTGCAGAACTGAAAGAACAGGGTTATATCACATCTGTTACAACAAATAGGCGTGGTGTGACAACTGTTACTTATAAAGTGAGCATGGATGACGGCGTAGAATCTACACAGGTTATCTCTCTTGGTGACCTTCAGAAAGCAGCTATCAACATCTGTAACTTTATTATGAATTCCATCGAATTTGCAAACGCAAACGACCTGGAAGCAAAATCACTGAACGAACTGTATGCAGACGCACTGCAGACGATCACTTCCTATGAAAAAGATGACGTTGTTCCGTCCACAACATACTCCACGATCACCGAAGGTTATGACTGGGGTCCGGCAATCTCCAAGGTTGTTGTAAATGTCGGCAAAGCAATGAGCGGAAATATTGACGCATCTGCATTTGAAGTAAACGTAACAAGAAAAGCACTCAGCGGATTCCTTCTTGGACCATCCAGAGGAACACGTAACGTAACCGCAGCTTATGTATCCGATGCAAACGGAAACAAAGCAGCAACGGGCAATTACATTACTCTGGAACTGGAAGTAGGACCGGATCTGTCCATCGGATCTCCGTTCAACTACAACTTCTTCGGAAGCGGCCACAATGAGTATGTAGACACTGCATATGAAGTAACCTTAAATAAAGAACTCAAAGCAGCAGACGGCAGCAGCGTAAATTTTGCAGCAAATAAATTTGCAGCAGACACCACACGGATCTGTGATGACTTTGATCTTGACGGTAAATTCAGCTACAACGATGAAAAATTTGGTCAGATCAATCTGACATACGCTTCCTATACACCGGAAGCAGCTAAGAATGACGGCAAGAAAAATGCTCTGATCATCTGGCTGCATGGTGCAGGCGAAGGCGGAACAGATCCACGTGTAGCACTGGTAGGAAACAAAGTAGTCAACCTGGCAACCGATACTGTACAGCAGTACTTTGACGGCGGAGCATACGTTCTGGCAGCACAGTGCCCGACGATGTGGATGGATAATGGTTCCGGACAGTATACAAGCGATGGAACCTCCAAATACACAGCAGCTCTGATGGAACTGATCAAAGCTTATGTAAACAGCAACTCTGATATCGATGCAAGCCGCGTATACATCGGCGGATGCTCAAACGGCGGATTTATGACCATGAACATGATCGTACATTATCCGAAATACTTTGCAGCAGCATATCCGGTATGCGAAGCTTACACAAACGATGCACTGACAGATGAAATGGTAGAATCTATCAAAGATATGCCGATCTGGTTCACACATGCAAAGAATGACCCGACCGTAAAAATCGGTACCATTGATGAAGACGGCAATTTCGTATCCAACGGTAACTACTCACCGAAGGCTTACGAGAGACTGACAGAAGCAGGCGGAAGCGATATCCACTTCTCACTGTTTGACGATGTACACGACACCACAGGTCTCTACAAGAGAGCAGACGGCACACCGTATCAGTACAACGGACACTGGTCATGGCTCTACACTCTGAACAACGAGTGCAAAGAAAACATCGACGGCGAAGAAGTAACTATCTGGCAGTGGATCTCCACAAAATCAAAAACAAACAGAGGACTTGAAAAAGTCATCGCAAAAGTAAACGCACTGAACGCAGAAGACTACACAGCAGACAGCTGGGCAGCAGTACAGAGTGCACTGGCAACAGCCAAAGCAGTAGCAGCAGATCAGAATGCAACACGCACACAGATCAACGCAGCAATGGAAGAGCTGGTAGCAGCATACTCCAAATTAGAGTATGGCGTACAGAAACTTCATCTGGAAGTTGCAGTAGAAGAAGCAGAAAAGATCCTGGCACATCCGGAAAATTATGAAGACATTGCAGCTCTGAAAGCAGCACTGGAAAGCGGAAAAGCAGTTCTGGAAGATAAAGATGCAGATCAGACAGCAGTAGATGCAGCAGCAGAAGCAATCCTTGCAGAACTGAACAAAGTAGCAGACAAAGCAGATGTGAAATCTCTGGTTAATCTGATTGAATCCGCAAAAAAACTTCTGGACGGCAATTACACAAGCGATTCCCTGAAAGACCTCAAAGCAGCGATCAAGAAAGCAGAAGATGTTATAGCAAATCCGAACAGAACAGAAGCAGAGATCGGAACCGCATATGCAGATCTGATCAATGCAATCCTGAATCTGCAGATGAAAGCTAACAAAGCAGCTCTGAAAGCAATCCTTGACAAAGCAAATGAAGTACTTGGAAACGCAGACGCTTATGTAGCAGCAACCATCGACGGACTGGATGCAGCGGCAGCAGATGCACAGAACGTACTGAACAACGCAGACGCAGTTCAGGATGAAGTAGACGCAGCAGTTCGTGCACTGACACGCAAAGTGGCAGATGCAAGACTTCTGGGAGACGTAGACAACGATGGTGCAGTGACAACAGCTGACAGTGCAGCACTTCTGGCAGCAAGTGCAGAAATTACAAGCCTCGATGCAGATGCAGCAGCAGCCGCAGATGTAAACGGAGACGACGTGGCGGATACAAACGACGCAGTTCTGATCCTTCAGTATGCAGCAGAAAAAGTTGCATCCTTCTAAGCGGATGAAGAACCTGCAAAAATGAATTACAAAAAGAGATGCCACAGATCACAGATCCTGACATTTCGATAAAAACGGAGCGGTGTAGCATTAAGTTACACCGCTCCGTTTTATAATGGTATCGTAATTTAAGACACTTCAAGAGACATTTCTTAATGAATCTGATATACTGTAAACACTACAGAAAGAAGGATTATAGTGTGAAAGAAAGCAGAGGACAGCCCTAAATGGGCACACTTGAGATGAGTATCAGAAAAAAAGTAAAATGAATACATCAAGTGTTTCTGAAAAAAATGGGAACCGTGAAAAATAAGCAATAACAAGGAAAAAGGAGAGCGAAAGAAATGAAGAAAATCAAAAAATTCATGATGACGTTAACAATGGTGGCATTTATGTTTGGATTGGCAAATATTGGATCAGTGAAAGTACAGGCTGCCAGCCCGTCTATAGACAAGAGTGTAACTTATAATTTATACAAAGGTCAAGTAGGGTTTGGTAGTGTCTGGGTTCGTAATCCTGTTACAAATGCAAAAATAACAGGTTTAAAGAATTCGAATTCAAAAGTAATAGAAGTTACAGCAAGTGAAGACGCCAGCTATCCACATTTAGAAATAAAACTGGTCGGAGAAGGAACGACAAAAATTTCATTTCAGTATGCCGGAAAAACTCTGACGCAGAAAATTACGGTAAGGAAATACAAAAATCCGTGTAAGTTATTGAAAATTGGAAAGACGAATTACGCTAAATGTTTTAATAAATCAGGACATTACAACCATAATAAGCGAACAAAAAACGTTACCGGAAAGATAACCATAAAACCGAAAAAGGGATGGAAATTAAAGAAAATAGAAGTATTCAATATATTCGATGGTGTAAAAAAGGTGAAGAATAATTCAAAAGTAACGTTATCTATTAAAGGAACGGGAACAGGATTATATGCATATTTCAAAAATACAAAAACAGGAGTTGTGCAGAGATTAGAGCTTGGATATGGACGTGGAGGCTTTAAAACTGGAGAAAATATTTATGATTAAGTAAATGTAGCAGAATGAAGTATGCAAAAAAGCAATCAAAACAAGAACTTTGTTTTGGTTGCTTTTTTTGAACAGGTATAGTTTTGGGATACTAGACAGTGAAGAGATGGTGAAAAAATATGCAAAATCAGCAGATCAGAAAGTTGTAGCCCTGATACAGAAATGGCTGGCAAACAGATACAGTGAGTTTCAAACAAAGAAAATACGATATCTATCTTGTAGATGATCAGGAAATACATCTTCCGCAGGAGGTATATTTCAGCTCCCTGAATGAATCAGCAATGTACATTATTTATCCTGGAAAGGGACCGACTGGAAACTGGTATGAATAACACTTGGCTATGATCGGAGAGTACAACGACAGAGCGTATATAATGAATAAAATAAAAACAGTTGACAAAATAGCTTTTTCTCGGTAACGTGGAGAAAAGGCTATTTTTTTCAACAACATTATTTATAGGAAGGACAGGTGAATCTATGAAAAAAGCGACCTCAAAGTTATTGTTATTTTTCTTTTGCATGAGTTTTCTTATGGTGATTCCTAAAAAAGTAAATGCAGCAGAAATCATTCCGGTCAATATCTCGGTCAAATATGGTCAGACAGAAGGCCGAAAGATCTTTGACATGATCAATGAGATGAGAACAGACAGCTTCGATGCATGGTGTTGGAATGAGGATAATGAAACAAAAACCAGATATGATAACCTGAACGAGCTTGCTTACGATTATGATCTGGAGAGAATTGCAACGAAGCGTGCAGCAGAACTTGCATTATTGTTCGATCATGGAAGACCAAACGGTGAAAGCTTTTTCAGTATTTATGAGGAAGAAGGTATCACTTATCGTGCAGCCGGAGAGAACATTGCAATGGGATATCGTACAGCAGAAGCAGTAAATGCGGCATGGCGTGAAGATGGCGAGCCGTATAACGGACAGGGACATCGAAGGAATATGCTGAATCCTAAGTTTAATTGTGTTGGAATTGGGCATGTTTACCTGGATGGCTGTCATTACTGGGTAGAAGAATTTGCATACAGAACTTCTGTTAATACCACGGAAACAACAGCAAATGACAGTGAGCAAACCATGAGCCTTTCGGTGCCGAAAAGCAAGGTTACGGGTCTTAAAGTAGCGTTTGACAAAACTTCCTATAGCCTCCGAACCGGAGAATCAACAGAAGTAAAGCTTACGGCTAAGCTTACTGTTTTTGGAAGCGATACGATCGTGACAGATCTGCCGGCTATTTCAGTAAATGATCCTTCCATTGCCACCTATAGCAATGGAAAAATTACAGGAGTAGCAGAAGGAAGCACGACATTGACGGCATCTTTGTACGGACTGACAGCAGCAGATATGCCAACGATAAATGTGTATAGGTGTGAACATCATTGGGATCAGGGAGAGATCATAACAGAACCAACCTGCACAGAAGAAGGCGAAAAAAAATTCACCTGTAGTATCTGCGGTGATGAAAAAACAGAAAAAGTAAGTGCAACAGGTCATCAGCATACGGAAATCCGCAATAAAAAAGAAGCTACCTGTAAGGAAACAGGCTACAGCGGAGATACCTGGTGCAAAGATTGTAGAAAGAAAATCTTATCCGGTCAGACGATTGCAAAAACAGAAAATCATAGCTGGGATGCCGGAAAAGTCACAACAAAAGCAACCTGCACAGAAGAAGGCGAAAAAACATTTACCTGCAGTATCTGCGGTGATAAAAAAACAGAAAAAATAAGTGCAACAGGTCATCAGCATACGGAAATCCGCAATAAAAAAGAAGCTACCTGCAAGGAAACAGGCTACAGCGGAGATACCTGGTGCAAAGATTGTGGAAAGAAAATCTTACCCGGTCAGACGATTGCAAAAACAGAAAATCATAGCTGGGATGCCGGAAAAGTCACAACAAAAGCAACCTGCACAGAAGAAGGCGAAAAAACATTTACCTGCAGTATCTGCGGTGATGAAAAAACAGAAAAAGTAAGTGCAACAGGTCATCAGCATACGGAAATCCGCAATAAAAAAGAAGCTACCTGTAAGGAAACAGGTTACAGCGGAGATACCTGGTGCAAAGATTGTGGAAAGAAGATCTTATCCGGTCAGGCGATTGCAAAAACAGAGGATCATAGCTGGAATCAGGGAGAGATTACAAAAGAACCAACCTGTAAAGAGAAAGGTGAAAAAACATTTACCTGCAGTATCTGCGGCAATACAAAAACGGAAAAAGTGAGCACAACGGACCATCAGCATATGGAAATCCGCAATCAGAAGAATCCTACCTGCAAGGAAGCAGGATATAGTGGAGATACTTATTGTGCGGATTGCGGAGTGAAAATTTCCTCCGGTAAGACGATTGCAAAAACAAAGAACCATAACTGGGATGGAGGAGTGATCACAACAGAACCGACCTGTACAGAGCGAGGCGAAAAAACATTTACCTGCACGATCTGCGGAAATACAGATACAAAGAAGGTAAATGCAACAGGACACAGTTATGGAGCATATAAAGTTGTCAAAGAGCCGACAAATAAAAGAAAAGGACTGAAGAGCAAAACTTGCAGTGTATGCGGAAAAATAGTTTATGAGGGGATACCAAAGACAAATTCTTCGCCGACAGATTCTTCAGAGACAAATCCGGATCAGAATCCGCAGACAAGCCAGAAAACCACGCGAAAAATCAAACTGAACCGCAGGAAACTGACTTTGAAAAAAGGCAAAAGTTTTAGATTGAAAGTTACGTTAACTCCGGCAGACAGCCAGGATAAGATTACTTACAAGACTTCCAATAAGAAAATTGCGACAGTTAGCAAAACAGGAAAGATCAAAGCAAAGAAAAAAGGAAAAGTAAAGATTACAGTGATTTCCGGAAAGAAGAAAGCAGTTTGCACTGTAAAAGTGAAATAGGTGTAAAGGAAATGGAAATGCTTATGAAAAACAGAAAGTTATATCAGATGTTAGCTGTAACAGCAGGAGTGCTGCTTCTTTCTGGCTGTGGTGCTTCCTCCGCACAGGAAACGGGCATAACATCATCCGATCCGCAGGAACCAACCACAATTTCTGAAGAAACAAAAGCACCAGATAGTACAGAAAGTACAGAAAACACAAAAAGCACAGAAAGTAAAGCATCAGAATCCGAATCTTCGGCTGAGACAGCAGCAGAAACAGAATCTCAGTTGCAGCAATCTGAAATACAGCAGCAGAAGACGGATCAGCAGATTTCACGAATCAATTATTATGATGCAGATGGCAAACTGATCTACTACGACAGTTATGCTTATTATGATAACGGTTTATTATGCAGCACTACGCTTCATTCCGTTGATTATTATGACAATGGAAATGGAGAACAGGATTCCTATACGGGCAATGAATATACGTTTCTGTATCTGTATGATGCGGATGGTAATATCAAAACAACGATGCCGGGTTCCCTGACAATTGCAGATAACTACAATGATGAGACGGGGGAATTTGTGCTGGATTATGATTATGATGCGGATGGAAATTCAACACCGCTTATCATTTATCCCAAAGAAGAAAGTATTGAGCAGGAGAAGTTTCATGTGGATCCGTCAAAGACAGAAAGGATCTACGGGGCTGCACCGATTCTTCCGACGCGGGCAGAAAATGGATGGACTTCTTCCTATTTAAATGAAATCTTTTCGCAGGATGCACCAACAGACATGACAGAAGTACGGTTTCTGGATATCAACGACGACGGGCAGCCGGAGCTCTGGCTGGATTATGGATATGGTTATGCAGGCGGAGAAGTATTTACAACGGATGGCAGCACGACGGACAAGGTTTACCTGTCACATGGAGCGGCCTATACAATCCCTGGCAGCAATCTGCTACATACAACCGGTGGACATATGGGTGGATATTATGACGAGATTTATAAGATTGAAAACGGAAAGTTCACTACAGTTGCCAAAGGCAGTTATGGAGAAACAGAAGATCAGCAAACGGATGAAAACGGTGAACTGATTTACCGTTATTACTGGAATGGTGAGGATGTGTCAGAAGAACAGTATGAGCAGAACCTGAAAGAACTTTTTGATCAGGATCAGGCGGAGGACATTTATCAGAATATCTATACATTTGAACAAAGCAAGGCACTGCTTCAGCAGATGATGTAAAGATTATGAGTGAAAACACGGATTGTACTTAAAAAAAAACAACAAAAACAGTAAAAAAGCTCTTGCATTTACAAGGGCTTTTTATTATAATAGCCAGTGTTGTGACATTGATAGCGTTGAAGCGTGAGGTTGCTGCGGACTCAAATCGCAGGTTTTCCGTGGAGCGAATGTCAAGTTATAAAACTGGCGACAAGTCACTGTACAATATAGAGAACGTCCGGGTAAGCCGGAAACACCGTGTGAGATTTGAGACACACACGGCATAGTGTACAGTCACCGCTTGTCGTACTGAAACAAAGTGCGAAAAGGAGGCGACTTTTTTATTATGGCAACAAGTCAAGTAATGAGAATCACATTAAAAGCATATGACCATCAGCTGGTTGATGCATCTGCAAAAAAAATCATCGAAACTGTAAAAAAGAACGGATCTAGGGTGAGCGGACCGGTGCCACTGCCAACAAAGAAAGAAGTAGTGACAATTCTGAGAGCCGTACACAAATACAAAGATTCCAGAGAACAGTTTGAGCAGAGAACTCATAAAAGACTGATTGATATCGTAGCACCGACTCAGAAAACAGTTGATGCACTCTCCAGACTGGAAATGCCGGCTGGTGTTTACATCGATATCAAAATGAAAAACAAATAATGAATTTGTTCCGTAAATTATCCTAAAGGGTTGATATAGAAGTAACGCAAGTTCCACTTATATCGATTGTTTGACTAGGATGATTGCACAACACAGTGTAATCCGCTGTAGAAAAACAGGAGGTAAATCAATGAAGAAAGCGATTTTAGCAACAAAAGTCGGAATGACTCAAATCTTCAATGAAGACGGAGTGCTTACTCCGGTAACCGTTCTGCAGGCAGGTCCTTGTGTAGTAACACAGATCAAAACAGTAGAAAACGACGGTTACAGTGCAGTACAGGTTGGTTTTGGCGACAAGAGAGAAAGTCTTGTAAACAAACCAATGAAAGGTCAGTTCAGCAAAGCTGGTGTATCCTGCAAGAGATTCGTAAGAGAGTTCAAATTTGAGAATGCTGAGGATTACAAAGTAGCAGACGAGATCAAAGCTGACATCTTTGCAGCTGGTGATAAGATTGATGCTACTGCAATTTCCAAAGGTAAGGGATTCCAGGGTGCGATCAAGAGACATGGTCAGCACAGAGGACCGATGGCTCATGGTTCTAAATTCCATCGTCATCAGGGTTCAAACGGTGCCTGCTCCGATCCGAGCCGTGTATTTAAAGGAAAAGGAATGCCTGGACAGATGGGAAATAAGAGAATCACCATCCAGAACCTGGAAATCGTAAAAGTTGACGTTGAGAACAATCTTCTCTTGGTTAAAGGTGCAGTACCAGGACCTAAAAAATCTTTAGTGACAATTAAAGAGACTGTAAAATCTGGTAAGTAAGCATTTTCGAAAGGAGGAACACACAGATGGCAAACGTATCTGTTTTTAATATGGAAGGCAATGAAGTTGGCACTATGGAGCTCAACGATGCCATTTTCGGTGCGAAAGTAAATGAGCACCTTGTGCATCTGGCAGTTGTAAGTCAGCTTGCAAACAAACGTCAGGGTACACAGAAAGCAAAAACCCGTTCTGAAGTATCCGGTGGCGGAAGAAAACCTTGGAGACAGAAAGGAACCGGTCATGCAAGACAGGGTTCAACAAGAGCTCCGCAGTGGACAGGCGGCGGAATGGTATTCGCTCCGGTGCCACGTGATTACACAATCAGACTGAACAAAAAAGAAAAAAGAGCAGCTCTGAAATCTGTTCTGACTTCTAAAGTTCAGGAAAACAAATTCATCGTTGTTGATGAACTGAAATTTGACGAGATCAAGACAAAAGCTATGAAAAATGTTCTGGCAAACCTGAAAGCTGACAAAGCACTGGTTATCCTGAATGACAACGACCAGAACGTAGTTCTGTCTGCAAGAAATATCGAAGGTGTTCAGACAGCTCTGACAAATACCATCAACGTATTTGATCTGCTGAAACACAACACCGTTGTAGTTACAAAAGCAGCTGTAGAAACAATCGAGGAGGTGTACGCATAATGGCAAATGTACAGTACTATGATGTGATCTTAAAGCCGGTTATCACAGAAAAAAGCATGAACGCTATGGGCGACAAAAAATACACCTTTTTTGTTCATCCGGAAGCAACAAAAACTCAGATTAAAGAAGCTGTAGAAAAAATGTTCGAAGGAACAAAAGTAAAAAGCGTAAATACCATGAACATCGACGGCAAGAAGAGAAGACGTGGTATGACAGTCGGAAAAACAGCTAAGAGCAAAAAGGCAATCGTTGCTCTGACAGAGGACAGCAAAGATATCGAAATCTTCCAGGGACTCTAAGATCTGACTTAATCAAACGATATACGCAGGCTAAGCGTGACAATAAATAGTTGAAAGGAGAAACAACAATGGGAATTAAAACATATAACCCATATACACCTTCCAGAAGACAGATGACTGGATCTGATTTCTCTGAAATTACAAAAACGACTCCTGAGAAAAGCTTGGTAGTATCTCTGAGCAAAAACTCCGGACGTAACAATCAGGGTAAGATCACAGTAAGACACCGCGGAGGCGGAAATAGAAGAAAATACAGACTGGTAGATTTCAAGAGAAAGAAAGACGGAATCGCAGCAAAAGTTATCGGTATCGAATACGATCCGAACAGAACAGCTAATATCGCACTGATCTGCTACGCAGACGGTGAAAAAGCATACATCCTGGCACCGGCCGGACTGAAAGTCGGCATGAAAGTTATGAGTGGTGCTGAAGCAGAAGTAAGACCAGGTAACTGCCTGCCTCTGTCTGCTATCCCGGTTGGTACTATGGTACACAACATCGAACTGTATCCTGGAAAAGGCGGACAGCTGGTTCGTTCCGCAGGAAACGGCGCACAGGTTATGGCTAAAGAAGGAAAATACGCAACACTGCGTCTGCCTTCAGGTGAAATGAGAATGGTTCCGATCAACTGCCGTGCAACCATCGGTGTAGTTGGAAACGGAGAACACAACCTGATCAACATCGGTAAAGCCGGAAGAAAACGTCACATGGGTATCAGACCTACTGTTCGTGGTTCCGTAATGAACCCGAATGACCATCCACACGGAGGTGGAGAAGGTAAGACCGGTATCGGTCGTCCAGGTCCATGCACACCTTGGGGCAAACCTGCACTTGGCTTGAAGACAAGAAAGAAAAACAAACAGTCTAACAAGCTGATCGTAAGAAGAAGAGACGGAAAAGCGCTGAATAATAAATAGGATATAGGAGGTTGAATCCATGGCACGTTCACTGAAAAAAGGACCATTTGCTGATGCAAGCTTACTGAAAAAGGTAGATGCCATGAACGCAGCAGGCAGCAAACAGGTTATCAAAACCTGGTCACGCCGTTCTACAATCTTTCCACAGTTCGTAGGACATACAATTGCTGTTCATGACGGAAGAAAACATGTTCCTGTATATGTTACAGAGGATATGGTTGGACACAAACTCGGAGAGTTCGTAGCAACCAGAACCTACAGAGGACATGGTAAGGACGAGAAAAAATCTGGCGTTCGCTAGAATCGGATAATCAGTCGAAAAGGAGGTTATATCTATGGCTAAAGGACATAGATCCCAGATAAAGAGAGAAAGAAATGCTCAGAAGGACACAAGACCGTCAGCTAAGTTATCTTACGCCAGAGTCTCTGTTCAGAAAGCATGCTTCGTATTGGATGCTATTAGAGGCAAAGATGTTCAGACAGCACTTGGTATTGTAACTTACAATCCAAGATATGCATCTGAGCTGATTGCAAAATTATTAAAATCAGCAATTGCAAACGCTGAAAACAACAACGGTATGAGTGTTGAAAACCTTTATGTTGAGGAATGTTACGCAAATAAAGGACCTACAATGAAGAGAATCAGACCAAGAGCACAGGGCAGAGCTTACAGAATCGAAAAGAGAATGAGCCACATCACCATCGTGCTTAATGAGAAATAGGGAGGTAAAGCATGGGACAGAAAGTTAATCCACACGGCCTGAGAGTCGGTGTTATTAAAGACTGGAATTCTAAATGGTATGCTGAAGCTGACTTCGCTGATTATCTGGTAGAAGATCATAAGATCAGAACATACCTCAAGAAAAAACTGTACAGCGCAGGAGTTGCAAAAATCGAAATCGAGAGAGCTTCCGACAGAGTAAAAGTTATCATTTACACTGCTAAACCGGGTGTTGTTATCGGTAAAGGCGGCTCTGAAATCGAAAAAGTAAAAGCAGAAGCTCAGAAACTCACTTCTAAGAAGCTGATTATCGATATCAAAGAAGTTAAGAGACCGGACAGAGACGCACAGCTGGTAGCTGAGAACATCGCTCTGCAGCTTGAAAACCGTGTTTCCTTCAGACGTGCTATGAAATCTACAATGGGACGTTCTATGAAAGCAGGAGCAAAGGGTATCAAGACTTCCGTATCCGGCCGTCTTGGCGGAGCTGATATGGCTCGTACAGAGTTCTACAGCGAAGGTACTATTCCACTGCAGACATTGAGAGCAGATATTGACTATGGATTTGCTGAAGCAGATACAACTTACGGCAAACTTGGCGTTAAAGTTTGGATCTACAAAGGCGAAGTTCTTCCAACGAAAGGCAATAAGGAAGGGAGCGATAAATAATGTTAATGCCAAAAAGAGTAAAGCGTCGTAAACAGTTCCGTGGCTCCATGGCTGGTAAAGCGCTTAGAGGAAATAAAATTACAAATGGTGAATATGGTCTTGTCGCTTTAGATCCATGCTGGATCAGATCCAACCAGATCGAGGCAGCCCGTGTTGCTATGACTCGTTACATCAAACGTGGTGGTAAAGTTTGGATCAAAATTTTCCCAGACAAACCTGTAACTGCAAAACCAGCTGAAACCCGTATGGGTTCCGGTAAAGGAACTCTGGAATACTGGGTAGCAGTAGTTAAACCGGGCCGTGTAATGTTTGAACTTGCAGGAGTTCCGGAAGAAGTTGCTCGTGAAGCATTACGTCTTGCTATGCATAAATTACCTTGCAGATGTAAGATCGTTGCCAAGGCAGATTTAGAAGGCGGTGATAACAGTGAAAATTAATAAGTATGTAGAAGATTTAAGAACGAAATCAGCTGCAGAATTGAATGAAGAATTAGTAGCTGCTAAAAAGGAACTCTTCAACCTGAGATTCCAGAACGCAACAAATCAGTTGGACAATACAAGCAGAATCAAAGAAGTTCGCAGAAACATTGCAAGAATCCAGTCCGTTATTACAGAGAAAGCTGAATAATCAACGGTAACATTCTGCTAGAAAGGAGCAATGGTTAAAGATGGAAAGAAATCTTAGAAAAACTCGTGTCGGCAAGGTCGTAAGCAATAAGATGGATAAAACAATCGTAGTTGCTATCGAAGAGCATGTAAAACATCCGCTTTACAAAAAGATCGTGAAAGACACATATAAATTAAAAGCACATGATGAAAACAACGAGTGCAGCATTGGTGATACAGTAAAGGTTATGGAAACAAGACCGCTGTCCAAGGACAAGAGATGGAGACTTGTTGAAATCGTCGAAAAAGTGAAATAGTATATAGGAGGTATATCAGCATGATCCAGCAGGAAAGTAGACTGAAGGTGGCTGATAACACTGGTGCAAAAGAGATTCTGTGTATCAGAGTTATGGGCGGATCTACCAGAAGATATGCAAGCATTGGTGATGTAATCGTAGCTACGGTTAAAGATGCAACACCAGGCGGTGTTGTTAAAAAAGGTGATGTTGTAAAAGCAGTAGTTGTTCGTACAGTTAGAGAAACACGCCGTAAGGATGGTTCCTACATCAGATTCGATGAGAACGCTGCAGTTATTATTAAAGATGACAAAACTCCAAGAGGAACCCGTATTTTTGGACCAGTAGCCAGAGAGCTTCGTGAAAAACAGTTTATGAAAATTGTTTCACTGGCTCCGGAAGTATTATAAGGAGGTACCAGATGTCAGCTTATAAAATTAAAAAAGGTGATACCGTTAAAGTAATCGCCGGTAAAGATAAAGATAAAGAAGGCAAAGTAATCGCAGTTGACACAAAGAACCACAGAGTTCTGGTTGAAGGTGTAAACATGGTTACAAAGCACACAAAACCGTCAGCAGCTAACCAGCAGGGCGGAATCGTTGAAACAGAAGCTTATATCGCAGTTTCAAACGTAATGTACCTGCACAAAGGTCAGCCGACAAGAATCGGATTCAAGATGGACGGCGACAAAAAAGTTCGTTTTGCCAAGAAAACTGGCGACGTAATTGATTAATTGAGAGAGGAGGTCGCAAAAGTTGAGTAGACTGAAAGAGAAATACCAGAACGAGATCGTAGACGCATTAATGAAAAAATTCGGATACAAGAACATCATGGAAGTTCCGAAGCTTGACAAAGTTGTTATCAACATGGGTGTTGGCGAAGCAAAAGAAAACGCTAAACTTCTGGAAGCAGCTGTAAAAGATATGGAAACCATTACTGGTCAGAAAGCAGTTCTGACAAGAGCTAAAAACTCCGTTGCTAACTTTAAAATCCGTGAAGGCATGCCAATCGGATGCAAAGTAACACTGCGCGGCGAAAAAATGTATGAGTTCGTAGACCGCCTCATCAACCTGTCACTGCCACGAGTACGTGACTTCAGAGGTGTAAATCCTAATGCATTTGACGGCAGAGGTAACTATGCTCTGGGTATCAAAGAACAGTTAATTTTCCCTGAAATCGAGTATGATAAGGTCGATAAGGTAAGAGGTATGGATGTTATTTTCGTAACAACTGCCAAGACAGATGAAGAAGCTCGCGAATTATTAACTCAGTTCAACATGCCGTTTGCAAAATAGTTAGGAGGGAAATTTCATGGCTAAGACAGCAATGAAAATCAAACAGCAGCGTAAACAGAAATTCTCCACAAGAGAATATAACCGTTGCAGAATTTGTGGTCGTCCACACGCATACTTAAGAAAATACGGAATCTGCAGAATCTGCTTCCGTGAACTGGCTTACAAGGGAGAGATCCCAGGCGTTAAAAAAGCAAGCTGGTAAGATAAATAATGCCCTGCAGCTTACGCAGGAATCAATAAACTGTAGGATATACCAAAAAGATTCACCGGCAAAGGGAATTCAGGCATGTAATGTGCTTGTTATTCCGGCGGTGATGCGGTATACTGACAGTGTGTACCGTATAAAAATACATGTAAAGTCTGAGAAGAGGAGGAAACTTACATGACAATGAGCGATCCAATCGCAGATATGCTTACAAGAATCCGTAACGCAAACACTGCTAAACATGACACAGTAGATGTACCGGCTTCCAAAATGAAAATTGCTATCGCAAACATTCTGGTAGACGAAGGATACATTAAAAAATACGATCTGGTAGAAGATGGTATCTTCAAAACAATCCATATTGAACTGAAATATGGTGTTGACAAAAACGAAAAAGTTATCACAGGTATCAAGAGAATCTCCAAACCTGGTCTTCGTGTATACGCAGGTAAGGATGAACTGCCAAGAGTACTGGGCGGACTGGGTATTGCAATCCTGTCTACAAACCAGGGCGTTATCACTGACAAAGAAGCTCGTAAACTTCAGGTAGGTGGAGAAGTTCTGGCATTCGTTTGGTAGGCCGAAAGCAACTTAATGAGTGCAAACCGAAAGGTGCAGTACGAGTTTAGTTGAGGGAAGATCCCGCTTAGCGAAAGCAACTTATTTGCAGTAATTTACTGAAAACAGAAAGGGCACAGGATCCTTTCCGAAAATTTAAGTAAGGAGGAAAGATACATGTCACGTATCGGAAGAATGCCGGTAGCTATCCCGGCTGGTGTAACAGTTGATATTGCAGAAGGCAATAAAGTTACAGTTAAAGGTGCAAAAGGAACTCTGGTAAGAGAGTTACCTGTTGAAATGGAAATCAAGATCGAAGATGGTCACGTAGTTGTTACAAGACCGAACGATTTAAAGAAGATGAAATCCCTGCATGGTCTGACAAGAACACTGATCCACAACATGGTAGTTGGTGTAAGCGAAGGCTATGAAAAAGTTCTGGAAGTTAACGGTGTTGGTTACAGAGCTCAGAAACAGGGTAAAAAACTGGTACTGTCCCTTGGATATTCTCATCCGGTAGAGATGGAAGATCCGGAAGGACTTGAGACAACAGTTGACGGAAACAAGATTGTTGTTAAAGGTATCAGCAAAGAAAAAGTTGGCCAGTACGCAGCTGAAATCAGAGAAAAGAGAGCACCGGAACCTTACAAGGGTAAAGGTATTAAGTATGCTGATGAAGTAATCAGACGTAAAGTTGGTAAGACTGGTAAGAAATAATTAAGGAGAGTGTGAAAATGGTTAGCAAAGAATCAAGAACAAAAATTCGTGAGAAAAAGCACAGAAGACAGCGTAACCGTTTCAGTGGTACAGCTGAAAGACCACGTCTGGCTGTGTTCAGAAGTAATAATCATATGTATGCTCAGATTATTGACGATACAGTTGGAAACACTCTTGTATCTGCCTGCACACTGCAGAAAGATGTAAAGGCAGAGCTGGAAAAAACCAATAACGTTGATGCTGCAGCATATCTGGGAACAGTAATTGCAAAGAAAGCTTTAGAGAAGGGCATCACCACTGTTGTCTTCGATAGAGGCGGCTTCATTTATCAGGGTAAAGTCAAAGCATTAGCAGATGCAGCTAGAGAAGCTGGTCTTGAATTCTAGGACAAGGAGGAAGAACGATGAAACATACACTTATCGATGCCAGTCAGTTAGAGCTGAACGAAAAAGTTGTATCTATTAAACGAGTTACAAAAGTTGTTAAGGGCGGACGTAACATGCGTTTCACAGCTTTAGTAGTTGTAGGTGACGGCAATGGACACGTTGGAGCAGGTCTGGGTAAAGCAGCTGAAATTCCGGAAGCGATCCGCAAAGGAAAAGAAGATGCAGCAAAGAAACTGATCAAAGTTGACCTGGATGAAAATGCAAGTATTCCACATGATTATACAGGAAAATTCGGTGGTGCTTCCGTACTGCTGAAGAGATCCCCGGAAGGTACCGGAGTTATCGCCGGTGGTCCGGCACGTAACGTACTGGAAATGGCTGGTATCAAAAACATCCGTACAAAATCTCTGGGATCTAACAACAAACAGAACGTAGTTCTGGCTACAATGGAAGCTCTGAAGAGCCTGAAGAGTCCGGAAGAAGTAGCAAGACTTCGCGGCAAATCTGTTGACGAAATTCTGGCATAAGGAGGATTTGAAAAATGGCAGATACATTAAAAGTTACTTTAGTAAAATCCCCGATTTCCGCAAAACCGAAGCATCGTGCAACGGTTGAGGCTCTGGGACTTAGAAAACTGAACAAGACAGTTGAACTGCCGAACAATGCTGCAACACTGGGTATGGTAAAGCAGGTTCAGCATCTGGTAAAGGTAGAAGAAGCGTAAATCAATATAGGAGGTGTCGAAATGGATTTATCTAATTTAAAGCCTGCTGCAGGTTCTACACATAACGATAATTTCCGTCGTGGACGTGGACATGGTTCAGGAAACGGAAAAACAGCTGGTAAAGGCCACAAAGGTCAGAAGGCACGTTCTGGTGCACCAAGAGTAGGATTTGAAGGTGGACAGATGCCGCTGTACAGACGTATCCCGAAGAGAGGTTTCACTAACAGAAACTCCAAGGATATCGAAGCTGTAAACGTAAGTGCATTAGAGAGATTTGACAATGATACAGAAGTTACCATTGCAACTCTGATTGAAGCCGGTGTGATCAAAGACGCAAAAGACGGCGTTAAAATCTTAGGAAACGGAGAACTGACCAAAAAGCTTACTGTTAAAGTAAACGCTTTCAGCGAAGGCGCAAAAGCTAAGATAGAAGCACTCGGTGGAAAAGCAGAGGTGATCTAATGTTTCAAACATTGCGTAATGCATTTAAGGTAAAAGATATTCGTTCAAAAATCTTTTACACCTTTTTAATGCTGGTAGTGGTAAGGCTGGGTTCCCAGCTGCCAATACCTGGCGTTGACAGATCTTACTTTGCAAACTGGTTCTCACAGCAGGTGGGAGATGCATTCAACTTCTTTGATGCATTTACCGGTGGATCTTTTGAAGAGATGTCAATTTTTGCATTGAATATTACCCCTTACATTACGTCATCCATCATTATTGAACTTCTGACGATCGCAATCCCGAAACTGGAAGAGATGCAGAAGGATGGCGAAGAGGGAAGAAAAAAACTGACAGCTATCACACGTTATGTGACCGTAGGTCTGGCTCTGCTGGAAAGTATCGCCATGGTTATCGGATTTGGCCGTCAGGGACTTATTCCGGATATGACAGCCATGAACGTTATCACAGTTGTTGTATCTCTGACTGCAGGTTCCGCATTCCTGATGTGGGTTGGTGAGAGAATTACAGAAAAAGGCGTTGGAAATGGTATTTCTATCGTCCTGATGATCAACATTCTGTCCCGTGTTCCGAGCGACATCACAACACTGTATGAGACATTTATAAAACCGCAGACGGTTGCCAAAGGTGCTCTTGCAGCTGTGATCATTCTTGCAGTTATCGTTGTTACCGTAGTGCTGGTTATCCTGCTGAACGGTGCAACAAGAAATATTCCGGTTCAGTACGCAAAGAAAATGCAGGGAAGAAAAATGGTTGGCGGTCAGTCATCCAGCATTCCGCTGAAAGTAAATACAGCAGGTGTTATTCCTGTTATCTTTGCTTCTTCTCTGATGTCCATGCCATCTATCATTGCGGCATTCATGGGAAGAGGAAACGGAAATGGTATCGGATCCAAGATTTTGAAAGGATTAAGCCAGCAGAACTGGTTTAGCCTGTCAAATCCAGTTTATACACTGGGATTTGTCCTGTATGCGGTTATGATCGTATTCTTCGCATATTTCTATACTTCTATCACCTTCAACCCGATTGAAGTAGCAGACAATATGAAAAAACAGGGTGGATTTATCCCGGGTATTCGTCCGGGTAAACCGACTCAGGATTATCTGGAGAAGATCCTGAACTATATTATCTTTATTGGAGCTATTGGACTTCTGATCGTCTGCACGATCCCAATCGTATTCAATGGTGCTTTTGGAGCTTCCGTATCTTTCGGAGGAACATCCATCATCATTATCGTTGGCGTTGTGCTTGAAACATTAAAGCAGATTGAGTCCCAGATGCTTGTACGCAATTATCGAGGATTCTTGAGTGAATAAAAGTGTGCGTCTCATCTGCCAGATCGTTAAGATCTTGACAGATGAGATTGCGCACTAAACTGCGTTATGGGAAAAATTAAAAATGTTGCTTAAAACAGCATTTACATAAAAAGCGAAATGGGGGTATTTTACTATGAAAATCATTATGTTAGGTGCACCTGGTGCAGGAAAAGGAACACAGGCAAAAAAGATCGCGGCAAAATATGAGATTCCGCACATCTCTACAGGAGATATTTTCCGTGCCAATATCAAAAACGGTACAGAGCTTGGAAAGAAAGCGAAAACTTATATGGATCAGGGACTGCTTGTTCCGGATGAACTGGTAGTGGATCTGGTAGTGGACAGAGTTCAGCAGGCAGACTGTGCAAAAGGTTATGTACTGGACGGATTCCCGAGAACCATTCCTCAGGCAGAAGCACTGGATGCAGCACTTGCGAAACTGAACGACAAAATTGACTATGCGATCAACGTTGAAGTACCGGATGACAACATCATTAACCGTATGGGCGGCAGAAGAGCATGCGTTGGCTGCGGAGCTACTTATCATGTAGTATTTAACGCACCGAAGCTGGAAGATACCTGCGATTCCTGCGGCGAAAAACTGATTCTGCGTGATGATGACAAACCGGAAACCGTTAAGAAACGTCTGGATGTATACCATGAACAGACTCAGCCATTGATTGATTACTATAAGAAGGCCGGAGCACTGCGTGAAGTTGACGGCACAGTTGATATGGAAGATGTATTCCAGGCAATTGTTAAGGTGTTAGGAGAGTAAAAAAGATGTCAGTATCAATAAAATCTGCACACGAAATCGAACTTATGAGAGAATCCTGCAGGAGACTTTCCATTGTTCATAAAGAACTGGAAGAGGCAATCAGACCGGGGATTTCTACTTTGGATATTGACCGACTGGGCGAAAAACTGATCAGAAGCCTTGGCGGTATTCCAAACTTTCTTCATTATAATGGCTATCCTGCTTCTATCTGCGTTTCTGTAAACGATGAAGTAGTGCATGGTATTCCAAGCAAACATCGTATTCTGCAGGAAGGCGATATCGTAAGTCTGGATGCAGGTCTGATCTACAAAGGATTTCATTCCGATGCAGCCAGAACCCACGCAGTCGGCAAGGTATCACCGGAAGCACAGAAGCTGATGGATGTGACAAAACAGAGTTTCTTTGAAGGAATCAAATACGCAAAAGCCGGTTATCATTTAAATGAGATCGGAGCTGCAATCGGAGATTATGCAGAAAGCTTTGGTTACGGAGTTGTAGAAGAGCTTTGCGGACACGGAATCGGACGCAACCTGCATGAAGATCCGGAAATTCCAAACTTCAGACAGAAGAGACGCGGAATCAAACTGGTTCCAGGTATGACACTGGCAGTAGAGCCAATGATCAACATGGGACGAAAAGATGTCTACTGGAAAGACGATGACTGGACAGTTGCAACAGAAGACGGTCAGTATTCAGCACATTATGAGAACACGATCCTGATTACCGACGGTGAGCCGGAAATCCTGACCTTATACAGAGAGTAAGGAGAAATCATGGAACAGATAATGTGCGGGATGCTTGCCCGCTCAAAGGCCGGACATGATGCGAAAACTTTGTATCTGGTCTGCCGGACAGAAGGAGATTTTGTTTACCTCTGTGATGGGCGACTGAGAAAGTTTGACAGTCCAAAGAAAAAGAATAAGAAACATATCCAGATTATTCACAAAATTCCGGAAGCACTGGCAAACTGGAATGGAGAAGCATTGAGAGATGAGAAAATCAGATCAATTCTGAAAGATTATAAAATGAAGGAGGTTCACGATGTCGAAAGCAGATGTAATTGAGGTGGAAGGAACAGTACTGGAGAAACTGCCAAATGCAATGTTCCGTGTAGAACTGGAAAACAAACATGTGGTACTGGCTCATATCAGCGGTAAGCTGAGAATGAACTTTATCCGTATCCTTCCGGGTGACAAAGTAACAGTAGAAATGTCTCCGTATGACCTGTCAAAAGGACGTATTATCTGGAGAGATAAATAAAAAGTTGTGGCGGAGGTTTGTGTAAATGTGCAAATGAACGCCATAGAAATGATTAAAAAAAGTATAACGCCATGATGATTCGAAAACAATCTCCTGACACGCTGCGTTTCCTGTTCGGTTCGCTCGCCTGTTAGCCGCC